>CAKRLG010000008.1 GCA_934359255.1 uncultured Ruminococcus sp.
TCCAGAGGAATGTAGAAAACCACGCCGCTGATGAAGCGGCGTTCGTTTATTCACAGGCGTATGGTTTGACGTTTACACACCATATTTATGAAATTATACGTTGACACAAGCAATTTGCTATATTAAAATGATAGGAAATAACGCATTGCGCTAGTTTTGAGGAGAGAAAATGGGGAGAGGAAAAGAAGTCAAAGAATTACGTGAAAAGATGGGAATGAATCGGAGAGAGTTTAGTGATTATTATGGAATTCCGTATCGAACGGTTCAGGATTGGGAAGCAGAGAAGAGAGAACTTCCGGATTATTTGTTAAGATTGATGAAATATCGGGCGGAAATTGAGAAAAGAGTTGCAGAAAAAGAGAAATAGTTTTATTTTAACCTTTATATAACGCAATGCGTTTAAAAGCGCGATTGAGGAGGAAAATTTGGAGAGAAAAGTAAATGTAATTGAAGATCTTGATGGTCAGAAAACAGTATTTATTCATGATATTTTATTTAAGGGGAAACGGTCAGTAAACTGGAATGAAGTTGAAGCATATTTGAGACAATATGTTGGAGAATTCTATCAAATAGAAGATTGTAATAAAATTGTATATATTGGAAATGATCTTCCAGATGAATATGCACATTCTGGGTATACAAGAATTTTAAAAGGCGCAAATGCAAAAGCCAAAGCTAATGCAGCACAAGGTTTACCAGAATTACTAGAAATTGCAACTAATGAAACATATGCAAATAATCAAAAAGAGAAACATATAAAAGATGCAAAATATGGTTGGTATACATATGATTCCAAATTTGCGCTTCCTGTATTTGGAGATGATGGGAAAATTGAAAGATATAATGTTTTTGATGTTGCGATGTTAGTAAGACATGATGCTGATGGAAAATACTATTTATATGATATTATGAAAATAAAAAAAGAAACGAGCATCCTTTTCGGGTCTAACGACCTTACTCAGTAACAAAACCCATTTCTTAATTCTATTATAATTAGTTTTGGTCAAAAGTCAACTAAAATATAAAAATTCTGATTCAGCATACTTTGGATGAAAATTTTTATTGGTAAGATAAATATAAAAAAGAAACGAGCACCCCGTTTGAGCAATCGCTGTACGGTAACAAACCCATTTCTTAACTTCATAAAGTACTTCTATCAAAAGTCAATCAATATGTAAGAAATTACAAAGAATATCACGATTTAATTTAAATAACAGTTATCAACCAAAGGAGAACAACCAATGAACAATCACGATAACAACCCCAAATACATCCAAATCCGAGGCGCCAGAGTCCATAACCTGAAGAACATAAACGTAAATATCCCCCTGCACCAGATCGTAGGCATCGCAGGTGTGTCCGGTTCGGGGAAGTCGTCGTTGGCGTTGGGGGTGTTGTATGCGGAGGGTTCCAGGCGGTATCTGGAATCGCTTTCTACTTATACGCGAAGACGTATGACAGGTGCGGCGAAGGCGCAGGTGGATGAAGTTTTGTATGTGCCGGCGGCGCTTGCGCTGCATCAGCGGCCGGGGATTCCGGGGATCCGGAGTACGTTTGGTACGGGAACGGAGCTTTTGAACAGTCTGCGGCTGATGTATTCGCGGCTGGCGTCACATCGGTGTCCCACTGGGCATTATGTGGAGCCGACATTAAAAGTGGCAGCGGAGCAGGAGATTCTTTGTCCGATCTGTGGGGAACAGGTGCAGCCGCCGAGTGCGGAAGAACTTGCATTTAATTCGCAGGGGGCATGCCCGGAATGTGGCGGTACCGGGCGGGTACGGACGGTAAATATCGATTCTCTGGTACCCGACGATTCCATTAGTATCGATGACGGGGCAGTTGCACCGTGGAACAGTCTGATGTGGTCACTGATGACAGATGTGTGCCGGGAAATGGGTGTTCGCACGGATATTCCGTTTCGCGAGCTGACGGAGAAAGAAAAAGATATTGTTTATCACGGACCGGCGGAAAAGAAACATATTTTTTATAAAGCAAAGAATTCGAACCAGGCAGGAGAACTGGATTTTACCTATTATAATGCGGTGTATACTGTGAAAAATGCTCTTGCAAAAGTAAAAGATGAAAAGGGCATGAAACGTGTGGAAAAATTCCTGAAAGAAGAGATTTGCCCGCAGTGTCAGGGAAGCAGACTTTCCGAAAAAGCGAGAGCACCGAAACTTCGCGGCATCGGACTGGCGGAGGCGTGTCAGATGACTTTAAAGGATCTGATTGTATGGGTTGCCGGTGTTCCGGATTCTTTGCCGGAGGAAATGCGTCCAATGGCGGAGGCAATCTGCGAATCCTTTCAGACAGCTGCAAAAAGACTGATGGATCTGGGACTTTCTTACCTGTCTCTCGACAGAGCAGCTGCGACATTGTCTACCGGGGAGCGGCAACGGATGCAGCTGGCGAGAGCTGTAAGAAACCGTACGACAGGTGTATTGTACGTGTTGGATGAGCCTTCCATCGGATTACATCCTTCCAATATTAATGGATTGAATGCCGTGATGCATGATCTGATCGCAGATGGCAATTCGGTTCTTCTGGTCGATCACGATACGCAGATTTTGTCCGAAGCTGACTGGATCGTGGAGATGGGACCGGAGGCAGGAAATGGCGGCGGATATGTGATCGCAGAGGGAACGATCCCTGAGATTACAAGGAATCCGGCTTCCATGATTGGTCCGTTTTTAGCGCAGAAAACGAATTCGCCAGTACGGGAACAGACGGATGCTGAAAAAATGTTTGATCTGGGAGTCATCCATCTTTCTACCAATGCGATCCATACGGTAAAACCTCTGGAAGTCGATATTCCGAAAGGAAGGCTGACGGTTGTGACTGGTGTATCCGGCTCCGGCAAGACTACGATGGTGCTGGAAAGCCTGATTCCGGGACTGGAGGCAGCACTGAACGGGGATACATTGCCGGAACACGTGGAAAATGTTTCTGCGGAAGGCATTTCCCATGTGAAACTGATCGATGCGTCACCGATTGGAATCAATATCCGTTCTACTGTGGCAACGTATGCCAATGTGCACGATGAATTTCGGAAGATTTACGCAAAAACAGACGATGCCAAAAGGATGAAATACAAAGCAAAGGATTTTTCCTATAATACCGGAAATCTCAGATGTCCGGCGTGTGATGGCACGGGGCAGATCACACTGGATGTACAGTTTTTGCCGGATGTGGATGTGGTGTGTCCGGAATGTAAGGGATCCCGGTATGCGAAAGCGGCATGGCAGGTTTGCTATGAAAAGGAACCGGGAAAAAGATATTCGTTGCCACAGATGATGGCGATGGATGTGAACACGGCACTTCAGGCGGCAGGAGACTGGAAAGTGGTGCGGCAGCGGCTGGAAGTATTGCGCGATCTTGGGCTTGGCTATCTGACTCTGGGTGAGGCGACACCGGGACTGTCCGGCGGGGAAGCACAGAGACTGAAACTTGCCAGTGAGATGGGAAAAGGGCAGTCAGATTCCGTTTTCGTGTTCGATGAACCGACGATTGGATTACATCCATTGGACGTAAAGACGCTGCTCCAGGTGTTCCAGGCACTTGTGGATCAGGGGGCAACCGTGATTGTGATAGAACACGATCTGGATGTGATACGAAACGCAGATTATATCATCGATATGGGTCCGGAAGGCGGCGAAGCAGGCGGAAGGATCGTTGCCGTGGGAACACCGGAGCAGGTTGCAGAAAATAAGAACAGCGTTACCGGGGAATTCATACGTCGAAAATAATTTATTTTTGTAATTTTTTTATAAAATGCAAAAAACAATCCATGGCCGGAGTATATTCTCCGGCTTTTTTATATGCAAATCCGATCCGGAGTACCGGTGATTCTTCCAGTGGGACGGACACTACTCCGGCATGTTGAAACAGATGGAAATTGCTTTCTGCAAAAAGACTGATACCTTCTCCGACAGCAACGGCACTGATTAAAGACTCTACGCGTGCGGTACGAAGAATCGACGGATGAATTCCTGCATTTTGAAAAATCTGCATACAAAGCTGATAAATGGATGTGTATGGGTGCATCAGCAGAAAAGACTGATCGGTCAGTGCTGTAACAGAAAGCTTTTCTCGTGTTGCCAGTGGATGATCTGCCGGAAGCATGACGCAGATCCGGTCGGTTGCAATAGGAAAAAAATGGTAATGTTCCGTACCGATCATAGATTCTCTGGCAAGAATCATGGCAAATCGCTTCTTTTCGATGCCTTCCATTAATTCGGTTTCTTCCACCTCGGTAAGAGCAAGAGAAATCTCCGGGTGTTCTTTCTGAAACAGGCGGAAACTTCCGGTAAGATGATACTGTGAAAGTACAGGAAGGGTTCCCACAGATAATTGCTGTTCCTTGGCAGTCTGATACAGAGACATCCGATGAAGCATCTGGTGATATTGCCGGGAAAGTTCCTGGGCTTCCTGATAAAAAAGTTCTCCGGCGGGTGTCAGTACCGCATTTCGGCGGCTGCGGTCAAAAAGTTGAAGATTTAATTCTTTTTCCAGTTTCTGTATCTGTTTGGAAAGGGTAGATTGTGTTGTATGGAGCAGTTCTGCCGCATCAAAAAAGGTATCTGCATGCACAGCGGCGATAAAGCAGTCGATCTGTTCAAAAGTCATGGAAAATCCTCCTGGTTTCGCATCGTTTCTTTTTCATTCCATTCTGGAATCAATCATACCACAAAAAGAATTGATTCGCTATGAGAATCTATTTAAAATAATTTATCAGGAAATGCATTTTATAAAGAAGATGACAAAAAGGGAGCAATCGTATGGAACAGAAAGTAAGAGATTTGAGAAGTGCCCTGAAACTTCTGGAAAGTATGCCGGGCCAACTGATTGAGACAGACGTAGAAGTGGATCCGATGGCGGAACTGGCTGGTGTATACCGTTATGTGGGCGCCGGCGGTACGGTAAAACGACCGACCAAAGAAGGTCCGGCGATGATATTTAACAAGGTGAAAGGTCATCCAGAGGCGAAAGTGGCGATCGGGCTTCTGGCGAGCAGAAAACGAGTGGCAGCATTGCTGGACTGCCAGCCGGAAGATCTTGGAAAGATGTTATACGAAAGCGTGGCAAATCCGATTCCGCCGGTTGTTACGAAGGAGGCAGCACCGTGTCAGGAAGTGGTACATAAAGCGACAGATCCTGATTTTGACCTGTATCGTCTGGTTCCGGCACCGACCAACACACCGGATGATGCCGGACCGTATATCACACTTGGCATGTGCTATGCAACCCATCCGGATACTGGTGTTCACGATGTGACGATCCATCGTCTGTGTATCCAGGGAAAAGATGAGTTATCCATTTTCTTTACACCGGGAGCAAGACATATCGGAGCTATGGCAGAGCGTGCGGAAGCTCTGGGACAAAAACTGCCAATATCTATCAGCATCGGTGTGGATCCGGCGATTGAGATTGGTTCCTGTTTCGAGCCGCCAACAACACCACTTGGCTATGATGAACTTTCCGTTGCCGGAGCACTTCGAAAAGAACCTGTTGTTCTGTGTGACTGTGTTACCGTAAAAGAACGTGCGATTGCCAATGCGGAATATGTGATCGAAGGCGAAGTGATTCCTGATGTCCGCGTGCAGGAAGATCAGAATAGCCATACTGGATATGCGATGCCGGAATTTCCGGGATATACCGGACCGGCAAGTGATCAGTGCTGGCTGATCAAAGTAACCGCTGTAACCCATCGGAAGGACCCGATCATGCAGACCTGCATCGGACCCAGTGAAGAACATGTTTCCATGGCAGGTATTCCGACAGAGGCAAGTATCTACGGAATGGTAGAAAAAGCGATGCCGGGCAGATTACAGAATGTATACTGCTGCTCCGCAGGTGGTGGAAAATACATGGCAGTTTTGCAGTTTAAGAAACTGACGGCCAGTGATGAGGGAAGACAGCGCCAGGCTGCGTTGCTGGCATTTTCGGCATTCAGTGAACTGAAACATGTATTTTTAGTAGATGAAGATGTCGACTGCTTTGATATGAGTGATGTCCTGTGGGCGATGAATACCCGCTTTCAGGGAGACGCGGATATCATTACGATTCCGGGTGTTCGATGCCATCCACTGGATCCGTCCAATGATCCAACCTGTTCTTCCAGTATCCGGGATCATGGAATTGCCTGCAAGACGATTTTTGACTGTACCGTGCCATATGATCAGAAACATCGGTTTGAACGTGCAAACTTTATGGAAGTGGATCCGGAAAAATGGCTGAAACACACCGATAAATAACCGGAATCTATCATGATGCAAGGAGTAGAAAAATGAAAAAGCGAATCGTCGTAGGTGCTACCGGAGCCAGCGGTCAGCCGCTACTGATCAAATGTCTGGAAATTATCCGGGAATCGGAAAAATTTGAATCGTATCTGATCATGACAGAAAGTGCGCGTCTGACGCTGGAATCAGAGACAACATGGAAAGTAGAAGAAGTGGAAGCGCTGGCGGATCATGTGTTAAAACCGGAAGAAATCGGAGCCGGACCGGCCAGTGGTTCGTTTCGGACAGCCGGAATGCTGATCGTCCCATGTAGTATGAAAACGATTGCCGGCATTCACAGCGGTTATGCGGAAAATCTTCTTCTTCGCGCCGCGGATGTGACGATCAAAGAGCAGCGCCCACTGGTGCTTGCGGCAAGAGAAACACCGCTCAGCCCGATTCATCTCCGGAATCTGCGGGAACTTTCGATGATGCCGGGCGTCCGGATCATTCCGCCGATGATGACCTTTTATCACTGTCCGGAGAGTATTGATGAGATGGTCTATCATTTGGCCGCAAAACTGCTGGAACCATTTGGCATCGAGGCAAAGGAGTATCGAAGATGGGCGGGATTGTAGAAAGTACAGAAACTATCTTCACTGTGGAACGCGAAGTGCGCGGATATCCGTTGCGTGTGGGGGTAAAGAGAATAGGAGAAGATCTGTTGATCAGCGTGGAAGGCGGACAAAAGCCGCATATTGGCTGTGTGATTCAGTCCATTCCACGTCCATCTCTGACAGGCGATGGCAGTTACAGTGCCACATCTTCGGTACTGAATCTGACCGGACACAAAGATGAGTATCTGTGCCGGAAACTTTCCGAGCAGATCTGTGCAGCATGTCAGACTACCGTGGTGTGTACCGGGGGTGTGCATATTGATCAGATTACAAAGGAAGAAATTTGTGAGATTATGCGGATCATAGAAGATATGGGGAATGTTGTTATTCGGTATATCAAGAAACGGAATGAGGATCCAAAATAACAGAACTGTTCAAATTTTCTCTCATAAATCAAAAATTTCCCCGTGACAAGTCTTATATTTTAACGTATAGTATTAGATAGAAAACAATTACCAACCGGCGATGGAAAACCTTCGGGACGCCCTTTCCATCGTCGGTTGTGTTATGAAAAGGAAGGGGAAAGAAAAATAATGTACACATTCTTATTACTGTTAATTTATCTGGCATTTATCAGCCTTGGTCTGCCGGATTCACTTCTTGGCTCTGCGTGGCCGGTCATGCATGAAGCTTTTCAGGTTCCGTTGTCTTACGCGGGAATGGTAACGATGATTATTTCCGGCGGAACGATCTGTTCGAGTCTGATGTCAGAACGTCTGACAAAGAAATTTGGTACACAGATCGTAACGGTGTTCAGTGTCATGCTTACTGCAATTGCGCTGTTTGGATTCTCAACGGCAAGCGCTTTCTGGATGCTCTGTCTCTGGGCGATTCCATATGGACTGGGAGCGGGAGCCATTGATGCTGCGTTAAATAACTATGTGGCACTTCATTATAATTCCCGTCATATGAGCTGGCTACATTGTTTCTGGGGACTGGGAACGATCATCAGTCCTTATGTAATGAGTTATGCGCTGACCACCTCCGTATGGCAGAATGGCTATCGCATAGTATCTTTTATCCAGATCGGAATTACATTGATTCTTTTCGTGACACTGCCGGTATGGAAGGTCAATAAAAAAGAAATGGCACAGGAAGAAAAGGCAGAAGAAGAGATGGTAGGCATCAAAGGTGCACTGAAGATCAAAGGCGTTCCGAATCTGCTTCTTGGATTTTTCTCTTACTGCGCACTGGAATCTGCCGTGATTCTGTGGGGAAGCAGTTATCTGGTGGGAGCAAAAGGAATCTCTGCGGAGCGTGCGGCGGCTTTTGCCTCCCTGTTTTGCATCGGAATTACACTGGGCAGATTCCTGGCCGGTTTTATTACAGAAAAAATGGGTGACCACAAGATGATCCGTCTAGGCATTTCTATTATTGTAGTTGGTTGTATTGGCATGTTGCTTCCGGTATCTATTGATGAATTTGCTCTGGTCGGTCTGGTCATTATGGGACTTGGCTGTGCACCGATTTATCCGTCCATCATCCATGCAACACCGGCAAACTTCGGTGAGAAGAATTCACAGGCGATCATCGGTATTCAGATGGCGAGTGCATATGTGGGATCTACCTTCATGCCACCGTTGTTTGGGCTGATTGCAAACCATATTTCTGTTGGTTTGCTTCCCGTTTATGTATTGTTTTTCCTGATTCTGATGTTCTTTATGCTGAAGAAGACATTTAAACTGGTGAAATAGTAATAATCAGACAGCTTCCGGGTTACGTGTCAGTTTCCTGAAAGCTGTTTTTGATTTGCATAATTTTATTTATATATAGAAAGGGAATAAATATGTATAAAGAAAACAAGGATATAACATTACAATATTATAATCAAAATGCCGGTTCTTTTGTCAGCAGTACAATTCACGCAGATCTGACAGATACCCAGAATCGTTTTTTAAGCAGACTGGAACCGGGAGCGGCAATTCTTGATTTTGGCTGTGGTTCCGGAAGAGATACCAAGTACTTTCTGGAACATGGCTATCAGGTGGATGCTATTGATGGATCCGAAGAACTGTGTAAAATCGCCAGTACATATACAGGAATTCCGGTGCGCCAGATGTATTTTCAGGATCTGGATGTTCTGGAGCGATATGATGGAATCTGGGCCTGCTCTTCGATTCTGCATCTGGAAAAAACAGAATTAAAATCTGTGTTGCAAAAAATGGCGGATGCTCTGCGTCCCGGCGGATGGCTCTATACTTCTTTCAAATACGGAGAGTTTGAGGGGATGCGAAATGGCAGATACTTCACGGATTTCACCTGGAGCAGTTTCCAGAGATTCATCCGTGAAATCGTGACACTTTCCATAGCAGAATCCTGGGTGACCGGCGATGTGCGTCCGGGAAGGGAAGAAGAAAAGTGGCTGAATCTGCTGTTGCAGAAGCGATAATAGAAAATGGTATAAAACTCATCCGTTGTATCAGTGAAATCCTTATTTATTCCGTGCAATTTCAATAAAATCTCTGGCATATTTGGGAAGATAAGTACCTCTGCGAAAAGCGATACTCAGTGTTGTAAAGATTCCTTTTTCACCAACAGAAAAACATGCCGGCTTTCTGGAAAATTCCATATTTTGCAGATACGTTTCCGGCGTAAAACACATGCCCATTCCCTGCATACAAAGTTTTACACAGGTCTCCGTGTTCCGGCTTCGAACCGGTACACGGGGCTGGATACCGGCGCGATCCAGGGCTTCAAGAACCAGTTTTCCGGTGGTCTGCTCCGGAAAGTGAAGAATAAAAGGCTCATTGGCAAGCGTTGACAGGTCGATTCTCGGATACCGGTCGGAGGGGGACTGATATCCGGAGGATACCAACGGATGATCCGGTGGCATGACCAGAAGAATTTCTTCTTTCTTTAACAGTTCATATTCCAGTTTTGGATGTTCCCTCGTCTCATTAAAAATCCCAAAATCAAGCTGATCATTTAACAGAAGCCGTTCCTGGATGGAATAGGCCTCTTCCCAGATACTGACATTGACATTCGGATATTTTTCTGAAAATTCCGCCATAATCTGTGGAATCATGCAGCTGCTTCGCATCAGCGGAACGGCAATATTCAGTTCTCCTTCGTTATTTTCCGTCAGATCTTTCAGTTCTTTTTCCCAGTCCTGTTTTACCTGCAGGATTTTACGGGCATACTCCATGTATTTTCTTCCGGTATAGGTCGGCACATAAGTATTTCCATTTCGGCTGAAGAGTTTTGCTCCCATTTCACGTTCCAGTTTCTGCAGATGTTTGGTGAGTGTGGGCTGGGAAATGTAGAGTTCCTGCGCTGCTTTGGTAAGATTTTGGTGTTTATCAATACATAAAATATAATACAATTCACTGTAATTCATATAATCCCCCTGACTATTCCGTTATGGCATAAAATTTATGTAAAATATGAATTTGACTTCCTCTACTGCATATTTTACAATACTTGCTATCAGCTTATCAAGACACATCTTATTGAGGGAGGAAAAAAAATGAAAAATTGGCTGGAAAAACAGTTTCGGTTGTCAGAATTTCATACGAATGTGAAAACAGAGATTCTTGCCGGACTGACTACTTTTGTTACTATGGCATACATTCTTGCTACAGTACCAAACATCATGTCCGGAGCCGGATTTGACAAACATGTAACTCTGACGATTATGATTCTTCTGATTATCGTGACTAGCTGCGCGATGGCATTGTACACCAACCGTCCGTTTGCTTTGGCACCGGGACTTGGAAGTGTGGGTATTGTTGCATCTATGATCACAAATGAGGGTGTCAGTGCACCGATTGCTGCGGGTGTTATCTTCTGGAGTGGTGTACTTTTTATTATCATTTCTTTTCTGGGACTGCGGGAAGCCGTTGTACGCGTAATTCCAGTCAGCCTGAAACAGTCAGTAAGTGCCGGTATCGGTCTGTTTATTGCACTTCTGGGGGCAAAAAACTGTGGACTGATCGTGGCAAATGATGCGAAAAACTGCCTGTCTTTCGGTGATCTTGCTTCTCCGTCCGTTATCGTGGCAGCCATTGGTTTTCTGATTCTGATGGTCATCAAGGCACGGAATGTTCCGGGTGGCATGATTCTGGCGATTGTACTGACTACGATTGTGGGAATTCCGTTCGGTGTTACACATGCACCGGAGCAGATCTTTTCTCTTCCGGCCGGTATTGGCAAACAGTTTATGAATATTGATTTTCTTGGAGCACTGAATTTTGCTTATATTCCGTTCCTGATCGCCTTGTTTGTACCGGATTTCTTCTCGACTTTTGGTACGGTTCTCGGTGTTGGAGCGAAAGCAGGTTATCTGGACAAAGACGGCAATCTGCCGGGTATTGATAAATGTTTTAAAGTGGACGCTATTTCCACAAGTCTTGGAGCACTGTTCGGTATGCCGAGCATGACTACCTATCTGGAATCTTCTGCGGGTGTGGAAGCAGGTGGTAAGACAGGACTTACGGTCATCTTTACCAGTATTTTCTTTGGAATTTCTCTGTTCCTGGCACCACTGGCTCTTGTGATCCCGTCAGCAGCAACCGGTCCGGTACTGATCTTTATTGGAATCAATATGTTAAGTGCAATGAAAAACATTGATTATTCCGATATCACAGAGTATATCCCGGCATTTTTGTGTGTGACCTTCACAATTTTTGCCAACAACATCGCAAATGGTATCTGCGTGGCACTGCCGGCCTATCTGATAATGAAGATTGCAACCGGTAAGATCAAAAAAATCGATCCGGTGATGTATGTTCTTGTGGCTGTCTGTCTCTTATATTTTTATTCTATTGTATAAATGAGGTGAAAACAGATGGAGAAGATTCAGCTGCTGATAAAAAATGCGAAAGTTTTTAATTCGTATCTGAAAAAGTTTATCGGTGCAGATGTTTCTGTAAAAGAGGGAAAATTCTATTATATTGACAGAAAACATGAAAATCTGTTTGATGCGGAACATATCATCGATGCAGATGGAAAATACATGATTCCCGGTATGGTGGATATCCATATGCACATTGAAAGTTCTATGACAACGCCGGGATCTTTTGGGAACTGTGCGGCAAAAAATGGTGTCACCACAGTGGTTTCCGAACCACATGAGATGGCAAATGTCAAAGGGGTTCGCGGAATCCTTGAGATGATATCTGCGGCAAAAGATGCGCCTATAGATATTTTCTACGGGATTCCGAGCAGCGTTCCATCGACCAGTGAAAAACTGGAAACCACCGGCGGTGTGATTGATTTTGAGGCGATGAAGCATCTGCTTGGTGAAAAAGATGTGGTCTGTGTTGGCGAGATTATGAATTACCGGGAAATTATCCGGGAAAATCATCTGGAGATCACAAAATTTCTGGATTATCTGCGGCAGGAGCATCCGGGATATGTGATTGAAGGGCATTGTCCGTCTCTGGTGGATTTGGATCTTGCGAAATTCCTGTATCTGGGGATCAATGGAGATCATACAGAGCATACATTGGAAGAGGTAAAACAGCGAATCGAAAATGGAATGTTCTTTGAGATCCAGGATAAGATGTTGAACCCGGAAGTGTTATCGTATATCTGTGAAAATCATTTATTTGAATATTGTTCTTTTGTGACAGATGATACGATGGCAGATGTTTTATATGAACAGGGGCATCTGAATGCCGTAGTACAAAAAGCAATCGAGATGGGATTTCCGAAAGAACAGGCGATTTACTGTGCGACCTATACACCGTGCCAGAGAATGCATTTTTATGACCGTGGTGTGATTGCTCCGGGAAAACTGGCAGATTTTATCCTTCTGAAGGATCCGGCAAAATTACTGGAGCTTGAAACGGTGTTTAAAAATGGAATTGCTATCTATAAAAAAGAGGACAGACAGGCATTCCCCGTAGAACCGTATGCATTCCCGGAAGACTTTTATCACAGTGTTTCCATTCCGGAAGTAACACTTTCGGATTTTGAGATCAAAGTTCCGATTGAAAAGGGAGAAGTGACGGTGCGGGTGATGGAAGTACATCCGGATCGCACCCAGACCACAGAGAAACTGGTAACTATGCAGGTAAAAGAGCATAAAATCTGCTGGCAGGAAAGCGGATGTCTGCTGGCGATGGTACTGGAGCGGCATGGAAAAAATGGAAATATCGGTTATGGATTTCTGACCGGTTCGTGTCTGAGAGAGGGAACCGTAGCAACTACATTTTTTCATGATCATCACAATCTGTTTGTTGCGGGAAACGACCCGAAAGATATGTTGTGTGCCGTACAGAGAATCGGGGAATTACAGGGCGGTTTTCTTACGGTAAAAGACAGACAGATTCTTTCTGAACTTGCCTTACCTGTCTGTGGGATTCTTTCGGAGGCATCCATTGAGATGACCGGAAGAGCACTGAAAGAAGTGCGGGAAAGTCTGAAAAAACTGGGATATGAGCATCACAATCCGATCATGTCTGTGGGAACGCTTGGACTCCCTGTAAGTCCTGCATTGAAACTGACCGATCATGGATTGATCGATGTAAAAAGAGGAGAAATCGTGCCTCTGGTGTTATCCTGTTCTTGATTTTTTTACAGGATTTGCAGATTTTGTTTTTATTCTCAAACCAGAATATAAAAATGTGTATCCGGCGCTGGTGGTAGAACTGAAATGGAATAAAAATGCACAAACGGCTTTACAACAAATAAAGAGTAAACGATATCCCGATTCGATTTTAAATTATACAGGGGATATTTTACTCGTGGCCATTAATTATGATAAAATCAGTAAAAAACATCAGTGTTTAATTGAAAAATATAAAAAAGAATAACATTATAATGTAGTGCAAGAAAAGGTTCTGAAAAGTATATTTTCGGAATCTTTTCTTGTATACAAATCTTTTAAAACAATTCTCGATCCTGTACGTTTCGAACGGAAAAAGTATAATGATCTTATACTTCATTAAAAAGAAATGAGACGGGTATCATATGAAAACGCAGATGAAAGAAATTTTAAATATCCTATCAAAATACGGTCGTTTATGGAGCTGTATGAAAGTATTAAATTCTGTTTTGTCAGCCATTATTGTTCCGGTAAATACTGTGCTTCTACAAAGGATGGTAGATGATATCTTACTGTTATTACAGGAGCATCGAGTTGCGTTTATAATGAATGCACATTTATTAATATTTATAGTCGCTGTATTTTCAGAAATACTTTTGATGAGCTTTGATCGTTATCTGGAAATCCGTTTTGATATGCAAATAACGGATCGGCTGGAAAAAGAGATTGTACAAAAATACAGAAAACTGGATTATAGCTGCTATGAAAATTCGCAGACCTATGATATCATTTCGAGAATCTCACAAAATCCCGGTGAGAAAATCAGAATGATTTATTGGAAACTGTGTGAAATGCTTAAGATCGTGATTTTACTGATTGGTTATTTGCTGATTTTTCAACAGGTGTCATCATTGCTGATTGTTATCTTTCTTGTATTTTTGATACCTATGTTGTATGAAAATTATAAAGCCGGCTGCCTGTGGTATGATTTATACTCCAGACAAACCGTAGACGAACATAAAATTTCTTACTATGAAAAATTACTGACCGAGAAAACAAGTCTTGCAGAACTGAAAGTCTATCAGACAGCGGCTTATAGAGAAAAACTCTGGAAAAAGCAAAGCAGCAAACTGGAAAAGGAAAAAGATGAAACACTGGACAAAGTAAAGAGAAGTTTGCTGAAAAAAAGCATATTTGCTGCATTATGGTATCTGTGTTCTGTGGGATTGCTGCTACATGGTGCGATGACTGGCCGGATTTCTATCGGTATGTTTCTGGCTTTCTTCCAGACAACCTTAACCATTGTCGATACGATAAACAGTTTACTGGAAACGTTCGGAAATTTTTCAAGAGAAATTCAGGAACTGTCTTATCTTTCCGCGTTTTTTCGGCTGGAAAATATGCCAGTGCAAAAAGGATGCCTGGATAAACCTGTTCGTCGGATCCGATTTGAACATGTTGGTTTTACGTATCCCTGCTCTGAAAAGGAAGTTTTACATGATATCAATTTCGAACTGGATGTTTCACAAAGCACTGCTGTTGTGGGAGAAAATGGTTCCGGAAAAACCACAATCATAAAATTATTATGCGGACTGTATCAGCCAACCAGTGGAAGAATCTTGTTTGATGATTGTGATTTGAAGAATCTGAGCAGCAGCGAAATTGGAAAAGTGATCAAAGTGGTATTTCAGGATTTTTTTCAGTATGAAATGACGATCCGTGAAAATATTGGATTTGGAAATTTAGACAGAATTTCTCACGATATGGAATTACAGAATGTTCTGGATGCGGTGCATCTGGAAGAACTAAAAAGGCTCGGACTGGACACACCTCTCGGGAAATTGGAACCTGCAGGTATTGATTTATCCAGAGGGCAGTGGCAGAAACTTGCAATTGCGAGAGGAATCTTGAAAGAAAGCAGTGTTATTTTTCTGGATGAACCAACAGCAGCCCTGGATCCGCTTATGGAAACCAGTATATTAAAAATGTTTCTGCAAATTGCTCAGGGAAAAACAGCAATCATCGTATCACATCGGATTGGAATCTGCAAAAATGTGGATAAGATTATTGTCATGAAAGACGGGGAAATAGCAGAGATTGGAAAGCATCAGGAATTATTGGATAAAAGAGGAGAATATTACAGACTTTATACGATGCAGCAGAAATGGTATCAATAAATTTATTTACTTATCTTTTGAGGTATATTATAATGATACCAGAGTTAAAAGTACGAAGTACGGAACAATCAGGTATCAAAATCAGTAAGGAAACGGAATATGTGTAAAATTCTTATACTTATAAAAAAATCAAATAATATGATAGGCTCAGAACTCTATATATCGCGAGACATAGAAACGGCGATTGGATATGTAGAGTAAGAAAAGATCGCCAGCAAATATGTTTTGTGATATCTTATGGAATTTTCTGATTCAAAGGAGAGAAAACATGACATATTTGAATGGAAAAGATATCCTGCCGGAAGAACTCTTTACACAGGTTCAGGAATATTGTGCAGGAGAATTGATCTATATTCCGAAAAAACATGGTACAAGACAAAGTTGGGGAAACAACACCGGAATAAGACAAGAACTGGATGAAAGAAATCGGATAATCCGTGAGAAAAAGAAAAATGGATGCTCACTGAAAGAGCTTACGGAGGAATTTCATTTATCGGTATACAGTTTAAAGAAAATTTTGTACCATTGATTTTTTTAGTTTCATACGGTATTATTAATAACAGGGCTCCCCACACCTCTCACGCAAGTGATGTGTCCCATGGGGAGATGTTTTGTATTGTGGAGGACTATTATGGTAAAACCAATTATGAGAGATATTTTTTTCCTGAACCAGCCATCCGAACCGGCTACGGAATCGGATCGGAAGACGGGGATGGATCTGTTAGATACTTTGAAGGCACATGAAGAAGAATGTGTCGGTATGGCGGCGAATATGATCGGGGTGCGGAAAAATATCATTGCCGTGCACATGGGATTTATGAATGTTCTGATGTATAATCCGAAGATTGTCAAAAAGTCAGGGGCATATGAGACGGAAGAAGGATGCCTTTCTCTGGCTGGGGTAAGAAAATGTACGCGGTATCAGGAGATTGAAGTGGAATATCAGGATATCAATTTTAAACGGCAGAGACAGGCCTATTCCGGCTGGATCGCTCAAATTATCCAACATGAGGTAGATCACTGTTGTGGAATATTGATATAAATGAATGATAGAAGAAAAGGAAAAACAAACATGAAAAAAGAAAATGGAATTGCATTACTTCCCATCGGTGTGTTCCTGGTATTATATCTGGGACTTGGGATTTTGTTTGAGTATGTGTTAAAGATTCCGATGGGATTTTATAACGTGCCGATCGTCGTAGCGTTTCTGGCGGCGATTTTAGTGGCGTGTGTACAGAATCGGAAAGTAAATTTTGATAAAAAACTGGAGCTGATGGCGCAGGGAGTGGGGGATAAGAATATTATCACGATGCTCCTGATCTTTCTTACTGCCGGCTGCTTTGTCGGTGTTGTCGGAAGAAGCAGTGCGGAAAGTGTGGCTTATTTCATGCTGGCGCTGATTCCGGCACGATTTTCGGTGGCTGTATTGTTCGTGGTTGCCTGTTTTGTGTCGGTGGCGATGGGAACTTCCGTGGGAACGATCACCCTGCTGACACCGATCGCAGTTGCGGTATCTGCTGCATCCGGGTTTGATCTTCCATTTTGTGTCGGAGCGGTCATGGGTGGTGCAATGTTCGGGGATAATCTTTCCTTTATTTCCGATACAACAATCGCAGCATGTAACGGACAGGGCTGTGAGATGAAAGATAAATTCCGGGAAAACTTCTGGATTGCATTTCCGGCGGCAGTGATCACATTGGTTCTGATCCTGATTCTGTCTTTCCGAACAGAGATTCATGGAAGAGTGGATCAGTCCTATCATCTTCTGCAGGTACTTCCTTATGTACTTGTTCTGATTGGTGGAATCATCGGAATCAATGTATTTGTTGTTCTCCTTACCGGTATCGCTTCCGGTGCGTTGATCATGCTGCTCAGCGGGCATACCACACCCACCGATCTTCTGGCAAATATGGGATCCGGTGTCTCGGGCATGTTTGAGACCTGTATAGTGGCAATTCTTGTTGCCGCTATGTGTGCGCTGATCCGGGAATATGGAGGATTTGATGCACTGCTCGGCTGGATCCACCGGATTTTCAAAGGAAAACGTGGCGGACAGCTGGGTATGGGACTGCTGGTCGGAACGATGGATATTGCAACTGCAAACAATACAGTTGCAATCGTAATGGCGAATCCGATTGCAAAAGAGATGGCCCAGGAATACTGCGTGACACCGAAGAAAACAGCTTCGTTACTGGATACTTTTTCCTGTATCTTCCAAGGAGTTATCCCTTACGGTGCACAGATGCTGGTAGCCATCTCGGCGGCACATGAACTTGGATATGAGATTTCCGCCTTCCAAATCATGCCACGGCTGTTTTATCCGATGTTTCTGCTTCTGTGTTCTTTGATCGCTATCTTTGGAGTCGAGAAAAAACAGAGGTAACATCCGATATAACCGACAGAGCATCGGAAAGAGGACAGCACAAAAAAGTTGCGCTTGCAAAATAAGAAGCGTGACCGAAAACGTATTTCACGCATATGGTAAATCAGATAGATAGCTGGGTATCGTCTCACAGATGCGGTGGGACATATCAGGAAGTGGGGAATGCGATATGAGTAACAAAACATATGATCGATTAAAATGGCTCGCCATGTATTTTCTGCCGGCTCTGGGAACGTTATATTTTGCACTGGCTGGCATCTGGGGGCTTCCCTATGGAGAACAGCTGGTGGGAACAATCACGGCAATTGATACGTTTCTCGGTGTGATTCTAGGAATCAGCAAATCAAAATACAACAAATGCAGTCAATAACAACTTCATACTATTGTCTGAAAATACGGGAACTCTTGCGGGCGAACAGAGCTGGCAGGAGTTCTTTTTATGCTGCGATGTATCTGAAAAAGCTGGCAGTCGCAGGTTTCTCAGTCAAATCAACGATCTTCTTATTCCTTTTCGTGCAGGTTTGTAGTAAAATATAAGAACGATTGTCAATGCAAACTGGTATATTAGCAACTACAGGAAAAGAACAGACAAGGAGTACAAAGAATGATACAAGCAGTAATTTTTGATATGGATGGAACACTGATTGACACAGAAAAATATTACCGGATCTGCTGGCCACAGGCACTGGCGCATTTTGGTTATACGATGAGTGATGAGCAGGCACTTTCCATGCGTTCGCTGGGACAGCCATATGCGCCGGAGCATCTGAAAGAAATGTTTCAGGATCCGGATCTGGACTATCCGGCGATCCGTGCATATCGGAAACAGCTGATGGAGGAATATCTGGAACGGGATGGAATCCAGATCAAACCGGGAGCCGTAGAACTTCTCGAATATCTGAAAGAAAAGAAGATCCAGCGTGCGATCGCTACAGCGACGGATACAGAACGCGCGGCGCGATATCTGAAACAGATCGGACTGTACGAGTACTTTGACCGGATCATCTGTGCAAATATGGTCAAGTGCGGAAAACCGTCACCGGATATTTATATCTATGCCTGCCAACAGCTGGGACTGGATCCATCTGCATGCATGGCGGTAGAGGATTCACCAAACGGCGTGACCAGTGCGTACCGTGCAGGCTGTCAGGTTGTTATGGTACCGGATCAGACAAAACCGGAGCCGGAACTTCAGGAGATGCTGACTGCGTGTGTGGATTCGATGGATCAGATGAAAACATTGTTTCAATAAGGGAACATTTCGAATTATGCAAATATAATGCAGAAATACGAGAGATCTGCAGGGGATGGGCACTGTCGTATGTGAGAAAATATAAAAATATGGAGAAAAACTATGACAGAAAAAGTGAAAAAGGATGGAACTGAACTTCCCGGTATCGATAGAGAAGCGGAAGAACACCGGCTGGCATATGTGATCGGGATTGCCCAGGAACATCTGGTACAGGCGCGGAAAGCCATCCGGGAGGCAAATGAAGATCTTGCCGATCTGATGGAAGTTTACGATGCAAAAGATAAAGAAGGTCTGACACTCTGGAACAATGCTACGGCGCGTCTGAAAGAATATAAACAGAATATGGTGCGCCTGGAAAAAGCCAGAAAGAAACCGTATTTTGGTAGAATTGATTTTCTTGCAGAAGGAAAAAAGCAAAGAGAAGCGTATTATATTGGCCGTATTGGAATTTCCGAGGATAATGTGCAGCCGTTAGTACTGGACTGGCGTGCACCGATTGCCTCGGTTTATTATGAAAGCGGTCTTGGACCCTGTTCGTATACCGTTCTATCCGAGGGTTCGCATACGATCGATCTGGAAAGAAAACGGACGTATGAGATTGAAAATGACCGGTTGAAGGACTACTTTGACTCGGATGTGGTGGCAAATGATGAACTTCTGACCAAATACCTTGCCAAAAACAAAAAAGCAGTGCTTGGTGAAATCATTGCAACCATTCAGAAAGAACAGAATCTGATGATCCGTCGATCTCCGAAGACCAATCTGATTGTTCAGGGTGTGGCGGGTTCCGGGAAGACCACAGTGGCGATGCACCGGATTTCCTATATTCTTTATAATTACAAAGAGGATTTCCGCCCGGAAGATTTTTATATTATCGGGAGCAATAAAATTTTGCTGAATTATATCACTGGTGTCCTGCCGGAGCTGGATGTATACGGGATTCGTCAGATGACGATGGAAGAGCTGTTTGTCCGTCTCTTATACGAAGATTGGGATGATAAAAAATACAGTTTTCATCCCGTTTCTCAGGAAGCATTACAGGAACAGAAAGGAAGTACCGCCTGGTTTGAAAAACTGGAAGCGTACTGTCAGGCATACGAAAATCAGGAGATTCCGCAGGAAGCCATTGTGATGGAAAAAACAGGCGTGCGGCTGATGCGTCCTGCGATGATCCGGGAGTATCTGCGTGACAATCCGCTCCTTTCGATGGAGAGCAAGATCCAGATGTTGAATAAAATGCTGTATGCCCGCTATGAAAATGTGATCATGGGAAAAGTAGTTTCTTTCACAGAAAAAGAACGGAAAATACTGGATAAAAAATACAGTACTTATTTTGGTAACGGAAAATGGAAAGGTTCCGTGCGGACTTTCTATCAGGATTTTCTCCGTGCACAGCAGGCGGAGGGAATTCCTGTGGAAATACCGGATACATCCTTTGATGTATATGACCTTGCGGCGATGGCATATATCTATAAACGGATCAAGGAAACCGATCCGGTGCGGGAAGCCAGCCATATGGTCATCGACGAAGCACAGGACTTTGGCATGATGGTATATCGTTGTCTACACTATTGTATGCGGGGATGCACCTATACGATCATGGGAGATACTTCTCAGAACATCCATTTCGGACAGGGGTTAAATGACTGGGAAGAACTTCGTGGACTGATTCTGCGGGGGACGTACGATGCGTTCGGACTGCTTCGGAAAAGTTATCGAAACACGGTGGAAATCTCTGAATTTGCCACGGAGATCCTTCGGCATGGAGATTTCCCGATTTATCCGGTGGAACCGATCATTCGTCACGGAGCGCAGGTGACGGTGGAAGCTGTTGCAGACGCAGTTACGATGAAAGACACAGCAGTACACCAGATTCAGGAGTGGCAGAAGAACGGATACGAAACAATCGCCGTGATCTGTCGCGATGAGACGGAAGCCAAAGAGGTGTCGGATCTGTTACAGGATACTCCGAATCTGATGAGCTACACACCGGAACGCAGTCAGTTCGGAGAGGGAATCATGGTCCTCCCGGTAGTGTATACCAAAGGTCTGGAATTCGATACAGTGCTTCTATGGAATCCGACAAAAGAACAATATCCCCAGGATAACGGTCATGTAAAACTACTGTACGTTGCCGCTACCCGTGCGCTCCATGAACTTACCGTACTGTATCAGGATTCTCTTACGGATATTATCGGGACTGAAGTGCCGAAAGAAAAACATATGCAGGAATTCCAGGTGAAAACGCTGCAGAAAGCAAAAGAATTTGCAAAACCTGTACACACGCAGAAAGAGATCGAACAGCAGCGTAGAGAAGAGGGAGACAGGGAACGGCAGACAAGAAGTTATCTGGGTCCTCGAAAGATCCAGGTGAAAAAGGAACAGGAGATCCGTAAGACAGAAACACCGGTAAAAATCCCAAAACCATTTGAAGTGCATCAGGCACTGATTCCGAAAAACAGAAATCAGCTGAAAAAAGCGACGGAGAAGAAACCAAAATCTTCCGCAATCGAGGGACTGGTAAATCCATCCCCGTATACGTATGGAACCTTTCCGCCGGAGAGTCATCTTCAGGTCAAAGGACATTCCAAGGGGAATTTTTCTGTAAAATGGGTCAAAAAGACAAAGCAGCATCTGGAGATCGCTAGTGCAGCCGGACTTCTTCGCCTGACACCGATCACACCGGAGACGATCCGTATCAGCTTTGTAAAAGGTGTCACCGGTACGATCCAGGATACGAACTGGAAAGCACAAGCAGATACCGCAGTAGCATGGAGCGCAAAAGAGTCCCGTTCTGAGGTTCAGCTTCTGACCGACCGGATCCTGATCCGGGTAGAAAAAGCCAACGGTGCCCTGCAGTTTATAAGCAGGGACGGAAAAAAATTACTTGCAGAGAATGTTTCCGAGCCACGGCTGATTCTGGAGAGTCAGACCTGGAATTTCTTTGCCTGGGATAAGAATGAACGGTTGAAATCGAAAGGTGTTCTCGCAGAAGATTTTATGGATCTGACCACCAAAGCACGCTATATTTCTTTTGGACAGAAAAAACTTCGGATGCCACTGGTACTGTCCAATAAAGGATATGCACTCGGTGTGGCTGCGGGAAGTACGGTACTGTTTTGTAATGTGAGAACCTATGGACAATATGTTTACACCCAGGGATCCGGTCAGATCGATTATTATTTTATCTATGATGAAAATCAGGAGAAAAATATAGAGCAATACCGTAATCTCCCGGTGTAGTTTCTTTACCGGCCATTTTGAATTCAAGTACGGAAAACGGATTTTCAGAAACTGTTAGTTTTATCTTTTATTGACTTAGAATCTATAGTATAATGACTACAAATGGCCGTATTTCTCAAAACATAGTTGAGAAATCTATAAAATGACTGATTTTTATACGATATGAAGAACATGGAGGTTATGAACATGAAAATCTATGTAGATGCAAATGCTGCATGCAATGGAAACGGATCCAAACAGGCTCCTTTTCGAAAAATCAACGATGCTGCAAAGATTGCACAGGCGGGAGACGAAGTCCTGGTAGCTCCAGGAATCTACCGTGAATATGTCGATCCGATCCATGCCGGACACGAAGATGCCCGGATCACCTATCGCAGTGTAGAACCGTTGGGGGCAGTGATCACCGGTGCGGAGGAGATCAAAACCTGGACACCGTATCAGGACAGCACCTGGGTATGCCGTGTGGCAAACAGCGTGTTCGGTTCTTATAACCCATATACAACAGCAGTATACGGAGACTGGTATTTTGCAAAAGCAGACAAACATACCGGATGCGTATATCTGAACGGTCGCGCCATGTATGAAGCTGTAACTTTGGATGAGTGTCTTCGGGGAGAAGTGTATCCATGCAGCTGGGTTCCGGAAGAGTCTGTCTACAAATGGTATACCGAACAGGATTCCGAAACGGATGAAACAATCATTTACGCCAATTTCCAGGGAAAAGATCCGAATGTAGAAGAGGTAGAAATCAATGTTCGTCGTGAATGCTTCTTCCCTTCCAAAACAGGGGTAAGTTATATCACAGTCAGCGGCTTTACCATCTGCAAGGCAGCAACCACCTGGGCGCCGCCGGCAGCATTTCAGGACGGTATGATCGGTCCGCACTGGAGCAAAGGATGGATCATCGAGGACTGTGATATCTCCAACAGCAAATGTGCAGGTATTTCCGTAGGTAAATACCTGGATCCGGATAATGATCATTATTTTACATATAAATATGTCAAAAGCCCGACACAGATGGAACGTGATGCCGTATGCCGCGGACAGTATCATGGCTGGCTGAAAGAAAAGGTAGGAAGTCATATTATCCGCAGAAATAATATTCATCACTGTGAACAGGGTGGTATCATCGGTCGTATGGGCGGTGTATTCAGTGTGATCGAAGACAACCATATCCATCACATCAACAACATGATGGAACAGGGCGGTGCAGAGATTGCAGGTATCAAGATGCATGCAGCCATTGATGTCACTTATCGACGCAATCACATTCATCACTGTACCATGGGTATCTGGTGCGACTGGGAAGCACAGGGAACGCGAATCACCCAGAACCTGCTCCATGACAACCAGCGTCCATCCTGTGCAACCAATCTGAAAGGTGGCATGATGTCTCAGGATCTGTTTGTGGAAGTGGGACATGGACCGACACTGATCGATAACAATATTCTTCTGTCTGATGCTGCTCTTCGTTTTGCAACACAGGGTGTAGCCATGGTACATAACCTGATCTGCGGATCTCTGACCTGTGTAGGTGAGGGAACCGGCTGGAGATATACCCCGTACCATATCCCGCATCGCACAGAAGTGATGGGATTTATGACGATTCTTCACGGGGATGACCGTTTCTATAACAATATCTTTGTACAGAAATGGCCGAAAGAAGATGTCATCACACCACATGATTCCGATGATGGATTTGATACGGAAAACCGTCTGGTTGGTACCTGGACATTCGATGAGTACCCGACATATGAGGAATGGATCTCACAGTTTGACTTTACAAAACCGGTGGATATGGTAAAACTGGAACCGGTACACTTTGGTCACCTGCCGGTATGGAGCGAGGGCAATGTGTATCTCGGAGGAGCAAAAGCATGGAAAAAGGAAAGGAATGGTCTGACCGCAGCAGAGAACAGGGAGGATGTGAAGGTTGATCTGGTGGAAAAAGAAGACGGATATCACCTGGAAACCAATATCTATGACTTCCTGAAAGGCTTTACCGGAAGAATGATCAACACAGAGGTGCTTGGGAATGCCTTCGAACCGGAACAGCCATTCGAAAATGCAGATGGAACACCGATCCGGTTTGACGAAGATTATTTCGGAAATCACCGCGGTGTGGCAACTGTGCCAGGGCCATTTGCCGAAGCAGAAGATGCTGAAAAAATGCTTTATGTAAAATAACAAATATTTCTGTGATTAAAAATTGTACGGAATCCAGGAAAAAGATTTTTTTCCTGGATTTCTGTACTTTTTTTATTTTGTATCGAATTACTATTGACATTTCATACCGTATAGGTTATTCTATGAATATCACATACGGTATTGATAAAAACATGAAAGGAAAGTGAAAAAATGGATTACATCATTATGGAAAATGGAGAAAAAATTCTTTTGGAAACACAGCAGAAAGTGACGATTCAGCGAACCGTCGATATTTACAAAAAGTACCGCAAAGAACTGGGACTGACACAGAGCGAACTTGGGAAACGTGCCGGAATCTCTCAGCCGAACATCACTCGTTTTGAAAGTGGAAATTACAATCCCAGCCTGGAATTCCTGGTAAAAATTGCCGGAGCTATGGGTAAAAAAGTAAAGGTTACTCTGGAAGATTAATCAGGGGGCAGTAGCAATGGTAGAAGATATTTTGAAGAAAGACGGACTGTCTTTTGCCCTGCTGCGAAAGTTGTCCTTTCGAACAAGACTGGAAGAAAATCTGGCTCAGTCAATCAGCTGTCTGGATGAACCATCTCTCATAGAAGAACTGAAAAGTATCGTTGCCTGGTATGATTCCAGTGATATTTTATCCGAACTTCCGATTGATTATCGCATCAAAAGTTTCCAGGCGACCCTGCGAAAATATCAGCGGGCATCCGGGGAAAGCAGGGTAGAGCGGGTATTTAACGATATCCTCGGTTTTCGGACATTATGCGATAATTATGAGGAAATTTTGCGCCTGAGAGAAGCAAAGAATATTTCGGTTGCAGACATGTCCAACGGGAAAACATATAACGACGGATACCGCGGTGTGCATATCTATTATCAATATGGCCACCGACATTACCCGATTGAGATTCAATATAATACCTACTATGACCGTCAGATGAACAACTGGCTGAATAAATATGTATGGAGTAAACATTATCCGGCAAATGTAGGAATTACCATGCGAAGAGAGTACGAGAGAGGAAGAATCCGAACAGAATGTGAATGTGAGGAGGTGCTTCGGGATGTGTTATCTGATTGCGAAAAATAATCAGGGTGGAAGCAGTCTGGCAATCCAGATGATGCATGGAAAAGAACTGGCAAAATTAAAGCAGGAACTTCTCTCGGATCTTCCCGGCGAAGAAATACAGCTGCTTACTGTCAGCCGTCCGTCTGCATACACGGAGTATGAACCGTTTTGCTTTCTTGATACGCCGGATCATTTTGTACAGGAAGTGAAAAACTGCTTTTACTGATGGGATTTTCTGGAGTTTCGTGCTATAATACATTCATGCGCGAAAGTAAACAATACATTATGTATGAGAAATTAGAGGTGTGTTTCAGGCACAGTGCACACCGGACAGGAGAAAAATATGGACTATATAGCAAGAGAAGATGCACTGGCATTATTAAAAAGATACAATCAGGATCCGTTTCATCTGCAGCATGCATTTACCGTGGAAGCTGTAATGAAATGGTATGCTAACGAACTGGGATACGGCAAAGACGCAGAATACTGGGGTATCGTAGGACTTCTGCATGACATTGATTTTGAACAGTATCCGGAAGAACACTGCCTGAAAGCACCGGAACTTTTAAGAGAGGGAGGCGTTGGTGAAGATATCATCCACAGTGTAGTCTCCCATGGATATGGCATCACGATCGGATGTGGTGTTACCCTTGATGTAGCACCGGAACATGAGATGGAAAAAGTACTGTTTGCAGCCGACGAACTGACCGGACTGATCTGGGCGGCAGCACTGATGCGTCCTTCAAAAAGCACAAAAGACATGGAACTGAAATCTTTAAAGAAAAAATACAAGAGCAAAGGATTTGCCGCAGGATGTTCAAGAGAAGTTATTCAGCGCGGAGCCGATCAGCTCGGCTGGAATCTGGAAAAACTGCTGACGATGACAATGGAAGCAATGAAAGCAACCGAAGATATGATTAATGCGGAGTGTGAATCTCTGTAAAACAAATCGAGATACTGAATCCGAAAGTGAATCGGCTATTTGACAGTTTGTTCACTTTCGGATATTTTTTGCAAATATTGCCCCACACATGTCGATTATTTTTAGAACTTCTGTGACCGCGACTTCCTTAAGAATTCTTGAATTCTTGCGGGTTATACTTGCGAAAAACAGCGTATACTGATATAGTACAAAAAACAACAGTTCCAAAGAGGAGAACAGACAATATGAAAAAAGGAAAAATCAAAGCACTTCTAGTGTTGCTGGTGATCGTTCTTGCGGGGATCTATTATTATGTAACAATCCCGGCGATCAACATTCATTCTACGGGAATCTGGATTTTTATCCTGTTGGTACTCGTATTGATTCTGGCAGCTTATGCGGCTAAAAAGAAGTTTACCAGCATCCGTGAGGTGAAAAGCAACAAGTTTCTGAAAATCGTAGGCATCGTACTGATGGCTGAACTGCTTGTATTTGCAGCAGGAAGCATCTTATCTTCCCCCATCGTAAATGCAAAACAGTATCGAAATCTGCTGACCATCGAGGAACGCGACTTTTCGGAAGATATCCAGCCGGTGAATTTCAGTCAGATTCCGTTGCTTGACAAGGACAGTGCAATGATTCTTGGAAACCGGAAAATGGGAAGTATGGTAGATATGGTTTCTCAGTTTGAGGTCAGCGATCTGTATTCGCAGATCAATTATCAGGAAAAACCGGTTCGCGTGACTCCGCTGGTCTACGCAAGTCCGATCAAATGGCTGACCAACCAGTCGCAGGGAATTCCGGCGTATATTATGATCGATATGACCACGCAGGATACTTCGCTGGTAAAACTGGACAAACCGATCCGTTATTCCGAGGCAGAATATCTGAACCGGAATATTTACCGCCATCTCCGTTTTCATTATCCGACCTATATCTTTGATCAGCTGAGTTTTGAAATCGATGATGATGGAACTCCTTACTGGGTCTGCCCGGTGCGGAAGTATACGATTGGACTTTTTGGAGGTGCAACAATCGGCAGAGTTGTCCTGTGTAATGCCCAGACGGGAGAATGCCTGGATTACGCGTTAAAAGACTGTCCGGAATGGGTAGACCGTGCCAATCCGGCAGATCTTCTGATTCAACAGTATAATTATTATGGAACACTGGTGCACGGTTATATCAACAGTATCTTCGGACAGAAAGGCTGCCTGAAATCTACAGACGGATATAATTACATGGCGATGGAAGACGATGTATGGGTATACACCGGTGTAACTTCTGTCAGCGGAGATCAGTCCAACGTAGGGTTTGTTCTGATCAATCAGCGTACCAGAGAAACGCGATATTATAAAGTAAACGGAGCAGAAGAGTATTCTGCGATGGGATCCGCGGAAGGGCAGGTTCAGAATCTTGGATACAAGGCAACTTTCCCGATCCTTTTGAATATTTCCAATGAACCAACATACTTTATGGCATTGAAAGACGGTGCCGGACTGGTAAAAAAATATGCGATGGTAAACATCCAGAAATACCAGAATGTTGCCATCGGAGATACGGTATCCGCCTGCCAGGATGCCTATGTGAAACTCCTGAATACCAGTGGAATCACTGCCGGAAATGAGAGCGATTCCAAAACTGTCACCGGAACGATCCAGCGAATCGCGCAAAGCGTTATCGACGGCAATTCCCATTTCTACCTGGTATTAAACGGACATTCCGAGATTTTCGATGTCCCGGTTCAGGATTATCTGCAGGTAGTAACATTGCAGGAGGGAGACACAGTTACAGTAGAATACCTGGGAGGAACGCCGGTTTGTACGGTGTTGAACCTGGAGTAGAAAATTTTTACTTGGCAGCGAAAGATTTTCATGCTATAATAAGCAAAATCAAATGATAAACAAAATACAGGTAAGATATGTAAGTCCAAGGGCGGACATCCGAGAGGGTGTCTGCCTTTTTCAATATACAGGGAATTATCATCCTGCATAGGAATCAGAGCACATAGAAACCTTACAGAATCTTTTGAACGCTCAGCAGCTATGAAGATACGAAATATCTATGAGATTTACATATCTGCACCACAGAAGGGAGAACAAACATATGGAAAAGTTCAGTCAACTGGTAACCTGGGTGGACGGAAAAGTCTGGGGCTGGGGGATGATTCTGTTACTTCTCGGAACTCATCTTTTCATGACCGTTCGAACCGGGTTTATCCAGAGAAAAACAATTACAAAAGGAATCCGACTTTCCGTATCCAAGGAACCGGATGCAGATGGTGAAGTCAGTCAGTTCGGAGCACTTGCCACTGCACTGGCATCTACAATCGGAACCGGAAACATTATCGGTGTGGGAACTGCCGTTGCCTTAGGTGGTCCTGGTGCTGTTTTATGGTGCTGGCTTACCGGTGTGTTCGGTATCGCGACGAAATACAGTGAATCACTGATTGCAGTAAAATATCGTGTCAAAACCGAAGACGGACGAATGCAGGGTGGTGCCATGTACGCGCTGGAACGCGGTTTACATATGCGGTGGCTGGGGCTGATCTTTGCTGTATTTGCAGGGTTTGCTTCGTTCGGTATCGGATGTGCCACACAGGTCAACGCCATCGCTACCGTCTGTAATGAGAATCTTCATATCAATAAAGCAGTTGTCGGAATCATCGTTGGCGTTCTGACAGCAGTTGTCATCTTTGGTGGAATCAAAAGCATCGCAAGGGTCTGCGAACGACTGGTTCCGTTTATGGCACTTTTCTATGTACTTGGCTGTATCGTGATTCTTGGAATTAATTATGACTATATCATTCCGGCAATCACAACTATCTGTCGCCTGGCATTCCAACCGGGAGCAGCAGCCGGCGGTCTGGTAGGAAGCGGAATCATGCTGGCTATGCGTTACGGAGTTGCCCGTGGACTGTTTTCCAATGAATCCGGTATGGGTTCTGCGCCGATCGCCGCAGCGGCAGCACAGACACGAAACCCTGTACGCCAGGCACTGGTTTCCTCCACCGGAACTTTCTGGGATACTGTAGTCGTATGTCTGATGACCGGTCTGGTACTGGTTTCTACGATTATGAAAAACCCGGCTATCAATGCCAATGAGATCACCGATGGCGGTGTGCTGACCTCTCTTGCTTTCGACCAGATCCCGATCATCGGACCGCTGATCCTTGTCGTTGGAATTATTTCCTTCGCATTCTCTACGATCCTTGGCTGGGCATATTACGGGGAACGTTGTGTGGAATATTTTGCAGGGAAAAAGGGACTGATTCCTTATCGTGTGTTATATATCGCCGTAGCTGTGATCGCCCCGGTGGTAGCACTGGATGTAGTATGGGACATCGCCGATATCCTGAACGCCCTGATGGCAATCCCGAACCTAATCGCCGTACTGCTCCTTTCACCGGTTATAGTGAAAGAAACGAAAAAATACCTGGATGACCTGGACGCAAAAGATGATACGGAGATTCCGGTGATTAAAAAATAGCAAAAAATGATGATGAGTTAAAAAGCGAGCATATACCGATTATTTTGTCGTGGTATATGCTCGCTTTTTTACTTGTATGACAGAGATTTTCGCTTAACTGTAAAACAAATAGAATTTGACGAATCATAACTTTTAGGGTATAAGAATTACAAGCAGCTGAATTTGCAAAAATGACGGTAGAAGAAGTAAAGGCTTTGGATACGGTTTCTAAGGATGAATAGAAGACAATCGGGGTAGTCTGACAAGTAAGTGCCTGGGATCAACTTGCTATTTGTCCTGTTAGATGGTAAAATCAAAGTACATTGGGGCAGAGTATCTTCCGTTCCAGTAGTATAGCTTCGGAAAGGAGCATGAAAAAATGGCAATAGCGTTGAAGCTTCCTGTCGGAATCGAAGATTTTAGGGAAATTCGCCGACAGGGTTTTTACTACGTTGATAAGACAAGACTGATTGAACAGCTACTTGATAGCTGGGGAAAGGTTAATCTTTTTACACGACCGCGCCGCTTCGGGAAGACGTTAACTATGAGTATGCTCCGCTACTTTTTTGAAATAGGTGCAGATAAGACATTGTTTGATGGTCTTTATATTTCACAGAATGAGCAATTCTGCGAAGAATATATGGGCAAATTCCCGGTTGTGTTTCTTACATTAAAAGGTGTGGACGGAACCACATTTGAAGAAGCCAGACTCAGTCTTGCAGAATTGATTGCAGCAGAAGCCAGACGGTTTAAATTCTTACTGGAAAGTAATAAACTGGATGATGACGATAAAGAAATGTATCGCGAATTGATTTCTTTAAACAAGAGCCAAAACCCGGCGACTTCAGTAAAACTCAGATTTTCGCTTAAAAATCTATCGGAGTTGTTATATAAGCATTACGAACAGAAGACAATCGTGTTAATCGATGAATATGATGTGCCTCTCGACAAAGCCTTTCAGGATGGATACTATGGAGAAATGGTATCGTTAATCCGAGGATTGTTGGGTGAGACACTTAAAACGAATGATTTCCTTCAATTTGCTGTTTTAACTGGGTGTTTGCGGGTATCTAAAGAAAGTATTTTTACGGGGCTCAACAATTTTAAAATCCTATCGATTACAGATGTTCGCTTCGATGAACAATTCGGATTCACAGAGAATGAAGTAAAAAAACTGTTGAATGCATATCACTTGGAGTCTCATTTGCCAGAAGTGAAAGAGTGGTATGACGGATATCATTTCGGAGATGCAGATATTTATTGCCCTTGGGACGTAATCAATCATGTAGAGTTGCTTTGTGAAGACTCAAAAGCAGAACCAAAATGTTATTGGATCAATAGCAGCGGTAATTCACTTGTAAAGCGCTTTATTTCTAAAGCAAATAAAACGACGCGAGATGAAATTGAACGCCTGATTGCGGGAGAGCCAATAGAAAAATCCGTTCGCCTTGAATTGACTTATGATGAAATCGATAATGGTATTGATAATATTTGGAGTGTGTTATTTACAACAGGATACTTGACGCAGATTGGAATGACAGAACAGGGAGCATATAGGCTGGTCATTCCAAATAAAGAAGTGCGAGAGGTGTACAAACTTCAGATACAGGACTGGTTTGATAAAAAACTGCGTGACAATACTGAACAGTTAACAGCTTTTTGGGATTCAGTCGAAGGGGGAAATGGAGAGGCGGTAGAACAGTATCTGAATCGAACACTCAGCAATTCGATTAGTGTTTTTGACACGAAGGCACCGGAGAAAGAAAAGGAAAGTTCCTATCACACACTTTTAGTTGGTCTGTTAACAGGAAATACAGACTGGGTGGTCAGGTCAAATATAGAAGCTGGAGAGGGCTTTGCAGATATTATTGTTGAACCTGAAGATCTGGATGCAGGTATTATCCTCGAGCTTAAGTATTCGAAAGAAGCAACCGGATTGGAAAAAGCTTGCAAAAAAGCAATTCAACAAATCAAAGATCGAAGATATTCTGAATATTTGAAAAATGATGGCCGTCATAATATAATACTTTATGGTATCGCCTTTTATAAAAAGAGATGTAAAGCAATAGTTGAAAAAATGATTTGACTGGTTTATATAGCTATATCGAAAAAGTATCTATCGGAGTAATCTGATAGGTGCTTTTTCATGCCATTTCACATAAAAATATCAAACAGAAAAACAACTGGTATTCCAAGGGGGGATTTTTAATGAATAGAATAATTACATATGCATTAGGACTTGATTTTGGTACGTTATCGGTGAGAGCGGTGCTTGTCAATCTGTGTGACGGGCAGATAGTTGCCAGCGAAACCTGTGCGTATGCACATGGGGTTCTTAATCCGACAGGATTTGATTATGGAAAAATCGATGGGAGCTGTGCCCTGCAGGAGCCGGATGATTATCTGAAAGCAATGCAGGAAACTGTTACGCGCGCGATAGAAAGCAGTGGACTCGCACCGGAACAGATCAGCTGTATCGGTGTGGATTTTACTTCCTGTACGATGCTTCCGATTGATAAGAATGGTATACCTCTATGCCGGCAGGAACAGTGGAAGAACCACAAAAATGCATACGCAAAGCTATGGAAGCATCATGGCGCACAGCGTTTCGCCGACCGGATCAACGCTGTTCTGGAAGAAAAGGATCTGCAGTACAGCCCTGTATTTGGTGGCAGAATCTCCTGCGAACTGATGATTCCGAAGATTATGGAAACACTCGCGGAGGATCCGGAACTTTATATGGCTGCAGACGCTTTTGTGGAAGCAGGAGACTGGGTCACACAGACGCTAACTCATACTACAAACCGCAGTATTTCAATGGCAGGTTATAAAGCCTGGTATGATAATGATAACGGATATCCTGAAAATGATCTTTTGGCTTCGTTTGATCCGGCACTGGAGAACGTAGTAACAGATAAATTAGCTGGAAGTATCTGTCCGGTGGGAACATCGGCTGGAACGCTTACCGCGGAATGGGCTGATATTCTTGGACTTTGTCCCGGCCTTCCGGTTGCACCTGCTATCATCGATTCTCATGCCGGTGTTCCGGGATGTGGTGTCAGCAGACCGGATCAGGCGATGCTTGTTCTGGGAACTTCCAGTGTACTGATCAGCCTTGGTTCCGAAAAGTATTCTGAAAAAGGAATTTATGGAAATATTCGTGATGCTATCGTTCCCGGATTTTATGCTCTGGAATCGGGGCTTGCATGTGTGGGGGATCTGTTTGAATGGTTTCTGACACACATGGTTCCGTATCAATATTATGAAGAATCCAAAGAACAGGGAATTTCCCTTCATCAATTGCTAAGCAGGAAAGCCTCGGAACTTCCTGTCCGGGAAGATGATCTTCTGGTTCTGGAATGGTGGAATGGAAATAAAACACCATATGTGGACGGTAATCTGAAGGGAATGATCTACGGACTTACACTTGCCACCAGACCGGAAGAGATTTATCGTGCCCTGATCCAGGCAACAGCTTTCGGAACCAGACAGATTCTGGATCTATATGAAAAGCAGGGGATTCGGATCCATGAGATTCTCTGCAGTGGCGGTATCGCCAATAAGAACCCGCTGGTTATGCAGATTTATGCAGATATTCTTGGAAAAAACCTGAAAGTCACTTCAAGCACTCAGACTGCAGCGTTGGGATCCGCAATTTATGCTTCGTTGTGCCTCGGAGCAGACCAGGGAGGCTACGACAGTTACGAAGATGCGGTAACACATATGGTTCCGGATGAAGGGATCTGTTATGTGCCAAATGCGGAGTATATGGAAGTTTACGGCAGAATGTATGAGCGGTATAAAATGTTTGCAGAATTGGCACACAGGAATGCTTGACTTTATAAGTAATCTGTTTTATCTTACTCATAAGAAAGTAACTTACGAGTTACTAACTCACAAGTGTAATTTATTGGAGATGGACAGATGAATCAATTTTATTGCCGTGAGAATGATTTTTGGGAGCTGCGCTACGGCGATGCCCTATTTTTATAATGGAGAACAAAATGAAAACTACAAATCAACAACCAACAACAATACGGACATCCCCAAGATGGAAGCAGCCGCTGATATCGACAGGCTGCGTACTTTTCGCATCGTTACTGATGTCTGTCAACATCAAATCTTTTGTCCGGGCGGGGAATCTGATTCCGGGAGGATTTACCGGTTTATCACTTTTGTTACAGCGTACGGCGGAAACATTTTTCGGAATTACATTACCATATTCGGTGATCAATATTGCATTGAATGCGATACCGGCGATCATCGGTTTTCGGATGATCGGGAAAAAGTTTACCTCATATACGGTACTAATGATCGTACTGAACTCTTTTCTGGTCGATCTGATCCCGGTAACTCCGATTACATATGATCCTCTTCTGGTGTCTGTATTTGGTGGGATTCTGAACGGAACAGCAATATCGATTGCTTTGTTTGGAAAAGCTTCCAGCGGTGGAACGGATTTTATCGCTGTCTATCTTTCGTCCAGATTACACAAACCGTCCTGGAATTTTGTCTTTGGTATCAACGTGGTAATTCTGACAACTGCAGGTTTTCTCTTCGGATTTGAAGCTGCGATGTATTCCATCATTTTCCAGTTTGTTTCCACACAGACGATCAACACACTTCACAGAAAAGATCAAAAAGCAACCATGTTCATCGTCACCCGTCACGGAGCGATGCTGGAGCAGAAGATTATGGAATGTACCAGGCATGGGATCACACATCTTGCCGTTCAGGGCTGCTATCTGAAAGAGGACAAAGACATGCTGTACACAGTACTGGGAGAAGATGAGGTGAAAGAAGTGACTGCACTGGTTCACAGCCTGGATCCGGAAGCATTTATCAACATTATCAAATCCCAGGGGATCGCGGGAAGATTCTATGAGGAACCATTAGAATAAAACAATAGCAAGAACTTTGAATAGTTACAGAACAGTTATCAAAAATGCTCCTGGAATTCCAGGAGCATTTTTGAAAGAAATTATTTGCTCAGTCGAATCACATTCCAACTGTGTTTTCCAAATACGGTCTGCAGTCTGCCATTTTCCACTTTGGTAGCAGAGGAGTGGCTTGGTGCCACTGTATTCGGTGCTGCTTCTGTATTTACCGCTTTCAGGTCATCGTTAGTCAGAACGATATGTTCAGCTACTTTGTAACCTTCAAACTGCCTCAGATCACAGCTGACTTCCATATCTTCATCCAGACTCTTATTAACAGCAAAGATTGTCAGAGTGTCTTCTTCCTCATTCCAGATGCATACAGAGTCCAGATACGGAGCTTCTCCGTATGTTTTGCTTTCATATACCGGGGTGTGTACCTGTGTGTTCAGGACAGTACCTCTTCCGTATACACTTGCATGGAAATACGGATAGAAAATAGTCTGTCTCCATGCACCGGTATCAGAAGTCATGATCGGTGCGATAACATTGACCAGCTGTGCCAGGCAGGCAATTTTCACACGGTCTGCATGGCGAAGAAGTGTGATCAGCATACTTCCGACTAACAGGGCATCTTCAAAATTGTAGATATCTTCCAGCTGATGTGGTGCCTGGATCCATTTTTCCAGTTTTTCATCTGCTTCGTTGCTGTGATACCAGACATTCCACTCATCGAAGGACAGGTTAATATTCTTTTTTCCGTGTTTCTTTGCTTTGACAGCATCACAGATACTTACGACACCGGAGATAAAATCATCCATTCCCTTGGAACTAGCCAGAAAATCAGGGGTATCGTCATCACGGTTTCCATAGTACTGATGCAGGGACATGTAATCGACCTCATCATAAGCCTCATCCAGAACGGTGTATTCCCAGGAACCGAAAGTCGGCATATCCAGGTTGGAGCTTCCGCAGGCTACGGTCTCGATTGTAGGATCCATGAATTTCATCAGACGGGAAGTTTCAGCTGCGATTCTTCCGTATTCTGCAGCTGTTTTATGACCCATCTGCCACGGTCCGTCCATTTCATTTCCCAGACACCATACTTTGATATCGTGCGGATCTTTGTAACCGTGTTCTTTTCGCAGATCACTGTAATAAGTGCCGCCTTTGAAGTTACAGTATTCCAGAAGATTCTTGGCATCCTCCGGTCCGCGGGTTCCCAGATTGACAGCCATCATGATATCGCTTTCTGCTTTTTTGGACCAGTCAGCGAATTCATTTAATCCGAACTGATTGGTCTCGATCACACCCCAGGCAAGCTCCGGTCTGGATGGACGTTTCTCTTTTGGTCCTACGCTGTCTTCCCAGCGGAAACCGGATACAAAGTTACCGCCCGGATAACGAACGATCGGAACCTGCAGTTCTTTGACCAGATCCAGGGTATCTTTTCGAAATCCCTGTACATCAGAATTCGGGTTGCCTTCCTGATAAATTCCTTCGTACACGGCTCTTCCCAGATGTTCAATAAAAGAACCGAAGATCCTTTTGTCTACCGCGCCGGTGAGGAAATACTTGTCTACAATAATTTCAGCTTTTTTCATTGTAAAAACCTCCTGTGGTTATATAATGTGCTCTCGACATGTTTTGTCTGTACTGTCTATGATTGTAACAGAACATTGGCAGAATACCAGATGTTTTTGTCCGAAGTAATTGACTTTTTTTCCGGTGTCGAGTATGCTTTTTGCAGAAAATACGAGAGGGTATGAAGTCATGATTTCAAATATGTCTATACAGTTTTGTGAATACAACCGTTCCAACCCGGATGCTGACCGGATCTACCGTCCACAGGGGAGCGGCGATTATTTGTTTTTATTGCTGAAAACTCCGATGAAAGTTTATCAGGAAAACGGCATACTGATCACCGGGGAAAATGCCTGCATCCTATACACACCAGGACAGATGCAGCACTATCAGGCAATACAAAAGTTCCGGAACAGTTATCTTCATTTTGTTGCACAGGAGAATCTGGCAGAATATTTTCAGTTTCCACAGAACAAGGTATTTTATCCGCGAAATCCGGAGGAAATAGAAGAAATCATCCGCAAGCTGCAGCTGGAATACATTACCCGCGGCTCCCATACGGAAGCAATGCAGAGTGCACTGATCTGCCAGCTTCTGGTCACGGCAGCCCGTGGACTTGAAAAAGAGCAGCGACATAACCCGGAAGAAGAAGGGTTGTATCGGAATTTTCAGGCACTTCGCATGGAGATGCTCCGCCATTATGAAAAACCCTGGACAACTGAACAACTCTGCAATCGGATAAACCTGGAAAAAAGTCAGTTCTACGCTTATTACCGACAGTTCTTTCACAGTACCCCACACAACGACCTGCTACAGGTCCGCCTTGACAAGGCCAAAAATCTACTGACAAATGAAGCACTGCCGATCCAACAAGTGGCTCTTTCCTGCGGATTTCGGAATATGTCTCATTTCAGTCGATATTTTAAACAGCAGTGTGGTTGTTCGCCAAAGGACTGGATCTCCGCGAATTTATGCAATTAATATAAATTCTGTGCATCGCGAAGGGTGTTACTGAGAGAGAAGTGATCGATAACAATAACTGAGATGCCAGTGGATCATTTTATAAGGCAAGGTCACACAAGCTGCACAATATATGGTACAATATAAAAAAGAGATTCTTCAGAAGAAAGGAGATATGCTTATGAAAAGAAAATGGCTTTTTGCTTCATTGCTCCTCACAGCAGCATTGACCATGACATCCTGTTCTTTCAGACTTCCGGTCAAACTTCCATTCAAAATTCCATTCATTACTGCAGATGGAAACACCAAGCAAACAGGCGAAGATCCCTCCGACCCGGAAGAAACCACAGATCCGTTAATAACGGATGAACCTGAAGATCCGGAAGGCAGCTCCACTCCGGAAACCACCCAGTCAGGTAATGGTCAGGAATCCTCCACACCTGAGGATGCTGATCCTTCTCCGTCACAACCAGATGAAGACCCTGTTGATCCACAGTCCGGTCAGGAGAATTCTGCGGATATACCAGTTCTCATGGGAGGTGCACTTCCTTATACCGGTATGATTTCTCTTTTAAATGAAAATTATGAAGACGGGACTCACCGATATGACGATATGTTAGAGGACGGGATGTCCAGCATCGTTGATTATTGCTATGCCAACCCGGAAGATCTTCCGGACACTCCGGATGCATACGCAACTCTTGCAGCAGAAAAACTGACCGATGGCGGTATATATAACATTCTTTCCGTTTACCAGGACGATGTTTATACTGAGAGTCTTTCCTATCCGGTGTATATTGTTTCCTTTACCAGCGGAAATAACGAGGATACCAATTTCTGGCTGGCATTTATGGTTATACGGGATGGATATACGTACCTGTATGCTCCCAGCGTATCCTGTAATGCGGATTATACCGTAGAAGAGCTCGGACAAGATCTTTTCCCACGTCTGTTTTTTTCCGATTCGATGGACGACTGATGCTATGGAAAAGCGCCTGACTGTTATGTATTACTGTTATGTGCTGTGACAATACTTTTCTTGGAGAACAGATGGCTTTTTCCACGCAAATATGTTACACTTAACCCTGTAGTAATATGAACTGGGAGGTAGAAAAACTATGACTGAGCAGGAGAGAATGAAACAGGGGTATGTATGGCAGGATGATGATGAAAATATGAGCCTGCAGGCTCACACAAAAACACTGGTAAGAGAATTCAACAGTATGCCACCGGAGGATATGGAAGGAAGAGAAGCACTTCTTCACAAGATATTCGGAAATGTAGGAAAAAATGTATGGATCACCCCACCTCTTACAGCAGCTGTTGGAAAATATGTATCCATCGGAGACGGCACTTATTCTAATATGAATCTGACACTGATCGATGACTGGAAGATCACCATCGGAAAAAATGTGTTGATCGGACCGAATGTAACCTTGTGTACCACCGGACATCCCATTGATCCGGAACACCGGGGAGACGGAATGTATTCATTCCCAATCACCATTGGTGATAATGTATGGCTGGGAGCCAATGTTGTCGTTCTTCCGGATGTAACCATCGGAGAAAATTCCGTGATCGGCGCAGGTTCTATCGTAACAAAAGACATTCCGGCAAACTGTATTGCTTTTGGAAGTCCTTGTAAGGTATATCGTGAGATTAATGAGCACGATAAAGAATACTATTTTAAAAACCATCGCTTTGATGAGCAGCCATAATCAAAAGGTTTCGTACATGCACGGACTTTGGCATTACTGGGAACGGAGTGAACGGTAATACTTTGGCTCGTTGCCTGCGTAAATAACAGGAAAGCCTTGACAAACACTGCCTTTGCAGTTAAAATATTTTATGTTTTATAAAGTATACGACCTGGAAGGGGAAGAGTAGAAGCGGTATCGTTCTTTCAGAGAGCTGTCGGTTGGTGGAAGACAGCAGAAGAGAGCTTTGAACTGGCCCCGGAGTCCTTTTTCCGAAACATTTCCATAGTCTTTCATATGAAGATGCAAGTAAGAAAAAGCGGGAATTCCCGTTACAGAATCCATAAGTGCATGAGGCTTATGCTTCATGAAGTAGAGTGGTACCACGGAAATAAGTCCTTTCGTCTCTAGTTGCAAAACAGAAACAAAAGGACTTTTTATATTTCAAGCAATACCTAGGAGGAAGAAATCATGACAGTACCTTATAATCATAGGGCAGTAGAAAAAAAATGGCATGATATCTGGGAAGAACACCCAGTGAATGTGGATGATGGCAAAAAGCCAAAATATTATTGTCTGGACATGTTCCCATATCCGTCAGGAAACGGTCTTCATGTAGGACACTGGAGAGGATATGTAATCTCTGATGTATGGAGTCGTTACAAATTACTGAACGGTTACTACATCATTCATCCGATGGGATGGGATGCTTTCGGTCTGCCGGCTGAAAACTATGCGATCAAAATGGGTGTACATCCTGCAAAATCAACCGCAGACAACGTAGCAAACATCAAACGTCAGATCAACGAGATCGCAGCTCTGTATGACTGGGATCGCGAAGTAAACACCACAGATCCTGAGTTCTACAAATGGACCCAGTGGATCTTTGTAAAGATGTTTAAAGAAGGTCTTGCTTACGAAAAAGAATTCCCGATCAACTGGTGTCCATCCTGTAAAACAGGTCTGGCCAATGAAGAAGTTGTCAACGGAAAATGTGAGCGTTGTGGTTCTGAAGTAACTAAGAAAAACCTGCGTCAGTGGATGCTGCGTATCACAAAATATGCAGACCGTCTGTTGAATGACCTGGATAAACTGGACTGGCCGGAAAAAGTTAAAAAAATGCAGAGTGACTGGATTGGTAAATCCTACGGTGCAGAAGTTGAATTCCCGGTTGAAGGAAAAGACGAGAAGATCACTGTATACACCACTCGCCCGGATACCCTTCACGGTGCAACTTTCATGGTACTGGCTCCTGAGCATGCTATGGCAAAAGAACTGGCTACCGATGAAACAAGAGAAGCTGTGGAACAATATATCTACGATGCATCCATGAAGTCTAACGTGGATCGTCTGCAGGACAAAGAAAAGACTGGTGTGTTTACCGGATCTTACGCAATCAATCCGTTAAATGGTGCAAAAGTGCCGATCTGGCTGTCTGACTATGTATTGGCTGATTACGGTACCGGAGCAATCATGTGTGTACCTGCTCATGATGACCGTGACTTTGAGTTTGCAACAAAGTTCAATATTCCGATCATTCAGGTTATCGCAAAAGATGGAAAAGAAATTGAAAACATGACAGAAGCCTATACCGAGGCTTCAGGAACAATGATCAACTCCGGTGACTGGAACGGTATGGAATCTTCTGTACTGAAGAAAGAAGCTCCGATGATGATCGAAAAAATGGGTATCGGACGTAAAACCGTAAACTTCAAACTGCGTGACTGGGTATTCTCCCGTCAGCGTTATTGGGGCGAGCCGATCCCGATCGTTCACTGCCCGAAATGTGGAAACGTTCCGGTACCGGAAGAAGAACTTCCGCTTCGTCTGCCGGATGTAGAATCCTACGAACCGACAGGAACCGGCGAATCTCCACTGGCTGCTATTGACGAATGGGTTAACTGCAAGTGCCCGGCCTGCGGAGGACCTGCAAAACGTGAGACTAACACTATGCCACAGTGGGCTGGTTCTTCCTGGTATTTCCTGCGTTATGTAGATAACAAAAATGATAAAGAACTGGTTTCCAAAGAAAAAGCTGACAAGTATCTGCCGGTAGATATGTACATCGGTGGTGTGGAACATGCGGTACTGCATCTGCTGTATTCCCGTTTCTACACCAAGTTCCTGTATGATATCGGAGCTATTGATTTTGATGAACCATTCCACAAACTGTTTAACCAGGGTATGATCACAGGTAAGAACGGTATCAAGATGAGTAAATCCAAAGGAAACGTTGTTTCTCCGGATGATCTGGTAAGAGATTACGGATGTGACTCTCTGCGTATCTATGAGCTGTTCGTAGGACCGCCGGAACTGGATGCAGAGTGGGACGACAGAGGAATCGACGGTGTATACCGTTTCCTGAACCGTTTCTGGAAACTGGTACAGGACAGCGCAGAAGCAAATGTTGCAGAGACCAAAGAAATGGTAAAACTGCGTCACTGCCTGATCCACGATATCACAGAACGTCTGGAAAGCTTCAGCCTGAACACTGTTATCTCCAAATTCATGGAATATAACAACAAGCTGATCGACATGGCAAAGAAGAGCGGTGGTATCGATAAAGAAACACTGTCTACTTATGTAATTCTGCTTTCCCCGTTTGCTCCGCATATCGCAGAAGAACTGTGGCAGGTACTGGGTCATGACACTTCCGTATTTGCTGCGCAGTGGCCGGAACATGACGAAGAAGCCATGAAAGATGATGAAGTAGAAGTACCGGTACAGATCAACGGAAAAACCCGTGCAGTCATCAGCATTCCGGTTGACATCTCCAAAGAAGATGCGATCGCAAAAGGAAAAGAAGCCATTGCTGACAAACTGACAGGTACAATCGTAAAAGAGATCTATGTACCGAAGAAGATCATCAACATCGTTCAGAAATAATAAAATAAACGGATAAATAAGTCTGTTTCGGGAATCTCCTGTACGGTATTCAATTATAGATACTATACAGGAGATTTTCTTATAAAAGATATTGAAATCATCGGGAACCTACGTTATAATTTTTTTAAATTTACAGAGAAAACAAAGACAAGGAGGTCTGCATTACTATTTGCAGACTTTTTTTGTTACATTGCATATCAATAATTGGTCCAGTGGACCAATTTTAATCTTTCGGACATAAAGGAGGAAAAGATATGAATACGATTGAATTACTGGATGCACTGCAGCTGAAAGCAAAAAGAGATCCGGAGCTTCGAAAAGCACTCTTTGCTACACGCAATGAGAAAAATCCTGTTGACGCTTTCTGTAAAAAATGTCAGGAAGAAGGTTACCCGATCTATACGATGGATCTGATCCAGGCGGGAGAGGAGTTTTATGCGTCTATGCGCCGTAGTACCAATGGTGGCGGTGAAAATTCGCCAAAACTGGAAGGGGAAGATGACTTTTATGAACTGTTCTTCGCCAGTCTGGAAGATTTATAACTATTCAGCAGACAGTTCTTTGCGTTTGAAAATCCCTGCGATTTTTCAGATAATATAGTAGAATTTGTCGCTTTCACTGAAATTCTTTGTTAAGATTCGTTTAAATTACACAAAACGGTTGCTGCTTTTGTGAAAACATGTTACAATATATATAACTTTTTAAGTAACAAAAATAAAGATAATAGGAGTGGTAAATAATGTATCAGGAAGAATACAAACGCTGGTTGGCAGCAGATCTTGAGGATGCCGATCTGAATCCGGAACTGTCCAGAATCGAAGGAAACGATGATGAGATCAAAGAACGTTTCGCGGTTGCATTAAAATTCGGAACTGCAGGTCTTCGTGGGGTTCTGGGCGCAGGTACCAATCGTATGAATATTTATGTGGTTCGTCAGGCAACCCAGGGACTTGCCAACTGGGTAAAAACCCAGGGCGGCACACAGACTGTAGCCATCAGCTACGACAGCCGTCTGAAGAGTGATGTATTTGCAAAGACTGCTGCTGGTGTACTGGCAGCCAACGGAATCAATGTCAGAATCTATGATGCTCTGATGCCGGTTCCGGCCCTTTCTTTTGCGACCAGATATTATAACTGTAATGCAGGTATTATGGTAACTGCTTCTCATAACCCTGCAAAGTACAATGGTTATAAAGCATATGGTCCGGACGGATGCCAGATGACTGACGATGCTGCGGCAATCGTTTACGATGAGATTCAGAAAACTGACGTTCTGACCGGTGCGAAATATATGTCTTTTGCAGCAGGTGTAGAAGAAGGTCTGATTCGTTTCGTAGGAGATGACTGCAAACGTGCCCTGTATGATGCCATCGAGTCCAGACAGGTTCGTCCGGGTCTGTGTAAAACTGCAGGACTGAAACTGGTATACAGCCCGTTAAACGGTTCCGGTCTGGTTCCTGTCACACAGGTACTGAAAGATATCGGAATTACTGATATCACTATTGTTCCGGAACAGGAATATCCAAACGGTTACTTTACAACCTGCAGTTATCCGAATCCGGAAATCTTTGCAGCTCTGGAACTGGGACTGAATCTCGCAAAAGAATCCGGTGCTGACCTGATGCTTGCAACAGACCCGGATGCAGACCGTGTAGGTATCGCCATGAAGTGCCCGGATGGTTCTTATGAACTGGTTAGCGGAAATGAAGTTGGTGTTCTGCTCCTGGATTATATCTGTGCAGGACGTATTGAAAAAGGCACAATGCCACAGAATCCGGTAGCAGTAAAATCTATTGTATCCACACCGCTGGCAGATGCAATTGCAAAACATTACGGTGTAGAATTGAGAAGTGTCCTGACCGGTTTCAAATGGATCGGTGATCAGATTGCTCAGCTGGAAGCAGCAGGTGAAGTTGACCGTTTCATTTTCGGATTTGAAGAAAGTTATGGCTATCTGGCTGGCCCTTACGTACGTGACAAAGATGCGGTTATCGCTTCCATGTTGATCTGTGAGATGGCTGCTTACTACAGAAGCACAGGAAGTTCTCTGAAAGCAAGACTGGAAGAGATTTACAAAGAATATGGTCGTTACCTGAACAAAGTAGATAGCTTTGAATTCCCGGGACTGAGTGGTATGGATACCATGGCAGGTATCATGGAAGGACTCAGAAAGAATCCTCTGACCGAAATCGCAGGCTACAAAGTTGCCAGCGTAACCGACTATGAAAAACCGGAAGAAACCGGTCTTCCGGCAGCCAACGTTCTGATCTACAAACTGGAGAATAACGAAACCGTTATCATTCGTCCATCCGGTACAGAACCAAAGATCAAGATCTATTACACCACACTGGGTAAAGATCTGGCAGAAGCAGAAGCAGAGAAAGAAAAACTGGCAGAAGCTTTAAAACCGATCATGGCATAAGTTTACGAACAAAATACGCTATGCGAATGGGCAATACAGGGAAATCTGTATTGCCCGTTTTTAATGTTTAGATAATTTATATACCGAACGGTAAATAAATTACTGGATTTCTGTAAGAAGGTGTGGTATGATAATAAAAGTAAATATAATTTGCTTACTTTTATAAGTAATTGCAAATATAAATTATAGAAATAGAGGTGCATTCACATGAGTTGGTACAATGAAGCAGTATTTTATCATATTTATCCCCTGGGTCTTACAGGTGCTCCGGCACAGAATGACTATGGTGCTCCGGTACATCGGTTGAATACCTTGTTACCATGGATCGATCATATCCGGAAGATTGGATGTACAGCACTGTATATCGGTCCGTTATTCGAAAGTGTGGGACATGGATATGAGACTACAGATTATAAGAAACTGGATTCCCGTCTGGGAACCAATGAGGATCTTACAAATTTTGTAGCTGCCTGCCATAAAAAAGGAATCCGTGTGATTTTCGATGGTGTCTTCAATCACACCGGACGTGATTTCTTTGCTTTTAAAGATATCCGGGAAAATCGGGAACATTCCCGCTATGTCAACTGGTATTGCAATGTAAATTTCGGTGGAAATACAGAGTATAATGATGGCTTTTCCTACGAAAACTGGGGAGGATATAATCTTCTGGTAAAATTGAATCAGCGCAATCCGGAAGTACAAAATTATATCTGTGATGTGATCCGTTTCTGGGTGTCTGAATTTGATATTGATGGTATTCGTCTGGATGCTGCAGATGTCCTGGATTTTGACTTTATGCATGCCCTGCGCCGTACAGCAGATGAGGTAAAAGAAGATTTCTGGCTCATGGGAGAGGTCATCCACGGCGATTACAGCCGCTGGGTTAACGGCGATACTCTGCACAGTGTAACAAACTATGCTCTACATAAAGCCCTGTACAGCGGACATAACGACCATAACTATTTTGAAATTGCACATACCGTTAAATATTTGCAGAATATGGGCGATCTGGATCTTTACAATTTTGTGGACAATCATGATGTAGAACGAATCTATACCAAGCTCAGCAACAAAGCGCATTTTGCACCGATCCATATATTGTTGTATACTCTGCCTGGTATTCCGAGTATATATTACGGATCGGAATTTGGAATTGAAGGAAAGAAAGAAAAATTCTCAGATGCAAGTCTTCGTCCTGCACTGGATCTGGAAAATTACAAAAATGCTGTTACTGAAAATCCCTGTACAGCACTGATTGCCGCACTCGGAAAGATACGTCAGGCTACACCGGCATTAAGCTATGGAAATTATAATGAACTGATGCTTACCAACCGGCAATATGCTTTCGCACGGGATCTGGATGATGTACGTGTGATTGTCACTGTCAACAACGATGACAATGCCACAGGTATGAATCTGCCTGCAGGTAATACTGCCATCTATATCGGTGCACTTTCCGGTGAACGGGCAGAAGTACAGGGTGGAAGAATCAACGTAACGATTCCTGCGAACAGCGGCGATATCTGGATTCCGGAAGAGCAGATGAAGGAGGAATCTCCGGTACCGGTTGCAATAATGAAAAAAATAAAACCGGTAACAGTAAAAGAGCAGAAGCCATCGGAAAATGAAACCATTGTCTGTGAAGAGAAAAAAGAGCCTGAAACTGATCTGAAAACAGATTGGAGTAAAACACCGGATGAGATGACGGTAAAAGAACTTCAGGCAGCTATCCTTGAGAAGATGGTCGGAAACGGTCCTGTGACAGATCAGATGAAGAAAACCGTAACTGACAACATCTGGCATGATTCACTGGTGAACTGGCTCAAGAGTTTTCATTAGATGAGTAATCAAAATTGGTCCACCGTACCAATTTTGATATGCAGCACAACAAAAAGTCGGAACTGAATTCACGAAAAGGGATTTCAGTTCCGACTTTTTATATTGTTACAAACCTCTGTCAATGGCGATAGGGACATTATATATTTTCTATCTGTTCCAATGCTTTTCGAAGCTGTAATGGATGTGGCATGTCAAGAGCAGCTTTTTTCAATACGTCCTCCTGTACAAATACCTCCGAAGGTGTACCGTCTGCCAACAATTGTCCATGAGCAAGAACCACAACTCTTGAAAAACACTGCGCTACAAAATCCATATCATGAAGAATCGCCAATACCAGCTTTCCCTGCCCGGAAAGGCTGGTAATAATGTTCCGTATAATCTCTTTTCCTCTATAATCCTGTGCGATCGTCGGTTCGTCCAGAATAATTACATCTGTATCCATCGCAAGAACAGAAGCAATCGCAACCAGTTTCCGTTGAGAGAGTTCCAGATCATACGGATTTTCACCCGCATAGGAAGTCAATTCCGTCAGCGCCAACGCTTCCATGGCTTTTTCTTTTGCTTTTTCTTTTGGCATGCCGATATTTAACGGACCAAACATAACCTCATCAATGACCTTATACTTAAAAATCTGGTCATCCGGGTTCTGAAAAACATAACCCACCTGCCCGGCAAGAGAGGCCACCGTACGTCTGGAAATATCTTCTCCCTGGTAAAGGATTGTTCCGGCAGAAGGTTTTAACAGACCTTTCAGCAGACGTACCAGTGTGGTTTTTCCAGCACCATTTTGTCCGATAATTGCCGTAGGACGCTGATCCAGAGACAGCTGAAAGTTTTCAAAAATGGGATGATCTTCTGTATAGGAAAACTTAAGATTTCTCACAGCAAATCGATCTTCCGGTACTTCTGTCAGGACAGGATCTGTCAGCTGCGGAAGTGTAACCTTTCTTTCCATATCCCTTTTCAAAACTCTTTTCACATCCTCCATGGTCACCGGATAAGTGCCATCCGGACGAAAAAGATTCTGTTCGATACAGTAACGCGTCACATAGGGAGGACAGATACCTAATTCTGCAAGATCAGGCCTTGAGAAAATCTTTTCCGGTGTGTCAAAATCAATTTGTTTACCTTCATGTAAGAGCAATATTTTGTCACAGTAAGATGCCAGTTTTTCCATTTTTTGTTCAATCATAAAAATAGTAATACCTGTTTTTGCAAGTAATTCTACTGTGTGGAAAACCTCTTCACTTCCCTGTGGATCCAGCTGGGATGTCGGCTCGTCAAGAAGCAGGATCTCCGGTTCCATGGCAAGAACAGAAGCAATGGCTACACGCTGCATCTGTCCACCGGACAGATCAAATGGGTTCTTCTCCCGAAACTGCCAGATGTCCAGTTGATGCAGGACTTTATCCAGACGTTCATGGATCTGTTCAGCCGGTACGCCAAAATTTTCCAGCCCAAAGGCTACTTCATCCCAAACAGTATCTTTGGCTCCGGAAAGCTGGTTAAAAGGGTTCTGAAAGATCAGCCCGACTTTTTTGCAAAGTTCCGCCGTAGGTGTGATAGCAGCATCAATTCCGTCAACAGTCACTTTACCTCCGTAAGCACCTTTGTAAAACTGAGGAACCAGTCCGCAGAAAGCCTGGCTGAGCGTGCTTTTTCCCGCACCATTCTCTCCGATAATTCCGATGAATTCTCCCTTCTCAGCAGTAAAGGAGATATCATCCAACGCCAGCTTTTTCGTATGGGGATAGCGATATTTCAAATGTTCTACTTCTAAAAAAGCCATAAATAAATCCTCCCTGCCAGTGCCAGAATCAGCCCTGCAATACACAGCCAGCTGAAGATCCGGTCTGCTTTTGTCTTCTGATGGGGATGCAGCCAGGTTTTTGTTCCTTTTGCACCAAATCCACGTACTTCCAGTGCAATTGCCCGTTCTCTGGTAGCTGTCAGCGCACTCATAACAACCGGCGAGATCAGTGGAAGAAAGGCCTTGATACGAACCAGAAGATTACCCTCTGTTTCCATGCCACGGCTTCTCTGAGCATCGGTGATGGTATGCATCGTCCCCATCATCTGCGGAATAATCTGAAACACTGAATTGATAATATATCCAAACCGCGGAGAAAATCCCTTTCGTTCCAACTCATCCACCAACTCGGAAGGACGGGTGGATAAAACGACAATTGCGAAAGACAGAAGCATATTCAGAATATTTAATCCGATATGTGCCGCATACAATAATCCTTCTTTATAAAACTTGAGAAATCCGATGGCAAACAGTACATTCTTGTTCTGTTGATTGACCAGACCATGAATCAGAAAAATTGTAAGAATAATTGTAAAAGAAAATGCAATCAGCGGCAGAGCTTTTTTAATAAGCCTGCCGCTTTTTAACAGTACAAAACTGATTATGATCATTACTGCAAATCCCCACAAAGAACCAGTCAGAAGGGGAATGCAGATTGCTGCTGCCAGATACCATAATTTGGTAAATGGATGAAGCTGTGTCAGCCAGCTTCCGTTATTTGTGTATAAACTGATGGTTTTCATAAATTAATCCAGACTTTCGATAGTTTCTTCTGTATCATACAGAGTGGTAAGTTTCTTTGGAAGACCTTTGAGGATCAGGAATACGATGATCAGTGTGATCAGCTTATCCGGTACATCCACAACGATCTCATCCAGCAGAGAACCAAGTGCCAGTGGAAGTTTTGCTGCCTGTGTTGCGGCAAATACTGCATCACCCCATACATTTCCGGTTGTACCGCCCCAGAACAGAATGTTCAGTGGTGTGGAAACCACAACAGCTGCCAGTCCGCCTGCACATGCAGTCAACAGAGCTTTTGGGAATGTTTTCATAAATCCGATACGTGCCATGATACCGACAACCAGACCGATGAAGAGACTGGTCAGCGCATAGACCAGTGTAATATTATCACCAGTGGTAAATCCGTAGATCAGGTTGTTTGCAGCACCACAGATGGCTCCGATGATCGGTCCGCCAAGTGCAGCACCGATACAGGTTCCGATACTGTCCAGCCATAACGGCAGTTTCAGAAAACTAGCGAACAGTTTTCCCAGATAGTTGATTCCGATACATGCCGGTATCAGAACGATGACAGCGGCATTCAGTTGTGTTTTAAAAATCTTTTTCATGATTCATCCTCCCTAGATGTGATTTTTTATCTGCATCATCAGAAATGCAGGATATACACGTTGCATACCACCTGTTTTCCGGATGATTTTCAGATATTTCGGTTTTGATTATTCCTGGATTCTGGTGAGTGCTTCCAGCGCTGTAAGAATTTCTCTTTCTTCTCCACTCATGGAAATTTCCTCTTTGCCGGCATATTTTCCAATATCTTCCGCGACAGAGGACTGAGAGGCAGCAACAACATTTAAAATCGATGCAGTGCGCACACCACGAAGGGAACCGAGTACAAATAACGCTGCGGTTTCCATATCAGAAGCAATTGCACGTTTTCCGGCCCAATAACTGTAAAGCTCCGGGTTACGATCACCGTAAAGACAGCTGTGACTGCGACAGATCCCCAGGTGATAAGGAATATTTTCAGCAACCGCACTTTCCCTACAGGCACTCAGAAGATCCAAATCAGGTATCGCAGGATACTGTGCTTCCACATAAGCAGTAGAGGTTCCATCGTCCCGGATCGCCCCGGTTACAAAGATCAGATCGCCCAGAGCACATTCCGGCTGCAGGGCTCCGCAGCTTCCGATGCGAATCAGGTTATGGACACCGCACTGGATCAGTTCCTCCACGGCAATTGCACAGGAAGCAGCACCGATTCCGGTAGAAGTAACCAACATTTTCTTCCCTTTATAAGTACCGGACCAGCTACGAAATTCCCGGTTGGATGCAAGCAACTTTGCATTCTCCAGATGAGAAGCCACTGTGTCCGCCCGCGCCGGATCTCCAGGTAATAACGCACAGTCCACATCCAGATTTTTAGGAAGCCGGATATGGGGCATCAGGTTTTCAGGCATAATCAAAACCTTCTTTCTATAAATATTTGCCTGTTTACCTTAACACTTTACAGCTGTCTTGTCAATTGTAAATATACAGGTATTACCGCTATGACAGAAGTATTTTGTATTGACATTTATTATGGATATACTTATAGTGAAATTTAGAATTTTTGTTTTTGCAATGATTGTTTACACAGATAAGAAAATAGAATCAAGCCATTAAATAAATTAAAAGGAGCTCTGCAAAATGAAAGATTTATTATTAGTTATTGATATGCAAAACGTATATCTTCCTGAACAGCCCTGGGCGTGTGAGACAGCAGCACGTACGAAAGAAAACATCCTGAAACTTCTGGAAAATCACTCAAAAGACCAGACCATCTTTACCCGCTACATCGCCGCCGAACACCCGGTCGGAACATGGATAACCTATAACGAAATGAACAGAAAAATCAACGAAAATCCTTGGATGAACGAACTGATGGACGGAATCAAGGAAGCTGCCGAATCGTACCGCGTCTACGACAAAAGCACGTATTCCTCCTTTCAGGTACCCGCCATCCGCAAAGCCGCACAAAAAGCCGATCGCGTTATTCTCACCGGTGTCGTCTCCGAATGCTGTGTCCTTTCCACCTTCTTCGAAGGCATCGACCTCGGTTGCAAACTAATCTGGCTCACCGACGCCACCTCCGGCCTGAACCCGATCCTGGAAGCAGAAACCCTGCATATCTTACAGGGATTGTCGCCACTCCACGTAGAATTCATGACAACCGAAGAGTACCTAACACAACAATCCTGATTCAGACCTCGGAAATTCCGCATTAATCATCGCGACGATATATGTGAAAAAATTGGAATTATTTTATTTCTTCCGGTTATTAATAAACAGCAGTAAGGAGTCGAAACCCGGTTGGAACAACACTTTGTTGGCGGTTAGGTGAAGTTTTGAAATCCTGTGCTTAGTAAGACTTGGCGCTGAGCGGCTCTCCGCGAAGGGCCTAGTCGCACTTAGCACATAGTTCAAAATTCACCTGCCAACGTTGTTCCAACCGGGTTTCGACTCCTTACTGCGTCCGTTTGTTAATACATTTTTTACTCCCCACGTTTCCTAGGATACTTCTTATCCAGCCGTTTTTCATGTCTACGCAGCACCCGTTTCCGAATCCCCGCCACAATCTGCGAAATATACCTCAACAACGGCTCCGTAGCAACCGCAAACACGATCAGCGTCATACAACACTTCCGTGTCATCACTCCAATTCCAAACAGATCCTTCAAAAAGATTACACAGAACAACAATCCAGCCACCATAGCCAACCACACGATCCAGCGGAATACATTCATCGGTTTGCTGATTTTAAACAGAATCATCAGTCCGACAATTGCCAGCAGAAGAGTGGCAGCCGTGGAAATTTCCTCATTTGTCAGTCCGAACGTCCGTCCGAACACTGTAAGGAATCCCACAATCAGTACATCTGTAAGTCCAGCCGGAAGTGCTTTTAGAAGCACATTCGTAAGGAAGTGGCCTTCAATCATCTTCTTGTTCGGTTCCATTGCCAGCAGAAATGCCGGAATACCAATGGTAAACATACCCACCATGGAAATCTGAGATGGTTCCAGCGGATAGGTGATCATAAACGCCATAGAGAACAATGACAGAAGGAAACTGAAAATATTTTTTACCAGAAACAGGCTTGCAGACCGTTCGATATTATTAACGACCCGACGTCCTTCCAGTACAACCGAAGGCATACACGAAAAATTCGATTCCAGCAATACCAGCTGAGAAGCCTGTGCTGCTGCGTCACTTCCTGAGGCCATCGCAATACTGCAGTCAGCGTCTTTCAGTGCAAGTACATCGTTGACACCATCACCGGTCATTGCAACGGTTTTTCCTGCATCTTTTAATGCACGGACAAACTGTCGCTTCTGATCCGGGGTCACACGACCGAAAACCGTATATTTTAACACAGCACGCTTGATATCATCCTCTGTTTTTAACTGACTGGCATCGATGTAATTATCCGCATTGGCGATTCCCGCCTGAGAAGCCACCTTTGATACTGTAACCGGATTATCACCGGAGATAACCTTGATATCCACACCCTGATCTGCAAAATACTGAAACGTCTCCCAGGCTTCTTTTCGGATCGGATTGGCAAGTAATACAAGACCATATGGAAGCACCGCCTCTGTCAGTGCTTTTCCGTCCGGAGTTCCCTCGTATCGACCGAAAACCAGGACACGATAACCCTCACTTCCATAGGATTCAATTGTTTCTTTGTATATTTCATAATCATCCCGAAGAACAAATTCCGGTGCACCAAGCACATAAGAAGTCGTATGAAAAGTAGCACTGCTGTATTTGAAAGCGGAAGAGAATGAAGTTACTGAAGTAGCTACCTGTCCGCTTCCCTGTGTGAAATATTCCTGCATTGCTGCCATTGTAATATTATCTTTCGACATAGCGTGGGCAAAATCACCCAGCAGTTCTTTCAAGGGGGGAAGTTCTTCTTTTTCATATGGTTCCAGAGAAACCACATCGTGAACCTTCATGGTATTTTCGGTAATGGTACCGGTTTTATCAACACACAGCACATTGACCCGTGCAAGCGTCTCGATACACTTCATATCATGTACAAGAACTTTTTTCGTGGCCAATCGCATTACACTGACTACCAGAGCTACACTGGCCAGCAGATACAACCCTTCCGGAATCATACCGATGATTGCCGCAACCATGGCCTGCATACTGGTCTTGATGGAACTGTCACCAAGCAGATACTGCTGTCCGAAAAGGACAATACCAATCGGAATGATCAGAAATCCAACAATCTGAACCAGTTTATTCAGGGAACGTATCATCTCAGACTGTTCCCCTTCTTTGGTTGCCTTTGCTTCCAGTGTCAGTTTTGAGATATAAGAGTCTGCACCTACCTGTTCCAGGCGTCCGAGACAGGAGCCGGAAACAACAAAACTTCCGGACATCAAAGTGTCCCCGGGGTTTTTGGTGATCTCATCAGATTCACCGGTCAGAAGAGATTCGTTGACCTGTACCTCCCCGTCAATCACAGTAGCATCGGCACAGATCTGATTCCCCGCCTGAAATTTTACAATATCATCCAGAACCGCCTGTTCGGCAGGAATCGTCTGAAGCTTTCCTTCACGCACAACAGTAGCTTTAGGAGCATTCAACACACTCAGCTTGTCCAGTACTTTCTTGGAACGGATCTCCTGAATGATACCAATCAGAGTATTACAGATAATGACCGGCAGAAAGGTCAGATCACGAAATGCACCGACCAGAAGCAGCAGAACTGCGATCACAAGAAAAATCAGGTTGAAATACGTAAATACATTGCTGATAATAATTTCTTTGGTCGTCTTGGAAGGAGAATCCACCGGGGCATTGCTCCATCCTTTTTCCATTCGTTCTTTCACCTGTGCCTGAGCAAGTCCGGTATCCGCGGTTGTCTCAATTCGTGCAACCGGTTTTCTCAGGATCTTTGTTTCCTGAGAATCCTTTGTTTTCTTCAATGGCGTTGCCTCCTTTTACTGTATCTGTTGAAGTCCCGTGATGTCCGGCTCGATCAGAAGGGAGTAGTTCGTGTAATATACAACAAATCCCGGTTTTCCGCCGGTTGGCTTCCGGAGATTTTTCTTCTGTGTGTAATCAATTTCCACTTTCGGTGCCTGTCTGCCCCTGGAATAGTAAGCTGCCAGTTTTCCTGCTTCTTCAAAGGTACGATCCGGAAGTTCATCGTTTTTTGATTTTACGATCACATGGGATCCCGGCTGTCCTTTGGCATGAAACCACCAGTCATTGCCGGAAGCAAACTTAAAAGAAAGCTCATCGTTCTGAAAATTATTTTTGCCGACATAGATATCATATCCATCGCTGGAAATATAATGATATGGACGGGAGGTGACTTTTACTTTTTTTCCTCCTGTATTTTTCCGCTTTACATATCCATATTCCATCATCTCTTCTTTGATCTGTACGAGATCTTCTTCTGAAGAGGCAATATCAAGAGAAGCAGCAATAGATTCCAGATGCTTGATCTCATCTCCGGTTTCCTGTAACAGTGTGTCCAGTGCTTCCCTGGTTCGCTTTAACTTGCTGTATTTATCGAAATATTTCTTTGCATTTTCCTGTGGGGTCATCGTTCCATCCAGTGGGATCTGAATCATTTCATTGGTGTAATAATTCAACGCCTCCATGGACTTTGCACCAGGCTCTACTTCATAGCCGTAAGTATTCAGCAGTTCACCCCAGACACGATATTTTTCTTTTTTCTCTGTATCTTTCAGCTGTTTTTGCTGCAACTGATATTTTTTCACATTTCGCTCCAGTGCATTCTGTACGATTTTTCGCAGATCTACTGTTTTCTGACGCATCTTGGTGACGATATTTTTTTCGGCATAATATGTCTCTAACACCGGGAAAATCGATGGATAGGAGACAGCACGGTAATCCTGATACTGAGACAGTGGAAAACAGGCAAATTCTACCGGTTCTTTTCCTTTATATATAATGTTTGGCTCGAAATGTCCGTCCCGGATGTCTTCTACCATGCGAAGAAAAGTATGTGCCAGATGTACCCGCTCCACATCCTTAAGTGCGTCGGTTGGGATACCGCCATCGATGCCGGCGCGGTAGCAGACTTCTTCTGCCATCAAAGGACTGATTCCCGTGATGGAAGTGTAGATTGCTTTTGCCACATTCGTCGGACGTGGAAAAATCTTTTCCTGAAAGATTTCTTCCGTTAATACAAACGGATTCAATTTTGACTGTGTTTCCGGTATAAAATACGGACGCCCGGGAAGAACTTCCCTCACAGAACTCATATGAGCGGACACATGTTTGATACTGTCGATGATCTGGTCCTCTTCGTTACAGAAGATAATGTTGCTGTGTTTTCCCATGATCTCCACAATCAGATATTTGGTACACAGATCACCGAGTTCATTCAGATGTTCAATAGTAAAACGGATGATCCGCTCCATACCCGGCTGTTCGATGGCGATGATTTTGCCACTCCCGATATGCTTTCTTAACAGCATACAGAAATTGGGTGCCGTCAGTGGACTTGGTTTATTGGTTTCCGTCAGATAAATCAGTGGGAGAGAGGCACTGGCTGATAAAAACAGGCGGTACTGTTTCCGCTGATTTTTAATGGTTATGATCAACTCATCATTTTCCGGCTGGGCGATCTTGTTGATCTTACCGCCGGTGATAGTCTGATTTAATTCTGTTACAATATTTGCAATTGTGATTCCGTCAAAAGCCATAAAAACACACTCCTTCTTTGAATATTTTTATTATAACAGAAAAAAAGGATTTGACTAGGGTTTTGTAATGACTTATAATAAAAACATATGCATATTAAGCAATAATTAAGAAATTATTTAAGGTGAGAAAACTATTATGATTAAAAGCATGACAGGATTTGGAAGAGCCGAGGCACAGGACGAGCAGCATAAATTTACGGTTGAAATCAAATCTGTAAATCATCGGTATCTGGATTTTAATATCAAGATGCCGAAAAAACTCAGCTTTTTCGACAGTGCGATCCGTACACTGCTAAAAGAGTACATGCTGAGAGGAAAGGTCGATGTCTTTATCAGTTACGAGGATTTTACACAGTCTCACATGATTCTGCAGTATAATCAGGAAGTAGCCAGCCAGTATATGGCATATTTTCAGAAAATGGCAGATACCTTTGGTATCTGTAACGACATCACCGCAGCGGAGCTTGGCAGGTTCCAGGATGTATTTACAATGGAAGAAGTGGATTCGGATGAAAAAGAATTATGGGGACTTCTGGAACAGGTGCTCCGGAAAGCCTGTGAACAGTTTGTTGAGACACGGAAGACGGAAGGGGAAAACCTCCGGACTGATCTTGTGCAGAAACTTGATCAGATGCTTGAAAAAGTTGGAATGGTGGAGGAGCGTTCACCGCAGATTCTCCAGGAGTACCGCCAGAAACTGGAAGATAAGATGAAAGAACTGTTAAGCGATACGCAGATTGAAGAAAGCCGGATCGCGTCAGAGGTTATCATCTATGCAGACAAGATCTGCACAGATGAAGAAACAGTTCGTCTGAAAAGTCACATCCGTCATATGAAGGAAGTACTCGCCGATGGTGAAGGTATCGGCCGAAAACTGGATTTCATTGCACAGGAGATGAACCGGGAGGCAAACACCATACTGTCCAAGGCAAATGATCTGGAAACATCCAATCTGGCAATTGACCTGAAAACAGAGATTGAGAAAGTGCGGGAACAGATTCAAAATATTGAATAATCCGCAGAATGAGGGCACGGAATGGCCGGTTTTATTAATATCGGATTCGGTAATATAGTCAACCGTGACAAAATAGTTGCCGTAGTCAGTCCGGATGCTGCTCCGGTCAAACGGATGGTGCAGCAGGGAAAAGAAGAAAAAATAGTGATCGACGCTACCCAGGGAAGGCGAACCAAAGCAGTACTTATCACCCAGGAAGGATTTCTGGTGTTGTCAGCATTGCAGCCGGATACTATCGGAAAGCGTCTTCATGCAGAAAAAATTATAGAAGAAAAAGGTGATCTGGATGAGTAAAAAAGGAAGTCTGGTAATCATTTCCGGTTTCTCAGGTGCCGGAAAAGGAACCGTAGTCAAAGAATTGATGAAGAACTATGAATGCTATGCACTGTCCATCTCAGCGACTACAAGAAATCCGAGACCAGGAGAAGAAAACGGACGGGAATATTTTTTTAAGACGAAAGAAGAGTTTGAGGAACTGATCCGTCAGGATGCGCTGTATGAATATGCACAATATGTAGATAATTATTACGGCACACCGAAAGCTTATGTAGAAGAACAGCTGGCTGCCGGTAAAGATGTTATTCTGGAAATCGAAGTACAGGGGGCCTTGAAAGTAAAAGAGAAGAATCCCCAGGCTCTGTTATTATTCGTAACCCCACCATCTGCGGAAGAGCTGAAGCACCGTCTGATAGATCGTGGAACGGAAACCATGGACGTGATCAACGACCGTATGCGCCGTGCTGCGGAAGAATCCGAGATCATGGATCGTTATCAATATCTGGTCATCAACGATGATCTGGATACTTGTGTAAAGGAAGTTCACCAGTTGATTCAGAGCGAGCACCTGAAGGTCTCTGAGAATCTTAATCTGGTTGCTGATATACAAAAAGAACTTAAAGAAATGAAAGGAGAATAAATTATGATACATCCATCTTATACAGAATTAATCCAGGCAGTAAACAAAGACGTTGAGGAGAGTGATACTCCTGTATGTAACAGCAGATACTCCATCGTTCTTGCTACCAGCAAACGTGCAAGACAGCTGATCGCAGGTGCGGAACCTATGGTAAGTTATTCACTGAACAAGCCACTTTCTATCGCCGTAGATGAGGTCTATAAAGGAAAAGTAACTATTATTCCGGACAGTGAAGATGTAGAAGAAGCGGAAGCGGAAGCAGCTCTTGAAAAAGAACTGGAAGCGGAAGAGGAAACCACAGAAGAATAATCAGGTCGATAAGAGGGGATGCTGCATGAGCGTGCTGGCATCTCCTTTTTAACCATATGGAAAGGATTTATTAGTCTATGTATATATTTTTCATGTCTCTCGGATGTGACAAGAATCTGGTTGATTCAGAAGAGATGCTGGGTGCGCTGGTAAGTCATGGATTCGAAGTGACCGATGATGAATCGCAGGCAGATGTGATCGTTGTCAATACCTGTTGTTTCATCCATGATGCAAAAGAAGAAAGTATTCAGGCGATTCTTGAGATGGCTGACTATAAAACCAAAGGCAATCTGAAAGCATTGATTGTGACCGGCTGCCTTGCCCAGCGTTACAAAGAAGAGATCACAAAGGAGATCCCGGAAGTAGATGCAGTGCTTGGTACCAACAGTCAGGCAACTCTTTTAGATGCCGTTGATGAAGCCCTGAAAGGAAAGGTAAGTCATGTATTTACACCACTGGAGGGCATTCCGCAGATGCCAGGCAAGCGTATGATCACAACCGGCGGTTTTTATGAATATCTGAAGATAGCCGAGGGATGTAACAAACACTGTACTTACTGTATTATTCCGAAAATCAGAGGAAACTATCGCAGCGTTCCCATGGAAACTCTGATCGAACAGGCAAAGCAGCTGGCAGAACAGGGCGTCAGAGAACTGATTCTGGTAGCCCAGGAAACCACCATCTACGGAACGGATCTTTACGGTAAAAAATCACTGCACCTGTTATTAAAAGAACTCTGTAAGATTCCAGGAATTGTCTGGATCCGTGTTCTGTACTGTTATCCGGAAGAAATCTATCCGGAGCTGATCGAGACGATTCGTGATGAGAAAAAAATCTGCCATTATCTGGATCTGCCAATCCAGCATGCCAGTGATAGAATTCTGAAACGAATGGGAAGACGTACTTCAAAACAACAGTTGATCGACATGGTTTCTACTCTCCGCAGAGAGATCCCCGATATTGTTCTTCGAACCACACTGATTACCGGTTTTCCGGGAGAAACTCAGGAAGATCATGAGGAACTGATGGAATTTGTGGATCAGATGGAATTTGACCGTCTTGGTGTATTTACCTATTCTCCGGAAGAAGATACACCGGCAGCAACTATGGAGGACCAGATTCCGGAAGAAGTCAAAAAAGATCGTCAGGCAGAACTTATGGAACTGCAGCAGGAAATTTCTCTGGAACGAGGAGAAAGCTGTGTGGGAAAAGATTATCTGGTGATGATCGAGGGAAAAGTAGCAGATGAAAATGCTTATGTGGGACGTACGTACGCAGACGCACCGGGCATTGATGGTTATATGTTTATCAATACCGGAGAACTTCTGATGTCCGGTGATTTTGTAAAAGCACACGTAACAGGATCCCTGGAATATGATTTGATAGGAGAGATTGCAGATGAATACACCGAATAAACTTACGATGCTTCGTATTATTTTGATTCCGTTTTTTGTAGTATTTCTTCTTGGAGATTTTGGCATCTGGTCCAAATGGATAGCACTCGCTATCTTTATTATAGCAAGTCTGACCGATATGCTGGACGGTTATCTGGCACGGCGGGATAATCTGGTAACCAATTTCGGAAAGTTCATGGATCCACTGGCAGACAAGCTGCTGGTTTGTTCTGCCATGATCTGTCTGGTTGATATGTCCCGGATCCCGAGCTGGATCGTTATCATCATCATCGGGCGTGAATTTGTTATCAGCGGTTTTCGCCTGATTGCTTCCGATAATGGCGTAGTGATTGCAGCCAATTACTGGGGCAAATGTAAAACTGTCTGCCAGATGTTTATGATCATCGTTCTGATTGCAAACCTGGGCGGTGGTTTTGTGATTGTGGAGCAGATTCTGATCTATGCTTCCCTGATCCTGACCGTGATCTCCCTGATCACATATCTGTGGCAGAACCGCAGTGTTCTTTCCATGCAGGAATAGAATACCGCAACTGAAAGTTATAAATAAAAAAGAAGAGATATTTGTGGCGTAACTACAGATATCTCTTCTTTTTGAATCTTATGAAAGTTTTATCGCTTTATTCCCGCCGGAGCATTTTCATCATCGACAGGATCCGATCCATTTTTGCAACTTCCTGCGATGATTTTCCTCTTTTTAATACCTTTGTAATCATATCTATCTCTCCGGGGCTGAACTGCAGTCCGTTTTTCTTTGAATTAGCTGCTGCGGACATTAAAAATGCAAGCATTTCGTTCTGATTTTTTTTACTTCCCTGTTGTATCAGAGACTGTAACAGTGCCATCTTGGCCGGATCAATTCCTTCCAGTGTCGAATCATTCATCCATTCCTGAGTCATAAAACTTCTACCTCCATATCAAAGCGGAGCTGCAGGTTCCTGAGGCATCTGCAAAATCTCCAGTGCGTGAAAGGCAAATAAGATCTGATCGATCATTTCTTTCTGGCTCTCACCTGCATACGTTCGAAGCTGCTGCAGAATATCCAGTGGCTGCGAAGTTCCTGGTTCTTCGGACATCATCTTCAGTTCTGCAGGGCCTCCGGAAAACATGGAAATCGTATGGGAAAGTTCCATCATTTTTGCATATAAAGCAAAGACCCGCTGTACACCCGCCGGGAAATAAGGGACGGCAGCTTTCAGCATCTGTAACGAATCCTGTGCCAGCATCTGATCCAGAGGTGTCATCGGAGCTATATGTTCTTCATTCATATAATTTCCCCGTTTTTTCTACTATCTTATGCTTCACGTCGGAAAAAGAGAAGCCGGCTGCATAAGATAATAGCAGGAATATGACTTTTGAAAGGAAGTACCTGTTATGGAAAATCGAGAAAAAAAGACAGAAAAACTTGTTATTGACGGAAACGCACTCTATGAACTGGATATCGAATGCCTGAAACAAAAACCGAAAGGAATTCCCTTGCAATCCACCCAAAATACCCATATAATAGAACAGACAAAAAATAATACACTAAGAAAAAGGAGACGTTATGACAAATCAAACAAATGATGTGATTCGCGATGCCAAACAGCTTGGAATCCCGAAAATGCTGATTCTTGGTCTGCAGCATATGTTTGCCATGTTTGGTGCAACCATTCTGGTTCCGATTCTGGTAAACAGTTACTTTACAGATGCCTGTGGCGAAGGTCCGACACGTGGACTGACCGTCGCCGTAACTCTGTTTTGTGCAGGTTTCGGTACTTTGTTATTCCATGTGTGCTCCAAGTTCCAGGTTCCTGCTTTTCTGGGATCTTCCTTTGCTTTTCTTGGGGGATTTTCAACAGTAGCCAACCTGAATACCGGTATGTATGCAACCATGAGTGTGAATGACAAAGCTGCGTACGCCTGCGGTGGTGTGGTTGTAGCCGGTTTGATGTATCTGGTGCTGGCTCTGATCATTCGTCTGGTAGGCGTAAAACGTGTGATGAGATTCCTTCCTCCGGTAGTAACCGGACCGGTTATTATCTGTATCGGACTGAGTCTTGCAGGTTCTGCGATCAACAATGCATCCACCAACTGGTTCCTCGCATTTGTTGCTCTGGCCGTAATTATCATCTTTAACATCTGGGGAAAAGGTATGTTCAAAATCATCCCGATACTGATGGGAGTTGTGATCTCTTATGTGGTTGCACTGATTATGAACACGATGGGAATTACCAATCCGGACGGCTCTGCCATCCTGAACTTTTCTTCTGTAACTACTGCAAACTGGATAGGTCTTCCGCCGATGCAGTTCGCAAAATTTGATGTGACTGCCATTCTGGTTATGGCTCCGATCGCTATTGCAACCATGATGGAACACGTAGGTGATATGTCTGCCATCTCTGCGACAGTTGGAAAAAACTTTCTGGCAGAACCCGGACTTCACAGAACACTGCTTGGAGATGGCCTTGCTACAGCTCTGGCAGGCCTTCTCGGCGGACCGGCTAATACCACCTATGGAGAAAATACCGGTGTTCTGGAACTGAGCCGTGTACATGATCCGCTGGTTATCCGTATCGCTGCATGCTTTGCGATCATCATCAGCTTTATCCCTAAAGTATCCGCCATCATCAGCACCATGCCATCTTCAATCATCGGCGGTGTCAGCTTTATGCTGTATGGTATGATTTCTGCAATCGGTGTGCGTAACGTGGTGGAAAACAAAGTAGACCTGACCAAATCAAGGAACCTGATCATCGCAGGTGTCATCTTTGTCTGCGGTCTTGGATTCAGCAATGGTATCACTTTTACCATCGCAGGCACTCCAATTACCCTGACAGCACTTGCTATCGCAGCAATCGCAGGTATTCTGCTGAACATCATTCTGCCGGGCAACGACTACGAATTCGGTGTCAATGAAACCGGAGATGAAAACCGTGGAATTCATGCAAGTACAGGTAAAAAAAATGCATAATATGACAACAGAAAAATTATTTTCTTTTATTGAAAACAGCCCGACTGCATTTCATGCGATCGAAGCGATGAGATGCAGACTGAAAGCAGAGGGCTACCAGCCACTTCTTGAGGGATCTGACTGGGATCTTCGGGCCGGTGGAAAATACTATGTGATCCGCAACGGCTCATCCATCATTGCTTTCCGTATCCCGGCAAAGGAGTGGAAAGGCTTTCAGATCATGGCAAGCCACAGTGATTCCCCGATGTTCAAGATTAAAGAGAACCCGGAGATAGAGGCAGAAGGACATTATGTAAAACTGAACGTAGAGAAATATGGCGGTATGCTCTGCGCTCCGTGGTTTGACCGTCCACTGTCTGTAGCTGGCCGCCTGATAGTGAAAGACGGAGAGCAGATTGTCACAAAACTGGTAGATGTAAAAAAAGACCTGGTGATGATTCCAAGTCTTGCGATTCACATGAATCGTGATGCCAACAACGGTGTTAATTTTAATCCGCAGAAAGATCTCCTTCCTCTGTATGGAGATGAAAATGCAAAGGGAACCTTTATGGAACGGATGGCAGCACTTGCCGGTGTTGCCCAAAAAGATATTCTGGCACATGATCTTTATGTATACAGCCGGACTCCCGGCACTGTATGGGGTGCTTCGGGCGAATACATTTCCTGCAGTCGCCTGGACGATCTGCAGTGTGCATTCTCCTCACTGGAAGGTTTCTTACGGGCACAAGACGGAGAAAGTATTCCGCTTCACTGTGTCTTTGACAATGAAGAAGTGGGAAGTTCCAGCAAACAGGGCGCTGCTTCTACATTGCTTCGTGATACATTGATCCGCATCTGTGAAGCAATGGGAAAAACTCCGTCCGCTTACCGAAGATATCTGGCAAACAGCTTTATGATCTCCGCAGATAATGCCCATGCCGTACATCCAAACTATACAGAAAAGGCATGTCCGACCAACCGTCCGTATATGAATAAAGGTATTGTGATCAAATACAGCGCCAATCAAAAATATACTACAGACGGCATAGCCGCAGGTATTTTTCAGGAAATCTGCAAACGGGCAGATGTACCATATCAGACCTTTTTAAACCGTTCTGATATGGCAGGCGGCTCTACCCTTGGTAATATCTCCAACACACAGGTAGCGTTAAATACCGTAGATATCGGTCTTCCGCAGCTGGCCATGCATTCGCCTTATGAAACCGCAGGAAGTGAAGATACCGGATATCTGATCCGTGCCGCTGCCTACTTCTTTGAGAGTTCGATCTGCGAGAGTGGATATGGAAGATATATAATCAAACACATATAATCATGCATGCGACATGCTGATATAACTATTCTATATTGTCAAAAGGCAGGTGCGTAACCATTGAACGTACCTGCCTTTTATTACATTATATATCAGGATTTTCGATCTCTTTCCCCGGACTCCCGGCAATAACTGTCACGTGTCATCCTTTGATTTAATTCACATCACACTATTATGTAGATATGCGCCTGCGGCAGGAGCAGATACCGCAGGCGCAGGGAATCAAACCGTTTTATTCCCTTAGTTTTTCATGTGAAGTGTACTGCCCTCTAGAAGCAGCCGTTTCCGCATCCGCCGCAGCACAGAAGGATCAGCAGAATCAGACAGCAATTGTTGTCATTATTTCCGCAGCCACAGCCATCATTGTTTCCGCAGCAAGCCAGAAGGATCAAGATCCAGAGAATGCAGCTGCAGTTTCCGTTTCCGCCCCAGAAATTAAACAGTCCGTTTCCATTGCACCCATTGTTGCATCCGCCGTTACATCCATTGTTACATCCACAGTCCCGTTCGCATCCGCAGTTTGTAGCAGTGATATCACTCATTGAAGTATTCCTCCGTTTAGGATTGATTACACTTCATCTTATGGAGTGGACATACAGATGGTTACGGATTCACCAAAAAGTTTTTAAGTTGTGGAAATCACATGAAACACCTGATAAATGTCCAGTGTTCCATATCCCCATTCCCGGTTGGGATAAAAAAGATCCGGATTCCGGATTGCTCCGCGAATCAGAAGATTCTTCATCTCATAAGTTGACAGATAGCGGGGAACCGGCAATTTCTGTCCCCATTCCATCAAAAGAGCACAGCTTCCCGCTGTCAGGGCAGCAGCAACACTTGTTCCGTCCCGTTGTACATAACTGTCCCTCATTCCCGGTCCGGACACCTTCACCCCCGGGGCACAAAGATCCGGCTTTACCTGTTGATTTCTTGTATAGCCGCGGCTGGAATTAAGATAGATACTTTTGTTGTAAGCATCGTAAGCCCCTGCGGTAATCACATAAGGGGAATTTCCCGGTGCTGTGATGGTTGTATATGGATCCGGCATAAGAAAGCTGATATCCGAAGATACCAATCCACTTATGGGAAGCCACAGATGGAATTCACTTCTGGTATTACCGGATGCATAGACCTGTATCGTCCAGATTCCCGGTGTGGGCGCAACAAAACGAAGAAAAATAAGCTGACTGCCGGAAGTACTCTGTATTACCTCATAATATAGTTCAATGTGGGTACGATCAAGAAAAAATGGAATGTTCTGCATCTGTCCAAGCCTGGCCGGTATCCGTGGAATTATCTCCCCGGAAGGAGAGCGAAATCCTACCGAGAACAGTTCCGGCGGAAAGCCCCACAGTTCTGCAAAGAACCCAGGGCAGCCCTCGGGAACCAGAATTTCCACTGATGCAGGCTGGGTATATCCTGTAACATCACCAAAATAATGATGTGCCTTTCCTGCTTCATTTCCGGCTGCAGTAACGCAGACAATTCCCGGAACCGTATCCAGTCTCTGTAAAGTGAGATCAAGGGGCGTATATCCCATATGATCACCCTGGTTACTCCCCAGTGCCAGACACAGCACAAGTGGCAGCTGCAGGCGTTCTGCCAGTTCCACAAGATACTGAACCCCCGTCATAATATCATTTTCCTGGTACACCGGTTTCTCTCCGGAATAAAAATAAAAATTTTGAAACGGCTGTTTTGCTTCCTTCAGCTTTACTGCCGCAATCTGTGCCTCATTGGCTGCTCCGATAAACTCCTGCTGCCGGTTTTCACTTCCGGCAGCTACCCCCGCTATAAAAGTTCCATGTCCTTCCGGATCTGTTACCGGCACATGGGAGAGTGGGTTTTCCTGCTTTATTGCATCCTGGATCTGTTCTGCCGTATAGACGGTTCCATACCCGAACGGTCCGTCCCCGGTGGGAGAGGGCACTGTCTGATCCCAGATTTCCACGATCCGCGTCTGTCCATCTGCTGATAAAAAAGCCGGATGCGTATAATTGATTCCCGTATCCACAAATCCCAGTAACACATTTTTTCCATGAAGATTCAGCCCTGGCTGATTTTGTGTCTGCAGGATTCCACTGACTTCCAGACTGGTTGTATCCAGCGGAACATACAGATTCGGAACCAGACTGTACACAAACCGTATATTTTCAAGAATCTCATTCGGCCGAATCGGTATATGGATCACCACAAACTGATCGTTAATTACAGTAGGCTCATACGGAGCAATGATCTGCTGATAGAATTCCTCTCCGATTTTTCCATAAGGAAGGATCAAATCTATTCTGTCATTTGCATAAATAGCATCCTGGTGCTGACTCATATCATACCTGTTGGTCTTTTTTCTACTATATGCACCATTTCCAATTTCCCTTTCACCCTTTATATCATACCATAGAAAAAAGGCCGGATTTTCTATGTATACACATCCATGGACAGGAACCGGTATTGGCGTTGCCATTTTAGATACCGGCCTGTATCCCCATATCGATTTTGGTGAACGGATCCTGGGATTTCAGGATTTTCTCGGACACCATCCTTACCCTTATGATGACTCCGGACACGGAACCCATGTGGCAGGAATCCTAGCCGGCGACGGAACAGCCTGTGACCGGCGCTATTCGGGTGTTGCGCCCGGGTGTCACCTGGTTGCTGCTAAAATCCTCGACAGGCGTGGAAACGGACGATTACAGGATGTTTTACGGGCACTCCAGTGGATCTCTTCCAATCAGAAACGTTATGGAATAAGAATCATCAATATTTCTGTAGGCACTGCCGCAAAGGATTCAAAAACTGCCGCACAACTGATAAAAGCAGTGGAACAGGCATGGGATCAGGGCTTTGTCGTGGTGACTGCAGCCGGTAATATGGGACCTGCATATGGCAGTGTCACAGCCCCAGGCAGCAGTAAGAAAGTGATCACAGTGGGCGCCAGTGACATGCTGGACCGGATCAGTTCCGTCTCCGGTGCCGGTCCCACAGCAGAATGTGTCTGTAAACCGGATCTTGTGGCTCCCGGGGCAGATGTGATCTCCTGTGCCAACAAAAGAAACAGCTATGCCATCAAAAGCGGAACATCGATGTCCACACCAAAAGTTTCGGGAGCCATTGCTTTGTTATTACAGAAAGATCCTTTTCTTACAAATGTGGAAGTGAAAATGTTGCTGCGGGAATCCTGTTCGGATCTCGGCTATCCGAGAAACCGACAGGGATGGGGAAAACTGGATATTCAGAAACTTCTTTCTCTATAAACAGACATAAAAAGTCCGTGAAAACCGATTTTCAGGTCATTCACGGACTTTAGTTCTGTTGCATAATATTATCTTATCTGTTGGCTAGAGCGTGTCTGAAAAATCATTTCCGCAATCTGCAAGCCCCACTTTGTGGGAGATTTTACCCTCATTCGGTTGCCGTAGCCCGCTACGCCGCCCTCATTCGGATAAAATCTCCCACAAACTGAGACTCGCAGCTCACGAAAAGCCTTTTTCAGACACGCTCTAGAAGAGCATTCTGACGGATACAGGTTACTTACGCCAGTTCCTCCCATTTTGCATACAGTTCTTCCAGTTTTTCTGCAATTGCTGCCTTTTCTTTTGAAAGACGCACACACTCTGCCACATTGACAGCAACTTCCGGTTGTGCCATCTCTTCATCGATCTCACCGTCTCTGGTTTCCAGCTTTTCGATTTCTGCTTCTGTCTTTTTCAGATCATTCTCCCGTTTTCGAAGTCTCGCCTGTTCTTCTTTCTGCTGTTTCCAGTCAAGCTTGGTCGCAGATGCTGAAACATCCGCAACAGCTTCTTCCTCCTTCGGTGCATAAATCTGTGTCAGTTCTTCTTTTTTCTCCAGATAGTAGTCATAATTACCGATATAGTTGACCATTGCCTGATTTGTAAGCTCCAGGATCCGGGTCGCGGTCTGATTAATAAAATAACGATCGTGAGACACATACAGTACAGTTCCGGTATAGTGTTTCAGTGCCTGTTCCAGAATTTCTTTGGATACGATATCCAGGTGGTTCGTCGGCTCATCCAGAATCAGGAAGTTTGCTTCAGAAAGCATCAGCTTTGCCAGAGAGACACGACCACGCTCGCCACCGCTCAGCGCACTGATCAGTTTAAAGACATCATCTCCGGTAAATAAGAACGCGGCCAGAACATTGCGGATCTCTGTGTTTGTCAGATAGGGATACTCATCGGAGATCTCTTCAAAGATCGTTTTCTCCATATGGAGCACATGATGTTCCTGGTCATAATAACCGATCTGTACTTTACTTCCCAGTTCGATTTCCCCTGCATCCGGCTCCACCAGACCATTCAAAATCTTGAGAATGGTTGTCTTACCGGTTCCGTTGGCACCGATGATTGCAACACGTTCTCCCCGTTTCACAGAAAAATCCACATTAGAGAACAGTTCCTGCTGAGGAAATGCTTTTGCCAGGTTTTTTACCGTTAATACATCGTTTCCGCTGACTACACGCGGCTTCAGCTCCAGATGCATTTCGACATTTTCTTCTACCGGTTTGTCCAGCACATCGATCTTATCCAGCATTTTTTCCCGGCTTTCTGCACGTTTGATGGACTTTTCCCGGTTGAAAGATTTTAATTTCGCAATAACTTCTTCCTGATGCCTGATTTCCTGTTGCTGATTCAGCCATGCCTTATATTCCGCATCACGGATCATTGCTTTTTTCTCTGCATATGCAGAATAATTTCCCATAAAAGTACGAACATGTCCCCGATCAATTTCAACTACTTTTGTCACAACGCGATCCAGGAAATACCGGTCATGGGAGACAATAAATACAGCACCTTTATAGTTGATCAGATACGTCTCCAGCCAGGCAATAGATTCCATATCCAGATGATTGGTTGGCTCATCAAGAAGAATTATATCCGGGTTAGACAGCAGCAGACGTCCGAGCGCCACACGGGTTTTCTGGCCACCGGATAATGTGCCGATCTTTCTTGAAAAATCCTCTTCCTCAAATCCCAGTCCTTTTAATACACCTACAACCTCGCTGCGACAGGCATAACCGCCCTCCAGTTCAAATTGATGAGTGAGACGGGAGTAGGAAGCAAGCAGTTCGTCCAGTTCCCGTCCGGTCAGCGTCTTCATCTGCTGTTCCATGGTGCGGATCTTTTCTTCCATGTCTAGCAGATACTGTTTGACAGAAAGCAGCTCCTCATAGATCGTATTGTCGCCACTGACTTCCTGATGCTGTGCCAGATAACCGAGTGTCTTCCCTTTGGCAACTATCACCTCACCGGAATCTGCCGGCATCTCCTGCATAATGATTTTTAACAGTGTGGACTTTCCGGCACCATTGGGTCCGATCAGTGCAGCCTTTTCCCTTTCCTCCAGATGGAAGGACACATCCTGCAAAACATCATCTGTTACAAATGATTTATTAATATTCTGACATGATAAAATCATGAAAAACCTCCTTAAATTTCACAAGTCTATCGAATATTATACATGAATGAGGAAAATTCGCAAGAAAATCACAACAAAATCAGGAAGATTATTTGACAAACTTTTCACACTTAACTATAATAAATATTAATATGATGCAGGAGGAAAGCAGCGTGGAGGAAAAAGACATATCAAGAGCCGTTATTAAACGCCTTCCCCGATATTATCGGTATCTGGGAGAACTGATGGAAGACGGCGTAGAAAGGATCTCGTCCAATGAATTGAGTGGGCGGATGAAAGTGACAGCTTCTCAGATTCGACAGGATCTTAATAATTTTGGTGGATTCGGACAGCAGGGATACGGATATAACGTTAAATATCTCCATTCGGAAATTGCAAAAATCCTGGGTCTGGATCGCACACACAATATGATTATCGTAGGTGCCGGTAATCTCGGTCAGGCACTTGCCAATTATACACAGTTTGAAAAACAGGGATTTAAAATTGTCGGTATTTTCGATGTGAATCCGGTTATGCAGGGAGTTTCTGTGCGCGGCATCGAAATCCGTATGATTGACGAACTTCCGGAGTTCGTGAAGGATAATCATGTAGAGATTGCTACTCTGACCCTGCCGAAAGCCAAAGCCCTTGATATGGCAAAGTTGCTGGTGGATGTGGGAGTAAAAGCCATCTGGAATTTTGCCCACACAGATCTGAATCTTTTCATGCCGGAGGATGTGATCGTGGAAAATGTACACCTTTCAGAAAGCTTGATGCGGCTTTCCTACAATCTGAGCCGTTTTGAAAAAGATCATAAACAGGAACAAGGCAAAATTTAACAACAGCAAGGCTGCTGCCAACAGAGGGCAGCAGCCTTTTATTTACATGAGCAACGAGCCAAAGTCCGTGCTTGCACGAGACCTTGGCGTTGCTAAGCGCCAGTGGCGCTTGTTTAGCAACGACCGAAACGGAGTGTAGAGGCCGCGATAACTATGAGAAACTCGCAGAGCGTGTTTCTCATAGTTTTACAGAAAGTGAGATCATAACTATGCAGATTTTAGTAACAGGAACGCAGATGAAGCAGCTTGACCGGTCTACGATTGAGCAGATGGGAATTCCTTCTCTGGTTTTGATGGAACGGGCAGCGCTGGCGGTATTTGACTGTCTGAAGCAGCATTTTCCACTGAAAAAAACATTGGTTGTATGCGGTTCCGGCAATAACGGAGCAGATGGTGTTGCAGTTGCAAGACTTCTGCATCTGGCAGGATATCCGGTAGATCTTTATCTCGCCGGAAATCACACATCCTTCACGGAAGAAATGAACATTCAGTGGCAGGCAGCTAAAAATTATCAGGTACCGATAGTCAACAACTGCCGGTTTTCTGAATATACTACTATTGTAGATGCACTTTTTGGTGTCGGATTATCCAGAGAATTGTCCGGAAAATACCAGGCTCTGGCAGAGGAAATCAATGCTTCCGGCATTCCGGTTCTTGCAGTGGATATTCCATCCGGCATCCATGCGGGCACGGGACAGGTTATGGGCACTGCCGTCCGGGCAACCGAAACGGTCACCTTTGCATACCGTAAGCTTGGGATCAGTCTGTACCCTGGATCCGTCTATGCCGGACATATTCAGGTGAAAGATGTTGGCATCTACGGCGCATCCGAAGGTGTTTTTTCACTGGATAACAAAGATGTTTCCTGGCTTCCTGTGCGGGATCCTGCCGGCAACAAAGGAACTTTCGGAAAAATCCTGCTGATAGCCGGAAGCCGTAATATGAGCGGGGCAGCTTACTTTTCTTCAAAGGCGGCGCTTTTAAGCGGTGCCGGGATGGTTCGTATCCTGACTGATGAGAGCAACCGTATCATCCTGCAACAGCAGTTTCCGGAAGCCATGCTTTCGGTTTATGAACCTTCCATGTCACCGGATGAACTATCAGAAATTGTCAGAAAAGCAATGGACTGGGCAGATGTGATTGCTGTTGGCCCGGGACTTTCTACTTCCAAAGCAGCGGAGAACTTGTTGCAAACAGTATTGACATTCCGTCAAAGCAAGCCTATAGTCATTGATGCAGATGCTTTAAATCTTCTGGCAAAACGAAAAGATCTGCAGGCACAGTGCGATGCTTCCTGCATCCTCACCCCTCATCTTGGAGAAATGAGCCGGTTGGCAGAGTGTACGATCGGTGATCTGAAAGTACATCCACAGAAGTTTATGAATGTATTTTATAACAGCTGCCCCTGTACTCTGATCATGAAGGATGCGCGAACCTGGATTCGAACCGCAGACGGAAGCTTTTTCCTGAATCTGACCGGAAACGATGGGATGGCCACTGCAGGTTCGGGGGATGTTTTGTGTGGCATAGTTGCAGGATTGCTTGGTCAGGGAATGAATCCTTCCAAGGCAGCACCGTTTGCGGTATGGCTTCACGGGCTCGCCGGCGATCAGGCCGCCTCTGCCAAAGGCACCCGTTCCATGAACGCTACAGATATTCTTTCCGGTCTTGAAGCACAGCTGCAGAAAATGGACAGCCAGAATTGAACATACAGGAGAAAATAAATTATGAAAAAAAACAGTCGGATCTATGCCGCCATCCATCTGGATGCGTTGGAACAAAACCTGGAGAACATGAAAAAAAATCTTACACCAGGAACCAAAATGATTGGCGTGATCAAAGCCAATGCTTACGGTCATGGAGCAGTTCCCGTGGCACATCTTATGGAAGGAAAAGACTACATCTGGGGGTATGCGGTAGCTAATGTACCGGAAGCCGAAGAGCTTCGCGATGCCGGTTTACAAAAACCGATACTGATCCTCGGTTATGTCTTTCCGGAAGATTACCAGACATTGGTGAAGCTGGATATCCGTCCGGCAGTGTTTGATTATGAAACAGCTGAAAAGATATCTCAGGAAGCTCAGAAAGCAGGTAAAGTACATCCGATCCATCTGGCATTTGATACCGGTATGACACGAATCGGTTTTCGTCATCCAAAGGAAAGTCTGCCTGAGATTCTGCGAATCAGCAAACTTCCGGGAATTACGATCGAAGGTGCGTTTACTCATTTTGCAAGAGCAGACGAACAGGATCTGACCTCTGCCCATCAGCAATTTGCAAACTATCAGGAATTTCTGACTTTGCTGGAAGAAGCCGGTATTCGGATTCCGATCCGTCACTGTAACAACAGTGCAGGAATCCTCTGGCACCGTGAGGGTGATCTCGATGCCGTACGTCCGGGAATTACCCTTTATGGTATCGCCCCCTCTGACGAAGTCGTTAATCCGGGCGTAGCACTGCAACCGGTAATGGAACTGAAAAGTCATATTTCATTCGTAAAAGAAGTGGAAGCAGGGGTAGCCGTAAGTTATGGCGGAACCTTTGTTACAACCAGAGATTCCACAAGGATCGCAACCATTCCGGTCGGTTACGCGGACGGTTATCCACGATCCCTCTCCAATAAGGGATACTTGCTGATCAACGGAAAGAAAGCACCGATTATCGGCAGAGTCTGTATGGATCAGTTCATGGTTGATGTATCTGATATTCCGGAAGCAGTTCGTGGAACAGAAGTAACGTTACTCGGAACTGACCACGGCAACAGGATCACCGCAGAAGAACTTGGTGATCTGTCCGGTCGTTTTTCCTACGAACTGATCTGCTGTATCACAAAACGTGTACCGAGAATCTACCTGTAAAATCATTCATTGTAACGATCCAGTACCTTCACAGTTATAGAACAAAATACTTCGCGGATTACTACCTGCTGAATAGTGACCATCTATCGATAAATTTCTTATATACCTGCATACACCGGATAAACAGGGAAATACTATAGATGTCAGAAATTTCTGACAGAACATAGGAATCGGAGTGTGGAGAATGTGAATATAAGAAGAGGAGATATTTATTATGCGGATCTTCGTCCGGTGGTGGGAAGTGAGCAGGGAGGGATCCGTCCGGTACTCATCATCCAGAACGATATCGGGAACAAACACAGCCCGACAGTGATCTGTGCTGCCATTACTTCCAAGATGAATAAAGCCAAACTGCCTACGCACATCGAGATCAATGCATCTGCTTACGACATTGTCAGGGATTCCGTCATTCTTCTCGAACAGCTGCGCACCATTGATAAAAAAAGGCTGAAAGACAAGATCTGTCATCTTGATCCGGAAGCCCTTGCAAAAGTAAACAAAGCACTGAAAATCAGTCTGGAACTTCCTACATAACATGGAGTTGCTTGACGAATAAATAGTAAGGTGATATACTTTTTCGGGCATAACTGTGTGCTTATGCCTTATAATCTTATAATACGCACAGAAAAAAGGAGTGTATATGGATAGTAGTGACAATCCGGTCGCCGGGTGGATGTTATTTCTGCTGTTTATAGTAATCAACAGTATTTTTTACGGATTCGGTTCCGCGATCCAGAACCTTAATGAAAATGAGATCGAAGACAAAGCGGAACAGGGAGACAGAAAAAGTAAACTTCTCCTTCACATTATGAATGCCCCTGGATCACTGATCCAAACTGTACAGTTTTACCATATGTTATTAAGCTTTCTGGTAGGTTATGTACAATTGAAAAGCGTTATGAAGACAGTATCTGTCAGTCTTTCTGCTACCACTGCAGGTGTCTTTTTCACAGAGATTCCCGGAAAGATCATACTGTTTATACTGGTACTTTTTGTGGATCTGATTTTACTGGCCACTTTCGGCATTCTGGTACCAAAAAGAATCTGCTCTCATCATGCAGCAGGTGCCGCTTATCGGATGGTACATATGGTGCAGGCAGGAATTATTCTGGCCTGGCCGATCACAAAACTGATGGAACTTTTAACTAATCTCACTGTACGCCTGTTCGGTATTGATCCGAATCATACAGAAGATGATGTGACAGAAGATGAAATCATTGATCTTGTGGATGAAGCCCATGAACAGGGTATCATTCAGGAGAGCGAAGCGGAGATGATCCAGAATATCATGGAATTTCATGATAAATCAGCAAAAGATATTATGACTCACCGGAAAAATATCAACGCGCTGGACGATACTACTCTGCTGAAGGACGCCATTGTATACATGTCGGAACACAGTAATTCCCGTTATCCGGTATACCATGAAGATATTGATAATATTGTTGGATTTATCCATATCAAAGATGCCATGGAACATCAGAATCGGGCAGATTATGAAGTCAAAAGTCTGATACAGATTCCAAAGCTGGTTCGTTCCGTCGCTTATATCCCGGAAACCCGTGGAATCGATTCTCTCTTTCAGGCGATGCAGACGAAAAAAATCCATATTGCAATTGTTGTCGATGAATACGGACAGACCGCCGGACTGGTAACGATGGAAGATATTCTGGAAGAAATTGTAGGAAACATCTTCGATGAATACGATGAATCCGAAGAATTTATCCAGCCACAGTTCGACGAAAGTATTCTGATGGATGGTCTGACACCACTGGATGATGTGGAAGAAGTACTGGGTATTGACCTTGGTGATCATGCTTTTGAAACCTTAAACGGATATCTTACTTCACTGCTGGGGCACATTCCGACAGCTGAAGATAAAGAGATAAATGCGAATGGATATTGTTTCCAGATTCTTTCTGTTGAGGACAATATTATTCAAAAAATAAGAGTAGAAAAAATACAATAGAAAAAGGAGTTTTTATTATGTCAGGACATTCTAAGTTTGCCAATATCAAACATAAGAAAGAAAAGAATGATGCAAAAAAAGGAAAAATCTTTACAATTATCGGTCGTGAGATCGTAATTGCCGTAAAAGAGGGCGGTCCGGATCCGGAAAACAACAGCAAGCTGCGTGATGTCATCGCAAAAGCAAAAGCAAACAACATGCCGAACGATACCATCGAACGCGGTATCAAGAAAGCAGCTGGTGATGCCAATGCTGATAACTATGAAATGATCACCTATGAAGGTTATGGTCCGAACGGTATCGCGATCATCGTAGATACCCTGACCGACAACAAAAACCGTACTGCTGCAAACGTAAGAAGTGCTTTCACAAAGGGAAGCGGAAACGTTGGTACTCCTGGATGTGTATCTTTCATGTTCGATAAAAAGGGTCAGATCATTGTTGCAAAGGAAGACTGCGAGATGGAAGCGGATGACCTGATGATGATGGCTCTGGATGCCGGTGCAGAAGACTTTTCCGAGGAGGATGACTGCTATGAGATCATCACTGATCCGGACGACTTCTCCACTGTCCGCGAAGCTCTGGAAAAAGAAGGCGTGGTAATGGCAGAGGCAGAAGTTACCATGATTCCGCAGAATTATGTGGAACTGACAGATGAAACTGCTATCAAAAATCTGCAGAGAACTCTGGATCTTCTGGAAGATGATGATGATGTACAGGCTGTATATCACAACTGGGACGAATAAAACAATGGTATTTTGCGCCGGAGGCATGATTTCTCATGTCTCCGGCGTATTTTTTTGTCCATAACTGTCCATACTGATTGGGAACACTGACAGTTCACAGAAAGTAAAAGGAGATACCGAATATGGACAAACAGGAAACGCAAAAAAAACTACAGCCAGAAGCAGAACCGATAGATAACGCTGTCCCCCTGGAAAGCCGGATTCATCTGCTCACCATCATTGGAGAAGTGGAAGGGCACGAATCTCTGGGAGATCGTACCAAATCCACCAAATATGAAGAAATTCTTCCGCGGCTTGCTCTGATTGAAGATGATGAACAAATTGAAGGAATCCTGATTCTTTTGCACACGGTAGGTGGTGATGTGGAAGCCGGGCTTGCTATCGCAGAGATGATCGCATCCCTCAGCAAACCAACCGTATCACTGGTTTTAGGGGGCGGACATTCCATCGGTGTTCCTCTTGCCGTCTCTGCTGATTACAGTTTCATCGTCCCAAGCGCGACCATGGTTCTTCATCCCGTGCGCACCAATGGTATGTTCATTGGTGTTATGCAGACCTATCGTAACATGGAAAAAACCCAGGACAGAATCACCGGTTTTATCGCCGCGCATTCCAGTATCACTCAGCCACGTCTGGAAGAACTGATGCTTGATACCTCTATGCTGGTCAAAGATGTCGGAACCATGTTAGAGGGAGAGGATGCTGTCAGAGAAGGCCTGATCAACGAGATCGGTGGTATCCGGGACGCACTGAATAAGCTAAAAGAACTGATGCAGAAAAACATGTAGTTGTTCTGCCGATGAAATCATGTTAAAATACATAAACAGATAAGTTTATGTATTCGGAGGAACAAGGCTATGAAACGTTGTACAGAGTGTGCGCTGTTATTTGAAAACAGCCTGACTCATTGTCCACAGTGCGGACGACTTCTTGTCAAAGATAAAAAAAGTCCCCGGTTTTTTGTGATTACCGTACTTGCCATTATTCTGGCAATACTTTGCGGAGTTCTGATTTCTTTTTCTCCAATCATGGCTTGATTTCCAAAAGTTCAGATTTCCATCCGAAAAAAGGAGACGGGAGATTGTATCTCCCGTATTTTTATGATATAATAATATTTTGATGTAAGAGAAGTACACAAATAAACAATTAACGAGGATAACCATGAGTTTTTTTGACGCCATGATTCTGGGAATTGTCCAGGGGCTTACGGAATTTTTGCCGGTGAGCAGTTCCGGCCATCTGGTCATCTTTGAAAATTTATTGAATATCCGAACAGATACCGATGTACTTTTTCATGTGTTGCTGCACATTGGTACACTGATCGCTATTTGTCTGGTTTTTAAAAACGATCTGTTCCGTATGTTGGTGGAAACCATACATATTTTTCAGGATCTGACTGCCAATTTTAAAATATATATTGATAATAAAATGCATAGTGCACAGACAACACCCTATCACAAGATTCTTTGTAACAATTACCGCACCATGGTTGCGATGATACTGATTTCTACAATACCAACCGGCATTCTTGGCTATCTGCTGCAGAATCTTGTTGACCTGTGGAGTTCTTCCCTTCTGGTCACCGGACTTGGTTTGTTTATCACTGCAGTTTTACTGCTTGTAGTTGATAACTGGCAATTGGGTAATAAGCTGCCAAAGCATATTACCGTTCCTCAGGCTCTCGCTATCGGCGTATGTCAGGGAATCAGTGTAATTCCCGGAATTTCCCGTTCCGGTATCACTATAACCGCCGGATTTTTATGCGGTTTTCGCCGCGGTTTCGCCATTCGATATTCTTATCTTGTATCGATTCCGGCAATCCTGGGTGCTATGATTCTTGAATGTGGAAAACTGGGATCAAAATCTGTCACCTGGTCTCTTGGATTCAGTTATGTAGCAGGTATGCTCACCGCAGCTGTTGTCGGATATTTTTCCATTCGATTTATGCTGGCTTTTATAAAAAAGAAAAAACTTCGCATTTTTTCCATCTATTGTTTTATCATGGGAATTTTTGCGATTGTCTGTCATTTTGTATAGAGCATATCAGATAAGGGGAGGAGATAATATCTATGCCGTCAACGGGGACACGAAAAAAAAAGAGTACTGCCGGAAGGAAAACATCCCGTAAAAAAACACCTTCCGCTAAAAAGCGCCAGAAACAGGCGTATAACCGGGAGCTGGTTACAGAGATCACGATTTTGATCACACTGGCAGTTTCCGTATTGCTGGTGATCAGCAATTTTGATATCGGTGGAAAAGTAGGAACTGTTATCAGCCAGTTTTTTTTCGGACTGCTTGGCTGGATGGCCTATCTGTTTCCGGTCGTTCTGTTTATGGGAACTGCATTTGCTATCGCAAACTATGACAATGACCTGATGCCTCGGAAACTCTGGGGCGTAGCACTGGCGTTCTGGTGTCTTACTACACTGATTCATCTGTTTACACTCGGCTGTCTGAAGGGAGATACGGTAAGCGGATATTATACTTATTGTTCACAGCACAAAACCGGTGGCGGAATCATCGGTGGTGCAACAGCTAAGTTTTTATGTATTTCTTTTGGTACTGCAGGTGCTTATGTGCTGATGTTTATTTTTCTGATTATCTCTGTGATCATTATCACACAGCATACGGTTCTTGCGCCATTAAAGAAGACTGGTGAAAAGGTATACCAGGAAGCCCTTGAAAGTCACGCACGCCGAGTAGAAGAACGTGGTGTATTCGCACTGGAAGAAACGAAACTGCCAAAAGAAAAAGAAAACAATACTGTTCCAGAAAAAGAAAAAGAAAATGTAAAAAAAGAAAAACGAAAGCAGCGGGAAGAACGCAGGCTGGCCCGTGAAGCCGCAAAGGCAAATGCGACTTCTCCCGCCATGCCGGAGATTCATATCGAACGCCCGGTGCCTGCTCCTGTCCCTGAGGAACCAGCCACATCCATCCAGCAGGAGCTTCCGTTTGATGTGCAGGAATTAAAACCGGATATAAACGTCGAAGCACAGGCAGACCCGGATATATCGGAAGAGCAGGATACTGTTACGGAAGCTCATACGGAAAAAGCCACACGTAACAGAAAGCCGCGTTCCTCACAGGAAGAGATCGCAAATGGTATAGAAAATATTCAGCAGGAAATTGCCAAAGAACCTGTAAAAAAAGAATATGTTTTTCCGTCTGTTGATTTTCTGAAACGAGGCGATCGAAATGCATCCGGAGATTCTGACGACCATCTGCGTGAAACTGCCATGAAATTGCAGACAACTCTGCACAATTTTGGCGTAAACGTAACCATCACCAATGTAAGCTGCGGACCAACTGTCACCCGATATGAACTGCAGCCGGAACAGGGTGTAAAAGTCAGTAAAATCGTTGGACTGGCAGATGATATCAAGCTTAATCTTGCCGCTGCCGATATTCGAATCGAAGCACCGATCCCCGGAAAAGCAGCTGTCGGAATAGAAGTTCCAAACGCTACCAACAGTCCGGTTATGCTCCGGGATCTGTTAGAGACAAAGGAATTCCGAGAATTTTCATCGGAACTTGCATTTGCCGTCGGTAAAGATATCGCAGGAAAAACAGTTGTCGCAGATATCGGTAAGATGCCACATCTGCTGATTGCCGGTGCTACAGGATCGGGTAAATCTGTGTGTATCAATACTCTGATCATGAGTATCATCTATAAAGCCAGACCCGATGAAGTAAAGCTGATCATGATCGACCCGAAAGTAGTGGAGTTAAGTGTCTATAATGGTATTCCACATCTGTTCATTCCGGTAGTCACTGACCCGAAAAAAGCTGCCGGCGCACTGAACTGGGCTGTGGCAGAAATGACTGACCGCTATAACAAATTCGCAGAATACAACGTTCGTGACCTGAAAGGATATAATGCGAAAGTGGAGCAGCTGGCTGATATAGAAGACGAAAACAAACCACAGAAACTTCCAAAGATCGTGATCATTGTAGACGAGCTGGCAGATCTTATGATGGTAGCTCCCGGCGAAGTAGAAGATGCGATCTGCCGTCTGGCTCAGCTGGCCAGAGCAGCCGGTATTCATCTGATTATCGCCACACAGCGGCCATCCGTCAATGTCATCACAGGACTGATCAAAGCAAACATGCCATCCCGTATTGCTTTTTCTGTATCTTCAGGTGTGGATTCGAGAACGATTTTGGATATGAATGGAGCAGAAAAACTTCTGGGAAAAGGAGATATGCTTTATTACCCACAGGGTTATCAGAAGCCGGTACGCTTGCAGGGAGCTTTTGTATCAGATAAGGAAGTGGGAAAAGTTGTGGAATTTCTCACAGACAATCATCAGACGGATCAGGTATATGACAGTAAGATCACTGATATGATGAATGCTTCTCAAAGCAGCACTTCCGGATCAGGTTCCGGACAGGATCTGGATGCTTATTTCGTAGATGCAGGAAAATTTATCATTGATAAAGACAAAGCTTCTATTGGAATGTTGCAGCGTATGTTCAAGATTGGCTTTAACCGGGCTGCCCGCATAATGGACCAGTTATGTGAAGCCGGTGTCGTAGGTCCGGAAGAGGGGACGAAGCCACGAAAAGTTCTGATGTCGATGGAAGAATTTGATACTTATATTGAAGAATGTTTATAACATATATTTTTTTAAAGGAGAATAAAAATGAGATGTTCAAATTGTGGAGAGCCGATTGAAGAAGGACGACTTTTCTGTTTGAATTGCGGTCAGGAAGTACAGTGGGTTCCTGATTATGATTCCTTTGGCGATTATATGGTTCAGGAAAAACTGAAAAAAGAAAAAGAACAGGCAGAAGCCGCCGCTGCAAGAAAGCGTGCAGCGATCGCAGCTGAGAACCGCCGTCGAAAAAAAGCGAAGAAGAAACGGATGATCCTGGTATCTGTCGCCGGTGTTCTGGTTCTGGTTGCTGCCGGTCTGTTTTTCAAACTTGGTATGGACAAAAAAAATTACAACGATTTTGATTATCAGATCCGCATGGCAGATACTGCATTTTCCAATCACAAATACGAAGAAAGCTATAAATTTGTAGAACGTGCTGTCAGTCTGGATGATTCGGACGTTGATGCAAAACTTCTTCTGGCACAGGTACAGGTTAAGCTGGAAAAGACGGATCAGGCAATCAAAACGCTTCAGGATGTTATTCGTCTGGAACCGGATAACCAATCCGCTTATAATCAGCTCATCAAAATATATATGGAAAATGATCAGCCCGATGAAGTGAAAAATCTGCTGGACAGCTGTGATAATGATGACATACTGAATAAATTTTCTGCTTATATCAGTAAGAATCCGGTATTCAGTCTTCCGGAGGGCAGCTATGACGAGCCGAAAACTCTTTCTTTATATTCCAAAGAGGACGAAGATCAGATTTATTATACCACCGACGGATCAGATCCGACTTCTTCAAGTAATCTGTATACCGACAGTATTGCACTCGAAGAAGGTCAGACCATTGTCAAAGCGGTTACAGTGAACAAAAAGGGGATTACAAGCGATATTGTCAGCAAAACATACACGATTGCTTACGAAGCTCCTGACCCGCCGCAGATTTCTCCGTCATCCGGAAGCTTTACCACAGACATGGATACCAATATCTATATCATTGTTCCAAAAGGATGCAGAGCATATTATGCATTTGATAAAAAACCAACGATTGCCGACGAACTGTATCAGGAAGATCAGCCTGTAAAGATGTTAAAAGGAACACATACTTTCTATGCGATTCTTGTCGACGAACACAATAAAGTCAGCAGTCCGGGCAGCGCAATCTACAAACTTACAGAAGCCAAATAGAAGCTATTGATTTTTCTACATTTTTATGGCAAAATAGACAGAGGATTATAACACGTTACCCTATGAAATTGTGCCGTGTTAAAATAAAAATAACTAGGAGGATGTTATGTACAAAATTATCAAAGCGGAAAAACTGAATGAGATTGTATATCTCATGGTTGTAGAAGCACCGATGGTAGCAAAACACTGTCAGCCAGGTCAGTTTATCATTGTAAAAGAGGACGATGCAGGAGAGCGTATTCCTCTGACAATCTGTGATTACGACAGAGAAGCTGGTACTGTAACAATTGTATTCCAGCCAATCGGAGCATCTACAGAAAAATTTGCAAAACTCCAGGCCGGAGATTCATTTGAAGATTTTGTAGGACCTCTGGGATGTCCGTCCGAATTCGTGAACGAAGATCCAGAAGAACTGAAAAAGGAAAAAATCTTGTTTGTAGCAGGTGGAGTTGGTACTGCGCCGGTTTACCCACAGGTAAAATGGCTGCATGAACATGGTATTGATGCCGATGTTATCGTTGGTGCAAAGACCAAAGACCTGATCATTCTGGAAAAAGAGATGGAAGCTGTAGCAGGCAACCTGTATATTACAACAGATGACGGATCTTACGGAAGAAGTGGTATGGTAACAAAAGTAATCGATGATCTGATCGCCGAAGGAAAAACTTATACAAAATGTGTAGCTATCGGACCGATGATCATGATGAAATTCTGCTGTCTGACCACTCAGAAATATAATATTCCTACTATCGTTTCCATGAACCCGATCATGGTAGACGGTACCGGTATGTGCGGTGCCTGTCGTGTCATCGTTGGTGACGAAGTAAAATTCGCATGTGTAGACGGTCCTGAATTTGACGGACATCTGGTTGACTGGAATCTGGCTATGCAGAGACAGCAGATGTACAAGACAGAAGAAGGAAGAGCGTTATTAAAACTGCGTGAGGGTGATACTCATCACGGCGGATGCGGACAGTGCGGAGGTGACAAATAATGGGTGACGTATTAAAAAAAGTACCTGTAAGAGAGCAGGCACCGAAAGTAAGAGCAACAAACTTTGATGAAGTATGTCTTGGATATAACAAAGAAGAAGCTATGGAAGAAGCTTCCAGATGTCTGACCTGTAAAAACGCCAAATGTGTTCAGGGATGTCCGGTAAGCATCAATATTCCTGCATTCATCAAAGAAGTGAAAGAAGGTAACTTTGCGGAAGCATACAAAGTAATCGGACAGTCCAGTGCACTGCCTGCAGTCTGTGGTCGTGTATGTCCACAGGAAACACAGTGTGAAGGAAAATGTATCCGTGGTATCAAAGGCGAAGCGGTATCCATCGGTAAACTGGAGCGTTTTGTAGCTGACTGGGCCAAAGAAAACGGTATCAAACCGGAAGCTCCGGCAGAGAAAAACGGTCATAAAGTTGCAGTTATCGGTTCCGGTCCTTCCGGACTGACCTGTGCAGGAGATCTGGCAAAACTTGGTTACGATGTAACTATCTTTGAAGCACTGCATCAGGCTGGTGGTGTTCTGGTTTATGGTATTCCGGAATTCCGTCTGCCAAAAGATAAAGTTGTAAAAGCAGAAGTTGAAAATGTAAAATCTCTCGGTGTTAAGATCAACACCAACGTTATCATCGGTAAATCCACTACTGTAGATGAACTGATGGAAAATGAAGGATTCGAAGCAGTATTTATCGGATCCGGTGCAGGTCTGCCGATGTTCATGGGTATCCCGGGTGAAGTATCCAACGGTGTCTTCTCTGCAAACGAATACCTGACAAGAAGTAACCTGATGAAAGCTTTCCGCGATGATCACGACACACCGATCGTAACCGGAAAGAAAGTTGTAGTTGTCGGCGGTGGTAACGTAGCTATGGATGCTGCAAGAACTGCTCTTCGTCTTGGTGCTGAGGTACATATCGTATACAGAAGAAGTGAGGAAGAACTGCCTGCAAGACGTGAAGAAGTACATCACGCAAAAGAAGAAGGCGTTATTTTCGATCTGCTGACTAACCCGACAGAAATCGTTGCAGACGAAAAAGGCTGGGTAAAAGCAATCAAATGTGTTCGTATGGAACTGGGTGAGCCGGATGCGTCCGGAAGAAGACGTCCGGTTGTCATCGAAGGTTCCGAGTTTGAGATGGACGTAGATACTGTTATCATGTCCCTGGGAACTTCTCCGAACCCGCTGATTTCTTCTACTACCATTGGTCTGGACATTAACAAGAGAAAATGTATCATTGCTGATGACGAGACAGGTGCTACATCCAAAGCCGGTGTATATGCCGGCGGTGACGCAGTTACCGGTGCAGCTACTGTTATCCTGGCTATGGGTGCCGGTAAAGCAGCAGCAAAAGGAATCGATGAATTCATCAAAAACAAAACAAAATAAAATCAAGCAGGATTGATTTTAACTGCCGGAAGAATTTTCTATACAGAATTCTTCCGGCAGTTTTACTTTACAGGAAAATCCGCTTGCAACTGTTCAGTATCCTCACAGTCCGATACGTTTCCCAAAACGCATTTTAAGTTACCATAATATTGTTATGTAAACTCTTTCTTTTCTCTTAATATTTTCCAGTCTGCTTGTGAGTCAATAGATTCCATGCTATAATGGGAGCAGAAACACAGATACTTTTGCATGAAAAAGGAGAACAACATGATGTGGACAAGATTTGAACTGAAAGAGAGAGGCAAAGCAGCCTTTCAGAGAAACTACTGGCGCAGCGTACTTGTTGCATTTATTCTGATGTTATTTGTCAGCGGTGGCGGAAGTGCTGTATCCAACGGCTGGGAACAGATAACTTCTTCCGGCATTTCCGATGATTCTTATTATACTGAATACTTTGATGACGGAGACATCGGACACTTTTATTACAATTCCGGTTCTTCCATTCCCGGTATGCTGGTAAGCGGAATCATCGCGGTTGTCGTAGGGGGTGTCATGATCGTCAGTGCTTTAATTGGGATTTTCCTTTTCAATCCTCTGGAAGTCGGTGGCTGCCGTTTCTTTATGGAAAATTCTGAATATCAGCCAACGGTCGGACGGCTGGGATATGCTTTTCAGAAGGGCATGTACGGAAAAACCGTATTGACTTTATTTTTACGGAAACTTTTTATTGGTCTGTGGTCTCTGCTTCTGATTGTACCTGGTATCGTAAAAGCCTACGAATACCGTATGGTTCCCTACCTTCTGGCAGATGACCCGAACATGACAAGACAGGATGCATTTCGTCTCAGCAAAGAACTGATGTATGGACAGAAATGGAATACCTTTGTGCTGGATCTTTCGTTTCTCGGATGGTCCCTGCTGTCCCTGTGTACCTGTGGACTGCTGGCAATTTTCTATGTCAACCCATATGTTCAGGCAACAAATGCAGAGCTGTTTCTGGAGCTGAAACGTGAATATTTTGCAAGCCGCCAGAATGCTTATCCGAGTATGTAAAGGAAATATAAGTTATCTATGAAAATTACATTGTTGACTGTAGGAAAAATCAAAGAAAAATTTCTCCGCGATGCCATTGCCGAATACTCTAAACGTCTCAGCAAATACTGCAAACTGGAGATTATCGAAGTGGCTGATGAAAAAACACCGGACCATGCCAGTGAAGTAGTGGAAAAAAGTATTCGGGATAGAGAAGGGGAACGTCTGATGCGGTACATCCGTGATGATGATTATGTGATCACCCTTGAAATAGGCGGAAAGATGCTGGATTCTGTTGCATTCTCCCGTCAGTTGGAAAATCTGGGTATCCGGGGACAGAGCCATATCTGTTTTGTAATCGGTGGTTCGATCGGTCTTGGTGATGCACTTCTGAAGCGTTCCGATTACGCCCTGAGTTTTTCAAAAATGACTTTTCCCCACCAGCTGATGCGGGTAATTCTGTTAGAACAGATCTATCGTTCTTACCGGATCATGACCAATCAGCCATATCACAAGTAAAGCAGAAACCTAACGGGTAGTTTTGAGATCAGCCGATTGTTTTACAACCAGCAACCGGCTGATCTTTTTTTGTTCATGAAAATACCTCCTGTCAGCTTCCTTTAAATCTTCTCTGCCAGTTCCGACAGCGAGGCAAAATGATAGCCCATTTCTTCCCATTTTGTCAGAAGTTCATCCAGAATCTGCGCGTTGGTAGAAGAAGTACTGTGAAGCAGTACAACCGCTCCCGGATGGATCCGTTTTAACAATTTATCAAAGGCAGCTTCTTTTGTCGGCTGCTGATCCTGGATCCAGTCCACATAGGCAAGACTCCAGAAAAATGTCTTATATCCAAGATCACTGGCCATCTGCAGATTTTGTGTGCTATATTTCCCCTGCGGTGGACGATAAAAGCGAGTAAGTTCTTCTCCTGTAATTTTCTGATAGAGTGTTTCCACATCCTTCAGTTCTTTTTCAAAAGAAGCTGCATCAGAAATTTTTGACATTTCCGGATGGTGAAAGGTATGATTTCCCACGATATGACCTTCTGCTACCATTTGCTTGACAAGTTCCGGACTGGTTTCCAGATAATTGCCCACCACAAAAAAAGTTGCGTTTGCATCATGCTTTTTCAATGCCTCCAGAATCGCCGGTGTATTACCGTTTTCATATCCGGCATCAAAAGTAAGGTAGATTACTTTTTCATCTGTGGGATCCATATAGGCGGCATGATACTTTTTCAATTCTTCTGCTGATACATTTCCTGTCGGTTTTTCTCCGTTCTGCCCAAAACCAAGCCCCCAGTTTTCCGTCTCAGGATACAGAATCTGCCCGGAAGTCTCAAGATTCTCTTGTTCTGTGTGACAGTGTATCGCCGCGCCGACAAAAAAGCAGGCAATCAATACCACACAACAGGTAAGAAAGTCTGTTTCCCGGCTTTTTTTTCCTGTGTGCAGCCATTGTCTGATACAATTTAAATATTTCATAGGCACCCTTTTCTTTTTCTGTCTTTACTGTATATGCCGGAGAGCGGTCCGGTATTCACCACTTGTATTCTGACGATACAGACGGTATAATATAAAGTAACGATTTATGTAAAAAGGAGTATTTATGAACTTTCAATCAATAGAAAACTATATTACACAATTTCCCATTTATCAGTATACCTTTCTTTCCATTGATGATATTGAATTCAATGACAAAGTACGCACCATCTGTAAGCGGGAATGTCCAAGATATGGAAAATCCTGGTCATGTCCACCGGCAGTAGGAACTGTGGACAAATGCAGGGAGCGGTGCCAGCAGTACACCCATGCCCTTTTATTTTCTTCTGTGGCAGAAGTACCGGATTATTCCAATATGGATGCTCTTCTTGCTACCAAACGGGAGCATGAGGAGATCACTTCAAAAATCGAAGCATTTTTAAAACAGGATGCCTGGCGATGCTATACACTGTCCACGGATTCCTGTTCCATCTGTGAAAAATGTACATATCCCAAAAAATCCTGTAACCACCCGGATCTGATGCATCCTTGTATTGAAAGTCATGGGATCCTGTTGACCAAAAATATCGAAGAAAATCACATGGATTATTATATGGGAGAACAGATGGTTCTCTGGTTCTCACTGATTTTCCTGCGGGAAGCATAAAGATCGGCGAATTCTCATAAACTGAATAATAAACACCGGGAGCATCCTGTGAAAAAAGCAAAAATAACAACAGTGAGAGAGTGTCTGGCTGATCTGCTGGAACTTCCCGGCGATCTGGCATATCATGGATGTATCATCACACTGATTGGTGAACGGGAGATTCTTCTGGAAAATTACCGAAGTATCCTGGAATACCGTTCCGATCATCTTTTAGTACTGACCGCAAATGGAAGAATACGCATTCAGGGAGTTTCCCTCAGCGTTCTTTACTACACAGAACTTGAGATGAAGGTAACAGGACAGATCACATCTGTTTTGTATGAAATCTGACTGCGACGATCGGGAGGTATGTTCTTGGCTTCTATAAAAAAATATATCTGCGGCTACGTTCGCATTCGTCTGGAAAGCCCTGCACCGGATCGGTTTTTCAGTCTCTGTGTACATAATCAGATTCCCCTTCGAAATCTTACCCAGGAAGGTTCCTTCTATGAAATGGAACTTTCTGCCAGAGATTTCCTGCGTCTTGGCCGGTTTCGCCGGAAGACAGATTCCCGGATCCATATCTTATCTAAAAACGGTCTGCCTTTCTTTTTACATCATGCACGAAAAAGAAAGGCTTTTTTTCTCGGAATATTTCTTGGCTTTTTTTTGTTATTTGTATGTTCTCTTCGCATCTGGGATATTCAGATCACGGGAAACCGTTATTATACCACACCTGTTCTTCTGGAAACATTATCCGAATGGGACATCCGCTGTGGTATGGCAAAGAGAAATGCCGACTGCCAGAAGCTGATGCAGAAAATCCGTCAGGCCTTTCCCGGTATTGTCTGGGTATCTGCAAGGCTTGAGGGGACCTGTCTGATTATTGATATCAAGGAAAATGAGGAAATCCCTCCGTCAACGGATGCCTTAGCGGACACCCTCACCAGCTGGGATCTTACTGCTCCGTGGAATGGCACTGTAGTAAGTATCATCACCCGTTTGGGAATGCCTCAGGTAAAGCCGGGAGATATCTGTAAAAAAGGAGATATTCTTGTATCTGGTTCGGTTGCAATCCTGGATAATGACAATCAGATACAACGTTATGAATATGTGCGTGCAGATGCAGATATTGTTATAAAAACTCAATTTCCTTATTATAATGAATTTTCCAGGACGGTCACTGTAAAATCTTACTCCGGAGAGCAAGAAAGCTATCCTTTTTTCACATTATTCGGAACCGATATCTCCTGGTATCATACCCCCAAACACACTTCTGAGATTTATCGCATCGAACGCCGACTGACCCTTACCCCCAGTTTTTATCTTCCGGTCACCGTGGGAAAGATCATAGCCGTTCCCTATGAAAAAAAATCTTACTGCTATACACCGGAAGAATCTCTGGAACTTTCACAGAAACATCTGCAAATTTTTCTAAAAAATCTCGTACGAGAAGATGCTTTGATTCTTTCTCGGAACATCCGCACCAGACTCACTGCAAACAGATGTCGTTCACAGGGCTATGTAACCATACAGATTCCAGGAAGCGAAAAAACTCCGATCGTCCGGAAAGAACTTACCAGTGAACATTAACGATATACATACAGAAAATACAGAAAAATACAGAAAAATCATAAAAAGGGCTTCAATTCCACTAAAAAGGTGGTAAAATAAAGAGATAGAATGTCCGTGTTGACATTTAAAAAGAAAAACAGTTACGAAAGGACAAGATGAATGGCGGCAAGAATCATCGAACAGTTGATAGAAATTCCGGCAGAGCATGAAAGAAATATTTTCGGACAGTTTGACGAACATATAAAAAAGATCGAACGTACCTTACAGGTAACACTGATTTCCCGTGACGGCATATTAAAGATCGTAGGTCCTGCACCAAATGTGCAGAAAGCAGAAAAGATCATCCGGGAATTGCTGGGGCTTTCTGTCAGAGGAAATACCATTCAGAGTCAAAATGTGGATTATGCACTGTCACTGAGCATGGAAGAGAAAGAAGCTCCGCTTGTGGAGATGGATAAAGACTGTATCTGTCACACGATCAATGGAAGACCGGTCAAGCCAAAAACACTGGGACAGAAAGCATATGTGGATAAGATCCGGGAAGATATGATCGTTTTCGGCGTAGGACCTGCCGGTACCGGTAAAACCTACCTTGCCATGGCAATGGCAATCACAGCTTTCCGAAATGACGAAGTGGGACGAATCATCCTGACCCGTCCTGCCATCGAAGCAGGAGAAAAACTGGGATTTCTTCCCGGAGACCTGCAAAGTAAGGTGGATCCTTACCTGCGCCCCCTCTATGATGCACTGTATCAGATCATGGGACCGGAAAGTTTTGCTAAAAATATGGAGAAAGGGCTGATTGAGGTTGCCCCTCTCGCTTATATGCGCGGTCGTACACTGGACAATGCATTTATCATTCTGGATGAGGCGCAGAATACAACTCCGGCACAGATGAAGATGTTCCTGACCCGTATCGGATTTGGATCCAAAGTGATCATTACCGGAGATTCTTCTCAGAAAGATCTTCCTTCCGGTCAGAAATCGGGTCTGGAGATGGCTCTTCAGGTGCTGAAGAAAGTAGAAGGGATCTCCATCTGTCAGCTGACCAGCAAAGACGTTGTCCGTCACCCGCTGGTACAAAAGATTGTACAGGCCTATGAAGCCTACGAAAAGAAACACCCGGAAAAACCGGCAGCACCGAAAAATCAACGACGGAGGGGAAATAGTTATGAGTATTGATTTTTCCAATGAACAGGAGCAGACCTTTGATTTTGATTTTCTGAAGGTCGCAGAAGATGTCATGGAAACCGTTCTGGATCAGGAAGGATGTCCCTATGAATCACAGGTCTGCCTGGTTCTGACAGATAACGAAACGATTCATAAAACCAATCTGGAATATCGTCAGATCGACCGGGCAACGGATGTGCTGTCTTTCCCTATGGTTGATTTTCCGGCACCTGCAGATTATTCGGTTCTGGAAGACGATGACAGCTGCTTTGATCCGGAAAGTGGAGAACTGCTTCTGGGAGACATCATGATCTCCATACCGAAAGCGGTGGAGCAGGCAGAAGCTTACGGACACAGCGTAAAAAGAGAATATGCATTTTTAGTTGCTCACAGTATGCTGCATCTTCTGGGGTATGACCATATGGTTGATGAGGAACGTATTGTCATGGAACAGAAACAGGAAAAAGCACTGCAGCAGCTGCAGATTGGAAGAGATTAATTTTATCAACGAAAAGGAGATCACATATGAAAAAATATGCAAAACTGATCATAGCTCTTGGACTGGCCGGTGGTATCATGCTGACCGGATGCCAGAAAAACGAGTCTGGTTCCGCCGAACCGACTGCAACGCCGGAACCAACAGAAGCAGCAGAAGAAGTAACACCGGAACCAACTGCCATGGCTGCTGAAGAACCGGAACCCACAGAAGATCCGATTCCGGATGGCTATGTTGTAAGTTATCTGACCGGAGAATATGTACCGGAAGCCATCGGAAGACGCCGCCCGGTTGCTGTTATGCTCAACAACCTGAGACCTGCCTGCCCGCAGGCAGGTATTGCCAACGCAGGCGTTGTATACGAAGCACCGGTAGAGGGTGGTATTACCCGTCTGATGGGTGTGTTTGAAGATTACGATAATCTGGAAAAGATCGGTTCTGTACGAAGCTGCCGTGATTACTATATCTTCTATGCATCTGGATTTGACGCCATTTATACCCATTACGGACAGTCTGCTTACGCGCTTCCGTTCCTGGAATTACCGGAAGTAAATAACATCAGCGGACTTGCCGGATACGGCGATCAGGTATTCTACCGTACCACCGACAGAAAATCCCCACACAACGCCTACACAAGCTTTGAGGGCATTCAGAAAGGTATCGAGATCAACGGTTACAGCCAGGAATACGATGAGGACTTCCAGCCTGGATATGCTTTCTGTGGCGTAGATGACGAAGTGGAACTTCCTGGAGAAGTCGAGGCAAATGTTGTAAAACCGGGATATTTCCTGAATGAGCCATGGTTTGAATATAATCCGGAAGACAAGCTGTATTATCGTTTCCAGTACGGTGACAAACAGATCGACCAGCTGACCGGGGAACAGATTGCTTACAAAAACATCATTCTTCAGTATTCTTCCTGGAGAAAATACGATGAAAACGGTTATCTGAATATCGATGTGGACGAACCGAACGTAGGAAAATACATCGTAAACGGTAAAGCCATCGATATCACCTGGAAGAAACACACTCCATGGGGTGCTACTTTCTACTATGACACCAACGGAAACCAGATCACGATGGATACCGGTAAAACCTGGGTATGTATCATTCAGGATACTTACGCAGACCGTGTGGAGATTCTTGGTTCTGGTGACGCTTCTGATACTTCTGCCGATACACAGGACAGTGCGGAACAGGCAGCAGCCGAGGAAGCTGCGGCATCGGATACTGAATATTAAAATCAAATATTTATGAATAAGACAGGAAACATTCGTTGATACTGTAAGAAAAAGGAGTATTTTATATGCGCCGATTCTCTTACGTACTCGTCGTTGTTTCCTGTCTTTTTCTTTTAACCGCCGGATATTATTTCAGTTATCAGCTTGGAAATTCAGACACTTCCGGGACACAACAGCCTCAGACACAGGAAACCGAGCAGATTCTCCAGCCGTCTTATCTGGTTCGCATCGTGGACGGAAAAGTCGTGATCCAGCATTCCGATGGTTCTGTCTATGAGGAAACCGAAATTTCCGAAAAAAGTCTGCCGGTTTCCATCCGTGAAAAGATCCGGGAGGAATATCGTCTGAACTCCAGACAGGAACTTTACAGTTTTCTTGAAAACTACTCCAGCTAAAAAAATACTGGAACTTTCCCCGTTGGTGCGGTACAATGGTATAGAATATTGCGATTGCAGAAGCAATCCAATATGTCAGTAAAAACAGGCAGGAGATAAAGACGAATGAATACAGCATTTCGTGAAAAACTGAAAGATAAACAAAGAATCGTCATCAAGATCGGTTCTTCTTCCCTGACTCATCCGGATACCGGTTATCTGGATCTGATCAAACTGGAAATTCTGGTCCGGGAAATCAGTGATCTGAGGAATCAGGGAAAAGACGTAATCCTGGTTTCTTCCGGTGCGATCATGGTAGGAAGTAAAACCATGGGATATGACAGAAAGCCTTCAAAAATGGCGCAGAAACAGGCATGTGCAGCCATTGGACAGGCAAAACTCATGATGATCTATCAGAAATTATTTGCTGAATATAATCAGGTTGCCAGCCAGATTCTGATGACCAAACACACGATTCTGAACAACCTGAACCGTTTAAACGCAAAAAATACATTTGAAGAACTCTTACGCATGGGTGCGATCCCTATCGTAAATGAAAATGATACCATATCTACTTATGAGATCGAATTCGGTGATAACGACACCCTGTCCGCCGTAGTTTCCGCTATGGTAGGCGCCGATCTTCTGATCCTGCTTTCGGACATCGATGGATTATTCACCGATGATCCCCATAAGAATCCGGAAGCAGAATTTATCGATGTGGTAGAAGAGCTGGACGAGCATCTGCTGTCCATGGGAAAGGGAAGTACGGGAAGCAATGTGGGAACCGGCGGTATGGCAACCAAGCTGACCGCAGCAGAGATCGCAAGCGCTGCAGGAACCGATATGATCATCGCCAACGGCGCAGACTTTCATATCATCCATAAGATCATGCAGGGACGCTCTTATGGAACCTTATTCCTTTCCCACAAGAAAAATGATTTTTACGTTCTGGATTTTCTGGAACGGATACTGTAAAAGAGGAGAACAGCAACATGGATCAAAAAGGAATTGACCGTATCAACGAACTTGCCAGAAAGGCAAAAACACAGGAACTGACACCGGAAGAGAAAAAAGAGCAGCATAAGCTCAGAAAAGAATTCATCGCAAGTGTACGCATGAACCTCCGTTCTCAGCTGGACAACATCAACATCCAGGAAAAAGACGGAAGCATCACCAATCTGGGAGAAAAATATGGAAACAAAGAAAGCCATTAGAAAAGAAATTTTCCGACGCAGAAAAGAAGTCAGCCTGACATCCGTCCGTGAAAACAGCGAACAGATCTGGCAGAAGCTTTTCTCACTTCCCGCTTTTCAGGAAAGTGACTGGATCTATCTGTACATAGACTGTAAAAACGAAGTTATGACCGACGGGATCATCGAAGAAGCATTCCGTCTCGGAAAAAAAGTTGCCGCACCGAAAGTGATCGGCGAAGATATGATCTTTTATCAGATCTCACAGCCGGAAGACCTGGAACCGGGATATTTTGGCATCCGTGAACCGAAAACGGATCTTCCGGTTGCCGACGGAGAAGATGGTCTGATGGTAATGCCTGGAGTTGCTTTTGATGATCAATGCCACCGTGTGGGATACGGCGGCGGATTCTATGATCGGTATCTGAGTAAACATACCCGTCATTTTACCGCGGCACTGGCATTTGAATTTCAGATGATGGAAGAGGTTCCGACAGAACCGACAGACCTGCTGCCGGATGTAGTGATCACAGAAAAAAACATCTATCGTTAAAAAGATCGGATTCATACACAAGGATACCGACAGGAAAATGACAGTACTATCTCATGCTATATACATGGGCTTACAGAAGGGAGAATGCATATGGAATACCTGGACAATATCGGAAAACGGGCGCAGGCCGCAAAACCGGATCTGCAGCATCTCAAAAGCGAAGAAAAAAATCAGATCCTGAGAAAATCAGCCGATGACCTGAAGCTGCACGCAGCCGAGATTCTGGCCGCCAACGAAAAAGATATGGAAAAAGGTCGTGAAAACGGAATGTCTCAGGGACTTCTGGACCGTCTTTTATTAACCGAAGACCGCATCGCACAGATCGCTGAAGGTCTGTATCAGATTGCTGCTCTGGATGATCCGATTGGCGAGGTACTTGGCATGAAACAGCGTCCGAACGGTCTGCGGATCGGACAGAAGCGCGTACCGCTCGGGGTGGTCGGTATTATCTACGAGGCTCGCCCAAATGTAACCGCGGATGCTTTCGGTCTTTGCTTTAAGACCAGCAATGTCGTTATTTTAAAAGGCGGAAGCGATGCGTTTCATTCCATTCAGGCAATCGTAACCTGCATCCGCCAGACTCTTACAGATGCCGGCATCAATCCGGATGCTCTGCTTCTCATCGAAGATACCTCCAGAGAGACCACTGCCGCATTCATGAAACTGAATCAGTATGTGGATGTCCTGATTCCGCGAGGCGGTGCCGGACTGATCCGTGCCGTTGTGGAAAACAGTACGATCCCGGTCATCGAAACCGGTACCGGCAACTGCCATATCTTTGTGGATGCCACCGCAGACCTGTCTATGGCTGTCAATATCATCATCAACGCCAAAACCCAGCGGGTAGGTGTATGCAACGCTTGTGAGTCCCTTCTGATTCACAGAGAAGTAAAGGATAAACTGCTTCCGGTTCTTGCTGCACGCTTACAGGAAAAACACGTGGAGATCCGTGGCGATCAGGAGGTCTGCGAACTGGTTCCCGATGCTGTCACCGCGACAGAAGAGGACTGGGGAAAAGAATATCTGGACTATGTGATTTCCATGAAAACCGTAGATTCCGTGGACGAGGCAATCGCCCATATCAACCGCTACAACACCGGTCACTCAGAAGCGATCATTACCGAAAGCTACACCAACGCCCAGAAGTTCCTGGACGAAGTGGATGCCGCCTGTGTATATGTCAACGCATCCACCCGATTCACCGATGGATTTGAATTTGGTTTCGGTGCAGAAATCGGTATCAGCACGCAGAAGCTCCACGCAAGAGGCCCGATGGGACTGCTTGCCCTGACAACCACAAAATATATCATCTATGGCAACGGACAGGTTCGTCCATAAAACTACATATAAGATAATTCAATTCTTAGCACTCTGATAAGACGGTTATTCAAATTCTGTTTTTGAATGACCGTCTTATTTTTACATATTTTTCTTCCCTGGTTCTAAAATACGATCTTCCTCATATATACATAAAAGGGGAAATATTTCCCACAGATCTTATTCATTATCATTATTTTCATATGACACAGGGAGGTTTTTATGATTACGTTAAATCAATCCTATACTTATGAAGAACTCCTCCGCAATCTGCAGGAATCCGTGATGCAGTACCCGGAAGCCACGATTTACAAAGAAGTGGGAGAGAGCCATGATGAACGACCGATTCCGATGCTTCGTGTCGGAATGGGACTGGACACCTTGATCCTGACAGCCGGGATCCACGGAAAAGAATCCATCAATCCGGTACTTCTGACCAGGATGGCGCAGGAATACAGTCAGGCTTATCAGGACAACTCGTATATGAGGAATTATCCGGTACGGGAATTGCTTGACCATTGTTCGATCTGTTTTCTTCCCATCGTCAATCCGGACGGTTACGTGATCGCCACCGAGAGTTTCAATGCGATCCGTAATCCCATTCTCCGGCAGGCGTGCAAGATGCGCGGTGTGGACTGGCCCTACTGGAAATACAATGCAAGAACCGTGGACATCAATCGGAACTTTCCATGTAAATCCTATATTCAACAGCAGTTTGGTGAGTATCCGGCAAGTGAACAGGAAACGCAGGCACTGATCCGTGTCTTTGAACAGTGTGATACCATCGGCTATCTCGATTTTCATTCCAGAGGACGCATCATCTATTATTATCGGCAGGCGATGCCATTTTCTTATAATCAGCGCAATCACAAGCTGGCGCGTTATATGCAGAAATTGTCGAATTATACTCTTGGCAAACAGGAAGAAGAGTATCTTTCCCGCTTAAACGGCGGAAGTCCCGTGAATTATTATTCTGAACTGCTGCATCGACCGGCGATCACGGTAGAGACAGTAGAAGAAAATGCTGATTTTCCACTGGATCCGTCCTGTCAGGAACGAACCTACGAAGAGATCCGCATGTTGCCGCTTGAGATCATTGCGCAATCCGTCGGAAATTCCGAAGCATTGAAAAATCCACAAAAAATCAGACAATAATCTCTTTACAGGTGAGGCATAGGATTCTATACTGAATATATATGACAATCTTTTTGACAACATTTCCGTACCGGAAATTCTTGCGAAATCAGCCATATGCATCATAAATTTTGTATACATGGGGGAATTTTTACATATGGATAAAAAAGTAATTCTGATCTCCATCGACGGACTCAGACCGGATGCTGTGGAAACCTGCGGACATCCTTTTGTAAATACACTGAAAGAAAACGGATGCTACTCCCTGGATGCAAGCTCTGTTGTGCCTCCAGTCACCCTGCCAGCGCATACTTCCATCTTTTACAGCGTACCACCCATCCGTCACGGGATTATCACCAACGACTACATGCCGCCGGTACGACCGATCCGCGGACTGGCCGAACAGCTTGAGCGTGCCGATAAAACCTGTGCTGCATTCTACGGCTGGGAACCGATGCGCCATGTATGGACATCCGGCAACATGAAATATTCACTCTTTGTCAATGAATACGAGGAAGAAAATTCGGACCTGCTGCTCACGCAGGAAGCCCTTTCCCTGATTGATCGGAAAGAACCGGATTTTGTGTATCTGTATCTGGTGGAAACCGATGACAAAGGAGGTCACGACCACGGCTGGATGACACCGGAATATATGCACCGGGTAAACAATGCATTTTCCTGTGTCCAGCAGGTCTATGAAGCCGTCCACGACCACTATACCATCGTAATCACCGCGGATCACGGCGGCCACGACCGGGGGCACGGCGAAAACATCCCGGAAGATATGACGATCCCGATGTTCTTTGTAGGAAAAGAGTTTCCGAAAGATGTTCAGCTGCATGGGCTTACACTGCTTGATCTTGCACCGACGATCACGGATGTTATGGAGATCCCGAAGGTGAGAGAGTGGGAAGGAACGTCAGTGTTGGAAAAACTAGAGCGTGTCTGAAAATTCTGTGTCGGGTTCTCAGGGAGAGCAAACAAAGACTGAATTTTACTATAGAAAGGACAAAAAGATCATGCCAGACATCAAACAGACCTTATCCCCTTATTTTAAAAGCATCGTTGACCAGGATCGGCTTTCCATTGTAATCTGTGATCTGGAACATACGATTATTTATATGAATCCTGCTGCCATCGAAGATTATCATAAGTATGGCGGGGCAGCATTGATCGGAAAGAGTCTTTTAAACTGTCACAACGCGGATTCGAATACGAAGATTCATCAGATCATCGACTGGTTTGCAGCAGATCCATCACATAATATCGTGTACACTTCACACAATGAAAAGAAATTAAAAGATATTTATGTGATTGCCTTACGGGATGAAGACGGAACGCTGATCGGGTATTATGAAAAACACGAATATCGGACACCTGAGACAATGAAGATGTATGATCTCTGGTAACGCCCGGAGATCCTGCCGATAACGATCAGACTATATTTGCAAAGGAGAACATGGATTATGAACGTAGAACTGAAAAGAGATGGATTAATCTTACGTGGAGAACTGGTACTGCCGGAAAAAGACAGCTATGACATTGCTATCCTCATGCATGGATTTACCGGAAATCGCAACGGAGAACTGCTGACAGGACTCGCGGATACACTGCTGAAGAAAGGCGTTGCCTCTGTCCGCTTTGATTTTAACGGTCACGGAGAAAGTGACGGAAAACTGGAAGAAATGACGATGCTCAATGAACTTGCTGATGCCAAAGCGATTCTCGACTATGTCCGAGCCTTAAAAAATGTCCGTAATATTTACCTGGTTGGTCACTCCCAGGGCGGCGTTGTCGCAAGTATGATTGCAGGCTATTATCCGGAATTTTTCAAAAAAGTGGTTCTGATGGCTCCTGCTGCAACCTTAAAAGACGATGCGATCAAAGGAGAATGTCAGGGAACTTCTTATGATCCTGTACGGATTCCGGATGAAATTATTGTAAACGGAAATACGATCAGCGGTTTTTATTTCCGAATTGCCCAGACTCTTCCAATCTATGAAGTTGCCTCCCGATATACCGGTGAAGTTCTGATGCTTCACGGTGACTGTGATACTATCGTCGATAAAATTGCTTCTGAACGATATCATGCTGTGTATCAGAATGGTCATCTGCATATTGTAAAAGGCGGAGATCACGGATTTGGTCCGCAGATGCAGCAGGAAGCGATACAGGCAGCCGCGGATTTTATCTGCACAGATAAATGAAAATGATGCATCTGTTGCTTTTGTCTGTATGAAATTTCACTGATTCTTTAAAATACAAGGAGAATGATACTTATGACAACACGGGAAGAAGCACTGGCTTACGGTCTGTCGTTTGACAATGTGTACGAAGAAAAACCATTTCACGATTCCAACTGGCAGCTTGTCCGGGTTCGTGGAAGTAAAAAAGCATTTCTCTGGATCTATGAACGCAACGGTTTTATCAATCTGAATGTGAAGGTTGCGCCTGAATGGAGAGATTTCTGGCGCTCTGCCTATGATTCGGTAATCGCCGGTTATCACCAGAACAAGGAACACTGGAACACGATCATTTTGGACGGAACCATCCCGGAAAAAGAGATCTGCCGGATGATCGCCGAAAGCTATGATCTGGTCACAGACAGCCCGACCAAACGGATCTACGAAGCTGTCAAACAGATTCCGAAAGGTCATGTGGCAACCTATGGACAGATCGCAGCCATGGCAGGTGAGCCGAAGATGGCAAGAGCTGTCGGAAACGCCCTTCACAAGAACCCGGATCCGGAACACATTCCCTGTTTCCGTGTCGTCAACGCCAAAGGCGAACTCGCCGGGGCCTTTGCCTTCGGCGGCGGACAGGTACAGGCACGGCTTCTGGAAGAAGACGGGGTGGAGGTGGTTGACGGAAAGGTCGATCTGGCTCAATATGGAATGCCGGACAATACATTATAGTTTATATCAAGAAGATATGCCGGAAGCAGAATGTCCGAACAGGATGTTCTGCTTTTTTGCGTTGCTGAGAACGGAGAGACCTGTACTTTTTGGTCGCAATCATGAAATATTCAAACATTCCCCTTGCAAACTTTTCCCGGATAGTATATCTTTATTTATGATGCGGTTTTTATGCCGTGTCGTTCTTGTGTTACAAAAAAATAAAAATTCTATTTATATTGAAAAGAGGAAAAGCAAATAAATATGAGAAAATTAGCTTTAGACGATGAAATTCTGCTGACCATCGAGAAGCCGGCCCGATATATCGGCAACGAGGTCAATGCAGTGATGAAAGACAAATCGGAAGTTGCGGTCCGGTTTGCCATGTGTTTCCCGGATGT
>CAKRLG010000009.1 GCA_934359255.1 uncultured Ruminococcus sp.
TATATCCTTCCCACTACCGGGTGGATTCGGGACTTTAACCCGTTAGAAACGTGCGCCGCTAGGCGCACAAGTAAAAAACTGCCACACCCTACCCAGAGTGTGACAGTCTCTTCTCACTTCATCAAATGTACATCCGCATAATTGCACCCCAGTGCCAGAGCCCGCTCATGATCATCCACATAGATATCAATATGATTCTGCTTCACTCCACTGCCGCAATCCTGCGCCGTAAAAATGTGTCCATTAATAATAACTTTCGTCCCATAAGGGATCACCGAAGGATCCACTGCGATCGTTTCCCCTTCCGCAACCCTCGCTCCGGAAGCTGTAATTCCGGTTGCCTTTCCACAACACTTAGCACACGCACAGTAATATGTCAGCTTAAAAAGCCCCAGATCCTGTCCGTACATTGCTTCCGTTGCATTCACCTCACTGATATTCTTACTTCCTGCGATCACTTTCGTATCTTCAAAAAGTTCCAGGGCAAAACTCTCCTGTTCCGGATCTACCTTTACTGTTACCACCTTGCCTCTCTTCTCAGAAGCCTGTACCATCTTGCCGTCACCCACATAAATACCGACTGCACTTGCTTCTTCTCCGGATCCATAGCAGATTACATCGCCGGGTTTTGCCTGATCCACAGAAACCTTTCCCTGTTCCTGCATATTTCCGTCTTTATCCGTAACATGATATCCGTATGCCTCATAAATCTGCTCAACAAACTCGCCGGTATCAATTCCTTCGCAAAGGCTGGTTCCTTCTTCCTTCCAGGCAGTTCCAAGGAATCCACTGGCATAATCCACGATCGAATCACGGATTGCTCCGTCCGGAATTCCCGTTTTCACCGAAGTTAACGTATAATAACGTGCCGGATTTTCCTTCGGATCTACCTTGGCAACCGCCAGCGTAAAACGATCCGCTCCGGTCTTATTCACTTTTTTCTTCACTTTCCTGCCCGTCTGCAGATATTCTTTTTTTACAAAACCACGAACTTCTCCGGATTCCACATATACCCACTCTTCCGTCTCATCTGCAAGAATATAACAGAGATTTCCCTTTTTCATCGTGCCAACAATCTCACTGTCTGTGCTCTTGTCCGCCCTGATATTCAGTTCATCTCCTTTGCAGAGTGCATAATGCTTCTTTGCTGCAGTCTGCTGAATTGTTGCCCGGTAATATGCATATGCCTGATTTTCTGCCGGCGCAACCAGCTCTGTTGCATATACCGGAGTAAGCAGTGCCTCATTCTTATCTCCGATCCTGCGAAGCGCTTTTTTCTCCACAAATCCACGAACGGTTCCGGATTCCACGTAGTACCATCCGTCTTCCTTTCTTAAAATATAACAGATACCGCCTTCTTCCAGCCTTCCCACACTCCGGGAATCCTGTGACTTCTCTTCTTTGATTTCAAGAACTGTTTTCGCCTGTGCTGCTTTTCTGCTGGCAGATACTGTCCAGAAACGGTAATCCTCCACCGTCACCGGTACTTCCACAGACTGTGGAAATGCTGTAATAACCGGGATATTTTCTTCCACCGCAGTCTCCTGCGCTGCTTCCGGCGTGGTCTCCGGTGCCGGTGTTGTCTCCGGCGTGGGCTGTTCTGTGACTTCCTGTGGTTCTGTCACTTCCTGGCCTGGTGTGGGTGTTGGAGTATTCTCTCCTGCCGGCGTCGGTGTTGCAGTCGGTTCCGGTGTCTGTGTCGGTGCTGGCGTCGGCGTTTCACTTGGTGTTGGTTCCGGGGTTGCAACCGGTGTAATCTGTGGCGAACCATCTGCCTGCAGAATCACAAACCCGTTATTCAGTACATAGGTATATCCATCTGCTAAATGGTATCCTGTTCTTGCCTCAAACTGTTCCGGGGTTTCCTGTACCTCTGCTGCTGTTTCCGCTGTCTGTACGCTGATTTCTTCTTCAGCAGCCTTAACTGGCGCTGCCACAGACAAAGTCATTATACATGTCATAGACAGTGCCAGCATCCGTTTCCATTCTTTTCTTATCACTCTCTGGTATTTCCTCCTGTTACTTCACGTTACGTATACTTCCCTGATTACTTATTATAATCCATTTCATTTCCCATGTCAAAAATGTAATTCTTCAGTTACCGACATTTTTTCTGTTCCTGTTCACTCCGTTCCCGGTAACACGCTTCGCGGGATCTTATCAGTGAACAGTAATAATTCTTTCAATATAGCTCTGCGATTCTCGTAATTCCCACATAGATTTCCTGGATCTTATACCAGGTCAGATAATCAACGACTCCTGTCTGCCCAAGGCCAAAAACGGACTGAAACTGCCGTACTGCTTCTTTCGTTCGCTCGCCGTATATGCCATCCACCGGTCCCCTGGGAACTTCTGTATAAACTTCCCCGATAGTATTTAACTGTTCCTGAATCTGCCTGACTTTCATACCACTTGCTCCGATATCCAGATCGTAGCCCGGCCAGGATGCCGGGATTCCCGAAATTTCTTCTGCGGAATTGATATACATACTTTCCCCATAATAGTTTCTGATAATCTCGATTGCTGTGTAATTTTGATCACCCAGATATTTACTTCCCCACTGACTCATCCACTGCGGGCAGGTCACCCGCCGTCCGTCACAGTACTGGGTCAGAATCGGCTGACGGACATTCGGACGTGACAAATAGTTTTCGAAGAGTTCATCCACTATGTTGGATATGCTGTCAAAAATATTGCGACCGTAAATCCATTTGTGATCGAAGGCAGTGGAGGATGTGATGGTAAAGTCATACTTTTTGTTTCTGTACCACTCAGTATAAACCCGGTTCAGAGTAAAGGACATAATTGCCAGAACATTCGCCTTGATCGTCTCAGGTGGCCAGGTTGCGTATATCTCGCTGCATGCCACGTTTTTTATATAATCACGATATCTCACATAATAATTATCAGCAGTGGAATCTGCTGGTGATCCATCGTGTACTACTACATATTCCGGTATCACTACACGACTTAACACAATTTCTCCGGATTCGTTGACTGGTTTAATTTCTTCTTCCGGTATTTTTTCCGGATAATTACCAAACAAAGTATGATCCGGGATCACTACATCTTCATAGTTACCATCACTGATCGGCCGGAGTTCTATTTTCTGTCTGCTGATCTCCCCGGACAGAATCTCACTTCCGGATATTTCTATGGGTTCATAGCCTTCTGCTTCCACATTCAGATTATATTCCGAATAAGGTTGTTCTTCCGATGGCTGCAGGCTGTACTCCACCGGTGGTGCCGCCAGTTCGATGGTTTCGGTCTGGCCGCTGCTGTTGGTTTGCAATTGTTCCAGCGGCTGCCCGGGGGCTCCGGTGTAGCTGATACTGATTTTTGCTCCCTGGACAGGCCGATTCTGGATCTGAGAGACAAGCTGGATCTGCAGCTTGCCGCGGTCGGTATAGGATTGCATAGATTTTATAAGCGTGGTTGACATTTTGTTGTAACCTCATAATTTTAGGCTCAGGATAGTATATGCACAGGAGTAGTACCAGGCACTAAAAAATGATTTTTCTCTTGACCTTTCCTCTGTTTTGCGTTATAGTTCCCTCTACGTTTTACTTTTCAACCAATAAAAAACAGAAAGGATGATACATCATATGACCTTTTATCAGGAACTGCAGTTAAGCTCTGCTGGATCCAAACAATTGATCCGTAAGACAACCAACCCCAAAGAAAAATGGCGCCATATTCTGGTTTACAATTTTAAAGTCTATCTGGTCATGGCTTTTTGTGTGGCTGTGGTCTCTCTGTTCAGCAGATTTCTCGGAAACGAAAACAGCGTTGTAGGTGTTACCGTACTTCTGGCGGTTTTAGTTCTCCGACAGGCTGATTTCGGAATCCGCACCACCCATGGACTTGGCGTTATTGCCCTCCTCTTTGCGATTCTCATGACCGGCCCGCGTCTGGCAAATATGCTTCCTCCCCTGGCTGCATTTCCGGTACACCTGACCTGCATCCTTCTGCTGATGATTCTCGGATGTCATAATGTTATTATGTATAACCATTCCACTTTTGTTCTTGGTTATCTCCTTCTGACCGGATATGATGTGCAGGGATATGCCTTCCTGCTTCGTGTCATCGGTCTTTTTGCGGGAATGCTCCTGTGTATGGGAATCTTCTATAAAAACCAGAAACATCGTCCCTATCGCAGAACATTCTCAGATCTTTTCCGGGAATTTGACCTGCATTCTGCAAGAAGCCGCTGGTACCTGAAACTGACCTTTATCGTATCCAGTGCCATGCTTTTTATGAACCTGGCCGGCCTTCCCCGTGCCATGTGGGCAGGAATCGCCTGCATGTCCGTATGTCTTCCTTTTACAAAAGACTGTGAACATCGCGCTATTCCAAGGGGATTATATAACATCATCGGATGCACTGTTTTTCTGGTTCTCTATCTCCTCCTCCCGAAAAACATGTATCCCTACATCGGGATGATCGGCGGAATCGGCGTTGGCTACTCTGCAAGCTATCCATGGCAGACCGTTTTCAACACCTTTGGTGCTCTCTCCATTGCCACCACCCTCTTCGGTCTCCCCTACGCCCTGGCCCTCCGTATCGGAACCAACATCTTCGGTGCTGCCTACACAGTCCTCTGCAACAAACTCTGGGACAACTTTCACGCCAGAACCACAACCACAGTTTCCGCCACCCCAAAATAATATTTTACATCTTAACATTTCAAAAACTCTCATTTCCGGGTGCCTAAAACTGCTCACTCTGCCAACGCTCAGAACCCGCAGGACGCACATAAAAAAACAGACACCCTTCTGCTGGTGCCCTTAGCACAGATGAGATCCGGCACCTACGTAGACTTTCGCGATGGTCAGCTGACCATCGTGAACTTAGTCGTAGTTGGTGACTAGCTTAGCTGTGCGTTACCAGCGGGTGTCTGTTTTTCTATGTGCGTCCTGCGGGTTCGTCCGCCTTGAACTTTCTAACCAATCTTACTTCTTAATCCGAACCGTCTTAATCTCAAACGCCCGGAAGTTCAACGGAATCTCTCCGTTTTCCACCGAAATCTCTTCCTTACAGTTCTCCAGCATATCGCAAAGATAAACCTTCTCTCCCTGTAACAGATCCGATAAAGTAACGGTTGCCAAAACCGCAGCCTTCTTGGATTCATACAGACGAAGAATAATATCTCCACTTCCGTCTTCTGCAGGTTTCATGGTATCCAGAATAACATTCGCTTTATCAATGGTGAGTGCACTGAACGTCGGTACTGCACCGCCGGCAACTACCGGTTTTACATTCAGTTCGTATCCCTGTCTTACCACATCACTCTCTGCAAAGCTTCCCTCCCATGCGGTAAATGCATAGGTGAAGTGATGAACTCTGTTATCTGCACACATTTCCGGGCAGGTACCTGCACGAAGCAGTGTCAGTTCCAGAGCATTTCCGTTCATACTGATTCCGTATTTACAGTCATTCAACACTGCAGCACCGTGTGCGCCGTCAGCAAGTGCACTGTAACGGTGATTGCATACTTCAAAACGATCTTTATCATAGGCTTTGGAACGATGTGTCGGATGTTCTACGAATCCGAACTGCATCTCATTAATGCCATTTTCCGCATAAACATTTACCGGGAATCCTGTCTTTAACAGACGATGCATTTCTTTCCAGTCAACCTCTGTCTCAAACTCGATTCTTCGGCTGTCTGCTGCCAGACGGATATACTGTGTGAAGGTGGAATTGCTGATCTCTCCCGTTACTTTCAGCACCCCTTCCAGGCCATCTGTTTCCATGGAAACCACAACATTTTTTGCTGCCTCAATTTCCTGATCGATATAATTGGAATCAATATCCCATGCATCAAACAAACGTGGTACATCTTTGTACAGATGGAAGCGGTTCATGGCATCTGCTGCGAATTCTCTTCCGGACTCTTTCAGTACAAAAGAAATCACCTCGCCTTTTTCGTTTACGACTGCCTTTACCTGGCTGTTTTCCATGGTAAATCCGCCATCACATGTTTCTACTGCAACTGCCTTTTCTTCCACCTGACCTTCTGCCGGAATCAGAGAAACTGCTCCACAGGACGGTACTTCTACGGAAGCTTTCACAGTATCACCGATCTTCTGTACCTGTACAGCGGTTCCATCCACTGTTTTTGCTCCGTTTGCAAATACAGCCGGCAGCTCTACCAGCATCTTTCTCGGAAAACTCAAAGAGTTAAATACGGTTACCGCCTGATCTTCTTTCTGATCGGTCAATGCACACAGTGCATCTTTCTGCAGTTCTTCTGTACCATCCAGAATCTCATGGAACGCTTTTTCTGCATCCACATAAACCTTTGCGATACTGGAACCCGGAAGAATATCATGGAACTGATGTAACAGAAGTTCTTTCCATAAAGCATCTGCTTTGGCAAGATTGTAATCCATGCCTTTGTTCATTGCCAGGACACTCCATATCTCCATCTCACGCAGTGCCAGTTCGCATCTCCTGTTGTTCTGTTTTACCATCGCCTGAGAAGTATACGTTCCTCTGTGGGCGCTGAAATACAATTCTCCAACATAGGTATTGGCCGGGCCGCCCTGCGCTTCCATATCGTGGAAGAATTCCAGCGGACCTGCCATTTTTACTTTTACGCCGCCTTCCAGGTCTTCCTGACGTTTTGCAGATTCGATAAAATCTCTTGCCGGGCCGCCGCCACCATCTCCATATCCAAACGGAAGCAGGAAAGCATCCAGATCCTGCACCTGCACACGATTCTGCCAGATTTTATTTACTTCACTCGGATGTGTCCGGTAGGTATAGCTTGTCGGTAAGAAGGAATCAATCTCGCTGCCATCCATACCCTGCCAGGTGAAGTAATGATACGGGAACTGTTCTCCTTCATTATAAGACCAGAAAATCTTCTGTGTTACCAAATAATTTACACCACAGCCTTTCAGAATCTGCGGAAGTGCTGCCGTATATCCAAAGGTATCCGGAAGCCATAATACTTCACTGTCCACTCCCAGCTCTTCTTTATAGTAGCGTTTTCCGTGAACCAGCTGACGGATCAGCGCCTCACCACTGGCCATATTGGTATCCGGCTCCACCCACATGGCTCCATCAGCGATCCACTGGCCACCTTTGATCGCTTCTTTGATCCGTTCAAACAACTCCGGATAATACTTCCGGCACATCTCATATGCTGCAGGCTGACTCTGTACATATTTATATTCCGGATACTGTTCGATCAGACGCAGCTGTGCCGCAAAGGTACGTTCTGTTTTCCGGTGTGTCTCTTCCATCGGCCATAACCATGCCAGGTCCAGATGGGCATTACCAACCGCATAGAATACCGGCATCGTAGAACCGTTCTTTGCTTCCATCAGTGGTCTTATTGCTTCTCTCGCTTCTTTATAAGATGCGATCCGTGCTTCCCGCGGCTGTTCAAAGTCCACGATCAGTGTAAATTTCTCTAATGCTTTTGCAATTTTCGCAGCACGCAGTGTTGTGGAATCCATAGTTTCCAGAAGACGTCCCAATGTATCCACATCCATAAACAGCTGATATGCATCTTCGTTCCACACCCCAAAAGTGGAAGTACCCAGAACACATCTTGCTCCTTCTTTTTTCGGATCTGCATATGCCCCCGGCAACACCGGTCCCGTCGCGCAGCCCCCCGTTGGTGCCTCCGGATAAAAATGACCTGCATATGTTTCCATCAGGATTTCATAAGTGTCTCCCTCTTTTCCGCTGACTGCCAGACAGTTATCTTCAATAAACTGATGTGGTTCATCCACCCATGCCGCACGGTAATTTCCGAATGCCTTTCCGTTGACAAATACGGTGGATTCTCCTCCGGCATCCAGATTCATCACGATTCTCTTTCCTTCTGCTGCTTTAGGAAGGATCACAGTGCCTTTAAACCAACAGTATTCCCAGGTTTTCCCCCATATAAAACCTGGTTCTGCCGACGTAAAGTGCCCCTGTAATGCTTCTTCCGGAGATAGATGATCCATAGTGCGAAAAGCTTCCCATCGAATTTCCCCCAACGGTTCATAAAAATCATCTCTCAATGTACGAACCCAGTGCTTTACTCTGTCCTGCCATTCTGAATGCATTAACTTCATACAGTTTCTCCTTTTCTTATATTTTATTTTTGCATACACCCTTGTACATCCACATCATACTATTGATATATTAATATGTCAATTCTTTTTTTTAACTGTTATATCAAAATATTACCTGTTTCTTTTACATCTGTGAATCTTTCCTGATAATACTATACGGAACATACTTCCGCAAGTCCACTTCATTTCCATTGATAAGGCGGCACAGATTTTTCACCGCCATTGCCCCCATAAGGTACTGCCCCTGCATAACGTGCGTGCAATACGTATGAAACTCATATCCCTCTTCCACACCATCAAAAAAGACAATCTCTTTTTTGAGATTCTTTTTTTGTAATACTTTGTACACCAATACACCGGTCTGCAGATCAACCGTAAAAAAGGCGGTCACCTGTGGATGATTTTCCACATAGTTTTCAAGCGCTTCCATTACCTTTTTTTCTTTTTCCCTGGTTTCTTCGATATTTTCAACCAGACTGTCCAGATCGATCATCCACAGGTCTTCATTTGTCAGGATCTTGTGCTCGAGCATGGTATCCCTGTAACCATTAAACCTTTCCTCCACAGAAGATGTCTCCAGTGGAGCCTGGGATACAAAGCAAATGTTTTTATGTCCTTCTTCCAGCAAAATCGTAACCAGATCCTGTGCTGCCCTGTAATTATCTGTGCCGATGCAGGGAATCGGAAGTCCTTTCAGCGCCCTGTCAACAAGTATTACCGGAAATTTATCCAATGCAAGCTTCACAATACTTGTACTGTAATTTTCCCCCTGCACGCACATCAGAATAATCCCGTCAACACCAAGTTCTATCAGCTCGTCAATCGCCCTGCTCTCTGCCTCCACGTTTCCGTAGGTACACTTCAGAATCATATGATAATTTTTCGACCAACACTCATGCTCAATCCCAGCTATCAGCTCACACCCGAAAAAACCACTGAAAGAATCCAGAATAACACCAATCATTTTCCCTTTTCTTACCGTCTCTACGTTCTGCGGCACCGCCGGAAGATTCTCCCTGTCCTGCTCATTTTCTTCCAGCACAAAGGAACCCTTTCCCGGCATCCTAACAATAATATTCCGGTCAGCCAGCATTTCCAGAGCCTTTTTACTGGTGATTCTGCTCACATTATACTGTTCCATCAATTCCTTTTCAGAAGGAAGCTTCGAACCGGACGGATATATCCCTTTTTCAATAGCCACCAGCAAATCATCATAGATTTTCTTATACAATAACTCTTTCTCCACGCTTATATCCTTTCATCTTAAATGATATATCATTTCTCTTTATTTCTATTATAAAGCCTCAGTATTTCACTGTCAATTTCTATCATCTTCCATCTCAACCCAGCCAGTATTTTAACCAACGTTCCCCCCGCGCCCGGCAACACGCTGCGCGATGTACAGAATTTATGCTGATCACATAAATTCGCATGATATCTCTCTGGTTTTCTGCGACCTTCTCCCACAAAAAATAACCTCTTATCTCTTATCTCCAATATCCAACTACCAAATATCCTCTCCAACGCACAGAAACCGGGGGACTCACATAGAAAAACAGACACCCTTCTGCTGGTGCCCTTAGCACAGATGAGATCCGGCACCTACGTAGACTTTCGCGATGGTCAGCCGACCATCGCGAATCTAGTCGTAGTTGGTGACTAGCTCAGCTGTGCGTTACCAGCGGGTGTCTGTTTTTCTATGTGAGTCCCCCGGTTTCGTCCGCCTTGCACATCGTCCTTTTCAGGAGTTCTCAACTAATCTTTTATTTACCTTCCCTGAACTTATTAATCGCCTCATAATTCTTAGACATATCCACATTCGGATCCGGCGTTGTCTCCGGTCCCCGTTTGAATACCGGTTTCAGCAGAATCGGCGCAATAATGGTCGTCAGGATAACCACGATAACAACCGGTCCCATAACCGCCGTCGACATCAGTCCCAGGCTCTCTCCCTTACTTGCCACGATCAGCGCAACCTCACCTCGTGAGATCATACCCACACCGATACGAATCGCCTGATAATTCTTATAATGACAAAGCTTTGCACCCAGACCACATCCGACAACTTTCGTCAGAATAGCAACAATCGTCAGCACAACCGCAAACGCAACAATCGTACCATTCATTTCCGGAAGACTTACCTTCAGACCGATGCTTGCAAAAAAGATCGGTGAAAGATATGTATAAGAAAGCACATCAAATCTGGATGCGATATACGGCTCTCTCTGGGTCATAGAGATAATCAAGCCTGCAAAATAAGCTCCTGTGATATCGGCAACGCCAAAAAACTGTTCTGCCGCATAGGACATAAACAGACAGAATACAAAGGATACGATTACATGTCTCTGCAGACCTGTACCTTCCCCCGCACTCCACTTGCTGAAGAACTTGTAGAAAATAAATCCTGCCACAGCAACAAAGATAAAGAAACCAATAATCTTCAGTAACACAATTGAAATCTTAACTGATTCATCTGCCATACTGGTGATCAGTGTCAGTGCAATAATACCAAGAATGTCATCGATAACCGCCGCACCAAGAATCGCGTTACCGGAACGGGTTTTTAATTTTCCGAGTTCTTTCAGTGTCTCAACTGTGATACTTACGGAAGTTGCCGTCAGGATCACACCGATAAATACATTCTGCAAAAACAGACTGCAGGATGCATCTGATTCCAGCATACCCGGACGGTTAAAGAACGCTGCTACGGCATAGCCTCCAACCAGAGGTACCAGTACACCGATCAGTGCAATGATCAGTGCAGATTTGCCGCTTTTTTTCAGTTCCTGTACATCCGTCTCCATACCGGCACAGAACATCAGGACGATTACGCCAACTTCCGCTGTATCGCTGATAAAGTCAGTCGGTGTAATAATTCCAAGAATACCAGGACCGAGAATAACCCCGGCAAGCAATGCACCTACAACCTGTGGCATACTGAATTTTCTGGTCAGAAGCCCCAGAACTTTTGTTGATAACAGGATCAGGCAGAGATCCAGTAAGAATTTATACGTTTCCATTTTTAATAAACATCCTTTCTATTATAAATATATATATCTTTATTCATAACAGAAATGATACTTTTTTCGACCGTCCATATCCTGCATATAACGGATCACGTAAACCATCCGCTCCAGATATTTCTTGCTGAACCTCTCAATCTGTCCTTTCCCTGAAAGCAGGATTCCGAGAAACATCAGCAACTCGCCCAGTGCCAGATAATACAACAACTGCCCACCATCCTGGGACTGCCGGTTTTCTTCTTTCCCCTCATTGAAAGGTCCGTTTTCATTTTCCTCTTTTTTGCAATCTACCAGTTTCATATCTTCCGAAAAAGAAGTAAGTACTGTCTCATTCTCCGATAGCATCACTCGCGAATTGCCGGATGGCACATGAACCTGAATGCTTCCCAAAAGAAAGATAACCGTCAGACTATATATAATGATTTTTCTGATTTTGTCCTTTTTTTTCATGTCATTTCATCATACTCCATTACAGCTCCACACAGCTGTTCTCAGAACAGTCCCCTTACGTCCTTAAATGTAACAAACACAAGCAGTCCCATCAGCAAAAGCAGTCCTGCAAAATGTACCATACCTTCTGCTTCCCGGTTCACCGGTTTTCCCCTCACTGCCTCAACCAGTAAAAATACCAGTCGACCGCCATCCAGTGCCGGAAGTGGAAGCAGATTGGCAACTCCCAGATTCGCAGAAATCAGAATCATCATATTGATCATAGTAAGCCAGGTCATCAGTGCGCCCTCACTTTTGCTTTCTTTATAAGCATCTCCGATCACATTCACCACTCCCACCGGACCGGACAGGCTGTCCATTCCCAGTTTCCCGGTGATCAGAAGTTTCAGTCCTTCCAATGTACTGTTGATCCAGTAACGTACTTCCAGAGCACTGTACTTGATCACACCCGGCGCACTTGTTTTTTCCCGTCCGAGATTATAAGAAAATCCCTGTTCCACATAGTTGACCGCCTGAGGAGTCACTTCCACATCATAATCCAGTCCATCACGCAGATATGTCAGCGTTATTTTCTGATCTGACAGCGGATGATCTTCGAAATACTGACTCAACGCCTCACCGGATGCAATTTCATTGCCATCCACCGCCGCGATGTAGTCACCTGCCTGAATTCCCGCCTCTGCCAGTGCACCACCGATTGTTACCGACTGGATCTGCGCCTGATTTTCATCCGGATTATAACTGAATCCCAGCATATAACGTTCTTCCGTTGCAGGATGATAGGTCAGAGTTTCTTTTTTTCCGTCTCTTTTTACAGTAACTGTGATATCTTTATCTTCCAGGCCTTCCAGTGTCAGATAAGAATACAGCTCTCTTCCCAGATACATCTTCTTCCCGTCAAAGGAAGTGATCAGATCGCCTTCTTTCAGCCCTGCGGCTTCTTCCGGTGTTCCTTCTTTTACTTGTGTGACAACCGGAGGATCATATCCGATAATACCTATAATAATCATTGCACCGAAAAATGCAAGAATAAAATTAAAAATCGGTCCTGCGGCAATAACGGAAAAACGTCTCCAGACAGATTTGCTGTTAAATGTCCCTTCTCCGTTATCTTCTCCATCTTCCCCCCGCATCATACAGGAACCGCCAAAAGGAATCAATTTCAATGAATACCTTGTCGTTCCCCGCTGCGTTGACAGTATCCTTGGTCCCATTCCCACAGAAAATTCTTCCACCACGATGCCATTCGTCTTTGCCAGTAAGAAATGTCCGAACTCATGTACGATAATTACGATACCAAGAATCAGAACAGCGATTATAATACTCAAACACTCCACCTGCTTTCCATCCATTCATAGGTTTTTGCTTCAGTTTCCAGAATTTCTTCCAGACACGGATGTTCGATCACCTGGTGACGATCCATGGCCTCCCGGATGCTCCTGTAAATATCCAGAAAGCCGATCTGTCCATGCAGGAACTTTGCAACTGCCCGCTCATTGGCCGCATTGAAAACTGTCGGCATGCTGCCGCCTCTCCGTGATGCTTCCATCGCCATCGGTAATCCCAGAAATGTCTCCATATCCGGTTCCTCAAACGTAATCTCCGTCAGTGTCTTAAAGTCCAGCCGTTCTCCCGGAAGATACCTTCTGTGTGGATAATACAGTGCATACTGGATCGGCAGTTTCATGTCCGGTGTACCGAGCTGTGCCATCACCGCACCATCCACAAATTCTACCATCGAATGAATGATGCTCTTTGGCTGCACCACAACCTGAATATGATCCAGATCCACGTCAAAGAGCCACTTTGCCTCCATCACTTCCAGTCCTTTGTTGACAAGCGTTGCCGAGTCGATCGTGATCTTCTGTCCCATCGCCCAGTTCGGATGTTTCAGCGCATCTTCCACTTTTACATGTGCAAGATCTGATGTTTTCATTCCACGGAACGGTCCGCCGGATGCTGTGATCAGCAATTTATGGATCTCTCTCTTATCCTCTCCGTGAATCGCCTGAAAAATTGCACTGTGTTCACTGTCCACCGGAAGGATCTGTACTCCTTTTTCTTTTGCCATCGGCATGATCAGATGCCCTGCCGTTACCAGTGTCTCTTTATTGGCAAGCGCAATATCTTTTCCCGCCTGAATGGCCGCGATAGTCGGACGGATTCCAATCATTCCTACGATCGCCGTGACCAGGATCTGGCTTTCTTCCATCTGTGCCAGTTGCACCAGCCCATCCATGCCGCTAACTACTTTTACATCCAGATCACGAACTTTTCCTGCCAGGATCTTCGCCTGCTCTTCGTCCCAGACTGCTGCCAGAGACGGATGAAATTCCCTGATCTGTTTTTCCAGCAGAGTAATATTGCTTCCCGCACTCAAACCGGCTACCCGGATATCCTGATTTTCTCTTACTACTTCAAGAGTCTGCGTTCCGATAGAACCGGTTGACCCTAAAATTGCAATTGTTTTTTCCATAGTATGTTCTCTCCTCCACGTCCTATGCATCATTTTACATCAGAGTAATCGCCAGTGCGTAAATAACCGGTGCAGTAAAGATCACACTGTCAAACCGGTCCAGAATACCGCCATGACCGGGGATCAATGTTCCATAATCTTTGATATTTTCCTGTCTCTTGATTGCAGAAGCAGCCAGATCTCCCACCATAGATACCAGTGCTCCTACGGCGCAGATAATCGCGTAAATCAGTGGTGTATGAGCCGGATTCGGATTATAAGCACCCGTCGCTGCCGCATAAATTGCTCCCAGAAGTGCTGCACCGAGAACACCGCCAACGGCTCCCTCTATGGATTTTTTGGGGCTTAATACCGGTGCCATCTTATGTTTTCCGATCAGTACACCCACACAGTATGCGCAGGTATCACATCCCCAGGAACATAAAAAGATCAGCCATACCAGAAAAGCTCCACCCGGCAGCACACGGGTCTGATAGATATAAGACAGCATCACACCCACATAAACCATACTGAAAAATGCAGTCATGATCTGTTTATTCTGATATTTTGGGTACGTAAATACAAAAATGCTCATCATTACCAGCACACCAAGAATCACTGCCAGCAGATGATAACTTACCGGCAGATAAGCAATTGCCAGATAATAAATCACAATTGCCAGATAACCGGCAATTTCCAGTCCGTTCGTCTTTCCTTCATGGACACCCGCTGCCCGGTATAATTCCTGCATACCGATACAGGAAATTCCTATTAAAGTCACCAGCAACACCGGTCCGGAACAGATAATCGTAGCAAGTGCCAGGATCACCAGGACAATTCCGCTGATCAATCTTGTCTTAAACATCCTATTCCTCCTTTACACCGCCATATCTGCGGTCTCTCTCATTGTATTTTTCAATTGCTTTTACCAGTTCGTCCTTTTTAAAATCCGGCCACGGCACATCGGTAAAATAAAATTCACTATATGCCAGCTGCCACAGCAGGTAATTGGACAACCGCAGTTCTCCGCTGGTACGGATCATCAGATCCGGATCCGGGAGTCCGGCTGTATCCAGATAATCTGATATTGTATCTTCGCTCACTGGTGTCTCCAGTTTTCCGGCTTTCTGATCTTCCAGCATCCGGTTCACTGCTCTGGTGATTTCATCTCTGCTTCCATAATTCAGTGCGATCTGAAAATGCAGATCTGTGAAATCTTTGGAAAAATCTTCCAGTTTTTTGATACTTTCCTGAATATCCGAATCAAAGGCGGTGATATCTCCGATCACTTTTACACGCATGTTATTTTTCTGTGAGATCTTAATACATTTTTTCAGATAATTCCGAAACAGCTTCATCAGCCCATCCACTTCTTCTTTGGACCGTTTCCAGTTTTCTGTGGAAAAGGCATAAACAGTCAGATATTTTACTCCCAGTTCTTTTGCCACTTCGCAGATATCTTCCAGATTTTCACATCCTTTCACATGACCGAAGCTTCTCGGCATTCCTCTTTTTTTTGCCCAGCGACCGTTGCCGTCAAGGATGATAGCGATATGATTTGGTACTCTCATACAATTCTCCTTTGCTCATTGAAAAAGGGACACCATACAATGGATCGCTTTCCATATGTTGATGCCCCTCAGCTTTTCACGCACTCCGGAAGTACATGATATTACACAGTTAAGATTTCTTTTGATTTTACTTCCACTGCTTCATCTACTTTTTTGATGAACTTATCTGTCATTTTCTGAACAGAATCTTCCAGCTCGGCAATTTCGTCTTCAGACACATCAGTTTTTCCCAGCTTTTTCAGCATATCATTTGCATCACGACGGATATTGCGGACAGCTACTTTTGCAGCTTCGCCTTTTTTCTTAACTTCTTTTACCAGATCTTTTCTTCGTTCTTCGGTAAGCTCCGGAAATACCAGACGAATGACTTTACCATCGTTCGTCGGATTGATTCCCAGATCTGACATATTGATTGCTTTTTCAATTTCTTTTACCAGAGATCCTTCCCACGGCTGAATCTGGATCATCCGGGCTTCCGGTACAGAGATATTGGCTACCTGCTGCAGTGGTGTCGGTGTTCCGTAATATTCTACCATAATACGGTCAAGTACGTGAGGATTGGCTCTTCCTGCACGGATTGTTCCAAATTCACTGTCCAGATTGGCCAGTGTCTTATCCATTTTTTCCTGATATTTTACGATTCTCTCATCCATGTATATTTCCTCCTGGTCTGTCTTTTTATTACGCTTTTAGTCTACCAGAACTTTTGTTCCGTCAATCTCACCCTTTGCTGCACGAATAATACTGTTTTCTTCATTCAGTCCGAATACCAGCATCGGCATCTTATTTTCCATGCACAGAATCGATGCAGTCAGATCTACCACTGCCAGTTTCTGGTCAATGACTTCCTGAATATGCACGCTGTCGTATTTTTTAGCGTTGGGATTTGTCTTCGGATCACTGTCATAAACACCATCCACTGCTTTTGCAAGAAGAATAGTCTCTGCCTCAATCTCGATGGCCCGAAGTACAGTCGTTGTATCTGTTGAAAAATAAGGATGTCCGGTTCCGCCTGCAAAGAAAGCAACTTTCTTCTCTGCGAAACATGCATTTGCCTCATCTTTGGAAAACAGCTTTGTCATAGCTCCACAGGCAAACGGAGTAAAAATCTCCGTTTTCATTCCTACGGAACGGAAAATCTCAGATACATAGATACAGTTCATAACAGTTGCAAGCATACCGATCTGATCCGCTTTTGTTCGGTCTATGGTCTCGCTACTTCTTCCTCTCCAGAAGTTTCCTCCACCGATTACCACACCGACTTCCACACCTTCTTCTACAAGAACTTTTACCTGCTTTGCGACCTCAGTTACGGTTGCTTCATCAAATCCGGTGTGCTTTTCGCCTGCCAGTGCTTCTCCGCTTAATTTTAATAATACTCTCTTCATATTTTCAGCTCCTCATCTGTTTTAGTCCTGTGTCAGTCCACTGACATAATTCTGTACTGCGCTTGCATCAAATTCTACCGTTTCCTGCGCAGTACCCTGTGCTCTGTCAATTTTCGCATATACGGAATATCCGATCCATCCAACGAAAACCACACAGACAAGGGCGATAAATACCATCTCCAGACGATGCATGATTTTTTCTTTTTTCATGATTTTCTGGCGATTGGCTTTACTCTTTTTATAATTATCTACTTTCGCCTGACTCATAAGTGTGCTCCTTTGCTTTCAGTTTTGCCGCTGTCTTTTGGAGATTTGGACAGCTGCATATCTCATACTGTCAATTATAACATATCACACGTTAAAAGCAAAGAAGGTTTTTAAACGAGATAAAATAGTTACTGCCTGTTAAGAGTTTTATATCACAACAATAATTCCACCGTCATTTGCATACATGGAGCTCACCCCGGCGGTATCCAGAATAATCACGTCTTTCACCTGCATTCTTTCCAGCAGTGCCTCTTTTACCATCTGTGCTCTCTCCGGACAGTTGCAGTGGCTGATAGCAAGTACTTTGTCGCTGCTGTTATTTTCTCCTTCTTTTACATAATCAACCATTTTAACCAGTGCTTTATTGATTCCTCTCGCCTGATCCAGCTGACAGATGGTTCCTTCCGGTGTGGAACCCATCACCGGTTTAATCTTCAATGCGGAAGCCACCAGTGCTTTTACTCTGCTCAGTCGCCCGTTTTTTCGCAGTGTTTCCAGATTCTCCAGTACGAAATACGTGTGCTGAGATTCAATATAAGCCTCTACAGTTTCCACAATCTGTTCAAATTCCATGCCTGCTTCTTCACATTCCTGGATTTTCAGTGCGATCAGTGTCTCTCCTACCGAAGCACTTTTTGAGTTGAATACATGAATTTTCTTATCCGGATGATCTTCCAGTGTCAGGCTTTTTCCAAGCTCCGCACTATTATAAGAACCACTCAGTTCAGAGGAAAGAGTCACCGCATACAGATGTTCCGCATCTGCCTCAAATCCCCTCTGGTAAGCTTCCGGAGACGGGCATGCTGATTTCGGACACTCCGGATATGCTGCCACCTTTCTTAAAAAATCTGCCTGATCAAAGGAGTCATCATCCACAATAGTATCTGCTCCCACTTCAAGAGTCAGTGCTGCCGATGCAAAACGTTCAACCTGTTTCATCTCGGGTGTCAGTTCTCCACAACTATCTACAATTATTTTATATTTCATTACTTTCTGCCTCCACCATTATATATTTTCCGCATAACTGTGCGGTACCCTCACTGTTCACGCCGTTCCCGGTGACACAGTACCTTCACAGTCATGCGTCAAAATGCATGTATACGAAATGCATCCATATCTTTTCTCATCATCGCAGGGTTACAGCTTTCGCTTTTGAACTTCGTCACACCCTGTAATCCCGCCTACCTGATATAGTTTTTAATACTACATTTTACTATATCATATCTTCAGAAAATTGAAAAGAGATTTTCTATGTTCTTTTTGTGTCTTTTGGTTTATAATACTGATATCTGCTTTTTAAATTATAGCTTGGAGGTTATATGGATTATTTACTGAACAGTTCCATGGAAATGCTGGATGAATATTATCAGCCGAAAGACACTGATGTGGTGGTATCTCTGGTTTCCACTGAAGAGTGTGAACAGCGCTATCATTCTCTCCCTTATTATCATATCCTGGCAAGGAACATGCAAAACCACAATATCCGATACTGCAAAGCGGAAATGTTCAAGGACTGTATCCTGGGAACCCTTCTGATTCCCGATAAAAGAAGTATTGAAGAGACTGTTTTATCCATTTCTTTCTATATGAATAAAAATCTGCTGGTTCTCGTTGATGATTCGAAACATATCCAGGCGATCCTTACAATTCTTGAAGAAGGGGAGCTTTTGAACTGTAAGACCATCGCAGAATTTCTGTGTCAGCTCATCGGTACACTTACACTGGAAGATGCCTTATTTTTACAGGAACTGGAACAGCACATGAGTAATCTGGAAGAAAAAATTATAAAACACACGATCTCTGACTCTTCCGCACAGCTCATGTACATCCGCAAACGCCTTCTTATCCTACATTCTTATTATCAGCAGCTGTCTGATTTCTGTGAGGATCTGGAGGAAAATTCCAACCACTTTTTTCAGGCAGAAGAATGTCAGATTTTTTCTCTGTATGCATCCAGGATCGAACGGCTCTATGATCATTCCCAGATGCTTCGGGAATATGCCCTGCAGATCCGTGAAATGGAGCAGTCTCAGATTGATGCCAGACAGAACCGCACCATGCGGATTCTCACCGTAGTAACCACGATCTTTTTCCCGCTGTCCCTTATCACCGGGTGGTATGGCATGAATTTCTCTCATATGCCGGAACTCTCTGCTCCCCACGCCTACGGGATTCTGATTGGTATCTGCGCTGTTATTGTTTTGATCGAAATCTGGATTTTTCATAAAAACAACTGGTTTTCCTGAATTTTCATACCGGATAACCATTATGTCATATTACTTTGGGAGGATTTTATTTGTTAGCACTTCGTATTTTAGATTTGAAAGATTTTACTGCAAAATTATTTATCGGAGAAATGTTTCAGCATTTTTCTTTTGTGGAGGCTTCTTTTACCACTTTTGTCACTTATACCCTGGATGGACAACTGCATAAAGAATTTTTTGATTCCGAACAGGAACCCCTGCGGACGTACTGTCTGTGGGAAGATGTACAGGCACAGTGTTTTTCCATAATCAAGGGAAAACGCACGCCTTTGAATTTTAAGATTGTCTTCCAGCTCTCCTCTTTCAATGTGGAAAAGCTGCTCTCGCAAAGCGGTATTGCACTGAAACCGGAAGACATCTACGGACTGTACCTGAACTGTCAGTTTGACGGGAAGCAGCTTCTTTGTACTACCGGTACTTCTCTGAAAATTTTCACCCTGGACAAACAGCTGGATCGGGTGTGGGACGAAATGGTTCGAAAATTTTTTCGGAAAAATCAGGTGGCTTTTGAGGATGCATAACAAGTCAAACCACACTTCAACGGATTTATCCATTATCGAGATATCACCGTCTCATACACCATATAGCAAAACGGGAAACTCTTTGCATCGAGTTTCCCGTTTTGTTTGTTTTTATCAACCGGCAGTCTTTCTGTCAGCTGGTTTATGTTTTCCCTCTTTATGTTGTCTGTGATTTCTGTATGTTTATCTCAAAATAGATCCCTGCAGATTACCGTCCTGTCCGAATACTCCGGACTGATCCTGCTGGCCATCCTGTGCAGTGGTTGAAGTATCTGCCTTATCCAATGTGATCGTCAGTGTTTTTTCCACGTAACTTCCGTTATCTGCGATTTTTACAACCAGATCTACTGTCTCTCCTGCTGCGTAGTACTCCAGCTGACTCTTCAGGTCATCCATGGATTTTACTGAAGTTCCATCAAATTTTGTAATGACACTTCCGGATGTGATGCCGGCTTTTTCAGCGGCACTTCCTTTTTCCACTTCTGCTACATAGACACCCTGTGGAATACCGTAAGCTTCTGCGATAGAACTGTCCACCGTCTGTCCTTTGATGCCCAGAGCTGCTGCCTGATCAGAACTTACTTTTGTTCTTGTCTGGCGGTTCATCAGATCTTCAAAGATCGGAGAAGCGGTGCTTACCGGGATCGCATATCCCATACCTTCTACTTCTGTGGATGCCAGTTTTGCGGAGTTGATACCGATAACCTGACCCTGCATATTCAGAAGAGCTCCACCACTGTTACCAGGGTTGATTGCTGCATCTGTCTGGATAAATCCATTCTCAGAGTCGGAGTCTTCCAGCTGACGATTTACCGCACTTACAATACCGGTAGTTACAGACTGTCCATATCCCAGTGCATTACCGATAGCAACCACCTGTTCACCTACCTGCAGCTGATCGGAATCTCCAATTTCTGCAATCTTGATCTGAGACATTGTGTCATCTGAAATATCGGAAAGTTTGACTGCGATAACAGCCAGATCGTTGTCGGAATCGGTTCCTTTTACAGTTGCTTCGTATGCCTGATCATCAACGAAGCATACGGACAAAGTATCTGCATCTTCTACTACATGGTTATTGGTAGCGATCAGAAGTTCGCTGTCGTTCTGTCCGATAATAATACCAGAACCCTGACTTTCTACTTCCTGCTCCTGTGCACCACCGCCTCTTGAAAACATGCTGAAATAATTCTGTACTTCCTGTACAGATTTATTGGTGATTGCAACAATCGATGGCATCGCATTTTTAGCGATAGAAGAAACATCCAGGCTCTGTCCGGAAGTACTGCTGCTTGTGCTGCTTGTGCTGCTTGATGATGTTGTGGTCTGCAGTGTGGTCTTCGCTGTTTCCTGTTTGCTGTTGCTGTCTGTCTGTGTAGACTGTGCTTTTGCTGTCGCACCTGTTGCATAAGTAACTCCGGTAAACACACCCCCGGCTACGCCTCCGAAAAGTACGGCACTCAGTGCTACCGCACCGATCTTCTTTGCCCATTTAGCTCCGTTTCCATTTCTCTTTCCCGGATGTTTTTTCGGCTCTATCGGTGTATTATTCTGCGGTTCATTTCCCTGCTGGTTCCAATTATAACTTCCATATTCTTCCATAAGTCATTCCTCCTGTTTATGTAAATGTATTTTTTTATTTTTCTTTATTTCTTTCTTCTTTGTTTATGGCTATAGTATAGAAAAGGTTTGTGGTCAATTTGTTATCAAAATATGTTTATTTTGTGAAATAGTTCAAACTATGCTATAATCATTTTCAGTGAACAGGCACAGCCTGTTTATAAAAAGAACGATAATCCATGTACTCCCGAGATCTTTCCGGGTTCGATTTTGTGAGTACATCATCACACAGGAGGTTGTTTTATTATGCAGAAAATTACAAGTTTTACTATTGATCACTTAAAACTTCAGCCGGGCGTATACGTATCCCGAAAAGATCCGGTAGGTGATTCCCTGATCACCACCTTCGATATCCGTATGACATCCCCAAATGAAGAACCGGTTATGAATACCGCAGAGATGCACGCCATCGAACACCTGGGCGCTACCTTTTTAAGAAATCATCCGGACTTTGGCTCCAAAATCATCTACTTCGGACCAATGGGCTGCCGTACCGGATTCTATCTTCTTCTGGCAGGTGACTACACTTCCAAAGACATCGTCCCGCTTCTGACCGAGATGTTTACCTTTATCCGCGACTTCCACGACGAAGTCCCGGGCGCATCCCCAAAAGACTGCGGCAACTATCTGGACATGAACCTGCCCATGGCCAACTACCTGGCCAACCGCTTCCTGACCGAAGTCTTAACCGACATCAAAGAAGATCGCCTGGTATACCCGGAATAAATACTTTCATTGCTATCCAGCAGTGAACATTGTTGCAAAAGTTGCAAAATATCAGATACTATAAAAAGGAAGATAGCAGTACCTCTTAACGTACACAACTATCTTCCTTTTTATATCTTTATATCCTAAATTTATTTAGAACTCTTTCTTATCACTTATTAATGAATAGTTCTCCACCGTCTTCGGAAAAATCTCCCCACACCAGCCACAAGAGTTCTCGCCAACGCACAGCGGCAGTCATTGCTTCGGTCTGCAGGCAGCACTTTGTGGGCGGTTAGGGGAAGCTTTGAGATCCGACGCTTACGCAGGCTTTCGCGAGGGTCCGCTGACCCTCGTGAACTATAGCCGAAGTTAGCGGCTAGCTCAAAGTTCCCCTGCCCACGCTGCCAGCAGACCGAAGCAATGACTGCCGCGTCCCCCCTCCATCAAAACTCTTTTCTCCTATTTTTTCGAGTAAAATACGCGTTCAAGACAAAGCCCCTCTGCCGGTGCCGTAACCCCCGCAAACTTCCGCTCCATCCTCTCAAGCAGCTCCGGCATACTGTCCGCATCCCTCTTATGCTGCCCAACCTCAATCAAAGTTCCGGTTAAGATTCTGACCATATACTGAAGAAACCCATTTCCCGTATACACAATCCGTATCTCATGCTCCGACTCTTCAATCACTATATCCGTAATCGTCCGCACCGTAGATTTCTTCATCTTCGGATTGCCACAAAAGGATTTAAAATCATGGGTTCCCACCAGATCCTGTGCTGCCCGGCGCATCGCCTCCACATCCAGAGCTTCCCCCAGATGATACCGAAACTTCCGGTCAAACACCGATTTCTGCTCATCCGTTCCGATCCGATAGGAATAACATTTTCCTTCCGCCCAGAGTCTTGCATGAAACCGTTCCGATACCGGTTCCACGGACTTTACACAGATATCTTCCGGCAGATACTGATTCATATATTGCAAAATCTCCTTCGGATCCCATTTCTTTGCCAGATGTACACTGGCTGTCTGATTCTTCGCATGGACCCCGGCATCCGTCCGCCCTGCTCCGTCGATCTCAATCTCTTTTTCTGTCATTCGGGATAACACCTGTTCCAGCTTTCCCTGAATCGTCTGAGTGGTTTTCTTCTGTCTCTGCCATCCCTCGTAACGGGTTCCTTCATATTCTATTGTCAGCAAATAATTCATAGATCTCTTACTCTTTCCAGTTTTTTACTTCATCGAACTCTGCCAGGATCTCCTGTGACGGTTCTTTTGTGCAGAGGCTGAAGATCACAATGCAAAGAATACTGAGTGCAAACCCAACCGCAAGTGAATACAGCCCGGTCGCAGTTCCAAGTGTCTGTCCATGTACCAGTGGCAGATAATCCCATATCAGAACTGCACCGCCACCGGACACAATACCTGCTACTGCTCCGGCAAAATTCGTTCTTCTCCAGAACAGTGACATCACTACGATCGGTCCAAACGCCGAACCAAGACCTGCCCAGGCGTTGGATACCAGACCCATAATACTGTTGTTCGGATTCCATGCGATCAAGAACGCCAGCAATGCTACGACCAGAACCGTGAAACGGCTCACTTTCAATACTTTCTTCTCATCCGAATCCGGTTTCAGAATATCCTTATAAATGTCCTTAGACACAGAGGAAGCTGTAACCAGAAGCTGTGAATCTGCTGTCGACATGATAGCCGCCAGGATACCGCACAGGAAGATTCCACCGATAAACGGCAGGTTCGTGTCTTTTGTAAACATTTTTGTGATCATCTCGATAAAGACGCTTTCTGCGGAAGCATTTCCCTCCGTTCCAAGAATTGTCGAAAACAGATAGGCACGACCGATAATACCGATCGCTACAGCTGCTGCCAGAGAAATCGTTACCCATATAATAGCAATTACTCTCGATTTTCTCAACTCTTTCTGATTCTTTACCGCCATAAATCGAGTCAGAATATGCGGCATTCCACAATATCCCAGCCCCCAGGCCAGCTGTGAGATAATCTCCACTGCGGTATAAGGCCGGTCACCATTCCGAAACAGACTCAGATACGCCGAAGCACCGCCCGCAACACCGCTCTGGTCAAGAATCGGTTTTACCTGATCCGCACCTACCATAAAATATGCAGCGATGGGAACCACCAGCAGTCCTACTAACATCAGACTTCCCTGAACAAAATCAGTTACGCAAACTGCCATGAAACCACCCATAAATGTATAGATCAGGATAACCGCAGCACCGATGGCCAGAGCCACATGATAATCCACACCGAATACAGAGTTAAATAATTTTCCACCGGCAGACAGTGCAGACGCTGTATATACCAGGAAAAAGATAACGATCACAATCGAAGATACCAGAAGCAGTACTCTTTTTTTATCACGGAACCGGTTTTCAAAGTATGCCGGCAGTGTCAGGGAGTTATTTGCCTTGATCGTATATTTTCTCAGTCGCGAAGAAATAAACACCCAGTTGCAGACTGTTCCGAGAAACAGTCCGATCGCGATCCATGACTGTCCTGTTCCCAGTGCGTACACGGTTCCCGGAAGTCCCATCAACAGCCAGCCACTCATATCCGACGCCTGTGCCGACAGCGCAGCCACCCAGCCGCTCAGTCCTCTTCCGCCAAGAAAATAATCCTCTGAGTTATTCGTGTTTTTCATGTAGATTGCACCGATCACAATCATCAGCATCAGATATGCCGCAAATGCGATCAGGATTACTATGGTATCTGTGTTACTCATTCCTTTTTCTCATCCTTCCTTTATGTCATTATGATACCGGATTGTTCCGTACTTCGTACTTTCACAGTCCGTAAAAATATTTGTACTCCATTATCCCTAAAACTTCCTGTCTTGTCAATCATTTTCGCTTTATTTTTTTATCATATTACCATATTAAAGCATTATATATATAAAATTACCCGGCTACAGATTTATTTTCTCCGTATCCGGGTGTCTTTTTTCTTTATTTTGCTGCGATTGCTTCGATCTCGATCAGACCGCCCTTCGGAAGTCTTGCAACTTCCACACAGGAACGCGCCGGTGCAGACTCCTTAAAGTATTCTGCGTAGATGGCATTGACCGTTGCAAAGTCATCCATATTGTCCAGAAATACCATGGTACGAACAACGTCTTCATATCCAACGCCTGCTGCTTCCAGAACAGCTCCCAGATTTTTCAGTGCCTGATGGGTCTGTGCCTCGATACCTTCCGGCAGAGTTCCGTTCTCCGGATCCAGTCCCAGCTGACCGGAAGTGAATACCATATTTCCAGCTTCTACAGCATGTACATAAGGTCCTACTGCTGCAGGTGCTTTTTCAGCAAAAATTGTTTTCTTCATGTTTGTATCCTCCATTCAAATATTCTGCATTTGCTTCTTATTATAACATGCTGTGTTCGTTCGTCAAGCATCGGAAACGACTTCATCTTGCTCTTTTTTGCACAATAGAATATAATAAACTTACCAAATATTTATGCAAAAAAACGAAGGGGGAACGAAATGAAACACGAAAAAGACTGGTATAAGGATCTGGTGATCTATCAGATCTACCCAAGGAGTTTTAAAGACGGAAACCATGACGGAATCGGAGATTTGAAAGGAATGATTGAAAAACTTGATTATCTGCAGGAGCTTGGCATCAATGCGGTATGGATGTCACCGGTATTCGCCTCACCAAATGTGGATAATGGATATGATATTTCCGATTATACCTCCATCATGGAAGAATTCGGAACCATGGAGGACTGGGATGCTTTCCGGGACGGGGCACATAAGCGGGGGATTGCGATTATCATGGATCTTGTATTGAATCACTCTTCCGACAGGCATATCTGGTTTCAGGAATCCAGAAAATCCCGCAACAACCCATACAGTGATTATTATATCTGGAGAGATCCTGCTCCTGATGGTGGCGCACCGAATGGCTGGATGTCTGTGTTTGGCGGCAGTGCCTGGGAATATGTGGCGGAGCGTGGACAGTATTATCTGCATTTTTTTGCAAAAGAACAGCCGGATCTCAACTGGGACAATCCGGAGACAAAAGAAAAAATCTTTGATATTATCCGCTTCTGGAACGATAAAGGCGTGGATGGCTACCGCATCGATGCCATCAGTTATCTGGACAAAGGACTGGATGGCCGTGCCAATCCAAATGAACAGTTTGGTACTGTCGCCTGTGTGAACCTGGAAGGAACACATCGTTATATCCGGGAAATGGTTGCAAAGACCATGACACCTGATCATCTGATGAGTGTCGGAGAGGTTAATATCAATAACGATCAGGATGCCATCCATTACTCGAGTGCTGCCAGCGAAGAATTTAACATGGCAATTCCTTTTGTACCTCCTATCGTGGAGATTCAGACCTGGTCACCGGAAAAAATGAAAAGGGATCTTCGTCACGATTATGAACTGCTGAAAAAAGACGGCTGGTGGGCACGATTTTTGAGTAATCACGACAAGCCACGCCAGGTTTCTCTCTACGGAAATGATACAACCTTCCGGGAAGTCTCCGCAAAAATGCTGGCATCCTACCTCCATACGCTCCCGGGAACTCCTTTTGTCTTCCAGGGGGAAGAACTTGGTATGACCAATGTTGCTTATCCTTCCATTGAAGATTATGACGATATTGATACCAAAAACGCCTACCATACCATGTTGGAACAGGGGATTACTCCTGAAAAAGCACTGGCAGAAGCTCAACGTATCAGTCGTGATAACGCACGGACACCGATGCAGTGGGATGACACTTCCAATGGTGGATTTTCCGATCATACCCCATGGCTCGGTGTCAATCCAAACTATAAAGAAATCAACGCAGCCTGTCAGATGGCTGATGATTCTTCTGTCTTTCGTTTTTATCAGAAGCTGATCTCGCTGCGGAAAGAACACCCTGTCATGGCACACGGTGATCTGCAGCTTTGCTGCCCGAAGGACGGACCGGTGATCGCATATACGCGAAGTTATCAGGATGAAACCTGGCTCGCTGTACATAATTTTTCGCAGGATATGCAGAAATTCCAGTACACCGGAACCGGTTTGCAGCTGGATACTTCAGTACTTTTATCTAATTATCCGGAACATGATATTTGCCCGGAAGATGAAATTTTAACACTGAAACCATACGAAACTGTGATCTTCCGGTTATCGTAAGACAGCATTGTGTCAACCGCCACACATACATAGCAGAAAAGTCTGAAACATCGGCTTGTTTCGCTTGTTTTTCTGACATTGACCGATTAAAATAGATTTATCAGGTGCCGACAACTAAAAATGCACCTTTTTATTAGAAGGAGGGTTTTTCTTATGAAACTGCAAAATTATTTTCAGGATCCTTCCTCTTTACATATCGGAACAGAACCGCTTCGTGCCTACTATGTTCCATGTAGAGAAGAAGCAGAAGCCAACGGCGCAGACATGCTTACTGCTTCCCGTGCCATCGTGTTAAACGGGAATGACTGGAAATTCAAATTTTATGAAAGTTATCATCGGGTACCGGAAGGCTGCATCGAAGCTGCTGCGGATACCACAGGCTATGATACCATTCCGGTTCCAAGCTGCTGGCAGATTCTTGGATACGATCATAATCAGTATACCAATGTCCGTTATCCGATTCCTTTTGATCCGCCATATGTGCCGGATGACAACCCGGCAGGTGTCTATGTGAAAGAATTTTCACTGACCGAAGAAGAAGCGGCACAGAAAATTTATCTGAACTTTGATGGCGTGGACTCCTGCTATTATGTATGGATCAATGGAACTTTCGTCGGTTACAGCCAGATTTCCCATTCCGGAAGTGAATTTGATATTACTGACAAAGTAACTGCCGGCAATAACCGCCTGACGGTTCTGGTCTTAAAATGGTGTGACGGAACCTATCTGGAAGATCAGGATAAACTTCGTTTTACCGGTATCTTCCGCGACGTTTATCTGCTGATTCGTCCTGTGGACCATATCCGTGATTATTTTGTCCATACACCGGTAAGCGAAGATCTTACCAAAGCTGAGATTCTGGTGGATCTGGAGCTTTGTGGTTCTCCTTCCGTCACTGCAAAACTGTATGCACCGGACGGAGAATTCCTGGCTGTCGCCACGCCTTCTGACGGAAAAGTACAATTTGCCGTAAATAATCCGGATCTGTGGAACGCAGAACATCCGGCACTGTATACGCTGGTTCTTTCCACACCGGAAGAAGTGATCGCTCAGAAAGTCGGTCTTCGCCGGATCGATATCAAAGGAAATGTCATCTATATCAACGGGGTTAATTTCAAGATCAAAGGTACCAACCGCCACGACAGCAATCCGTTTACCGGAGCTGCAGTCACAAGGGAACAGCTTCTGGAAGATCTGAAGCTGATGAAGGCACATAACATCAATGCGATCCGCACCAGCCATTATCCAAATGCTCCATGGGCCACACAGATGTATGACAAATACGGTTTCTATGTTATGGATGAGGCTGATCTGGAATCCCACGGATGCACCACACTCTACGGAAGTAAGAGTGAACATGTCGACATGGGCGAAGTACAGTACGAAGAAAGCTATGGCTATCTGATGCGCGATCCTTCTTATGAAAACGCTGTCGTAGACCGTATCCAGCACCTGGTTCACAGGGACAAAAACTGCTCCAGCGTCTTCTCCTGGTCCATGGGAAATGAAAGTGCCTACGGTCCTAACCTGGAAAAAGCTGCCGCATGGATCAAATCTTACGATCCGGATCGTGTTCTGAACTATGAGAACAGTATCTGGCAGCAGACCAACACCGATTATGTCAACGATGTACATGATCTGGATGTCTTCTCCCGGATGTACGCACCGGTGGAATTTATCGATGAGTTCTGCTCTAAAGAAGGCAAAAAACCATTTATCGAAGTAGAATACTGCCACGCTATGGGTAACGGCCCTGGAGATCTGGAGGCTTATTTTGAGCGTCTCTACAAGTATCCCGGCTATATCGGTGGTTTCGTATGGGAATGGTGTGACCACTCTGTCTATATGGGTAAGACTATTGAAGGCAAAGACAAATTCTTCTACGGCGGTGACTGGAACGAGGAAATACATGACGGAAACTTCTGTATGGATGGTCTGGTATACCCGGATCGTACCCCACACACCGGTCTTCTGGAGCATAAAAATGTAGCTCGCCCGATCCGTGCCACTCTGCTGGATGCCTCCAAAGGACTGGTAGAACTGGATAATAAACTGGATTATACCAATATCAAAGATGGATTTACAATCACTTACGATGTACAGAAAGACGGCATGACTGTTCTTTCCGGCACACTGGATCCGGTGGACTGCCCGGCAAAAGAAAAAGTAACGATTACATTACCATTTGCGGTAACTGCAGAAGCCAATACCATCGTTACCCTGCATTACCTGCAGAAAGAAGAGGCTCTTCTGACTCCGACCGGGTATGAAGCCGGTCACGATCAGCTGATCTTCTCTACCGATGCCGCAAGTGCGGTTGCCGCTGTTGTCAAAGCTTCCGGTGCTAAGACCACAGCTTCCGCTTCTGCTGTATCTGTAGAAGATCTGGAAAATGAACTGGTGATCAGTGGCACTGCTTTCCGTTATGTCTATGACAAGTGGAAAGGAACCTTCACTGCTCTCGTAAAAGATCAGAAAAACCTGATTGCTCAGCCGATCCAGTTAAATATCTGGCGTGCACCGATGGATAATGACCGCCGGATCCGCTGGGAATGGGAAGCTGCAGGCTACGACAGAGCACGCACAAAAGTTTATGCTACTGAATGGACACAGGATGAAGATGGTGTAACGATCACTTCCACCTATTCTCTGGCGGCTGTATATCTGCAGCGAATCATCGAGGGAACCCTTACATGGAAAATTGCCACAGACGGTACTCTGACCGTTACCGTGGACGGCGAGCGCAAACCGGTTCATGTTCCGCTTGCAAAAACTCCGCTGCCAAAGATGCCGTTCCTGCCTCGTTTCGGTCTGCGCCTGTTTCTGGAACCGACCTTTGCCGATGTTACTTATTTCGGTTATGGACCGATGGAAAGTTATCCGGATAAACATCACGATGCAAAACTGGGGCTTTATACCTCTGATGTAGACAGTCTCCATGAAGATTATCTTCGCCCGCAGGAAAACGGAAGCCACTGGAACTGCTCCGGACTGGCACTGACCTCTTCCGATCATCGTTCTCTGCTGATATCCGGTGTACAGAACTTCAGTTTTAACGCATCCCGGTACACACAGGAAGAACTGACTACAAAAGCACACAGCTTCGAACTGGAGAAATCTCCGTACACAGTACTGTGCCTGGATGGATATATGTCCGGTTGTGGCTCTAACAGCTGTGGTCCTGCTCTGGCAAAAGAATATCGTGTCGATCAGGACAAACTGACCTTTACCTTTACGCTGCATTTCTGATACTTCATAAAACAGGTCAATCCCTGACCTGACTCACACAGGGTCGCGAGATGTGTTAAAAAGGACTCCGACCCTGGTTTTTTTGTATATAAACCGTTACTGTTTACAGATAATGCTAAACCGCCATCGATAAACGGTGCGCTTCTTGCACCTTGACCAAATCTGTTTTTTCCGTTAAACTAAAAGACAGGCATAATTATAGTATTTATGAAAAGAAGAATTGTAAAATACTGAAACAGTATAGTAAGGAATTGGTGAAAAGGAATGAAACAGACTCTACAGCAACCACACATACATACCTGTGCAAACAGCGATATCGAAACCTGTGATATCTGCCATCACCATCATCTGCATCTTCCGATGGAAGCTCCTGCGGATGAAATTTTGTATCGTCTGGCAGATCTCTACAAAGTATTCGGTGATCCCACTAGAATCCGCATTCTGTATGCATTATCCGGTGGGGAACTTTGCGTCTGCGACATTGCAGAACTTCTGGGTATGACACAGAGTGCCATCTCCCATCAGCTACGTGTGTTAAAGCAGTCCGCACTGGTCAAGTTTCGAAGAGATGGGAAAACCGTATATTATTCTCTGGCTGACTCTCATGTGGCAACCATTCTCGCTCAGGGACTGAATCATGTACAGGAATAATCGTGAGATCAGATACCCGTTGGTGACGATTCAGCAGATGGCATATTGGCTTGAAACTGTATAAGGAAAAAAGGATCAGATGTTCCATCTGATCCTTTTTTCCTTTATCTGTTATATATATTCTCTTTATCCGGCTTTTCACTGTTGGCTATTTCTGATGATATCCATCCAGAAATTCTCCCAGTTTCTTTGTCGCTTTCTCAAGATCTGCGACTCTCGGCAGATATACCACACGGAAATGATCCGGCTGTCCCCAGTTGAATCCGCCGCCATGCACGATCAGGATTCTCTTTTCTCTCAGCAGATCCAGGGCAAATTTTTCATCGTCGTAGATATTGAATTTTTCCACATCCAGTTTCGGGAAAATGTAGAATGCTGCTTTCGGTTTTTTCGCTGATACACCCGGGATATCATTTAACAGTTTATAGATGACTTCTCTCTGTTCATAGATTCTTCCGCCCGGCTGCAGATATTCTTCTACACTCTGATATCCGCCAAGTGCCGTCTGAATGATGGACTGCGCCGGCACATTGGAGCAAAGACGCATATTAGACAGCATCTTGATACCTTCCACATAGCCTGCTGCTGCCTTTTTATTGCCACTTAATACCATCCAGCCCACACGGAAGCCTGCAATCATATGAGATTTTGACAGGCCGCTGAATGTCACACAGAACACATCTTTCGGTGCAATCGATGCGATAGAAATATGCTGCAATCCGTCCATCACCAGTCGGTCATAAATTTCATCAGAAAAGATGATCAGTCCAAACTCTTCTGCCACCTTTACGATTTCTTCCAGAATTTCTTTGGAATACAGCGCACCGGTCGGATTGTTCGGGTTGATAATAACAATTGCCTTTGTTCTGTCTGTGATCTTACTTCTGATATCCGCAATATCCGGATTCCAGTCGGACTCTTCATCACAGATGTAATGAACAACTTTCCCACCTGCCAGTGTAGCTGTTGCCGTCCACAGCGGATAATCCGGTGCCGGAATCAGGATCTCATCGCCATCATTTAACAATGCCTGCATGCTCAGATTGATCAGTTCGCTGACACCGTTACCGGTATAGATATCGTCTGTTGTCACACCCGGAATTTTCTTTAACTGACAGTACTGCATGATCGCTTTTCTTGCGGAAAACAGTCCCTTGGAATCTGAATATCCCTGGCATTCCCACAATGACTGTCTCATATCCAGAATAACTTCTTCCGGTGCATTAAAACCAAATGGAGCCGGATTACCGATATTCAGTTTCAGAATGCTGAGACCATCCGCTTCCATTCTGGCCGCCTCGTCCACCACGGGTCCTCTTACATCGTACAATACGTTATCCAGTTTGGAAGATTTATCAAAAGTCTTCATTGTATCTGCCTCCATTCGTTTTTATTTTCTTTTACTTTAACACACTAATTCAGTGATTATGTATCTTTTCAATTGTAGCTCATTACCTTCTTTTTGTCAAATCCGGAATCATTATGGTTTATATGCTATTTCAGGATTTTTTTCAGTTCATCCATAAAGGTATTCACATCTTTAAACTCCCGGTACACAGAAGCGAAACGGACATAGGCAACCGCTTCCAGATCTTTGAGTTTATCCATCACGATTTCTCCGATCACAGAGCTTGGGATCTCCCGTTCTTCCAGATTAAACACCTCTGTTTCCACATCATCTACCAGCCGGTGGATCTGTTCTGCTGATACCGGTCGTTTGTGGCAGGCACGCAGGACGCCGGCCTCTATCTTGGATCTGTCAAACTGCTCCCTGTTCTGGTCTTTTTTGATCACGATCAACGGAATCGTCTCCACCTTCTCATAAGTGGTAAATCGTTTTCCACACGCATCACACATTCTTCTTCTCCGGATGGCAGTGTTGTCATCCGCCGGGCGGGAATCCACAACCCGGGTATTATCCTGATTACAAAACGGGCACTTCATATTTCATCCTTCTCTTTCCGCAAACTGCCTCTCATTGTCCGGTATTCTTCTGTATCCCCTTATTTTTTCCCGTTCAATTGTCCCACAGTTTTCTTATTTTCCTGTAACTTTCATCACTCCTGTATCCCCTCACACAGTGGATGCTTTATCTTTTCCCATCATAATATAATCGTAAACTTACCGTCAAGACAATTGACCACAAAACATATAATTATTGTAAAAGAAATATAAAAATCAGGTTTTTTATGCGAATTATTGATCTGAAACAAAAAGAAGTCATCAATACCTGCAACTGTAAAACCCTTGGCACTCCTGTGGATGTGGAATTTGATCCCTGCAGCGGGCAGATTTCTGCTATCATCATCCCAGGCCCCGGAAAATTCTGCTGTTTTCTCGGAAGAGACAGCGAATTCTGTATCCCCTGGGAATGTATCTGCCAGATCGGGGAAGATATTATTCTTGTGAAAATCGATGAGAAAAAATGCCTGAAGAAACTGTAACTGTTTTCCTGTCGGTCATCAGAATGTTCTTCAAGCCTGCCCCTGATCCATTGGCTGTTTCTCTCCTCCTCTGTTATTTGTATCGCTATCCAGCAACATCAGATTTTCTTCTTTCACATACAGCTTTTCCGGCACACCCTCCGACGGATCCCAGTCAGTTTTCGCTGTTTTCCATTGCAGCCACTCGCAGGATTTGTCTTTTCGGAAGGAAACATTCCATTCAAAGGGATCTTCCATGATTCGGTATTCTCCCACCGGAAACTCACTGTAACATCCTTCCGACGGTTTTTCCTGTATAAAAAAGTGGGCACGGATCCCGATGGTTCGTGCCTGTAAAGCTTCTTTCGATACCCGGATGACAACTCCCCAGTCCGATGCCCATAACCATTTTCCATCTTTGTGGCTTTCCATAGCTTCCACCGCACAGATATTCTTACAGCCGGATAAAAGTGCTGCCGTCTTCGTCTTCGGATTCCGGAAAAATTCTTTCACCGGTTCGATCACTTCCATCCTTCCCTGGTTGATACAGCTGACCGTATCACAAAGCCGATAGACCTCATCCCTGCTGTGGGATACAAACAGTACCGGTGCCTGTACTTTTTGCAAAAGTTCCAGCATCTGCTGTTCCATTTTCCATTTCAGATAACTGTCCAATGCGGCAAATGGTTCATCCAGAAGCAATACTTCCGGCTCTGCTGCCAGCATGCGTGCCATGGCTACCCGTTGCTTTTGCCCTCCGGAGAGTTGGTCCGGCATATGATGTTCCAGTCCTCCAAGCTGAAATCCTGTAATATATTCCCTGACTTTTTTCGGTTCCGGCTTTCTCCCCATTCCTGCCTGAATGTTCTGTACCACATTCATGTTGGGAAATAATGCGTAATCCTGAAACATATATCCCACTTTCCGTTTCTGCGGCGGCAGATTGATTTTCTTTTCTGAATCAAACAGAACCCGGTCATTCAGCACGATCCGCCCTTCATCCGGCCGCTCGATTCCGGCGATACACTTTAACGTCATACTTTTTCCACATCCGGAGGCTCCCAGAATGGCAAACACACCGCCGTCCATCTGAAAATCCACATCCAGCAGAAAATTTCCCAGTTTCTTTTTTATGTTCACCTGCAGCATGTTCTTCCTCCTTACCAACGTTTTTTATGTTTGTTCCCACCGGATCCGATCAAATTCATCACCAGTACCACCACAAACGCGATCAACATAATGATGAGTACCCAGAAACCGGCAGTTCCATAATCGCCATCCTGGATGACCATGGCGATCTTCTGTGAGATTGTTCCGGTCTTTCCCGGAATATTACCTGCCAACATGGAAGTCGCTCCGTATTCTCCCATCGCTCTTGCGAGTGTCAGGATCGTTCCTGAAAGGATACCAGGTCCGGCAGACGGAATTACCACTTTCCAGAAAATTGTCATTTCCGACATACCAAGTGTTCTTGCCGCATAGACAAGATTGGCATCTATCTGTTCAAAAGCAGCTCTGGCATTCCGGTACATCAGCGGAAAGGCAATCACGGTCGCCGCCAGAATACAGCCAAGCCAGGTCTGTACAACCTTGATTCCAAAATCCCCATACAATACAGCACCAAACGGCCGCCGCAGACTGAAGATCAGAAGCAGGAAAAAACCGGCCACTGTGGGAGGAAGTACCATCGGAAGAGTCAGAATCCCGTCCAGCACCGCTTTTGTCTTCGGACCTGCTTTTACCACCTGTCTTGCCGCATAGATTCCCCCAAAAAAAGAAAGAATGGTAGCCACCACTCCAGTCTTTAATGAGATCAGCAGAGGACTCCAGTCCAGTCCCTTCATAAATTCCATCATCTGTTCCATTCGTGTCTCCATTCTTATTTTCCCCCGCCGGAACATCCTGTTACGACGAGGAATGCATATTTTAATTGTATTATATTTAAAAGATCTGATTAGTCCTCTACATCCGTATCAAAGTAATATTTCTGGAAAATGGTCTTTGCATCATCGGTGATCAGAAAATCTACAAATTCTTTGGCTGCTGTGGATTCCAGTTCTTCTGCTTCAGGATTCTGTACCTGTGCCACCGGATAGATAACATCACCGGTCAGATCATACGGAATGACCTGCAAGATCTCCAGACGATCTTCCAGTCCATACGTATCGGAATAGTATACCGTTCCTACCTCATTGGATCCTTCTGCTACTGCGGAAGTAACTGCACCCACATTGGCACACTCATTGATCTCCACACCGCCCAGTGCTTCAGAAACAGCAGCTGTCGGAATAGTAGATACGTCGTCGACTTTTTCCAGAATTCCTGCATTTACCAGTGCCTGGCGGGTGTATTTTCCAACCGGCACCGAACCATCTGCCAGTGCGATACTGCTGGCTTTGTCCAGATCCTCCAGGCTGGTTACTTCAGTGTTACTTTCTTTATAAGTTACCAGGCACACCTGGTTATTTACTACATTATGGCGGGTTCCGTCCACAACCAGACCATCTGTCTCATCCAGCTGATTCATCTGTTTTATTGCCGCAGAGAAAAATACATCGCAGGCTGCACCTTCTTCAATCTGTGTCAGCAGTGTTCCTGAACTGTCATAACTTCCCTGTACATTTACATTTGGATGGGTCTCCTGAAACTTTGTAATCAGTTCTTCCATTACCTGATTCAGACTCTTGGCAGCAAATACTGTAATCGTAGTTTCTTCGCTTGCATCGTCTGCTGTTGTATCGTTGCTTTCGTCAGCAGTTGCTTCTGTCTGTGTCTCTTCTTTTTTTGTGTCCGCTGCACTGTTGCTCTTAGAACTGCATCCTGCGAACAGAGACACTACCATGGCTGCTGCAAGTAACATGCTTACGCTTTTTTTCTTCATTGTTTTTTTCTCATCATTCCTGTTTTGTCTGCACGGATCTGTATCAGCTGTGCTGCGATGCTGATTGCGATTTCTGCCGGTGTTTCACTTCCGATCTCGATTCCGATAGGTGCGTACACCTGATCCAGTTCTTCCTCTGTGAAGCCTTCGCTTAACAATTTTTCTCTGACGTACCGGGTTTTTCTTTTACTTCCCACTACGCCTATATAAGAAGCAGGTGTCCGCAAGGCAAACCGTTCCACATCGGCATCGCAGCGATGCCCTCTCGTGACTACCACCAGATAGTCTTCCGGTTTTACTTCCAGAATCTGCGAAAGTGCTGTAAAGTCTACGGTCTTTGTCTCCTCCACTCCTGGAAACAAAGCGTGATCTGTATATTCTTCCCGGTCATCCATGACCATACACCAGAATCCCAGATGGCTGAGCACCGGAACCAGCTCCTGAGCCAGATGACCGCCTCCAAAAATGTAAACCTTTCCATCGTAACAGAATTCTTCTGCGTAAAGCTTCTGTCCGTTTTCCTCCAGAATCCGGCAGTGCCCTCTTCCCTCTGCGATCTCTTTTCGGATCCGGGGCATTCCTTCAGAGAATGGAAGAACCAGCCAGTAAGGTTTTCCCTCATCTGCTGCCGCCAGTGCTTCTTTTAAAAATTCTCCTACCTCCGGATTCTGTGCACAGGCACTGTAAAACAGTACTTTTACCCTGCCCCCGCAGACCATACCCAGTCCGCCGTTTTCTCCGGTTCCCAGATCAAACTCTTCCACAAAATGGGCAGCTGTTCCTGCAAGTTCCATAGCTTTTTTTACTGCCTGGTATTCCAGGTTACCGCCTCCGATGGTTCCGTAGATTCTTCCGGTTTTAGCCACTGCCATATAGGCACCTGTAGTTCGCGGAACAGAACCATTTCCTTCTACAATAGTGACCAGCACCGTATCTGTCTTCTGATTCCATCGTTCCAGTAACAACTGATATAATTTTTTCATTGATTGTGTTTCCTTTTATTTGAATTTTCTGCTATTCTATTCTTTCCAACAGGTCACCTTTTCGGATCGTACCACCATGTAACACAATGGCAAATACACCTTCTCTTGGCATGATGCATTCACCCATCCTTTTATAAATCTCACAGTGGCTGTGACATTCCTTCCCGATCTGGGTCATCTCCAGAACGGCTTCTCCACATTGAAAACGGGTTCCCACCGCAAGGTTGCGAAAATCATATCCGCTGACGATCAGGTTTTCTCCAAAAGCACCAAGTTCGATATCAGCACCCTTTTTCCGAAATTCTTCGATTTTTTCATAAGATAACAGGCTGACCTGTCTATGCCAGTGTCCCGCATGAGCGTCTCCCTGAATCCCCCAGTCCTTTACCAGAATGGCCTCTTCGATTTCATGTTTCGCTGTACCACGTTTTTCACTGATACAGATTCCTTTAATTACTCCCAAAACTGTTCCTTTCTATTCTGTCCACTTTATCCACCAATTTTTATCATTTCATGTGTCTCTGTCATCTCTGCCGGATGTTCAAAGCAATGTGCCGCCGGTTTTTGAAAAATAGTTTCTTCCATGATTGTTCGCAGATTTTCTTTTTCTCCTTCACGGAGTGCCCGGCGAAGATCCGCCCCCTTATCATAACACAGACACAGTTTCAGATACCCCTCTGCCGTCAGCCGGATCCGGTTACAGGTATCACAGAATTTTCCGTGTATGGCACTGATAAACCCAACCGGGACTTTCAGATCTGAAAACCGATAATACACCGCCGGCCCACTGCCCATCCGGGAAAGTTCTTCCCGATCGGTTATACGTTCTGGGTTTCCACAGACTGTCGCCAGTGTCTTTCGCAGTTCTTCATTGCTTCTTCCCACGTATTCTTTCCCATATCCTACTGGCATCATTTCAATAAAACGAAGGGGCAGATTCTCTTTCTGTGCATAACGCACCAGTGGAAGGGGATCCAGTTCTTTTCTATTTACCGCATTCAGTTTTACCTGCAACCCGGCAGTCTTCGCCGCCCGGATTCCTGCAAGGACTTCCTGCAGTTCCCGTTTTCCGGTAATCTTATAGAATTCCTCCGGATCCAGGGTATCCAGACTGATATTCACGCTGTCCACACCGACTTCATTTAACTGTTTTGCATAGTTTCCAAGCAGAACACCATTGGTCGTCATGGTGATAGTCTCTACCCCGGGAATCTCCCTGATTCCACGGATCAGATCCACACAGCCTTTTCGCACCAGCGGTTCCCCGCCCGTAATACGGATGTGCGTGATGCCAAGGCTTACGCCCGTTCTCACGATCTCCCAGATCTCCTCAAAAGTCAGAATGTTTTTCATTCCTACATCCTGAACGCCTTCCGGCATACAGTAGCAGCATCGCAGATTGCAACGATCCGTAACGGAAATACGCAGATAATTGATCACTCTTCCATACTGATCCAGCATCTTCCTGTTACCATCCTTTTCCAAAGCCACAGTTTGGATAAGTACAGACCGGACAGTTCAGACACAGACCGCCCTCTCCCAATGCTGCCAGTTCCTCTGCAGTAATCTCGTCATCTGCCAGCAGACGGGGCAGTGCCAGATCGAAAATCGTCCGTTTTGCATACATCACACATCCGGGAAGTCCTACGATCGGGATCTTTTCCTGGTAATAAGACAGCAGGAACATGGCTCCCGGAAGTACCGGTGCACCATAAGAAACCATCCTCGCCCCTGTATTTTTTATGGCCAGAGGTGTTCTGTCATCCGGATCCACACTCATACCACCGGTACAGAGTACCAGCTCAGCTCCCTGTTCAATTGCCTGCAGACAGCCTTTGGTGATTGCTTCATGATCATCATCAAATATTTCATGAAAGATCATTTCACAGTTATATTCTTTCAGCTTTTCAACCAGTACCGGAGTAAATTTGTCCTCGATTCTTCCATGGTATACTTCACTTCCTGTTGTCAGAATCGCCACTTTTTTCCCGTGCAGCGGTTTCAATGTCAGAATCGGACCATCCTGACAGACTGCTTTCGCCCGCTCCATTTTCTCTTTTTCTATAACCAGCGGAATAATCCTGGTTCCTGCAAGCTTATCTCCTTCTTTGACGCAGGTATTGCCGTGGCGGGTTGCGATCATCATTTCTCCAAGCCCGTTGACTTTTTTCAGTTTTTCCCGGTCTACTTTCAACAGTCCGTCGCAGTCAGCGATCAGTTCAATTTTCCCTTCTTTGACCTCTGACGGATGCATATGATCATTTCTGCACATTGTATACAGAATCTGTGCCGCCTCATTTTCATGAAGCATATGCTCATCTTTTTCCCAGATATAAATATGTTCTTTTCCAACACTCAAAAGTACCGGGATATCCTCCTCGGTAATGATATGACCTTTCCGGAATACCGCATCTTTCGTCACCCCGGGAATAATCTGTGTGATATCATGACACAGAACCTGCCCGATGGCGTCTTCGGTTTTTATTAATTTCATGCCTGTTCTCCTCTACCTACTCCACTGCTTCGCAGATCACTTCAAGCACGCTTCCTGCAATACAGCGGGCTTTGTCTGAAATTGTAAAACAGTTTGCCAGTTCTTCTTTCCTTGGATCAATATCTGCAATCTTAAATCCCTTTGTCACCGGATAATCATCGCGGATCAGACCTCGGAGAAGTCCGTCAATGGTTGCCGATACTTCTGTCGTTCCGTTTTCTCCCTCTATCACAGCCAGAACCTGCCCGGCTTCCACCATATCTCCGATTTTACTTCTGTTTTTCATTCTTCCTGCTGCCGGTGCATGAATCACACGTTCCGCACCATATCCGCCGATGATTCCCGGAATCCCGGTGTTCGGATATGCACTTCCCTGGCGGATAATCCTTCCAAGATTATGCCCACGTTTCGTCTCGATCACCACATCCACATCTTCACCCGCGCAAAATCCGGGACCAAGGCCGATCGTAAGCGGTGCCATATCTTTTGTTGTTCCGAGATTTTTCTTTGCAAGGATCGCATCCACCACAACCTTCGGTTTCAGTAACCGGATACTTTCTCCCTTCGGATCCACCAGAACAGGAACTTTTCCTTTCTCCCAGACCTGACGCATCTGCTCCACGCTTTCGATCCGGACAGCCTCTACATTCTCCACACAGGTGCTTCCACTGTACACAGCTTCACTCAGTGCCACCTGTCTTCGGATCGCTGCCGGGTGATCTGTTTCCAGAACCAGCAGATGAAATCCGCTTTTTTTCAGTCGATGAATCGTCCCGGTCGCCAGATCCCCCGCTCCCCGGACAATGATCAGATCACTTTTTTTCATCGGTAATTCCTTTCTTTTTCGTTATTCTCATTTGAGAATAACGCTTGCATAAATATAACTTTACAATACTTGAGTTTATTTGTCAATTCTGTACGCTTTTTTCGACTTTCTTTTTCCCATATGAGTTATCGTGCACTTCGTTCCCGGTAACACGTTTCCCATAGTAACCCATATATATTCCGGAGCGTACTCTCTGTCTATGCTTCAAACCATCTCATAAAAGATTCTCCGGCACTCTGATTCAGTTCCGCCATAAACATTTCATATCGATGCAGAAAATCCTTTCCTTTCTCGGTAAGCATGGTCCGGCCGCCTCTGCTTCCGCCCCGGGTTCCTTCCATCAGAGGGAACCCCAGATCTTCTTCCGCATGCTTCATAATACGCCATCCCTTGGAATACGCCATTCCCATACACCGACAGGCTTCGGAGAGCGATCCGGTCTCTTCCACATGGTGCATCAACTCTGCCACGCCCGGACCAAAAGCTCCTTCTTTTCGAAACACCCGCACTTTCATATGATAATGCAGCTTATTTTCTTCCATTTTTCTCCTTTTCCGCCATACATTCCTGTAGTTTCCTGAATTGTTAAGTTTATGGCAGCTGTTCAATAGTCCCTGTTCCACAAGGTGAAGGAACTGAACAGCTGCCGTTCAGGTTTTTCTACAATTCCAGTATATATTCCGCTTCCCAGCGATAGCCTGCTTTCTTGAGCGCCGTGAGAACCTCATCTCTCGCCTCCGGTGCTGTCTTCCAGGAAAGACCACAACCTGCCGTAATCTCCCTTGGAATCGGAATCAGACGTCCCGGTAAGTTTTGCTCCATACAAAATTTTTCTGCCGCCATCGCCTGCGTTGTGCTCTCGAAAGTCAGGATCCATGTTTTCTTTTTGATTCTCATTTTTTATTCAGCCGTCCTGTTTTTTGTTATCCTCTTTTCGCATAGATGTAACCTTTACAGCAATTTAGCCAGCTCCCACAAAGCATCCGCCGTCTGATCCATCTCATCTTCCGTATTCCTATGCGACACAGAGATTCGCACCGCCCCCTGTTCTGTTGTTCCCAGAGTCTGGTGCATCAGCGGCGCGCAATGTGCTCCTGCCCGAACCGCTATTCCATGTTCTTCGTACAGCCAGTCCGCCACATACGCAGAATCTTCCTCTCCCATATTAAAAGAAAGAATCCCCACGCGTCGGTTTCCATCCAGATCTCCATAAAAACGAATCTCCGGAATCACCCGAATCTGTTCTTCCAGTCGCCTTAACAGCTGTCGCTCTCGCTGTAAAATCTCCTCTGTTCCCTTTTTCTTCAGATAATCCAGTGCGCCACCAAGTCCGGCAATTCCATGGACATTCAAAGTTCCAGCTTCCAGATGCTCCGGCATCGCCTTCGGATGTTCCCGGTCAAAACTGTGGATACCGCTTCCGCCAACCTTCAACGGGCGAATCGCCACACCCGGACGCACATAAATTCCACCGGTTCCCTGTGGACCCAGTAACCCTTTGTGTCCGGTAAAGCAAAAGACATCGATTCCCTGTTTCTGCACATCCACCGGCAAAATTCCGGCCGTCTGCGATCCGTCCACCACCAAAAGCAGATTTCTGCACTCTGCAACCTCCCGGATTTTTTCCAGATCCGTAATATTTCCGGTGAGATTGGACGCATGCGTAACTATGATTCCTTTCGTATTTTCCTTCACAAGATCCGGAAGTTTTTCATACTCCAACACACCATTCCTGTCCGCCGAAAGGAAGCTGACTTCCACGCCTTCTTCCTGCAGCCGGTAAAGCGGTCGGAGCACCGAATTATGTTCGCAGACTGTGGTTATCACATGATCTCCTTTATGAAACAGTCCGAAAATCGCGGTATTCAGTGCTTCTGTAGCGTTCGAGGTAAATGCAATCTGCGCACCATTCTCTGCATGAAAAAGTTCTGCCAACTGCTCTCTTACCCGATAAACACACCGTCCCGCCTGCAGCGTGGCCGCATGTGCTCCCCGTCCCGGATTCCCCATGGTATGAAAGGCACGAATCATAGCTTCTTCCACCTCTTTCGGCTTTTGCAGCGATGTTGCTGCGTTATCCAGATAAATCATGGCTGGATGATCAGGTCGGCTTTTGTCATCCGCTCTGCGATATCATACATATTGGTAACTTCTCCCACCTGTAATTTTTCGGATATCCCATAAAAATTCAGACAGGTACCACAGGTACGAATCTCCACGCCCTGCTCTGCCAGCATTTTCAGATCTTCCAGAGACTGAGAACCCTCACAGGTCAGGAACGCTCCCCCATTATAAAAGAGCATCTGATCCGGCAGCTCGTCCTGCTGTGTCAGTGCATAGATAAATCCCTTTAACAGCGTAGCACCCAGTTCGTCATTTCCCTCACCCATCGTTTTCGAAGAAATCACCACCAGCCGATTCTTCTTCGCCGGTGCACACGCTACATAATTTGCTTCTTCCACTGATGCCTCCTGCGTTGCTTCTGCCTCGCCAACCGTCAGCGTCACCTGGTATTCCTGTTCTTTCACTTTCCGTGAAATACAGCCATAGCCTTTCTGGTTCGCCATCTTGGTCAGGTTCTGCACAGCGATCTCATTATCCACCAGCACCTCCACCGTTCCGGCTCCCTGCAGTTCTTTGATGGCTTCCTTTGCTTTTACTAACGGAATCGGGCAGATGTCTCCGAGTGCATTTACTGTTTTTTTCATTTTAGATTCCTCCTGTGTATTTTTCATATTGATGTTAGATACTATAAGCTATCTATTAATTTATAACGGACGGGTGTCCTTGTCAATGATCTCCCAATGTCCATGTACTCCACGACCGGCAAATGAAATGCTGTCCAATAAGCTGTTCGTAGTAACATGAGCATATTGTGTGGTTTGAATCCTCTATGTTTTCAGTCACTTAATTATATATTTCGTTCCTCTTCCTTTCCCTTCAACTGCAACCACACCTTTTTCTCCCATGGCTTTCAGTAACTGTGTTGTTTTTTGATTTACCAAATGGAACATATAGTGCAATTTCACTTATTGGTTTCAACATCGTCTTACTTAAGAATTTGTAAATTACTTTTTCGTCTTCGGTCAAATTAACATTCGTTTCAAATATCGGTAACACAATTTTTATTGCATTTTCTGACACTTCAAAATCTGGTTTTCGCAGACTTTCTGCATCATGTAGAAATACGCAAAAAATCAATCATAAACATTTACGATTGATTTTTTAATTTATTTTGAGTGTATTATTCTTTTTTTCAATTAAATTGTGACCACTATTCTGCTATTACGCCGCATCAATTATCATAGAATATCTGAATTCACAGAAGAAAATTCACACCGTTATTCAAATATTTAATTCATTTTATTTTCATAATCTTGCAATTCATGAAAAATATTATCCACATAAACTATATCGTTTTCAATACGATATAGCATAAAATATCGATGAGATAAGAAATTAATTCTACGGTATCCCAGCTTTCTCAGTTTAGGATTATCACAAAGTTTCAGGCTCCCGGCAACATTTGACAGACTCGTTTTCGTTGCTTCAAAATCATTTAATAAATTTCTCGCAGCCTGCTCACTTTTCTTTTCAAACAAAAGATATGTGATGAATCTATCAAGATCCGCCTCTGCATCCCTCATCAAAACGATCTTATAATCCATATTTCGTCCTCATATCAGAAATCACAAAATCTGCATCCCTGAACCTTCCCTGTTCTCTGGACTTTTCCAATTTTGCAAGCATTTCTTTCTCCGTCATCGGTGCATATGGATTTGATTCTGTCTGTCTTTTTATTTCAAAGGGAAAACCATTTGTAGCAACAGCCTGTGTTAAAAACATTCTGATTGCCGTTGTTGTATCTGTACCCAAATCCTTAAATAGTGCATCTGATTTTCTCTTCAGTTCGTCTTCTACTCTAACCTGAATTGTACTAGCCATGTTCAGCACCTCACTTCCATCTGTTTCCCTTATTATAATGCTAAATCATTTCTATTTCAATGTATTTGCATTGTTTTTGCAAAAGTACACCGTATTTTTCAACATAAAATACTGATTTTACTGCATTTCCATAGTCCTACAATGATACACGAAATATACCGTTATCATAAATCCTAACTTTTTCTCTCATCCCAACAAATTTCTTCTATCCGGTCTCACATCCTCATCATCCCGGAAGAAAAATTCACTGTAATCATCTGTATCAAAAACTTCCATCAGTTCTCTCATATTCCAGATCAAATTCGCCTGCGGTACCTCTTTTCGGTCGAGCCAAAAGACTCTTCCTTCTTCGGATGATTTTAATTCGCCTTCAAACTCGTTCGTCTTATACAGGAGAACAAGATATCTCGTGCCATCTTTCTCGATCCAGTCTTTTACACCGCACAGTTTCGGATTTCTTATGGTCAAACCGGTCTCTTCCTTGATTTCACGGATTACGGAATCCCGGAGAGATTCATCTTTCTCCACATGTCCACCCGGGAAAATCAGACCGCCCGGGTAGGATGTGCCGCGCTTTTCTTCCACCAGGATGCGTGTTTCATCGCAGACGAGACACATGTTTGTTAATTCTATTTGTGATTTACGTTCCAAGTTTTTATCCTCCTATGTCGAAACATGCAGCCTTTATTATAGCAAAAGAATACCTGTTCCGACGTAGCTTTTTAAGTAAAATCTCACACCCGCCACAAGGAATCGCAGATCCACAGACCGCTAAGCCCTGCACTGTAGCTTCTAGAGCGTGTTTGAAAAAGGCTTTTCGTAAGCTGCGAGTCCCAGTTTGTGGGAGATTTTATCCGAATGAGGGCGGCGTAGCGGGCTACGGCAACCGAATGAGGGTAAAATATACCGCAAAGTGGGACTCGCAGATTGCGGAAATGATTTTTCAGACACGCTCTAGTGTCATGTCTTTATTTACGCCCTTCTACCTGAATCTCCACTTCCTGTCTCTCCATCACTTCCCCGACAATCTCCGCCGGAAGTCCGGCTTCCCGCAGTTCTCCGCGCAGTTCTTCCGCCACCTCTCCCGGTACTGCAAACAGCAGTCCTCCGGAAGTCTGCGGATCATACAAAACCTCTTCCATCCCGAACGATACGGTCTCAAACCGCACATACTGTTCCAGATGATTCCTGTTTTTCTGTCCGGCTGCGGTCAGGAGAAATTCTTCTGCGCATGATTCCGCTCCGTCAAATACTGGGAGCCGGTCTGCGTAGATTTTACAGGAATGTCTGCCGTCCATCATTTCATGCAGATGCCCCAGAAATCCAAATCCGGTGACATCGGTGCAGGCGTGTACCTGGTATTTTCGTCCGATCTCAGACGCTTTGCGGTTCAGTGTTGTCATGGAATCAATCACCTGCTCCATCGCTCCTTCCGGCGCCTGGCTGACACGATTTGCGGCACATAGAATGCCTACACCCAGTCGTTTAGTCAGAATCAGGCAATCGCCCGGTTTTGCGCCGTTGTTTTCCCATATTTTCTCCGGATCTACCACACCGGTCACGGACAGACCGTATTTGACATCACTGTCTGCGATGGAATGTCCGCCTGCAAGGCTTCCACCCGCTTCCTGCACTTTTTCAGCGCCGCCCTGTAAAATCTTTCCGAGGATATTCAGATCCATGGATTCCGGAAAACATACAATATTCAGTGCTGTCTTTACTTCTCCTCCCATGGCATAGATATCGCTCAGGGCATTCGTTGCCGCTATTTTTCCAAATATGTACGGATCCTCCACCATCGGTGGAAAAAAATCTAATGTCTGTACCACTGCCTGGTGCTTATTCAGGCGATATACTGCTGCATCATCCTTACTGTCGTAGCCAACCAGCAAATTTTCATCTTTTTCCCCTTTCGAAAGCCGTTCCAGAATATGTTCCAGCACTCCGGCGCCCAGTTTCGCGGTGCAACCACCGCTTTTGCAGAATACAATTTCTTTTTCGCTCATTTTTCCTCCTATTTCCGTGCACATTCCCCATCTTCTCCCAGAAGAATATCCAGCCCGTGTCCCAGTGAACTCAGTATGTAGGTAAGACTCTCTTCTACCGCCTTCGGGCTTCCCGGAAGGTTGACAATCAATGTCTGTTTGCGGATTGCACTGGCTGCGCGGCTTAACATTGCTCTCGGTGTGATCGTCAGACTGTACGCCCGAATCGCCTCTGCAATCCCCGGTGCTGCCCGGTCAGCTACAGCGAGCGTAGCTTCCGGCGTCACATCCCGCACGGAAAATCCTGTGCCACCGGTTGTCAGAACCAGTGCACAATGCTCCTCATCTGCCAGTCTGCACAATTCTTTCTCAATCGCTGGCTGCTCGTCCGGAAGTATCCGATAAGATACCACTTCATACCGATCGTCCGGAAGCAATTCCTGAATCTTCGGACCACTCAGATCCTCCCGTTCTCCACGAGAGCCTTTATCACTTAATGTAACAATTCCAACTTTATATTTTCGTTTTTCCATCCTTATTTTCCTGCTTTCTCTATCACATTCGCACAATCATAATACTTTTTTATCGGCATCTCTTGGAAGCAATTTTTCCTGCATCCTATCCCCTGATAATCCGAATCAGATTTTTATCCAACATCAATGTCCGATTCCACGGATTGATTATCACACCCTCAATCTCATCCACAGAAAGTGCCGATACAAATAATTTTTCCATATCTGTAAGAAACGTGGACATCACGCTTCCACCGCCCTTTAATTCTTCATCAAAACTGGTAAAAGCTGCCCACCATTTTTTCCCATCATCCGTCTGAATGGCCTGCAAACGCATCTGGGAATTTCCTGCTGGTGGCTCCACAGCCACAATCAGCTGCCCATGAGCCCGCATCCGTCTGCGAACAATCGTCAGGACATGTGCCAGCATTTCCTGTGTCGGATTCTGCTGCAGTGTAAGAATTGCCTGTTCCATTTGTTCATTATCTTTTAACCCTTCATCGGTCGATATTTTTTTGTGATCTGTCATCTATTTGCCTCGTCTTTCTCAAATTCTTATCTTACAGACAGTATAACACAGATAGATTCGCTTCGAAAAGAAAGAAAAGTGATGATCTGTCAAGGAGTAAAACTTTTTTTATTTTTGTCAGAAATGAATAGAGGCTTTGCCAGCTGAGAATCATTTTAGTTGTAAAAGCAAATACAATTAGGAGGATTCTTATTATGGCATTGAACAAGGTAGAAATCTGCGGCGTAAATACATCCAGGCTTCCGGTACTGACCAATGAGGAAAAAGAATTGCTCTTTGAAAAGATAAAAAAAGGGGACAAAGAGGCAAGGGAACTGTACATCAAGGGAAATCTTCGTCTGGTACTCAGTGTCATCAAACGTTTTTCCGGAAGCAACGAAAATGCTGACGATCTCTTTCAGATCGGATGTATCGGTCTCATGAAAGCAATTGATAATTTTGATACAACATTGCAGGTGAAATTTTCCACTTACGCTGTCCCGATGATCATCGGAGAAATCCGAAGATATCTGCGCGACAACAGCACCATCCGGGTCAGCCGCTCCCTGCGCGACACCGCCTATAAGGCAATCTATGCCCGGGAAAATTATCTGAAAAACAATCTCCGCGAACCGACGATCATGGAGATCGCATCTGAAATCGGAATGGAAAAAGAAGAAATTGTCTATGCGCTTGATGCAATCCAGAGTCCGATGAGTTTATACGAGCCAGTATATACCGAAGGTGGTGACACCCTCTATGTAATGGATCAGGTCAGTGATAAGAAAAATAAGGAGGAAAACTGGGTGGAAAATCTGGCACTGCAGGATGCAATGAACCGGTTAAATACACGGGAACGGCATATCGTAAATCTACGATTTTATGAAGGAAAAACACAGATGGAAGTTGCCCAGGAAATCGGTATCTCCCAGGCACAGGTCAGCCGACTTGAAAAAAACGCCCTTCGGGTGATGCGAAATTATCTGCGTTAGATCCAATCCCACCTTTCCTTTTTTCTGATGATTTGATAAACTAATCATGAGAAAGGAAGGATACCCGAAAAAATTTATTAAAAATTTATAGAAAATTTATAGTGCCTGACGCCATGGGGTATCACTAATTTATGTACAAATTTTACAGATATGATAAAGAATTGAAAAAAAGCAAAGAAACCACTTTACAGACAGCTTTTCCATTTCTCATGAACGAAAAATGCTGTGTCTCTTTTGTAGGTGCCGGAGGAAAAAGTTCTCTGATCGCCTGTATTGCCGACTGGGGTACACTCCATCGAAAAAAAGTTCTGGTAACTACAACCACCCATATTTTCCGTCCATCTTCCGAAAAGCTGGCGCAAAACGAACAGGAACTGGAACAAATCTGGCACACAGGCAATTGGGCGGTGATTGGTACTGTGGATCCTGTGCAGCCACAGAAACTTCAAAGTCCGAAACCATACTGGTTACAGCGTGCAGCAGAACTTGCAGATCTGATTCTGATCGAAGCAGACGGCTCCAAACGGCTCCCCTGTAAGGTACCGGCTTCTCACGAACCGGCCATACTCCCTCAGACAGATGTTGTTGTTGCCGTTCTTGGACTTTCTGCGCTGAACCGCCCCTTAAAAGACTGCTGTTTCCGACTGGAAAAGGCAACCGAACTTTTGTCCGTAAAGGAATCACATCCTCTTACCTGCGAACATATGGCAACCATTTTTGCTTCCGGACAGGGACTGCGGAAAGCTACAAACAACAGCGAATATGTTGTCGTATTAAATCAGTGTGACAACGAAGACCGAAAGAATGCCGGTGAACAAATCAGTGACATTCTCTGCGGATTAGATTCTACTATAAACCATATAATTTTAACAAAATTGCATCCGTGACATACGGAAACCACATAAGAGAAAGGATAAACATACAATGAATGGATTTACACATTTCGATCATAATGGAAATGCCATAATGGTAGATGTCCATGAAAAAACAGATACTTACCGGGTTGCTGTAGCTCAGGGAACCATTACCGTTAACAAAGAGGTCTTTGACGCAATCACCCATCATACTGCCAAAAAAGGAGATGTTCTTGGCATTGCAAGAATTGCAGGCATTATGGCAGCAAAAAAAAATGCCGAATTGATTCCTCTGTGCCATATCATTGCTCTGACAGACTGTGAAGTACAATTCTCACTGAACGATGAAACCTGCCAGATAACTGCAACCTGCAGGACTTCCTGCGTAGGAAAAACCGGTGTTGAGATGGAAGCAATGACCGGTGTCAGTGTGGCTCTTCTGACAATCTACGATATGTGCAAGGCGATGGATCGCAGCATGGTAATCTCCGGAATTCAGCTTTTGGAAAAGCTGGGTGGAAAATCCGGTCACTACAAAAAAGAGTAATCTATATTTCAAAAAACCCCTGTCCGGACAATCTCAATCGTATTGTCCGGACAGGGGTTTTGTATATTTACTTATGTAATTTATCTTTCACACACTCTTATGCTGTCAACAGTTCCAGAACTGCACCCATAAGTGCCGGGCTCAGATTCATGGTTGCCAGTGTTCCGATGCCGTCTTTGCCCATCTTTTCCACAACCGCCTGAATAGCAGACTTCAGGTTGTAAGGAATCTGAGCTTTATCAAGCAGCGCATAGCATCGTCCGGCCAGATCGTTTTCTGCGAGAGAAATACCGTCTGCAAATGTGATCACGATTTCTTTTCCTACTGCTGTTTCCGGTACTTCTACAGTCAGTGCTGCAATTGCTTTGTCGTAGGAAACTTTTACAGCTACTTCTTCGCCGTCTGCAGTTACTTTACAGCATGCTTTTTCCACACCCATGAATACTACCTTCCAGCTTCTGCTTTCCGGAATCACAGATACATTGCCCAGGGCTTTGCCGATGGTGAAAGTATCTACTTCTCCGCCGGTAAATGTCAGCTGTGTAGCTACCCAGTTTTCTTCTTTATCTACAGGTGTATCTCCCTGGTCTTCCCACAGAGTGAAGCTTCCGTCTTCTGCCGGGAATACACGAACTTCCATAGCTTTCGGGTTATCGGTGCTGCTGTCATAATCAGCCATATCTTTCATCGGAACGATAGCTCCTGCTTTCATCAGAACAGGCATATCTTCTACACCTCTCCACAGATCGATCATACGGCCACCCTGGTATACCATACCTGTGAAGAAGTCAACCCACATGCCTTCCGGCAGCCAAGTTGTTACTTTCGCTGCACGCACTTCCGGATCCTGTTTCTCTGTGATCGGAGACACCAGCAGTTCAGAACCAAAGTAATATTCATTCGGTACCTGATAAGCTTCTTCACGATCCGGCTCCTGATAATACATTGGCTGGATCAGCGGCTGATCCTCGTAATTTGCTCTGCGGTTCATGGTGTACAGATATGGAACCATTCCATGACGCAGACGCAGGTAATCTTCCATAACACCCTGTGTGATCTTATCAAATTTCCATGGTTCTTTTCCGTTGAACGGGTTATCGGTGCTGTGCAGACGGTTAATTGGAGAGAATACTCCATATTCTACCCATCTTGCCATCAGTTCGTCATCACGGATACCCATCATATGGCCACCGATATCATGACTCCACCATCCATATCCAACGTTGCTTGCTGTGTTGGTAAAATATGGCTGGAACTGTAAGCTTTCCCATGAGATTACACTGTCACCTGAGAATCCTACCGGATATCTGTGACTTCCCACACCTGCATATCTTGAGAAGGTCAGCGGACGATTGCCCTTCCAGCTACTGTCCATATAATGATAATGGTTCAGCATCCACAGCGGATCCAGTCCCGGCACTTTGGTAACAGTTCCCTGCTGCCAGTCAAGCCACCAGAAATCCACGCCTTCTTCTTCCAGCGGATGATGCAGTTCTTTCAGATACACTTCCATGAAATGTGGATCTGCCGGATCAAACTGTACCGCGATCTCACTTTCAGGATCGATTCCCATCTTTTCAGCCACACGCGGATACAGCTCCTCGTATGCACGGATTCCATCGGCCGGATGCACATTCAGTGTAATCTTCATATTGTGCTCATGCAGCCAGGACATAAATCCTTTTGGATCCGGGAAGAAGTTTTTGTTCCAGGTATATCCTGTCCAGCCGCTTCCGTATTTCGGATCTACATCGTCAACAATATGCCAGTCCATATCAACAACAGCTACAGAGAACGGCAGTTTTTCGTCTTCAAAACGTTCTACCAGTTCTTTATATTCATCCTCTGTGTAACGATGATAACGGCTCCACCAGTTACCAAATGCATATCTTGGCAGCAGCGGCTGTTTTCCACACAGATAATAGAAATCTTTCAGGCTTTCCAGATAACGATGTCCATATCCGAAGAAATACAGATCCTCACCATCTCCCTGTCTCGGACTTACCCATCCGTCTTCTGTCAGTGCCATCGAATGACTGTCATCCACAACAGCAAATCCTTTTCTTGAGATGATACCATGCTCCATTTTGATTTTACCGCTGTATCTTTCGTTCAGCGGTGTGTCACCCTTCATATAGGCATCATCACTCAATTTCATAGCACCGTCGCATCCATCCAGTGTACGGGCTGTTCCAAGAAGATCACTCGGTTCGTCTCCGTAATTCCAGTTTCTTCCCCAGCCGCCACCGCCGCCTACTACTTTGATGGACAGACCGTTTGCTGCAAATGGTTTTCTGTTGTAATGAATCTCCAGAGAATCTGTATAAATAGCCAGCTCCTCTTCATCCTCAACGACCTTGAATTCCGGTACCGGGAAATCACGGTTCAGCACGGACTGTGTTGCACGATCCTCGAATACACCTTCGCTGTTGTATTCCAGACGTACCAGTGCAGATGTCAGCATCGTGATTCGATAACAGTCTCCCTGAATGATTGCTTCTTTTTTGCTCACCGGATGTGATTCCAGCTTATACTCTTCCATTCCCATTTTGTAAAAACCTCCTTTTACTTATGTAGTTCATTTTATTACAAACCGCCTGATCAGACCGTCACCTGACAATCTGACCAGGCGTTTCTGTACATTATAATTTTTATACATCATCTCTGGTGATATTCTGCAGCCATTTGTAACTCTTGTAATGTTTGTATACGAACGGCATCTTGACGAACTCGTCCAGACAGAGCAGAAAATATACCCACATTGGCGGCAGCTTCAATATAAAAGCACTGATAAAACCAAGTGGCACCGCGAATACCCACATGTCTATTGTATCACAGATGAATCCAAAACGCGAGTCCCCACCGGAACGAAATACACCACAAATTACGGTTGTATTCATCGCCTGACCGATAATATAGTATGCATTAATAAATAACATGATCGTCAGATATCCCTTGGCGGTAGGTGTCAGATCCACCATGTGCATCATCAGTGGTTTGGACAGTAAAATAACAATTCCTCCAAGCACCGAACTTGCAAATGTTACCCAGCACAGACGGGACGCATCCTTCTTCGCCTGCTCTTTATTTCCATAGCCGATCGTCTTTCCAAGATAGATCGCACCGCCGTTGGCAATACCAAAGCAGAGAACCGTACCAAGGTTTCTCGCAACTACAACTACAGAGTTTGCCGCTACGATATCACTTCCCAGATGTCCCATGATTACCGAGTACATCGTAAATGCCACGCCCCAGACAACTTCATTTCCGAATGCCGGAAGCGAATACTTCAGGAAATCCTGGAAAAGTACTTTATTCCGCTCAAACACTGCGGTGATCCGAAAACGTACCGTTTTAAAACGTGTTGCATCGATCATACATACCGTCAGTTCCACTCCACGGGCAATCGTTGTTGCCAGCGCTGCTCCCTGTGCACCCATCTTCGGCATGCCAAACAGTCCGAAAATAAATACTGCATTCAGAATAATATTCAGCACCAGTGCCGAACCGAAAGTCCACATGGAAAATACTACTCGCTCAATGCTTCGCATGATACACAGATATACTTGCGAAATACTCATGAACAGATAGGAAATTCCCACGATACGAAGATACCCGGAACCAATCCGGATCAGCTCCGGATCATTGGTGAAAATCTTCATCAACAGACCCGGGAATCCACAGGCTCCCAGCGCGAAAACTGCTGATATTCCGCAGGAAAAACGGAGTGCGATACCCATAATTTTTTCAATGGTTTTCGGATCTTTCTTTCCCCAGTACTGTGCTGCCAGCATCGTCGATCCGGAAGAAATTCCGGTATACACCAGCTGCAGGATAAACATCACCTGGTTGGCAAGAGACACCGCCGACAGCGTATCCTGTCCCACATACCCTACCATGATAACATCCGCAGAGCTTACCGCTGTACTGATCAGGTTCTGCACTGCGATCGGCAGAACAAGTGCAAACAGGGAACGGTAAAATCCGTTTTGCTTTGTTTGTGTCTTTTCCATAAAAAGTCCCCCAATTCCTATGTTTTTACTGTACTGATTGTACTATAGAAATCGGGGGAATTCCTCTAATAAAATGACAAAAAAGTGTACTATTTTGACTTTTTAACCCTGTGTTTTATTTTAAGGAAGAAACAATCTTCTCAGCCAGTGCTTCCAGGGATGCTTCCTGTGCTTCTTTTACTGCGGAACGGATCGTTACACCTTCCTCTAAGAGTTCAATATTTTTCATGCCGGTAAAGATTTCGCGCATCTGTTTTCCGGCAACCGGTGCCCAGGTTCCGTTTTCCATGATAGCTACGGTACGGTTCTGCAGGCTGTGTGCTTTCAGTTCCGACAATACCGTCTCCATCTTGGTAAAGATACCGCCATTATAACTTGGTGCGGCAAATACCAGATGGCTGCATCGGAAGGATTCCGATACGATCACGGAAGGATCGGTCACAGATACATCGTACATGGCAATATTCTTCACGCCTTTATCTGCCAGTTTGGATGCCAGGATCTCTGCTGCATTTTCCGTATTGCCATAGATCGACGCATAGGCGATCATAACTGCCTGATCTTCCGGTTTGTAGCTGCTCCAGGTGTCGTATTTTTCAATAAACCATCCAAGATTCTCTCTCCAGATCGGCCCGTGCAGCGGGCAGATCATCTTGATTTCCAGTGTTGCCGCTTTCTTCAGAAGGTTCTGCACCTGTACACCGTATTTTCCGACGATATTGATAAAATATCTTCTGGCATCATCCAGCCAGTCTCTCTCAAAGTTCACTTCGTCTGCAAACAGGTTTCCGTTGATCGCTCCGAAGGTTCCGAAACCATCTGCAGAAAACAGGATCTTATCTGCGGTATCATAAGAAACCATAGCTTCCGGCCAGTGTACCATCGGTGCCATCACAAAGGCAAAGGTATGTTTTCCAACACATAAGGTATCCATTTCTTTTACAATCACGGTGCGTTCTTCCACCGGGAAATCAAAGAACTGTTTTAACATCGGAACGGTCTTGGCATTGCATACCAGTTTCACATCCGGATATCTTCTTACCACATCTCCGATGACCGCGCAGTGATCCGGTTCCATATGGTTCACGATCAGATAATCCAGTGTTCTTCCGTTCAGTACATATTCCAGATTTTCGAAAAACAGTCCGCTGATGGATGCGTCCACGGTATCTAACAGAACCGTTTTTTCGTCCAGCAGGACATAAGAGTTATAAGAAACTCCTCTTGGAATCGGGTATACATTTTCAAATAAAGCCAGTCTGCGGTCACTTCCGCCGATCCAGTATAAATCATCCGTTACTTTTTTCACACAATGCATGATGTAACTCCTCACTTTCGCTTTTGTTTTTCTACATTATACTGTTTTCAGACATTTCTTTCAAGTAATAAACATAGGTTAACTGTAACTATTCAGTATCCACTGTCCCGCGAGGTGTTTTGACATGAATATGTCAAAATCCCGAGACATACAAGCCAAAATGCCATCACCGAAGGTGATTTTTATGCATTTTGGCTCGTAACTGTGAAGGTACTGAACAGTTACGTTTAACTGTTTATTCATAGCGAACAATTTCTTTTTTTAACCGCACCATGATCCTTTTTTCCAGTCTTGAGATGTAGGATTGAGAAATTCCGAGAAGATCTGCCACCTCTTTTTGCGTTTTTTCTTTCCCATCCGGCTGATTCAGCCCGAAGCGAAGGCAGATGATCATCTTTTCTCTGGCATTTAGCTTGTTAATAGCTTTTACCAGAAGCTTACACTCCACCTCGTGCTCCAGATCCCTGTAAATTACATCTTCGTCTGTTCCGAGGATATCAGAAAGCAGCAGCTCATTCCCATCCCAGTCCACATTCAACGGTTCATCGATGGAGACTTCCATGCGGGTTCTGCTGTTTCTTCTCAGATACATAAGAATTTCGTTTTCGATACAGCGGGACGCATACGTTGCAAGTTTGATCTTCTTTTCCGGATTGAAGGTATTGATCGCCTTGATCAGTCCGATGGTTCCGATCGAGATCAGATCTTCCATTCCCACACCGGTGTTATCAAACTTCTGTGCGATATAGACCACAAGGCGCAGATTGTGTTCGATCAGACTTGCCCTCGCCTGCTGGCTGTCCTCTTTTGTCAGACTCTCTATCACTGCGGATTCCTGCTGAGGAGATAACGGGTTCGGCAGTACATCTGCTCCACCGATATAATACACCTCTCCGGGTTTTCTCCACAGCACGCGGGAAAACCCCGGTAACATACGCATACGAAAATGACTGGGTAATGCTGCCTGCATCATAGAATTTCCTCCTAACTGTCTATCAGACTTGGATGTAAGATCATCTGACAGTCCCCGAAAGCAGAACTGCCCTCCCACGAAAAAGCGACCACCGGAGCGTGGATCACTTTCTGTACTTTTTCATTTTCCAGGTACATGGCATCCAGTGTGACTGCTACCAGCAGCCCGCAAGAACAGCCAAGACTGGAATAAGCCAGAAAATGTGGACGCATACGCCGAAACACCAAAGCCGGTTCCTTTTCTGCCTTTCCCCTCTGAAATTCCTGTAATTTTTCCATCGTATCTGCATCACAAAGCTTTTCCAGAGTTTCTTTTTGAATGATACTTACCGGTTTTTGCGTGATCGGATCATACAGGCTGTTCCCTGTATCAAAAAAGGCATTTACCTCTGTAATCTGCCCTTCCATCTGCAGCCTTGCCCGGCAGCGGATCCTGCTTTTTTTTCTCCATTCCCGGTAACGCGGAAGAACAGCAGCATACACAAGGTAGCAGACGGTTCCCGCCAGCAACACGTCTTTGGTCCCGGCAAATCCCAGGAATCGTTTCAGGACTTCCAGCATACCTCCCATGAGGAATCCTGCTATGTACAGACCGACGATTCCACCACAAAGCCTTCCGGGTGTCCGCAGTCCACATCCAAACCTCACCATGATTGTGTTGATTGCCACATATGCCAGTAATGTATTCACCGGAAAGCTGACGGGGAAAAGAATCAACAGACAATAACTCAAAGCTCCAAAAGCAGCTCCTCCAAGAGAAGTCAATACTCCTGCCCTTCCTCCACACAGTTTTTTTACCAGTCGGAGTAAATAATAATCCATCACCAGATTGGTAACAAACAGTTCATCCGGATAGATTGTGTAAGACAAAAAGCACCCCCTGTTCCATCTGGAATACTTACTGGAAAACAAGTATTATTATATGGAACAGGAAGTGCTTATTTTGTCAAAAATGGGGTGTCGAACGACAGTTTCGCTCGACACCCCATTCCTGATTTTTCGCTTTTTCGAAATTATTATACATATTCCTTCCGGATCAGCGGTATATTTTCTTGTTTTTTATTATTATTTGTAGAGAATTACTCTTGTTTCATATGGCTGCAGAGCACCTGCTACATGGTTTTTGTAGTTTGTGATCAGCTCTTCGCCTTCTTTTCCTTCGAACAGATCGCAAGGTACTTCTTTGTTTGTGAAGTTACAAGCTACCACCAGTTTCTCATCGCCAAGTGTTCTCTCGTATGCATAGATATCATCGTTGTCTTCCAGCAATCCGTGGAATACACCTTCTACGATAATCTCATTCTCATGACGCAGCCGGATCAGTTTCTGATAGTAGTAGAATACACTGTCTTTATCTTCCAGGGCAGCTTTTGCGTTGATCTGTGTGTAGTTTTTATTCACACTGATCCATGGAGTTCCTGTGGTAAATCCTGCATTTGCGCTGTCATCCCACTGCATCGGAGTTCTTGCATTGTCACGGCTGACCATCTTCAGGCAGTTCAGCATCTCTTCTTCTGTCATCAGACCGCTCTCGGTATACTCTTTATATGCGTTGATAGCTTCGATATCTTTGTAATCATCAATGGTTTTGAAATATGCATTGGTCATACCGATTTCTTCGCCCTGATAGATATACGGAGAACCTTTCAGCATATGCAGACAGGTTGCGATCATCTTTGCGGATACCTCACGGTACATCGGGCTGTCATCACCGAATCTGGATACCGCACGTGGCTGATCGTGGTTATCCCAGTACAGACTGTTCCATGCTTTTCCTTCCAGGTCATTCTGCCATTTGTTCATAACGGCGCGGACTTTTTTCATTTCCGGTTTCTTAGTGGTCCATTTGCCGTATTTTCCTTCTGTTGTTCCCATGTGTTCAAACTGGAATACCATGTTCAGTTCGCTTCCATCCAGATTTGCATATTTCTTTGCTTCCTCTGTGGTAACACCTGGTGTTTCACCAACAGTGATCAGATCAAATTTGGAAAGTACACGCTGGTTCATTTCCTGCAGATATTCATGTACATGAGGTCCGTTGCATACATATGGTGACATATCGCCATGCAGTCCATCACGGATTTCTCCGTCCGGATATGCAGGATCTTTGGAGATCATGCTGATAACGTCCATACGGAAACCATCTACACCTTTTTCACACCACCAGGTCATCATGTTAAATACTTCGTCACGTACTACCGGGTTCTCCCAGTTCAGATCCGGCTGTTTTTTGGAGAAGCAGTGCAGATAATACATTCCTGTTTCTTCGTCAAATTCCCAGACAGAACCTCCGAAGCATGCTCCCCAGTTATTTGGCTCTTTGCCGTCTTTCGGATCTTTCCAGATATAGTAATCACGATACGGATTGTCTTTTGATTTTTTGCTTTCCAGGAACCATCTGTGCTCATCGGAGCTGTGGTTTACTACCAGGTCCATCACCAGTTTGATGCCTCGTTTGTGCATCTCAGCGATCATCCGGTCAAAGTCTTCCATTGTTCCAAAATCGGTCATGATATCCTGATAATCGGAGATATCATATCCATTGTCATCGTTCGGGGATTTATAGATTGGTGACAGCCAGATCACATCAACTCCCAGTTCTTTCAGATAATCCAGATGTTCGGTAATACCATTCAGATCGCCGATACCGTCTCCGTTGCTGTCTGCGAAACTTCTTGGATAAATCTGGTAAATAACACTACTTTTCCACCATGCTTTGCTCATATGTTTGTCCTCTTTTCTTTCTTCCGAAAATTTTCTGTATTTTCAGACTCGTTTTCATATATATTCAGGATACTATATTTCTTTTTTCACTTCTTGTAATATATTGCTATTTTTTTATACTATATTCACTTCCTGATACTCTGCTTTTGACAGGTATGCAATATCTTCCTGTCTGTTTCTTGATTTTTTCATAAGAAATACACAAAGCAGAATCATCCACGATATCCCTGTAACCGATTCCCCATCTCTTTCTTTTTTGAAAATCATATGTTATCTTTAGATTATAAAGTTACTCGAATATATTTTAATCAAAGGACTGTATTGACATGAATAGCTTACCTTATCACGAAAGTCACTCTCATGGTGCTCTCGGTCTTCCGTTTCAGGCATACTCTCAGGAAGATCCCTACGGGCAATATTTTGTGCCATATCACTGGCATGAGGAAGTGGAATTTATATATGTCACCAAAGGAAGCCTTGTACTTCGTACACAGAATCAGACCCGGATGCTCCTGGAAGGACATATCTACTTTATCAATCCCGGCACACTTCACGGGCTTTTCGGGAACAGTCAGTTCTCCCATCATTATGCACTGGTTTTCCGGCTGGATATGCTGAATTTTCTTCAGACAGATTCCTGCCAGACTTCTTATCTGGCGCCTTTGTGCAACGGGCAATATCTTTTTCCGGACGGTGAAGCACTTGCTCCGAAACTCACTGCTCAGATTGGCACCCTCATAAAAAAAGCAGCCGACGACTACCGAAACTACGATACATCGCTGACTGCCGCTCTCTCTATCAAAATCGCGCTGTTACAGATTCTGGAACTGCTGTTTGCCAGCCAGTCCTTCATCCCCGGTGCACAAGCAGGGGAAACTTCCGGTGATGTGAATCCGTTAAAAGCTGTATTTTCTTATATTGAATCTCATTACGGAGAAAAAATATCTCTGGAAGACCTTGCCGGCACAATTCATATGAACCGGAATTATTTCTGCCGTTATTTTAAAGAAAAGGTAGGAAAAACACCCTTTTCCTACCTGAATGAATACCGGGTCAACCAGGCGGCCTCCCAGCTGTTCTCCACCCGGCTTCCCATCACTGAGATCGCGTTAAATGCCGGTTTCGAAAATATGAGTTATTTTATCCGTCAGTTCAGGCGATGCAAAGGCTGTACCCCTTCTGCCTACCGGAATACAGAAAACCCCAAGTCTCTGCCGATTCCGTTCTGACATTCTGTGCTTGTTTTTTCCGTCAGACAGCCACCTGTTTTTTTGTACGGGTTACCCATTGGAACACAATCACAAATAACACACCTTTAACAATGGAAGTCGATGACAGTGCCCACCAGATACCGTTCAGTCCCAGCGAAGTCCCTCCGAGAATGATCGCCAGCGGTATCCGGGCACTGGTAAAGATAATGCTGATCACACTGCAAAGATGTGTCCTTCCCAGTCCGGAAAGTGCTCCTACTGTCGTTGTCTCGATACATAAAAAAGCTTCGCTGAATCCGACGATGATCAGATAATCAACCGCTGTGGCAATCGCTTTCGGCTCATGGAAGAAAATATTTGCGATCGGACGCGGAGCACACACAAACAACAGCGTAATGAAAATTCCCCAGATTCCGACTGTCCACTGAGATGCCCGATATCCTTTCTTTACACGCCCCATCTCTCCCGCACCATAGTTCTGCGCGATAAATGCATTTAACGCGGTGGCAAATCCGTCTGCCGTATTCCAGGATATGGATTCAATCTGTCCTCCCACGCGCTGCGTGGCGATGGCTTCCGCTCCAAATGCTGATACCATGCGGGTGATTACCATCGATATCACGCAGTATGCCATTCCCTGTATCGCAGTAGGAATTCCGATTTTGCAGATCCCGTTCAGATATTCTGCCGGAATTTTTGCGAACAGAGTAATACCTTTTAATACATTTTCTTTCTTCTGTTTCACAATTCCAAGAATCATGATACTCATAACGATAAACTGTGCCGTTACCGTGGCGATGGCTCCTCCTGCCGCGCCCAGTTTCGGAAGCGGTCCCGGTCCGAGAATCAGGAGCGGATCCAGAATCATATTTGTCGCTAATCCGATCAGGTTCGCATAAAACGGCGTTTTCGAATCTCCCTGTGCCGTATAGATACCCGTCAGCGTCACCGATAAGAACGAAAAGACGATCAGCCCGCAGGCGATCTTCGTATAAATAAACGCCGACGCATACGCCTCCGGATCTTCCAGTTTGAAAAATCCGATCATCTGTTTTGTAAAGATCAGTGCAACGATCGCATACAGAATTCCCATAATGGCTGCCAATTGGATCGCCGCCTGCGCATATCCGTGTGCCCGTTTCTTATCGCCTCTTCCGACGCACTGTGCCACCTGTACCTGTCCGCCCATTCTTGCCATGGACGCAAACCCCTGCGACAGCCAGGTGAACATACCCCCGACACCGATACCTGCCACTGCCTTCGAACCGAGCAGTCCGATCCAAGCCATATCGGTAATGTTATATAAAGTCCCCAGAAACGAAGACGCCATGATCGGTATCGCCAGTTTTGTCAGCGTCTTTAAAATAGGACCCTTTGTCAAATTTCCTTCCACGTAATTTTTTTCTCCTTACATCATATTTTTCTTTTTGTGCTTTCGCCCACTTTTTGCCCGGACAGTCGCTTTCTGTTCCGGCATCGTAAGTTTTTCCTCTGTTCCTTTTATTTTTCCTCTTGCCACGGTGTCGGATCTTTCTTTAAAAGTTCCGGGAACGGGATTATTGCCGGCTGTTTTTTCTGATGCTCGCCGATTATTTTCTCCATCCACACCATATTGTACCAGGTATCAAACTTATACCCGCACTGATAAAATTCTCCCACCAGCCGGTATCCCAGATGATGATGAAAATCCATGCTGTTGCGGTCAAGATGTTCATCCGGCACTTCCGGCACACCAATGCATGCATTCAGATTTGTGATATTCTGCTTTTTCAACACCTGTTCCAGTGCCGCATACATCTTCTTTCCAAGTCCTCTCTTTTTCTGGTCTTCCCGGATATAGATCGTCGTCTCTACCGCCCAGTCGTAAGCAGCTCGTTCATTAAAAGCTCCGGCATATGCGTACCCCAGCATCTCCCCCTTTTCTTCCAGTACCAGATATGGGTACTTTGTCAGAATATGACGGATCCGTCCGGCAAATTCTTCCTCCGACGGTATTTCATATTCGAATGTGATCGCTGTTTTCTCCACATACGGCGCATAGATCTCCAGAAGTCCTTTTGCGTCTTCCGGCTTTGCCACCCGGATCATCGGCTCTTCTTTCATGCTACCCCTCTCCTTTTTCAAACATATGTTTTATCTTACCATTCCACCGCCCGATATGCAATGCCAATCCGTTTTTCAGCCGTTTTTTCTTATTCTAATAAATTTTATGATAACCGATAGAATTTTTTTATCATACCGCAAATAATACGAATTAGTTCTTGGTATGCTTTTGTTATATAATTAACACATACATGATACCCAGAGTCAAAAGGTCGGAAGTCTGACGCAAGCTTGCTTACAGGAAGATTTCTGACCTTGGGGCTCACCAAAAACATGAACAGGGCAAAACACTTTTTGCCCCATTACCTACAAAAATCTCAGGGAGGTTTCTTTATGAAAAGTAATTACCAGCATATCTTCACACCATTAACTGTGAAAAATATGACCATCAAGAACCGTATCACCATGATGCCGATGGGTACCAACTACGGGGAACAGAACGGTGAAATGAGTTTTCTTCATATTAACTATTACGAGCAGCGTGCCAAAGGCGGTACCGGTCTGATCATCGTGGAAAATGCCAGTGTAGACTCTCCGCAGGGTTCCAACGGTACTACCCAGCTTCGTATCGATCATGACAATTATCTGCCTCGTCTGTTCAAGTTCTGTGAAAATATTCACAGATACGGAACCTGCGTTGCCATCCAGATCAACCATGCCGGAGCTTCCGCAGTATCATCCCGTATCAACATGCAGCCGGTATCCGCATCAGATGTACCAACTAAGGACGGCGGTGATATCCCGCGTCCACTGACCAAAGAAGAGATCCTTGATATCGTGAAAAAATACGGACAGGCTGCAAAACGTGCACAGATCGCAGGATTTGACGCAGTAGAGATCCATGCAGGACACTCTTACCTGATCAGCCAGTTCCTCTCTCCTACCACCAACAAACGTACCGATGAATTCGGCGGTTCCGTAGAGAACAGAACACGTTTCTGCCGTATGGTCATCGAGGAAGTAAGAAAACAGGTAGGACCTTTCTTCCCGATCCTGCTGCGTCTGAGTGCTGACGAGATGGTAGAAGGCGGAAACACCCTGGAAGACACGCTGGAATATCTGGAATATGTACAGAAAGAAGTGGATATCTTTGACGTATCCTGTGGTCTGAACAGTTCCATCCAGTACCAGATTGATGCCAATTATATGAAAGACGGATGGCGTTCCTACATGCCAAGAGCTGTCAAAGAAAAATTCGGCAAACCATGTATTTCCATGGGAAATATCCGTGATCCGAAAGTGGCTGAAAAGATCCTGGCTGACGGTGATGCAGATCTGATCGGTATGGGTCGTGGACTGATCGCGGATCCGGAATGGGTAAATAAAGTTGCAACCGGTCACGAATGTGATATCCGTAAATGTATCTCCTGTAACATCGGATGTGCCGGAAACCGTATCGGCTTCAACCGCCCGATCCGTTGTACCGTCAACCCGTCCGTACTGGAAGGCGATACCTACAAATCCCAAAAAGTCAATAAAAACTGTAACGTAGTTGTGATCGGTGGAGGTACCGCAGGTCTGGAAGCTGCCTGTACAGCCGCTGAGGTAGGATGTAACACCTTCCTTCTGGAAGAAAAAGAGACTCTGGGCGGTCTGGCTGCTGAGATCTCCAAGATCCCGGCAAAGAAACGTCTGGCTGATTTCCCGCACTATCTGGAACACCGTGCAGCCGGTCTGGATAATCTGTATATCTTTACCGGAACCCAGGCAACACCGGAAAATATCCGCAAGTTCCATCCGAACCTGATCGTCAATGCTACCGGCTCCGGCCCTCTGCTTCCTCCGATCAATGGTCTGATGGATAATATTGACAAAGAAGGCGGAAATGTTTATTCTATCTTAGGTATGATCAATCATATCAACGATTTCCCCCAGGATCTGGAGGGCAAAAAGATAGCTGTTATCGGTGGCGGTGCCGTAGGTCTGGATGTTGTGGAATTCTTTGCGGCACGCAAAGCAGATATCTCTATCGTTGAAATGATGGATCAGATTGGCCGTGATTTGGATCCGGTAACCAAAAACGATATGAAATGTCAGATGAAAGCTCACGGTGTACACCAGCTTACCAAAACTGCTCTTCTGGAAGTAAAAGAGCATTCCTTCCTGGTAAAAGGAAGTGAGGGAGCGTACGAACTTCCTTTCGATTACGGATTCGTATGTCTGGGAATGAGAGCCAAAGGTCAGCTGTATCCGCAGCTTCTGGAGGCTTTCGCCGATGACGATGTGGAAATCATCAACATCGGTGACAGCCAGAGAGCCCGCCGTATCATTGACGGAACCATGGAAGGAAGAAACATCCTGTACCATCTGACTCAGAGAGGTTATCTGGATTAATTCATATTTTTCATAACCATCCTATATCGGTGGATCTATCCGCCGATATTGATGATAAAAAAAGCGTAATTGTTCCGTGCTTGCACAGTTTTGAATAATTACAGGAAAGGACAAAAAATCATGGCAGAAAGAATCACAGGACACACAGAACTTATCGGACTGATGGCTTACCCTATTCGTCACTCCAGCTCACCGGCAATGCAGAACGAAGCATTTGCAAAATTAGGATATGACTATGCATATCTGGCATTCGAAGTTGGTGCCGACGAGATCGAAGACGCAGTAAAAGCCATCCGTACTCTTAAAATGAGAGGATCCAACGTATCCATGCCAAACAAAACACTGGTAGGACAGTATCTTGACGAACTGTCACCGGCAGCAGAACTTTGCGGTGCTGTAAACACCATCGTCAATGATAACGGTCATCTGACCGGCCATATCACAGACGGTATCGGTTTTATGCAGGCTCTGAAAGACAACGATATCGATGTGATCGGCAAAAAGATGACCATCGTAGGTGCCGGCGGTGCTGCTACAGCCATCGAAATCCAGGCAGCTCTGGACGGTGTTGCAGAGATCGTAATCTTCAACCGTAAAGATGAATTCTGGGATCGTGCAGTATCTACTGTAGAAAAGATCAATACCAGAACTTCTTCTCATGCAGTTCTCTACGATCTGGCAGAACTTGACAAACTGAAAGAGGAAATGAACGACAGCTACCTGTTCGTCAACGCTACCGGTGTTGGTATGAAACCACTGGAAGGACAGTCCGTAGTACCGGACAAATCTTACTTCCGTCCGGAGCTGATCGTTGTTGATGTTCCTTATTCTCCACTGGAGACAAAGATGCGTTCCATGGCAAAAGAAGTTGGATGCAAGACCATGAACGGTCTGGGCATGATGCTGTTCCAGGGATCTGCTGCTTTCGAGCTGTGGACCGGCGAACCGATGCCTATCGAACACATGAAAGAAGTTCTGAACATCAAATACGACTAAAATGTAAAAACGGTTTTCGAGAAAGGAAAACACTATGAATACTGTAAAAGTAAGAAACATTACCATCGGCGAAGGCAGACCGAAGATTTGTGTTCCGATCGTTGGTAAAACCCGCGAGGAAATTCTCAAAGAAGCAGCTACCTTTTCCTCACTGCCTGTAGATGTTGCAGAGTGGCGTGTGGACTGGTACGATGATGTCTTCGATATTGAGGAAGTTCTGACCACTGCAAAGCAGCTGAACGAAGCTCTGGGCGAAATTCCGGTACTCTTCACCTTCCGAACCTCCAAGGAAGGCGGAGAAAAAGAAATTTCACCGGAACAGTATGCACAGTTAAACAAAGCCATAGCGGAAAGCGGCTATGTGGATCTGGTGGATGTGGAAGCATTTACCGGGGATGAGATTGTGACCTCCATCATTTCTTATGCCCATGCAAATGGCATAAAAGTCATTGCTTCCAACCATGACTTTGCAAAAACTCCTGAGAAAGACGAGATTGTTCGCCGTCTCAGAAAAATGCAGACCCTCGGCGCAGACATTCCTAAGATTGCTCTGATGCCAACCTGCAAAAAAGACGTTCTGACACTTTTAGAAGCCACTCTGGAAATGTCAGAACAGTACGCAGACCGCCCGATCATCACCATGTCTATGGCCGGAACGGGTGTTGTAAGCCGTCTGACCGGTGAGACCTTTGGTTCCGCACTGACCTTCGGTGCCGCTTCCAAAGCTTCTGCACCTGGACAGATCGGTGTTCATGAATTGAAACATGTTCTGGACATCATTCACAAAAGTCTGTAATGTAGAGACTCACAAAGCTTTAAAAACATAATTTCAAATTCCTACTTATTTCATAACCCTTTTATATACTAAAGAAGACCTGCGGTAATTTCCCCTTACCGCAGGTCTTCTCTTATATTCTGTTATCTGTATTTTGCTTTACTCTTCTGTGCTCTCAATTTCTTTCTGTCCCGGTTTCCAGTTAGACAGCAGCAGGTTCAGTCCAAATCCCACGCCAAGCGCCCACGCGGATGCCCAGGCGGTACCCTGGGTGGCCAAAACCGCAGCCATCACTCCACCGATCATCTTATCCCGGTCGGTTTTACAGTAATCCATACCGATTCTCGCGCAGACAAATGCCTGAAACAACAGTGTGATCGAAGATCCCACACCGAAGATCGGCCTAAAAAAGCTTACCACCGGTATGATCATAACACTCAGAAATGTTGCCAGACGGAAGGATGCCATACCTCCCAGAAGAGATTTCATCGCTTTTTTTCCTTCCTGATAGCGAATAGATACCGATACTGTCATACCAACCCATAACGGACCGGAAAGGGGCGGAAACGGTGCAAAGATCGCCAGCAGCACATTCCGTAATCCGCTGACCATGTTGGAACGGCTGGAGTTAAAATCAATGTACTCATCATCTCTGGACTGGCGTGCTTCCGTCACTAACGTCTCCGTGGTAACAAAATCGCCAAACGCGATCACATAACTCACCAGTGCCAGCGGCAGTGCTTTGATAAACATGGAAACCGGCGGGATTCCCACACCAAAGATGCTGACTTCCGATAACATTCTCGAGAACTCCGGAATCTTAATAAAAGTTCCGATTTCCAGTCCCGGCATATCCAGCTCACCCATGAGCAGTCCGACGATCATCGCCAGCAGATACGGGAATAGATTGCCATAGCGCGCGACCAGATCCAGAAATCTGGATTGTTTTCTTTTCTCCTGGTACTTATCGGAAAAACTGATCAGAAGCAGCAATCCCACGCCTGCTACGATCGCGATCGGATATTTGTGCATATTGCCTCCCTCTCCGATCTGTCCCGCCATAACAGTGATCGGTGCTGCAAGCAGGATGCCGCCCTTTACCGATGCCGGAACCGCATGGACAAACTTATCTGCCAGCTTCGTGATCCCCATAAACAAAAAGACCAGTCCCACCAGCAGCTGCAGCGCGATCATTGCCTGGATCCGCTCTTTTCCCATCGGAAATCCTTCCAGAAAAACAATCGTTAACGGAAGTGTCGGCGTGATCCATCCCGGAACCACCGGGTCTCCCAGCAGACTGTGAAGCAGATACAGCATGGTCTCCAGAATCACACAGCTCCACGCCAGCTCATATGGAAGCCCAAGATATTGTTCCAGATAGGGAACCGCACTCAGTGCCGTAACGCCGAGAATCAGTCCCTGAATAAATTCTACAGATTCTATTTTGTAATGAATAAACGGCAGTCGAACCTGAAACGGTCCGAATGGAATATAGGACAATTCATTTTCCCTTCTTTGTCGCTTTGCATGTGCCATAAAAATTCTCCATTTCTCAATTCTTATTTTGTTAATTTTTAGACAATTCCTGTCAGAAAAAATCCGGTCGATATTCGTTCAGGTATAAATCTGGGAAGATCGACCGGAAATTATTTTACACTTTGAATTCTTATTTTTTATTCTTCTTTACATACAGGGCAAGAAGGATTCCCACAATGGTAACTCCCATATTCAGAAGCAGGATCATTCTTGGAGCGGACGCACCGCCTACCTTTGTAATATAACTTGCCAGAGAAATAATCGTATAATTCGCAACACTGGATGCAATCATAACCATAGAGGTTGCAGTTCCTTTATTCTCCGGGAAAAATTCTGCCGTTGTTGATGTAGCGAGCTGGAGTACACCGCCGGCGCCTGCATAACCGATCACAAACCCGCCAATCAGACAGATCCATGGAGCCTGAATCAGAAAGCACAGTCCCAGCATCACAGTAGAAATTGCCGGATACAGGATCAGAACATCAATCTCTTTCAGGCCTTTCTTAATAAAGAAGGCAGTTGCCAGAACAGCGGTTGCTGTTCCCAGTGCATAGAAAGACTGAATAGCTGAAGAATCGGTCATTCCATAGGCACGTCCCAGCTCCTGGTTACAGTTCAGCCACAGCATAAAGGTGGAAGAACTGGTAAATCCGATCAGCACAGCGGCCAGTGAAACCTTGGTCAGTTTCACTTTGCTCTTCTCCTGTTTTGCTCCGCTTTTCGTTTCTCTTACCGGGAACGGAAGGAACAGGATCAGAACTCCATCGATCAGAATCGCAGCTCCTGCCACCAGAAAGATGGTGCGGTAGGACATATTGGCTGCCGCTACCATTCCGATAAAGAACGGTAACAGGAACTGGCTGATACATATGGAAAACTTTGTAAACAGGTTCGCAATGGAAGGATTATTGACATAAATCTCCATACAGGTCGGACTTACACAGGTATCCAGGAAGGAATTGGCGATTCCGCCGACAATGGCGAATGCATAGGCTATTCCCATCGACGGAGAAAATGCAATTCCGAAGAAAAAGATCACATAACAGATCACACCGATCATTCCGCTTAACTTCCGGCCGAACTTATCCGAGATCGGTCCGGAGAACGGAAGGGAGATCAGACGACCCAGTCCCAAAGCTGCAATAACAGATACTACCATACTGACGTCGACAGTTCCGTCACTTCCCACTGACGCGCCCCACACTTTTGCAAACTGTGGTTTGTACTGTCCTAAAATGGACGCTCCTATTCCATGAATAAAATACGTGAAATACAACGCGAGAGATGTTATCACATAATTCTTCTTGCTATTCTGTTTCATTTTTTACCTCATTTTATTTTGCGTTTTCCGCCTGGTATTTCTTATATTCTTCCACAGGCATATCCAGGCCGGTATATAATTTATAGGCTGCCACTCCCTGCCACAGAAGCATACCTTTTCCGCCGATGGTTTTCGCACAGCCGGCTTCTCTTGCTTCTCGAAGGAGTTTTGTTTCTTCTGGATTGTATACAACATCGCATACTACCAGGTCAGAACGGAAGACAGATTTGTCTGTGATCAGGGAAACATCCTCACGAGGTTTCATACCTGCCAGTGTTCCGTTTACCAGGATGTCTGCTTTTGCGATCTCTTCTTTCAGTTTATCCTGATCTTCGATACAGAATACCTGCACATCACAATCCGGTACTTCTTTTTTCAGCTTTGCAGCTGTATTTTTTGCGCGATCCAGGAAAGGATCGTTCGGGTTAAAGATGGAAATGGATGCTGCTCCGTCCAGTGCACACTGTACCTGGATCGCAGTTGCGGCTCCGCCTGCACCCAAAACTACCATTTTCTTTCCTTTTACATCTACGCCGTGATCTCTCAGGTTCTCAACGAATCCGATACCGTCTGTCATATGACCGATCAGTTTTCCGTCTTCATTCACAATGGTATTGACTGCACCGATGATTCTTGCTGCATCGGATAATTCATCCACGTTCTGTGCTGCTGCAGTCTTGCATGGCATGGTTACATTGCATCCTCTCATCTTGAACAGACGCATAGCGTCCAGTGCTGCCGGTACCTGATCTTCCTTGATATCAAAAGCCATGTAGGAATAGTCCAGATTATGATAGCGGAAGCAGAAATTGTACATATCCGGAGATCCTGAATGTCCTACCGGGCTTCCGATCAGTGCCAATAATCCTGTTGTTCCTTTAATTCTCTGTTCCATCTTCTTTTCCTCCTGTTTTGGGTTTAAATCTGAGATGCCACATCGTAGGCTTCTTTCGTTGCATCCAGTGCGCGTCTTGCACGGATTGCATCACCGATTACATAGGTATCCGGTACGATAGCTTTCACCTGTTCTTCAAGAGGATTATAATTTCTGTAACCCATGGAAAGGACAACGGAATCGTAGCCTCTGGCCTCATGATGTTCGCCGTCTGCTGTCTCATACTCTACGCCGTCTTCGAAGAATCTGCATACTTTTGCTCCGGTAATCTGACCGATACCGTAATCTTCGAAATCTTTCATCAGATATACTCTGTGCTCGTGGATCACATCTGCACCAACCGTATCTCTGAATTCAATGACTGTTACCTCGTGATTCTGTTCTCCAAGGAAGGCTGCTGTCTCACAGCCAACCATTCCTCCGCCGACTACCAGTACTTTCTTACCTGCTGCACGTTTTCCTTCCAACAGATCCGATCCGTAAATAATAGACGGATTATCAATGCCTTCGATCGGCAGTACCAGTGTCTTTGAGCCTGTTGCAAGAATCACGCTGTCCGGGTTTTCCTCTTTGATGAAGTCTGCTGTCACCTCGTGGTTCAATTTTATCTCAACTCCATCTTTTTGGCAACGATGAATGTAGCTGCGGATCATATTTGTGATATCACCTTTTCCCGGCGGGTAAGCGGCCAGACGCATATTTCCACCAAGCTTTTCGCCCGCTTCGTATAAAGTAACCTCATGACCTCTTTCTTTTGCGACAAATGCTGCGCACAGACCTGCAACACCGCCACCGATTACCATGATCTTCTTCGGTGTTTCTGCCTGTTTTAACGGTTCTGCGTCATGACCCAGGAACGGGTTGGCCAGACAGCATAACGGTTTTCCGGCATACATATTTGCCACACAGCCCTGCAGACAGGCGATACATGGGATCATATCCTCCAGACGCTCTTCTTTTGCTTTCTTTGGCATATGTGGATCTGCCAGACTCTGACGTCCGAAAGCTACGAGATCGCAACGTCCTTCTTTTACCATCAGTTCTGCAAACTGTGGTTCGGTGTAACGACCTACGGTGATGACCGGGATCGTTACCGCACGTTTGATCTCTTCTACCAGATCAGCGGAAAATCCACCATGGATCACGGTCGGTGCCCACATATACTCGTCTTTGATATGAACGGCGCGGGATACATGGAGTGCATCCAGTCCACAGCTTTCCAGATATGCTGCGATCGCTGCGCTGTCATGCACATCCAGACCACCCGGAACTTCATCATCGGAATTGATTCTTGCCAGAACAGCAATCTTTCCTCCGGTCTGCTTCTTAATTTCTTCAATGATCAGTCTGGAGAAACGCATCCGGTTTTCAAAACATCCGCCGAATTCATCCACACGTTTGTTGGTGCGTGGTGACAGAAACGTACTTACCAGATATCCATGTGCCATGTGGATCTCTACAGCATCCACACCGGCTTCCATGGCTCTTCTTGCTGCCTCTCCGTAACCTTTTACCAGTTCATATACTTCTTCAGTGGATAATTCTCTCGGAATATCTCTTCCGCAGGCTGACGGGATGCTGGTAGCTGCTGTGATCGGTGCACCTGCATTTTTCGCATTTCCTTCCGGACCTGCATTCTGCAGCTGAACAGACACTTTTGCACCTTCCGCATGACAGGCGTCTACCACCTTTTTAAAGCTTTCGATGGTAGAATCGTCATACAGACAAGGTTTTCTGGGACCGCCTTTGGCTCCTTTATGTACAACAGTTGCTTCGATGGTGATCAGTCCGAATCCACCTTTTGCACGCTCTCTGTAGTAAGCAACAGACTGTTCACTCATGGTTCCGTCGGTGTTGGCAAAGTTATTGCCCATCGGAGGAACTACAAAACGGTTCTTTACCGTTACCGGTCCGATCTGAATCGGCTGAAACATTGCATCAAATTTCATATCTGCTCTCCTTTTCTTAGTTCAGTACTTCCGGCCACGCCTCTTCCAGTACTTTCTTTGTATTTTCATAAGTATGTTTTGCCGCATACTCGATTCCTTTTTCCAGGTTTGCATCGCTGATAACCTCTACGCCGATGGCGTTTGGCTCAATACCTTTTTCACGGATCATTTTTACAAATGCTGCGGTGCATCCGATACCGGTTCCCGGTGCCAGACGGTCATGCATGGATTCGTCTCTTAAGATTGTTGTTGCATATGGTCTTTCCCATACATCGTTGATCTGGATGGATACGACCTTGTCTGCCGGAACATCAGCCAATACGGAAATATCTACCGGCTGGTTTGCTCTTACCCAGTGCCAGGTATCCAGGATCAGTTTTGCGTTGTCACAATCAGCAGCTTTTACAACCGCCCAGCCTTTTTTTACATCCGGGATACCGCTGTATGGCATTGGTTCTACACCGATGATGTATTTTCCGGCTCTGTGGCACAGCTCACGCAGTTTCTGTGCTGTGTATTCTACAGAATAGTTTTCCATCAGACCACAGTTGATCTGTTTTACGTTAAATAATTCACACATATGGAAGCACATCTGCTCTTTGTATTTCTGCTCGTAAGAACGATGTTCTTCCGCCCACTGTACGATATACTCTACTTCTGTAACTTTCATATCATATTTTTCCAGAATGTTCAGGATATCCTGATCGAACAGTCCCTCATTTAAGGCATCTACATAAGTTTCTGCACGAAGACCGATACCTTCGTATCCGGCATTCTTTGCTGCTGCAACACGCTCTTCAAAAGTACACTGATCTCCCAGTGTCCAGGAACTGATAGTAATTGGAAATCTCTTTGACATGATATTTTTCCTCCTGAAAGAATCCATTTTTTTGTCTTTTGTTACTTCTGATTATATAACTTTGTTAAATTCAAAACAAATTGATTGTATTTGAGTATTCATAGATTTTGTCAATATATCGTGATATACTATAGAAGATAACTTGTAACTGTATGCAGTACAGACGGTTACTTCTGGCTTGCGGAGGATACTTTTTATTAGGAGGTATACCTGTTTATGAATCTTTATCATTTACGATACTTTGTGACACTGGCACATATGGAACATTACACCCGGGCCGCTGACCTTCTGGCAATCACCCAGCCAAGTCTCAGCCATGCGATTTCTTCTCTGGAGTCCGAACTTGGGGTAAAATTATTTAAGAAAAACGGACGGAATGTCACCCTTACCAAATACGGAAAATCCTTCCTTACCGATGCTGAGGATATTCTGCAGAAGCTGGATTCTTCCGTCGGCAATTTACAGCTTGCCGGTAAAGGCGAAGGCCGGATCGATATTGCTTTTCTGAGAACACTGGGAAGTGATTTTGTCCCCAGGATCCTGCGTCGGTTTCTGGACGAGAATCAGGGAAAACAGATTGATTTTACCCTGCACTGCGATAAGGTCATCACCGATGAGATTTTAAAAGGACTGAAAGAGCAGAAATACGACATCGGCTTCTGTTCCAAGATCAACGATGAACCACTGATTGAATTTATCCCGGTTGCCAAACAGGATCTTGTAGTCATCGTGCCACCGGATCATCCGCTTGCTTCCAAATCAGAGATTCATCTGGAGGAGACACTCGAGTACAAGCAGATCATCTATAAGAGTGGAAGCGGTCTTCGACACATTATCGATCATTTATTTGATCAGATTGGCGCTTACCCGGATGCTTCCTATGAGATTGCGGAAGATCACGTGGTTGCCGGTTTTGTAGCCAACGGTTTCGGAATTGCTGTGGCGCCGGATATTCCGATCATTCATTCGCTGAATCTGAAAGTTCTGCCCCTGGTTTCCCCGACCTGGCAGAGAAACTTTTATATGGCTACCTTAAAAGATGCCTATCATCCGCCGGTGGTGGATATCTTCAAACAGTTTGTCATTGAGCAGACACGAGGGGAACTCGATTACCGGACGATCTGATCCTGCCCGGTATCTGTTACCATCGGAACACGGACTTTGGCTCTTTGCTCGCGTAACTAAAAAAGGTCCACCGGACCTTTTTGTCGTATGCTTGGCAACGCAAAAAAAGCTGCAGAAACAATGTTTTTCCCATTGCTTCTGCAGCTTTTATGTATTTTTTTAATTATTCGTTATCCATCTGACGCAGTCTGTGGATCAGTTCTTCGCAGATCTGCAGCTCATCTTTTCCATCGGTCTCGATGACGATATCGGCAGCTGCCTCGTATTTTTCTCTACGTTTTTCCATCAGTTCGGCGATGAATGGTACAGTCTTGTTGTTTTCGATCAGTGGACGGTCATGGCTGTCTTTGACACGATCCAGGATCGTCTCCGGTTTTGCGGTCAGTAATACGACACGACCGTTTTTCTTCATCTCCACAACATTGCACTCTCTCATCGGAGTACCACCGCCACAGGAGATTACCACATTGGTTCTCGACTGCATCTCGATCAGCAGATTGGTTTCCAGATCACGGAAATACTGCTCGCCGTATACTTCAAAGATATCGGAGATCGTCATGCCTTCTCTCTCGGCGATGATCTGATCCATCTCGATAACATCCATTGCAAATGCGGTTTTCAGGAATTCGGAAATCGTACTCTTTCCTGCTCCCATGAATCCGATCAGGACAATATTGTAATTGAACAGTTTTCTTGCCTGAATTCTCTTACTGTTCTGTGTGATGCTTCCAAAGACATCTTCCACTTCTGCTTTATGGCGTCTGTCTGCCATCCGGCGCTCCAGCCATTCTTTCTGTTTTGCTTCCTGTTCCGGCTGCAGGATCGGAATATCATTCGCCTCTTTATATACCATGATATCTTCTACAATACGATTACGCATAAGCAGTGCATCCAGGATAATTTCATCGCACTGTCCAAGACTTTCTCTCAATACTTCCAGCTGATTCATTCTTCTTACCTTCCTTATTCAAGTTCAAGATTTTTAACATCTTTTCGTTATTATAACAGGTGTTTTTGAATATCACAATACGATTTAATGATTTTTCACTTTAAATTGCTAAATTTTTAAATTTCTGTCCCTGACACGCCTGATTTTCCCTTTTGCGTTGTTGACAGTCCCTTTATCGGGCTTTATAATTAATCTATATTGCTCTGTCGAACGCATACGCAGTTACACATTACTTACAGAGCACAAAGGAGAGTTTTTATGAAGCAAATTATTTTAACCGGCGACCGCCCAACCGGTCGTCTTCATGTGGGTCATTATGTCGGATCCCTGAAAGAAAGAGTAAAATTACAGAACTCCGGCAACTATGACGAAATCTATATTATGATCGCCGATGCACAGGCATTGACCGATAACGCAGAACACCCGGAGAAAGTTCGTCAGAACATCATGCAGGTAGCACTCGATTACCTTGCCTGTGGTCTGGACCCGGAGAAATCCACGATTTTCATCCAGTCCATGATCCCGGAACTGACTGAGCTGACTTTCTACTATATGAATCTGGTTACTGTATCCCGTGTACAGCGTAACCCTACCGTAAAAGCTGAGATTCAGATGAGAAACTTCGAAGCCAGCATCCCGGTTGGATTCTTCTGCTACCCGATCAGCCAGGCCGCTGACATCACCGCTTTCCGCGCCACAAGCGTACCGGTTGGTGAAGACCAGATGCCGATGATCGAACAGTGTAAAGAGATCGTCCACAAATTCAACAGCGTATACGGCGAAACCCTGACCGAGCCGAAGATCGTTCTTCCGGACAATCAGGCGTGCCTGCGTCTGCCGGGTATCGACGGCAAAGCAAAAATGAGCAAATCCCTTGGCAACTGCATCTACCTGTCCGACGAACCGGAAGAGATCAGAACCAAGATCATGTCCATGTTCACCGATCCGAACCACATCCGTGTGCAGGATCCTGGTAAAGTGGAAGGCAACCCGGTATTCATCTACCTGGACGCATTCTGCCGCCCGGAACACTTTGAAGAATTCCTGCCAGACTACAACAACCTGGACGAACTGAAAGCCCACTACCAGCGCGGTGGCCTGGGAGACGTAAAAGTAAAGAAATTCCTGAACAACGTCATCCAGTCCGAACTCGAACCAATCCGCGAACGCCGTAAAATGTGGGAGAAAAACCTGCCGGACGTATACGACATCCTGAAAAAAGGCAGCGCCGCTGCAAGAGAAACCGCAGCTAAAACCCTGGACGATGTTCGTCACTCCATGCGCATCGACTACTTCACAGATGACAATCTGCTGAAATAAAGGAAAGCATATCAGCACTTTTGCTGACCGCAATATAGCAAAAAAAGATACTGTATCATCGGTCTTCTTACGATATGATACAGTATCTTTTTTATTGTTTTTATTCTCCGGTAGCTTCCCGGTAGGCTTCGCTTCCCACCTCGCTCCAGGATGTTTTTTCTCCGGAGATCACTTCTCCCGTCGTCTTATTCACTGCATAGAATCCCAGCAACTGGGTATCTTTTCCTGTTTCCACCCTCTCATAGACAAACAATTCGCACTCTCCATTCTTTGATGTCCGGTCATAGACCAGACGATTGTCCCAGCTGTTACCATTCTCTTCACCGCTTTCAAAAACAGCATAAAAGTTTCCCTTGGCATTACAGCTTGCAGTCACCTGAGAGACATCCCCTTCCTCTGTGATCTCACCATGTTCTTTCATGTAAGTATAGACTGCCCGTGCCTGAGACATCAGCGGATCTTCTGTTTCGGTATCTGCTCCGTTCTCTGCGGTTTCATCTATATTTGTATCTGTCGTATTCTCTTCGGTTGTCTGATCTTCTTCGGTTCCGCTATCATTCTGTATTTCCCCATCGGATATCTGTTCTGTCGAATCGTCTTCCAGTGTTTCCTCGGAGATTCCATATTCGATAAACTCATCCAGTGTCAGCGTTCGGCGAAAAAACAGTCCTACCGCTTTGTTATAATAATACTCCGGCGGATCCAGCCAGTTTTCATGCTTTATCTCGATCACACCATTCGACTGTACCTCTACCTCCGCATCACTTCCGAGAATCTGAGCCACCTGTACCAGACCATTTCCCAGAAAGAGACAGATCCAGAGAATCACCAGAAAGATTTTCTGCACAGTCTTTGCACCCTTTCCTTTTTCCGTCTGTTTTCCGATCAGCTGGAACAGCTTGACCAGCCAGTACAACGTGAGCACTGTCCACCCAAAGAAAAGAACGAAAAAGGAGGCATACACAACCCAGTCTCTGTAATGATACCGCCAGGACAGTAACCCATTGACTCCATAATAGATACCGGTATACAAAATCAGAATCGCAGCCAGCGTCGTAACTACCGGACGGGTGGCTTTCTGTTCTTCCCAGGCACTTACCGCCAGCACCAGTTTGTCCGGATTGCTTTCCGGTAAAAACAGGCTTTCGATTTCTTCCTGTGATAACTGCTGCGGTTTTCGCGGAATCGCATAACAGCTGGTCAGCGCTTCCTGCCAGCCCTCCTGTGCGTCCAGATAAACGGCTGCTGCCTGATAAAAATAAAAACTGCGAAGCTGTGCTACATTTAACTTTTCCCTTTTCACCAGCTCCAATGCCTGCAGCGCCATCTGCGGACGATGTAACTCGATCTGCTGCCTTGCCATCTGCAACAGGGTGATGGAACGAAGTTTTTCGTTCTTTTTATATAAGGTACGATACATGGCGTAATTATAATCATGCCGCTCCTGTACTTCCCGTTTTCTCATCCGTACGACATCGATCCGATTGCGTGCAACCAGTAACAGCATCAGAAACACTGCCACAGAACAAAACAGCAGAACGATGGATTTTAACATATCATTCGTATAATCGTCTCTTTTCAGTGTCAGATACAGCAGGATATAAGTAAGAATCGCTGCCAGGGCGATCAGGATACGATAGATCCGCTGTCTCCGAAGCCGCCACAACCCCAGCCGGTATCCTCTGGTTGGTGGCGTGGACGGGTTGGAAAGGTCGTAATAATTCATTGTGTGTTCACCTCACATCAGGATAATCTACTCTGTTTTCTTTCCCTCATCCCATTTATCTTATCTTTCTTACAGCAGATACGCAAGACTAATTTTCTTACGTTTTCTTTTCAACCCGACTTAGAAAATACACTACTCCGCATTTTCCCCCGATCAGCACGATCGTTTCCTGTGTCTTATTTAAGCACAGATTTTTACTCATTGCCTGCATAAACATACAAAAAGTGGTGAAATTTCAGATTTTTCTGTTTTTCACCACTTTTTTGTTATATGCCTATTGTTTATTCATGGATTTCATCGCACATTTTAATCTGCTTATTCTCCGGAGAGATCCATTTCTTTTTCCGGTATACCCTGTGATTGGATGACAAATCCATCTCTCGCATCAAACCGGATCACATACTCATATTCGCTCTCCTGTCCTTCTTTTGCAGCTTCGGCATCTACATAATAACTGAGTCGGATATGATACAGATTTTTCTTTTCTTTCCAGGATTCATCCCCAACGATCCAGTCTTCTTCCAGATGCTTTTCATTTTTCAACAGTGTCTTCGCATACTGCTGCGCACTGCTCCACACACCGCTGTCACCTTTTTGTCTCTGTATCGTCCCCTGATACTGCCAGAGTGTCGCACATAAAAGTACGCCCATGATCAGAGAAAACAGCACTGTTTTATAGAGTTTCACTTTTTTCTGTCTCTGCTGCCGGATCGCACGGAAGGTTCCCATCATAAGCATGACAATCACAAACAGATACCATACCGTCCAGAAAATTTCCTGCTGCGTGTCGATTCCTCCGGGCAGAAGTTCGCCAAGCTGTTCGCCCCAGACATACTGCATCAGCGCCAGCAAAAATCCAACCGAAAGAATCGCCGCAACGCCATAGATTTTCCGACTCTCTGCATCGTCGATATTCTGGAAGAAATACCAGAGCGACACAAAGACGGTTGCAGCTATGCCGCCGACCACCAGTGCTCCGCCAAAACTTGCCAGTTTTGTCATCCATACGATGATGGTGATCGCAGCCAGCACGATCCCGGCGATCACATTGGCATTTCGATCCTGTTTTTTCTGCTGTCTGGAAATATCCCCTGCATTCTGTAACATTTCAGCCACCTCGCCCTGTGTATAGCGGAATTCTTCCGGCTGCTGGTCCTGTTTTTCCGTTTCCTGTCTTTCGGAACGCATCAGTTCCAGAACGGAGATTCCAAGTGCCTGCGCCAGCGGCTCCAGTGTCTGAATATCCGGAAAGCCCAGCCCCCGCTCCCAACGGCTGATGGCTTTATCTGTCACATGAATCTTCCCGGCAAGTTCTGCCTGTGTCATTTTTTTCTCTTTTCGTATCCCGGCGATAAACTGCCCGAATTTTTTTGCTTCCATGTTCTGTCGCTTCCTCCCCTGTTGTTCTATGTATTCCCCAAAACTGCCTGTCTGCCCTCCGTCAGGCATGTTTTTACAGTAACAGCATAGGCGAATCTAAGGGATTTTGTCAATCTACGAATCATTTACCCTGATGTTTACTGAGGAAATCACGGATTGTCCGCACATACGCGTCTACTTTCAGGACTGTAGAAAGATGTCCTCCCGATACATATTGTATTTCCGGGTTATGCATCAGCTGAATCAGATTTTTCTGCATTTCTCCCGAGAAGAAATCCTGATCCGGAAGTATCAGTAAAATGTTTCCTTTCAGCTGTGCAAAATCATCCGCAGTCACCGGCTTCTGATTCATCAGATCAGCCAGCAGGCTGGAAATGTGGACATCTTTTTCCTGTTTGTAATCTTTAAAAATTGTTTCGAACATATCCTGTTCATACGCAATCTCTTCTTTACTTTCATTTCGAATATGGCTCATGCCGGCTTTGATCAGTTTTGGTTTCATTTTTTCATAATTGCCATGTTTCATAATAAACACCATAACCGGTGCAAGGAAATATTTTTTCTTAAGGCTTTTGAGTGTGTTCTCATCCATTCCGCCTGTCGAGATCAGAACCAGTCCTCCGACCTCGCCGTGATACATCTGTGTGTAAATCTGTGCAACCATACCTCCGTCGCTCGCTCCGACAAAGACCGGCTGTGTAATTCCAAGTTTCTGAAAGAATGCATGCATTCCCCTGACCAGTTCCTGATTGGTTCTCAGTTCCTGCGGATAATCAAAAAGTAAAACCTGATAGTCGGAAGATAGGGCATCGACATACCCCATCCACATCTCCATCGTGTTCATTCCTCCGTTTAACAGTACCAGCGTTTTTCCATCCTTTTTTCCACTTAACACATAATGAAAAGTGCTTCCTTCAACAATACTTGCCTTATATGTATGTGCCGCCCTGAATATTTTTAAATCTTCTGAATATGACATTGTATTTTTTCCTCTTACAATCAGTGGTTAGTATTACCTAACTTCTATTCTAGCACATATTTTTTATATTTCCAACCTTTGATATTCCTGTAATTCTGCTAACCTCGCTGATTTGATAATATTCTTCCTTCATGTTTTCCCTTACAATGTCCGAATTATATGTATGTTATTCGTAGTCGATTCTTTCGATTTTAAAGATTACCGGACGCGTACCGTCAGAGTAACCGGTAATCATTTCATTTTCGTTTTTCATCCAGCCTTTCATGATTGATCCGCCCTGCAGACCAGTATAAATATAACGAGGGCATGTAATATATTCTTCTTTTATAGCTTGCATATACTTATTCTCCTTTTCACATTTTTCATAAATTTATCTGTTTCATTATCAATAATTTTTATAAAAAAATAGATGAACCATTTCCGGCTCATCCACTTTTCTACTTGCATCTGACAATTATTTCATATTAGCAAATCGTTCTACTGCTTTTGTAAACTGTTCAATTGTTTTATCCGCATCACCATGCTCGATACCATCTCTGACACAATGTTTGATATGTCCCTCTAAAACGACCTTTCCACATCCATGAAGAGCTGATTTTGCGGCATTAATCTGAGAAAGAATATCTTCACACGGAACATCCTCGTCAATCATGCGATCAATTGCCTGTACCTGGCCAATAATTTTTTTTAAACGACGATGTAAATTATCTGCATCCATACATTGCTTCATATCAAATTCCTCCATACAGTAAGGGGTATATGTTTATTGTACTGTACCGGTTAAATAAAGTCAATTTACCATTTGATTTTATTTCCCTAAAGGGTGTTACTGGGCAAGATACGCGATTTCTTCATCGGAAAGTTTCAACAGCAGTGCTTCCCTGTTCGCCTTCATCCTGTCTGCTTTTGACATACTCGCGATAGCGAAAATATTCAGCGGCTGGGAAAATATCCAGCTCATGGCAATCTGTGCTACCGTCACCCCATGTTTTTCTGCAAGAATCTCACAGCGGCGGAGACGTTCAAAATTATCCGGACACGCATATCCTTTCATAGCAAGAGAATCCAGATAGTCTTCTGCATGATCAGCATTCACACTTTTCATCCTGCCGGAGAAAAATCCTCTGCCAAGAGACGCATACGCGATCACCGGCATCTGATTTTTTTCATACCATGCTCTGGCCTCTATATTCTCCGGACCAGAGATATTGACACATCCGCCACCCCACGGATCTTCGATCTGTCTGGCCAGACAGAAATTCGGGCTGGACACGGAAAACGGGATCAAATTGTGTTTGTAGGCATATTCATTGGCCTCCTCGATCCTTGTATGTGTCCAGTTCGATGCACCAAACGCACCGATGTTTCCCTCTTCATGCATGGCATTGAAGGTTTCCACGGCTACTGCAACCTCCGTATCCGGATCGTCCCGGTGGAGCATATAGATATCAATATAATCGGTTTTCAGCTCTTCCAGTGACTTTTTCAGGTCTTTTCGCATCTCTTTTTCGTTCACCCGTTTGTTCCACATGGCATCCGGATGACCGCATTTGCTGAGAATGACTACCTCTTCCCGTCTGCCACTCTTTTCCAGCCAGTTGCCAAAGGAATGCTCCGCTTCCATATATACCCTTGCCGTATCAAAAGCATTGATTCCATTGGCCAGAGCCGCCTCAAAAAAATCCGTTCCATCTGCCCCGTCCTGGATCGGTGAAAATGCAGTTCCCGCAAAAATTCGGGATACTTTTTTGTCTACATAAGGAATCGAAGCGTATAAATTCTCCTTGTTTTCCATGTCTGTTCTTCCTTTCCCCCAATATAAAGTAACAGGTCAGAACTTTTTTCTGCCCGTTCCGGATATCACCAGTTTACCATCTGTGACACTCAGATTCCATAGACAAAACCCTGTTTTTTACAAAGGTCATATCTTCCTCTGATTTCCTTTATATCGCCAATACAGAATCCATGCATAATATAAGCGCATATTCATATGCATTGCCGCCCCAGTCTCTCTCATCGTATCTGTCAACCTCGGCAAGACTGTCCGCCGTATATAATATCATTCCCCAGGTCACATCCCTGAATGCCGCACAGGCGGCAAGTGCTGAACATTCCATTTCTACTACTGAGCATCCCTCTGCCTTCCTGTACGCAACCTTTTCTTTTGTTTCACGATAAAATCCATCGGTTGACCAGGTAAATACTTCCTGATATTTCATCCCGTGTTCCAGTATCGTCTTTTCGATCGCTTTTCTTGCCCTTTTATTAATTTCCATAAATCTCGAAGGCGCAGCATAATGGTATGAGGTTCCTTCATCACGCAAAGCTTTCTCCGGTATTAGAAAAGTTCCTTCTGCGAACTCCTCCAACGCTCCACAACTGCCTGCAGAGATAATTTCATGCACCCCATATCCAATCAGCCAGTCCAGAATCTGCGTGGCAGCTGCCGCACCCACCGGTGCCTGACAAAGTACAATTTTTTCACCTTTATATGTTGTTATATAAACAGGATATTTTTTGGTCATACTGATAAAATACGATACAATCTGCGCTCCGTTCTTCTCCGCATATTCATCAATGTATTCGCCAAGAAAGGCAAATACACATTTTTTTGGAAGAACCAGATTCAGGTTCTCATGCACTGGGCTGAGCACTGCCGTTTGTTCTGTATCAAATTCCAATATTGGTATTTCATTTTTTATAATGCTCATATGATTTCTCCTTTTCCCGGTTATTTTCGAAACAGCTTTGTGGTAAGGTAACATCACTAAAATCTGAAAAGTATCTGCCGGAACTGTAATTTTGGTTATTTTAACAAAGTATTATCTGTTTTGCAAGACATATTATTTGATCTTGGAGAATATTAATGTATAGAAAAGCAGCCGGAACTGCATGTTGCCTTGTTCCTGCTGCTTTTCACTTTCAGCTTTTTAAATTTTTATTTATCATACAGAAACTCTTCCGGAAGAGTAACATTAAAATCTTTAGCCAGATGTCTGAAATTATCAGGTGTGATTGTCTGCAGTTTGTCAGGTCTCATTGACAGCATTTTTACCAGAATCTCTGCTGACTTTTCTGCTGTATGCATGAGTCCGAATGTGAGATCAAAATCTTCCCCTGCTGCAAACATTCCATGATGGGCCCAGATGGCAAGGTCGTATTTCTTCATAAGCTCACTTGTTGCAACAGCAATCTCTCTTCCGCCCGGAACCATCCACGGAACTACGCCGATTCCATCAGGAAATACTACAGGACACTCGGTTGCCATTTCCCAAAGTTCTCTTGTAAAGACCTTATCCTCAAGGGGAAGGACAAATGTAAGCGCAATAATATTTGTTGTATGTGCATGATATACTACTCTGTAACTTGGATTCTGAAGCTTCTTTACCTCAAGATTCATAAGGTGGCTGGGCAGTTCGCTTGTCGGTCTTCCACCATTCACAAGTCCCCATACGATACGATAGTTTTCGCCCTTTTCGTCAAGCTCTATCATACAGATAGAATCCTCCGGCTTGATCATCACGTTTCTGAAGTATTTTCCGCTTCCGGTCACAAGGAAATACTCTCCGGCAAGATTTGGCACTGTTGTTCCGATTGGCTGCCACTCTTTTGGCTCAAAATTTTCTTTTACTGATTCTACCTCTTCTGCCTTCACGCGATATGAGAGGTTTCCACCGTTCCTTTCGTGCCAGCCCTGTTCCCATCCGTCATTTGCCATACGTATAAATCCTTTTACAAATTCTGCATCTAAAAATTTCATGATATTTTCCTCACTTTTCTACCATATTTAAACTACTGTTTTCTACCTGATTACCTGCTGCAAAGTCATACTACAACATACCTTTTATAGATATGACTATTTTTATCTGCATACGTAACTGTTCAGTACCTTCACAGTTACGTGCCAAAATGCATTTAAAATCACCTTCGGTGATGGCATTTTGGCTTGTATGTCTCGGGATTTTGGCATATTCATGCCAAAACACCTCGCGGTACAGTGGCTACTGAATAGTTACCTGCATACAATATCAACCGGCACATCCAGTATCTTTGCCACCTTGAGTATTGTATCGATATGTCTGCCAACTGCTGCTGCCATGTGATGTGTAGGGCCAGCTTCGCTCCAACGGTTACAGAATTCTCTTGCTCCGATTGAAAAACGTGTTCTCATATTTGTGTCTCCAAATGTGAAGATCGGGCCATCCTCGTTTACACCCTCGGCCACAACAAACTTAAATTTTCCGTTCATATCCTGAGTGATTCCAAGATAAGTTACGGCTCCGACAGGTGGATAGAACTGGGTCAGATATCCGCCGCCTGTTTTTCCGTGAAATACATCTACAATCTTCATGGTCGGCTTTTTCGCCTGTGAAATAGCAGCATCTCCTGAGCCTGAATGTCCGATGATACAGATATCTTCTTTAAAGTCGATGGAGTACATCTCCGAAAGCTGGCCGGTACCGGCAATTGTTTTTAAGATGCTCATAGCCATAGCAACCTTTATATCTCCCTCAACTGCACAGGCTGTTCCCTGCTTTATAAGCATGGAAAACGCCGGTATCAGCATACTGTCAAGCTTTCCTGCGATTCCCTGGGCAAAACCGTCATAATGAGAGGCTATCATTCCAAGCTCTTCTTCCTTTACCCATTCTTCAAAAGCCACAACATATTTTGCCATGTCCCATACCGTCTCAACGGTAGCTGCTTTTCCGTCTTTGTCCGGTGCTATATCAAATGTCGCAAGTATATCCTCAGCCTTTGCCCTGATTGCGTTCTCGTCTGTGATATGGTCAGCGATTGCCCACATTTTCTCCCAGTCAAACTGCTTTGTGTAAAGCCCCATGCGGTTATACAGATTTGTCTCATCAATATACAGATCCATCATTCCCGGATATGGTCTTCCGATCTGCGCGATATTGGTATAGCGGAATCTTCTTCTGACCTGTGCTGCCTTGCACCACTGTGCTATCTCCGCCGCCACATAGTCATCTCCGCCTTCCACTACGCCTGTGATCACTGCATGTCTCTTTCCTGCTCTTTCAAGGTCTGCAACCATCTCTCCGACTGCTCCGCATGCATACAGCTCACCAAGCCATTTCGGTGTGTCCGT
>CAKRLG010000010.1 GCA_934359255.1 uncultured Ruminococcus sp.
AAACCGCCGTGTACCGAACGGTACGCACGGTGGTGTGAGAGGACGGCGGTTAGTCACCGCCTCCTACTCGATTCAAAGGGGACGCTACAGCCTTCCGTCTTCTACCCCGGCAACGTGGGCAGAGCAACTTTAAGCTAAGTCCTAAGAAGAACTATAGTGCCAGTTCGCGGAGAGCCGCTCACTGTCAAGTTCTTCTAAGGACTGGATCTAAAAGCTTGCCCTAAGCGCCCACAAAGTGTTGCCGGGGTAGAAGACGGAAGGCTGCAGCTGGGTATTGGATAAAAAACGTGAAGTAGAAAACGGAAGTATGAAAAAAGAGTGAGTAAAACAATGCTGTAAAAGGATTGTCTTACTCACTCTTTTAATAAGTCGAATTAGTAATTTTGTGAATTTAGATTTGGAAAAAGTAAACAGGGGAAATCAGTAGTCAATTTTGAAAACGGGGTCTGCGGGGTAGCCGCCGGCGAGTTTTTGGATGGCACGTTGGATGCTGTCTTTGGAGTTTCCCCAGTCTTTGTCGCGGTTTAAGTAGTCCTGTTTGTCACAGAACCAGGTGACTTCTTCTTCCAGGCGTTTCATGTTTTCTTCCATCAGGGAGAAGAGAACCGGATAGAACTCCTGTTTTTCTTTATCAGTCAGTTTCTTTTCGCCGACTTCCACAAGGTCACGGAAGTGATGCATACAGAATCCTTTGCTGTTTTTGAAAAGTTCCTGGAATTCTTTGCTGTTTTTATACATATAAAAGAAAGTATCCAGATAACGCTGATAGGTTGCATTAAAATGGTCGCAGACATAGCAGCTGTGTTCTTTTTCATAGAGCCATTGTCCTAATGGTGTTTCCGGGGCATCCGGGTTCAGGTCTGTCTTTTTCAGACGTCCCATCAGAGTAGATTTGCCGGAAGTAAAGGATTTTATCTGTCTGGTCATCTCTTCGTTGAGTTTTTTCAGATGTGTGCTGAGCATCAGTCCACAGCCGAGACGATTGCCAAAATCATACATCATTTTATAATGGTGACGACAGAAGCCGATCCGGTCAGTCTCCATGCGGATATCATCCTCCATATAAGAAGACTGTTTGCCAAGTATAAATTCCAGAGCATGCTGCTCGGCATCCCGTTCTAATCTGCAGAAAGGACATTCATCTTCTGCATGAAAAGCATCGTTTAGCGGAATGGTATAGATTGTTTCTTTCATGTAATTCCCTCGCTGTCTATATGAAATCGTTGTTTCTTCGGATGAAAATCGAAAACTGTGTTCCCTATTTCTGTGAAAGATGATACTGCATTTCTGCGCGTCCATAGGAAGCATAAAGTAACGGTTCCTGGGTGAATACTCTTGAAACATTGCTTGGACGTCCCTGGATTTCACCGGAAAGCACCTGAGCCACCAGGTCGATCATATCAGCCAGAACACCGAGACCCAGCGGATTATAAACCGGATGTGCAACAGATTCGAAGGCTTGCATATGATGACCTCCGAAGAACTTCATCCGTCCACCGTTGTCAACCAGCCAATGCATGAGATGAACCAGACTGTTGTAATATGTTTTAAGATCCGTTGATCCAGGAATATGCATCCAGACTCCACATCCGCTTCCGATTGCATCGCCTGTGAACAGGTAATTCTCACTGGTTTCCAGAATAACTACACTTCCCGGTGTGTGTCCGGGAACCTGACAGATACGAAGCTCTGTTCCGCCAAGAGAAATTACGGAGTCTGTGTGAATATCGTGAATCTCGTCCCAGGGTTTCAATCTTCCAACCGTCAGGGTACTCAGTGTCGTTGCATCTATTTTCTTTTCGTCGTGACACATATAAACTTCTTCAAACTCATCCATATGATACATGTGATCCCAATGTACATGAGTCACCACAAGAAGAAGTGGTTTGTCCGTGAGTTCACGGAGTAGTGGCATGATTTTTGTACCGGTGGTAACCCCGGTATCGATGACTGCCGCTTTCTCATCACCTTCTATCATGTAGAAAGAAGAATTTCCTGCATCCAGAATACAAAAGATATGTTTGCCGATTTTAGTTACTTCAAAACCTTCCATAGTGGTGTCCTCCTTGATTTGCCGTGGTTCGCAGAATATCTGATAATGTTTTACGGATAAATAATGTATAAACATCTTGTATAAGAATAACCTGTATTATACAAAAGGTCAATAAGAAAACACGGGAAAACTATAATAATAGTGAATGTATATAAAGAAATATTGAAAACACCATAAAAATTTAGTATAATGACGATTAGAGTATTATCGTACAAAATATTTATAGGAGGAGATGCCAATGGCCAGTAAAAAAAGAAATGTAATCGTAGGACAGTCCGGAGGTCCGACATCTGTAATTAATTCCAGTTTAGCAGGTGTGTATAAAAATGCAATTGAGAGAGGATTTGACAAAGTATATGGTATGCTGCATGGTGTTCAGGGACTTTTGGATGAACAGTATGTGGATATGTCCACACAGATCCATTCTGATCTGGATATTGAACTGTTAAAGAGAACCCCGTCCGCTTTTTTGGGATCCTGTCGTTATAAACTCCCGGAAATTCATGAAAACATGGAGATATATGACAGAATTTTTGAGATTCTGGACAAGCTGGAGATTGATTCCTTTATATATATCGGAGGAAACGACTCCATGGACACCATCCGTAAACTTTCCGATTATGCCATCGTAAAAGGGCATAAACAAAAGTTTCTCGGTGTGCCGAAAACAATTGATAACGACCTGGCTCTGACGGATCATACACCTGGATTTGGAAGTGCGGCAAAATACATTGCGGCTTCCACAAAAGAAGTAATCCGTGATGCACTTGGACTGACATACAAAAAAGAAATGATCACCGTTATGGAAATCATGGGAAGAAATGCGGGATGGCTTACCGGAGCTGCAGCGCTTGCTAAAACAGAGGAATGTGAAGGGCCGGATCTGATCTATCTTCCGGAGATCGCTTTTGATGTGGATGATTTCCTGGCAAAAGTTAAAGAATTACTGCAGAAGAAGAGTTCTATTGTAATTGCAGTTTCAGAAGGAATCAAACTGGCTGACGGACGTTATGTGTGCGAGCTGTCCGGTGGCGGTGATTATGTAGATGCATTCGGACACAAACAGTTACAGGGTACAGCAGCTTATCTTGCCGGATTCCTGGGCGCAGAGATCGGATGCAAGACTCGTAGTGTAGAATTCTCAACACTGCAGAGAAGTGCTTCTCACATGGCATCCAGAGTAGATATCGAAGAAGCATTTATGGTAGGCGGAGCAGCAGTAAAAGCGGCAGACGAAGGTTACAATGGAAATATGGTGGTAATAGACCGTGTATCCGATGATCCGTATATGTCATCTGCGGGAATCTACGATGTGCACCGGATCGCCAATGAAGAAAAACTGGTACCGAGAGAATGGGTAAATAAAGAAGGCAATTATGTAACAAAAGACTTTATTGACTATGTAAAACCGTTAATTCAGGGTGATTATCAGCCGATTATGGTAAATGGTCTGCCACGTCATCTGGTACTGGATATGAAAAAGAAATAATGTGCCGAAAATCCTGAAAAAAACAGAAGAATTTTTAACGTATTTTTCCTTTTTTTCTTCGGTTTGACTTGACTATAATGTGCTTTTTGATTACAATTATTGTATACGAGTGCGAACTGCATGAGTGAAAATGTTTTCCGCTTTTCCTGGTGGGAAATGTTTGGAAATTTAATATACTTTTAGGAGGAATGTTTAAATGGCAACAAAGTGGGTTTATATGTTCACTGAAGGTAATGCTACCATGAGAAACCTTCTGGGTGGAAAAGGTGCTAACCTTGCTGAAATGACAAACTTAGGACTGCCGGTACCACAGGGCTTCACAATTACAACAGAAGCTTGTACTCAGTACTATGAAGACGGAAGAAAAATTAACGATGAGATCATGGCACAGATCATGGAATCCATCACAAAAATGGAAGAGATCACCGGAAAGAAATTCGGCGACAAAGAAAATCCTCTTCTGGTTTCCGTTCGTTCTGGTGCCAGAGCATCCATGCCTGGTATGATGGATACTATCCTGAACCTGGGTCTGAATGAAGAAGTAGTAGAAGTTCTGGCAGCTCATTCCGGAAATCCTCGTTGGGCATGGGATTGCTACAGAAGATTCATCCAGATGTACTCTGACGTAGTTATGGAAGTAGGTAAAAAATACTTCGAAGAACTGATCGACAAAATGAAAGCTGACAGAGGCGTAAAACAGGACGTTGAACTGACAGCAGAAGATCTGAAAGAGCTGGCTAATCAGTTCAAAGCTGAATACAAAGAAAAAATCGGAGCTGAATTCCCAACAGATCCGAAGGAACAGCTGATGGGCGCTATCAAAGCTGTATTCCGTTCTTGGGATAACCCACGTGCTAACGTATATCGTCGTGATAACGATATTCCGTATTCCTGGGGAACAGCAGTTAACGTACAGATGATGGCATTCGGTAACATGGGTGATGACTGTGGTACCGGTGTAGCATTCACACGTGACCCTGCAACAGGTAACAACGGTCTGTTCGGCGAATTCCTGACAAATGCACAGGGTGAAGACGTAGTTGCTGGTGTTCGTACACCTATGCATATTTCCGAGATGGAACAGAAGTTCCCGGAAGCATTCAAACAGTTCAAAGAAGTTTGCAAAACTCTGGAAACTCACTACAGAGATATGCAGGATATGGAGTTTACTGTAGAACATGGTAAACTGTACATGCTGCAGACACGTAACGGTAAGAGAACAGCTCAGGCTGCTCTGAAGATCGCTTGTGATCTGGTAGATGAAGGAATGAGAACAGAAGAAGAAGCAGTAGCAATGATCGATCCTCGTAACCTGGATACTCTGCTTCATCCGCAGTTCGATGCAGCTGCTCTGAAAGCTGCTACTCCAATGGCAAAAGCTCTGGGAGCTTCACCGGGAGCTGCTTGCGGTAAAATCGTATTCACAGCTGATGATGCTGTAGAATGGGCTGCAAGAGGAGAAAAAGTTGTTCTGGTTCGTCTGGAGACATCTCCGGAAGATATCACCGGTATGAAATCTGCACAGGGTATCCTGACAGTTCGTGGTGGTATGACATCTCATGCAGCAGTAGTTGCCCGTGGTATGGGAACCTGTTGTGTATCCGGTTGTGGAGATATCACAATGGACGAAGAAAACAAGAGATTTACACTGGCTGGAAAAGAATACCATGAAGGAGATGCAATTTCTCTGGATGGTTCCACAGGTAATATCTATGACGGTATCATCCCGACTGTAGACGCTACAATCGCAGGTGAATTCGGAAGAATCATGGGATGGGCTGACAAATACAGAACTATGAAAGTTCGTACAAATGCAGATACTCCGGCAGATGCTAAAAAAGCTCGTGAGCTGGGTGCAGAAGGTATTGGTCTTTGCCGTACAGAGCATATGTTCTTTGAAGGCAACAGAATCGATGCATTCCGTGAAATGATCTGTGCTGAAACAGTAGAAGAAAGAGAAGCAGCTCTGGCTAAGATTCTTCCGGAACAGCAGGGAGATTTCGAAAAACTGTATGAAGCTCTGGAAGGTAACCCGGTTACTATCCGTTTCCTGGATCCGCCGCTTCATGAGTTCGTTCCTACTGAAGAAGAAGATATCAAGAAACTGGCTGATGCTCAGGGTAAAACTGTTGAGCAGATCAAAGCTATCATCGATTCTCTGCATGAGTTCAACCCGATGATGGGGCATCGTGGATGCCGTCTGGCTGTAACTTATCCGGAAATCGCTAAGATGCAGACAAGCGCAGTTATCCGTGCAGCTATCAACGTTAAGAAAGCTCATCCGGACTGGAATGTAAAACCGGAAATCATGATCCCGCTGGTAGGCGATATCAAAGAGCTGAAATATGTTAAGAAATTCGTTGTTGAGACAGCAGATGCAGAAATCGCAGCAGCTGGCAGCGACCTGACATATGAAGTTGGTACCATGATCGAGATCCCGAGAGCAGCTCTGACTGCAGACGAGATCGCTAAAGAAGCTGACTTCTTCTGCTTCGGTACAAACGACCTGACACAGATGACATACGGCTTCTCCCGTGATGATGCTGGTAAATTCCTGGATGCTTACTATGATGCTAAGATCTTCGAAAATGATCCATTTGCAAAACTGGATCAGGTAGGTGTTGGCAAACTGATGGATATGGCTCTGAAATTAGGAAAACCGGTTAATCCAAGCCTGCATGTAGGTATCTGTGGAGAACACGGTGGAGATCCAAGTTCTGTAGAATTCTGCAACAAACTGGGTCTGGACTATGTTTCCTGCTCACCGTTCCGTGTACCGATCGCAAGACTGGCAGCAGCACAGGCAGCAATCAATCAGAAATAATTTTAAATTATATAAAAGCATGTGAAAACATGAATTGTGTCCAAACGTAAAAATTGACCCCGAAGGTCTGAAGCGATTCAGATCCCGGGGTCTTTTTTGACTTTACAGGAAACTGCTTTTCTGCAAAGTCAAAAACGCTCCGCGAGGATGCGCTAAGACACATTCTTTGTTCTTTACGCGAGTAGTGAGAAAAATCGCATGTATGCAGATATGGCGAGCACCGAAAACACTTCGTGACAATGTGTCAAGAGATACTTTTGCTCTGCGGATATACACATAGGTTTGGAGGATATAATAAAAACAAAAAAAGAAAATACTGTTAAAATAGTAACAAGAAAAATGATATATATAATAAAAATTATGCAAAATACCAATAAAATGCAAAAGGGATAAGAAAAAACATTGTATAAAATAAATAAAAATAAAAAGAAAATCCATTGAAAAATATAAAAATATATGATAGTATGATGATAAATTGGGAAAAAGGCCGATTCATGAAAATAAAGGCGATTTACAGGGGTGGAAAGAACCTTTATTTATAAAATATAGAGCTATTTGGGCAATTGTTACCGAATGAGACGGTAATTTGCAAAAATATATTTTATGGGGGTGGAGCTTATGGATAGTTCCGTTATTTGGTACGCAGTGTTAGCTGTCGTAGTAGTTGCTCTCGTTTTTATCCTTTTTAATTTCAACAAAGTAAAGAAACTGAAAGAGGGAACCGACGAGATGGTAGAGATGGCCGGTATCATTCGGAGTGGTGCTGGTACATTTTTGAAAGCAGAGTTTAAGGTGATCACGATCATAGGAGTCATCATTGCTCTGGTATTCAGTCTGTTTGTGGAAGCCACAAGTGGAATCACATTTCTGATTGGTGGGCTGATGAGCAGTCTGGTCTGTATCATTGGTATGAAGAGTGCGACCTATGCCAATGTACGTACAGCAAACAAGGCAAGAGAGTCACTTTCCATCGGAGAGACCGTAAAAGTAGCATTGAGCGGTGGAAGTGTCAGCGGTATTGCTGTACAGGCATTTGGTATGCTGGGACTGTTACTGGTGCTGATCATCTGGGGTGTGGATCCTCACGCAACAGGTCACGGACTGGTGGCAAACCTGGAGTGCAATCCTTCCATCATGAGAATCACTACATACTCTCTGGGATGTTCAATCGTAGCCATGTTCAACAGGGTTGCAGGTGGTAACTACACGAAGGCGGCAGATATTTCATCTGATATTCTTGCAAAGATTCGCCATGATATGCCGGAGGATGACAGTCGTGTACCAAATGTTATCGCAGATTTTATCGGAGATAATGTCAATGATATCGCAGGTAACTGTTCAGACCTTCTGGAGAGCTTTGTTGCAACCATCGCAGCTTCTATCATGATCGCAGTTACCTTATTTATCAATGGAATCGTGAATGTATCTGATGAAACCTTTATCCGTATGATTATTTTCCCGGTGATTCTTGCCGGTGTCGGCCTGATTGGATGTCTGATCGGCTTGAGTTACGCATTTGTGCGGAAGATGGGAGATGATCCGTCAAGAGAACTAAACCTTGCCACCTGGATTTCAGCAGGAATTACGGTTATCCTGGGGCTGGGTGCTTCGTATATGATGTTTGGAAATGTTCCATTATATGAAGATATGATCTGTGGATGGATATCTCCGTGGATCTCAAGTATCCTAGGTATCGTCAGTGGAATTGCAATCGGAAGTATTACAGAATATTATACCAGTGACAAATATAAGCCGACGAAAAAACTGGCAGAGATGGCAATCGAGGGTGAGGCTTTCGTTATCACAAAAGGTGATGCGATCGGCTCCCGTTCCACCTTACTGCCTATCCTTATCATTGGTATTGCCCTGTTTATCTCCGGAAAAATCAGCGGAACCTATGGAATAGCAATTTCAGCACTTGGTATGCTCTCCTTCGTAGGTGCAACGGTATCCATCGATGCTTTCGGACCGATCGCAGACAATGCCGGTGGTCTGGCAGAATCCTGTCATCTGGAACACAAAGTCCGTATTATCACTGACAAGCTGGATTCAGTAGGCAATACAACAGCGGCAATCGGAAAAGGATTTGCTATTGGTTCTGCTGCATTTGCAGCTGTTTCCTTGATTGTGGCTTATGTAGGAAACTATACAGCAAAAGGAGAAGAGCCGGTATTAAATATCGCATCATTCATTGTGGTTGCCGGTGGTTTGATCGGTGGTGCACTGATCGAGTATTTCTCTGCGATGCTCACTGATAACACCATTGAATCGGCCAAACTGATGGCCGATGAGGGCGATAAGATGCTTTCCACTCCTGGTGTACTGGAAGGAAAAGTAAAACCGGATTATAATAAACTGATCGGAATGGCAGCAAACCAGGCTTTGAAAAAAATGGTAGTACCGTCTGTACTGGCACTTTGTATCCCGGTAATCGGCGGATTTATCTTTGGAGTACAGTTTGTAGGCGGTATCCTGATCGGCGCCACAATCGTGGCGATTCCACGCGCATTGTTTATGGGTAACTCAGGTGGAGCTTTCGATAATGCGAAAAAATACATTGAAAGTGAAGCCCTTGAAGGACATGGGAAAGGATCACCTGCTCACAAAGCAGCTGTTACCGGTGACACCGTTGGTGATACAAGAAAAGATGTTGTCGGCGTGGCATTGGATATTTTTATCAAGAGTATGTCCACAGTTGCCAATACACTGGCATCTTTGTTTTCAACAATTACATTGATTCATTAATAAGTGAAAAGAGAAGATCTTCTGTTAGTGAATGTGCTGACAGAAGGTTTTCTTTTTTTACATACTTAGCATCCCAAAAGGAGTTCCAGTGACAGGCTCTGTAGGCACCTGAAATAATAATGCGTACAAATGTTCGAAAAAAAGATTTACATCGAACATATATTCGTGTATAATTAAAAGAAATGATGGAGGTGAAAGAAATGGAATTGAGACAGGGGCTGTCGATACAGAAAAAACTGCAGATTCTGGCAGATGCGGCAAAGTATGATGTTGCGTGTACCTCGAGTGGTGTGGACAGAAAGGGAAAAAAAGGATTTCTGGGCAATTCAAAAGCCTGTGGAATCTGTCATAGTTTCTCAGCAGATGGCAGATGTATCTCGTTATTGAAGGTACTGATGACGAATCATTGTGTTTACGACTGCAAATACTGTGCAAACAGGGTATCGAACGATACAGAGCGTACTGCATTTACCCCCAGGGAACTGTGTGAGCTGACAGTGGAATTCTATAAAAGAAACTATATCGAAGGGCTGTTTCTCAGTTCCGGAGTGCAAAAGAATCCGGCATATACGATGGAAAAGATGTGTGAGGCGTTGCAGCTTCTCCGTACTGATTATCATTTCAATGGATATATTCATGTAAAAGCAGTTCCGGGGGCACCGGACGATTTGATCATGCGTGCCGGTTATCTGGCAGATCGTATGAGTATCAACCTGGAACTGCCGACAGCAGAGGGAATGAAAAAACTTGCCCCTAACAAGTCTCATCAGACAATATTAAAGCCGATGGCGAAGGTGACGGATACGATTGCCGCGAATCGCCTGGCACAGGGGAAAAGTGCCTATCTGGAGCGGAGTACATCCAATCGGTATCTGACGGACAGTATTTTTTCGGAAGAGCAGAGGAAAATTACGGGAAATCAAACAGATCGGATCGGAGAGTCTTCCATTTACAAGATTACAACAAAAGAACATGAAAAATTGAAAAACCGTCCCTTTGCATCTGCGGGACAGAGTACACAGATGATCATTGGGGCAACACCAGAGACAGATTACCATCTGCTCCGTGCGACGCAGAGACTGTATCAGAGATATGATCTCAAAAGAGTGTTTTTCTCCGCTTATGTGCCTGTAAACGAAGACCGGGATCTCCCGGGGCTTGATGAAAAACCACCCCTTTTAAGGGAACATCGTCTCTATCAGGCAGACTGGTTGCTGCGGTTTTATGGATTTCATGCGGAGGAACTATTGTCAGAACAGAGACCGAATTTTAACGAGCAGATTGACCCAAAGTGTGAGTGGGCACTTCGGCATCTGGAGCTTTTTCCGGTGGAGATCAATACGGCATCTTATGAACAGATCCTGCGGATTCCAGGTGTGGGACCAAAATCAGCGGGCAGAATCCTGCGTGCAAGGAGATACGGGAGTTTGGATTTTGACCATCTGAAAAAGATGGGTGTCGTTTTAAAAAGAGCGCATTATTTTATCACCTGTAACGGAAAGATGATGTACAGGATTCCGATGGAAGAGAACTTTATCACCAAACAGCTGACCAGTGTGGAATATAAAGAAAACTGGCAGTTGATGAATCAGCAGGAGTATCATCAGATGTCGTTGTTCGGAGATTTTGGTGTGCAGGCATGAGAAGAAAGGGAACGGGAATGTATTGCTTTACCTGTAAAGAAGATTTTGAGAGTATGATGACCTGTATCTACCGGGTATGGGAGGCAAAAAAAGGAAGTCAGAATGTCAGGCTGGAAATCGAACCGGTGGAACAGATGGATCTTCTGACGGAATATATCCATGTGGAAGTAGATCAGAAACTGGCACAAAAGGTAGTTCGATCAATTCAGACCAAAATATCTGCAAAAGCCTATTATCAGATCTATCTGGCGGCTATGAGCAATGATCCGGGGCGGTTGGATGATATTTATCGTTTTCTGAGGATAGGATTTGCTGTGGGAGGGAAAGTAACCGAGTATCTGAGAGAAAAAGCAGTGATGCAGATCTTTGAACTGAGTCGACAGGTATCGAATGAAAGACATTTTTTCCGTGAGTTTTTACGGTTTACGAGAATCGAACCGGGGATTTATGTCGCACATATGGAGCCAAAGGGAAATGTGGTGGCACTGGTAGCAGAACATTTTGCAGACCGGATGCCATCGGAAGCCTGGATGATCATTGATGATGGGCGCGGCCTTGGAGCGATCCACCCGAAAAATGAGCCGTTTTATGTTACGGAGTTCAGGGAAGAAGAGATGGAGCGGCTTCGTCAGACAGAACAGCAGGAAGATCTTTATACGCAGATGTGGAAAGAATTTTTCAATACGATTGCAGTGGAAAAAAGGAAGAATCCGGTATGCCAGAGAAATATGTTTCCGCTACGATACAGAAAACATGTGACGGAGTTTTTATAATTACTGTTCACTGATAATATCCCGCGAGGTGTTGTTTGAAAAAAAGACAGAAAGCTGGTATGATAAAAAGAAAAGAGGTAACTATTGAAGAGTATCAGGTAAAAGAACAGAAAACAGGATGAAGAATGGAGACGTACAAATGAAGATATTGATATTATCCTGTAATACCGGAGAGGGACACAATTCTGCAGGACGGGCGGTGAAAGAATATCTGGAACTACAGGGACATCAGGTAGTGATGGAAGATATGATGCTTCTGAAAGGAGCGCGGACATCGAAAGCAGTGGGTGGAGCATATGTGGGAATCGTGAAGCATTGTCCGCTGTTATTCGGTCTGGGTTACAGGCTGGGTGGCTGGGTTTCTTCAGATAAGAGAAAGTCACCGGTATATTATGCCTGCAGTCTTCTGGCTGGGACATTAAAAGACTATCTGGAACAGAACCGGTTTGATGCTGTTGTAACACCGCATCTGTATCCCGCAGAGACTTTGACGGCAATGAAGAAAAAAGGATGGCTGAAGATTCCGGTGGTTGCGATCGGAACGGATTATACCTGTATTCCTTTCTGGGAGGAGACGGACTGTGAGTATTATGTGATTCCCCATGAAGATCTGATCGAAGAGTTTGTAAAGCGGGGGATTCCGAGAGAAAAACTTCTTCCGTGGGGAATTCCGGTACGGCAGAACTTTATGAAACAATGGAATAAGAGGGAAGCAAGAAAAAGCTGTCATATTCCACAGGAGAGCAAAAGCTATCTGGTGATGGGCGGCAGTATGGGGTTTGGAAAGATCCAGATTTTTGTACTGGAACTGGCACGCAGGATGGAAGCGGATGAAAATATGGTAGTTATCTGTGGTAATAATAAAAAGCTGGAAACTCTTTTAAAACGGGAGCTGGTTCATCGAAAGAATGTGAGAGTTCTCGGCTATACGGATCAGGTAGCGGTTTACATGGCAGCCTGTGATGTGATCTTTACAAAGCCCGGGGGGCTGAGCAGCACGGAAGCAGCTATGATGGGAATTCCGATGGTACATACGAATCCGATTCCGGGATGTGAAACGAAAAATGTGGAATTCTTCCAGAAACATGGTATGTCCATCGGAAAACGTTCGTTTGTCGGACAGGTGCGTACAGGAGAAAAACTTCTGGAGCGGGAAAAACTGCGCACGGAGATGCAGGAAGCACAGAAAAAGAACAGCAGACCGGAGGCGGCAGAACGTATCTGTAAGCTGCTGGAAGAATTGACCGGTAATAAATAAAACAAAATTATAGACTGGAAATTATTCAGTGGATAGTATTCCGAATGTATTTCAAGACATGAAGAAACTGGATCGTTCTATGGTTTATATAAAACAGCAAGAATGCAGAGGATGAAAAGAGATACTTCCGGTCGAAGAATAATTCAAAGAAACAGAAAGAAGCAGAAAGAAACAGGGGGGAACGAGAGATGATCACATGGCAGGAGTGGGGGTATATCATAGGCGGGTATCTTTCCGGCAGTGTCCTGTACAGCTACCTGTTGCCAAAAGCACTGAAAGGAATTGACATTACAGCGGAAAGTCCGGATGGGAACCCGGGAACGGCGAATACATTTACCTGTGCGGGTATACCAATCGGGATTCTTGTACTTTGTATGGAACTTCTGAAAGGCTATCTCCCGGTGCATCTGGCATTGCAACGGGTGGATCCGGCACGATGGAGCTTTGCACTGATTCTGGCGGCTCCGGTTTTAGGACATGCCTGTCCGTTTTTTCAGCCGCAGAAAGGTGGAAAAGCCATTGCGGTATCCTTCGGTGTACTGCTTGGACTGGTGCCGTTCTGGCTTCCGGTACTGTCACTGGTAGCTTTGTACTTGATTTTTTCCCTGGTGATTGTGATCGAACCCCACTTTTACCGTTCGATTTGCACATTTGTGTTGTTTTCGGTCAATATGATCTGCCGGCTGACGATGACGGGTATCAGTATTGGTTGCTGTCTGATTTCAGCTGTGGTTATCCGAAAACATTACGACAGATATCGGGGAGAACAGATGAAAGTGCGTCTGCCACTTCATCGTTAACCTAGAGCGTGTCTGAAAAATCATTTCCGCAAACTGGGACTCGCAGCTCACGAAAAGCCTTTTTCAGACACGCTCTGGTACATCTTAATTTGACGAAGGTCGGAATTGTAAAAAGAGGGGTTGACAGAAAGAAAAATAAATGCTATTTTTGAAGTAACTTATATGACTGACGGAAGTGGAGTTTACCACGGGGAGTATAAGGGTTTGAAGCCGACCGTCTGGGCAGTGTAGCTCGGATTGTAGGCTTTTTTCATTTTCTGCATAATTTCTACGTAGTATGGAGAAAACGGGAAAAGCCGGGTATAGTGATTTTCATTATGAAGATTCGCTATACCGATCCGGATCATGGTGAAATCAAAACATAAGACAAAAGGAGAATTGTTCATGAAGATGATATCATTGGAACAGGAACTGAGAGGAAATTCATACCCGGGAAGAGGAATTGTAATTGGCAGATCTGCAGACGGAACAAAAGCAGTTGCAGCCTATTTCATTATGGGAAGAAGTGAAAACAGCAGAAACCGTGTCTTTGTAGAAGACGGACAGGGAATCCGTACCCAGGCCTTTGATCCTTCCAAACTGGTGGATCCCAGTCTTATTATCTATGCGCCGGTACGGGTGCTGGGCAATAAAACCATCGTAACCAACGGAGACCAGACAGATACCATTTATGAGGGAATGGACAGACAGCTGACATTTGAGCAGGCTCTGACATCCAGGGAATTCGAACCGGATGCACCAAATTACACTCCTCGAATCTCCGGAGTGATGCATATTGAAAACGGAGCGTTTGATTATGCAATGTCTATCTTAAAAAGTAATAATGGCAATCCGGACTCCTGTAACCGTTATACATTCTCTTATGGAACGGCACTTGCAGGGGAAGGACATTTTATTCATACATATATGGGCGATGGCAATCCGCTGCCAAGTTTTGAAGGAGAACCGAAGCTTGTGGCAATTCCGGATGAGATTGATGAATTTACCGGTTTGTTATGGGAAAGCCTGAATGAAGAAAATAAAGTATCTCTGTTTGTACGTTATATCAATATTGCAGACGGTACCTGCGAGACAAGAATTATAAATAAAAATAAATAAGAGAGGGAGAAGCATAATGAAAGAATTACAGTTAAAGTATGGATGTAACCCGAATCAGAAACCTTCCAGAATCTATATGAATGACGGATCGGATCTTCCGATCAAAGTACTTTCCGGAAAACCTGGATACATTAACTTTCTGGATGCTTTTAATGGCTGGCAGCTGGTATCCAATCTGAAACAGGCAACCGGTCTGGCGGCAGCAACCTCTTTTAAACATGTATCCCCGGCAGGGGCTGCCGTGGGACTTCCGTTAAGTGAGACACTGGCAAAAATCTACTGGGTAGATGATATGGACTGGAAAAACTTCTCTCCGATTGCCTGTGCTTACGCAAGAGCAAGAGGTGCAGACCGTATGTCTTCTTTCGGCGATTTTATTTCTCTGTCTGATGTGTGCGACAAAGATACCGCCCTGCTGATCAAGAGAGAGGTATCTGACGGTGTAATTGCACCGGGTTATACACCGGAAGCTCTGGAGATTCTGTCTCAGAAGAAAAAAGGAAATTATAATGTGATTCAGATTGATCCGGATTATGTACCGGCTCCGCTGGAACATAAAGAAGTGTTTGGTGTTACTTTTGAACAGGGAAGACAGGAACTGGCAATTGATGATGAACTGATTTCCAATCTGGTGACAAATAACAAAGAACTGACAGAAGAGGCAAAGAGAGATATGAAGATTTCTCTGATCATCCTCAAATACACCCAGTCCAACTCTGTATGTTTCGTAAAAGACGGACAGGCTATCGGTGTAGGTGCAGGACAGCAGTCCCGTGTACACTGTACACGTCTGGCCGGACAGAAAGCAGACAACTGGTGGCTGCGTCAGAGCCCACAGGTACTGAATCTGCCGTTTAAAGAGGGCATTACCCGTGCAGAACGTGATAACGCGATTGATGTTTATATGGGTGAGGAATACTTGGATGTGATCGGTGATGGAAACTGGGAGAGATCATTCACTGAAAAACCTGCAGTATTCACAAGAGAAGAGAAACGTGCATGGCTGGATCAGATGACAGGTGTTACGCTGGGATCTGATGCATTTTTCCCGTTTGCAGATAATATTGAACGTGCACATAAAAGCGGTGTTACTTACATTGCTCAGCCAGGAGGATCTGTCCGTGATGATCTTGTGATTGAGTGCTGTGATAAGTATAACATGGTAATGGCATTCACCGGTATCCGTCTGTTCCATCATTAAAAAAGAGGTAACTGTGAGAGTACTGAACAGTTACGATAAGTAATAAAACAAAAAACCGATGATTTCTGATTCATAGTTTCTGCAAAGAGACAAAATCAGAAATCATCGGTTCTTTTTGGTATACAATCTATTTCTTCTTTCATAAAACTAAATACTGCTATTTCTCAATCTTTTCTTTTAAAGCTGTTTTAAAGGTGTCGTCTGCCTGATCGGTATCAATCAGTAACTGAATATAATTCAAAATACCGCCTTTTGTTGTCGGGCTGTCTACTACACACTGAATCAGTTTCTTCTGTTCACTGTACGCATGCTGATCTATAATTGGCGCATAAGCTCTCCCGGTGCGTGTCATGGATTTACCGATGGAATCTACTTTCAGATATCCTTTTTTTGTCAGTGTGATAATACCAGGTGCAACAGTATTTCTTTTCAATGTTACATCTTTTTTCAGAATCTCAGATATCAGACAAGGGTGACCAATTTGCCATACAGCCTGCATAATCTGTTCTTCCTTGCGGGTTAGTGTCTGCATAAAAACTCCTTTCACATAAATAAATAAGTATCAGTAACAATACTATTTTTATTATAAGCTATCTATAGAAAAAATCAACGAATATGTATGGAAATCATTAAAATGAAACTATTTTCAGGCTGCTGCTCTTTGAATTATCTGAAAATCTTTGATGGAAGCAGAAAAGAACCGATCCTACCAACATTCTATACAAAAAACAATAATTTATACGTGATTTAGAAAGGATAATACAATTGCCTTTTGGACATAATAACCAAAAAATGAAGAGAAATATTGTATAAAATATTGGTGTTTTTGTAAACGTGTTGCAAAACCAGACAAAACTAACTAGAATTCATAACGGTTTATAAGATAAGTAAGGAAAGGAATTATGGAAAATGAAAAGACGTGGAAAAGCAGCGCTTTGTCTTGGAATGGCCGGCGTGATGGCAGCTGGAACAATGCTTTCCGGATGTGGAAAAGAACAAGCAAACGGAAAAGTTAAAATTGAAGTTGTTCAGTACAAACCGGAAGCCGTAGATGTATTTGAAGAGCTGGAAAAGAAATTCAACGAGACACACGACAATATTGAACTGGTTATTGATTCTCCGAACGATGCCATGACTATTTTGAAAACAAGATTTATTCGTGAGGATTATCCGGATATCATCGGAATCGGCGGTGATGTAAACTACTCTAATTTCCTTGATTCTGATATGTTAATGGATATTTCGGATTTTGACGGACTTGATGATATCAAAGAAGCGTATCTTGAGACAGATAAAGAACTGGAATATGTGCCGATGGACGGTGTTTATGCAATGCCGTACATGGCCAATGCGGCCGGTGTCCTTTACAATAAGGATATGTTTGAAGAACATGGCTGGACGATTCCAACCACATGGGATGAATTCACTGCTTTGTGTGAAAAAATCGAAGCTGAAGGAATTCTGCCATTGTATTTTGGATTCAAAGATTCCTGGACCTGTCTGGCTCCGTGGAATGCGATCGCTGTAGATCTGGCTCCGTCTGATGTATGTTCGGAGGTAAATAAAGGAAATACCACATTTACCGACAATTACAGAGAAGTGGCAGAGAAAGAAAAAGCACTTCTGACATATGCCCAGGACAATCCTGCAGCATACGGATACAACGATGCGTGTACAGCATTTGCCAAAGGTGAGTCTGCCATGTTTGTGATCGGAAGTTATGCTGTTCCTCAGATCAAATCCGTGAATCCGGATATGAACATTGATTCCTTTGTATTTCCGGCAAGCAACAATGCAGAAGAAAACGTGTTAAACTCCGGTAACGACTTACAGTTTTCTGTTATGAAAGACTGCAAACACAAAGAAGAAGCATATGAAGTACTGCGTTTCTTCATGGAAGATGAAAATGTACAGTCATACATTGATGATCAGAGTGCCGTACCATGTAAAAAAGGCGATTTCGAACTGCCGTCTATGCTGGATGGTATGAAAGAATACATCAACGAAGGAAAACTGGTGGACTATCAGGATCATCATTATCCCAGTGAAATGTCCGTAGATGCGATGATTCAGACCTATCTGTTGGATGACAGTGAGAATGCTACCGACAAATTCCTGAAGAAATTTGATACTGAGTGGGTTCGTTACAACCGTGATCTGATTCAGAAAGTACAGGATTACGAAAAAGAAAACGGAAGTAACAACTAGGAAAGGGGATAAGAACGATGAATAAGAAAGGGAAAACCAACGACAGAGAGCGCACGTTTCTCCTGATTACCATTCCGGTACTGGTGCTGTTTTTCTGCTTTAACACATTACCGCTGATCAAAGGTTTTATCTATAGTTTTACAAACTTCAAAGGATATGGAACCTATGATTTTGTCGGACTTCGAAACTATAAAGATTTGTTTACCGACGCCCGCGTGGGAAGATCTTACCTGTTTACTTTTAAATATGCAATTGTTTGTACGATCATTGTAAATATTATCAGTCTGCTTCTGGCACTGGGACTGAATGCGAAAATTAAAGGAAAAACTGTGCTGAGAGGAATCTATTTCATCCCGAATATTCTTGGTGGACTGGTTATCGGTTATATTTTCAGTTTCTTCTTTACTTATATTCTCCCTGCAGCTGGTCAGGCAGCAGGAATCGAATGGCTGAGTTCCAGTATTCTGGCAAAAGAAAGTACTGCATGGTTTGGTATCGTTATTGTAGGTGCATGGCAGGCAATTGCAATGAATACCATCATCTATATTTCCGGTCTGCAGACCGTGCCGGAAGATGTGTATGAAGCCGGTGCGATCGATGGAGCCACCGGATGGAGAAGGTTCAAAGACCTTACATTTCCGCTGATTATTCCATTCTTTACGATTAATATGGTGCTGTGTATGAAAAACTTCCTGATGGTATTTGACCAGATTATGGCATTGACCAAAGGTGGTCCGTCCCAGAGTACAGAGTCCATCTCTTACCTGATCTACCAGAATGGTATGAGTGGTGGACAGTTTGGTTTCCAGAGTGCCAACGCGGTTCTTTTCTTTGTGGTTATCGTGGCAATCTCTGCATTCCAGATGACAGTAATGGGTAAGAAGGAGGAACAGTTATAATGAGTAAGAAAACAAATAATCAGACAGCAAAAGTCAACTGGCCGATTACCATTTTACTGATCATCGGCTGTCTCACCGTGTTTTTTCCTCTGTATATGGCAGTGATCATTGCGTTCAAACAGCCGTCTGAGATGACAAACGATATCGCGGGAGCACTGGCATTTCCGAAAACCTGGAGTTTTGCGAACTTTTCGGAAGCGATGAAGGTAACCGATTTCTGGCATTCTCTGGGAAACAGTTTACTGCTTACGATCGTGACCGTGATCCTTGCCATTCTGATCCATTCTCTGGCAGGGTATGCGATTGGAAGAAGTATGGCAAATAAAAAGTTTTATAATTTTGCGTATCTGTATATTGTAAGTGGTATGTTCGTACCGTTTGCGATTCTGATGATGCCTCTGGTAAAACAGACTGCGCAGATCGGAATTGCCAATCGTTTTGGTGTTATCGTACTGTATGTGGTATTCTTTATGCCAATGAATATCCTGTTATATTCCGGTTATCTGAAAAATATACCACTGGCACTGGAGGAAGCAGCGCGTGTGGATGGTGCTACTACATGGAGTACTTACTGGAATATTATTTTCCCGATCATGAAGCCAATGCATGCAACCGTTGCTGTACTGACTGCTATGAGTACCTGGAACGATGTTATGACACCTCTGGTTATCATGTCCGGAACAGGAAAAAATACACTGCCACTGGCACAGTTAAACTTCCAGACTCAGTTCGGAACTAATTATAACCTGGCATTTGCCTCTTATCTGCTGGCTCTTCTGCCGATTCTGATTTTCTATCTGATCTGTCAGAAACAGATTATCAACGGCGTGGTAAACGGAGCAGTAAAATAATAGTTAATGTTCACTGGGCATCGCGCAGCGTGTTGCTGGGCACGGAGTGGACAGTAACAAATAATATAAAATATCTATAAAATCAGGGCATCGGCTTTTACGCCGGTGTCCTTTTTGTTATAATTATAAAAACAACATTTCTCCGTATATCGGCATATAGTAAAAGAAGAAAAGAAATACGGGCGGAAAAATATGGCATATAAGATTGTAGTGGACAGCGGACACGGAGGAGAAGATCCGGGTGCAGTCTATCTGGGCAGGAAAGAAAAGGAAGATACGCTGTGGCTTGCACTGGAAGTAGGAAGACTTCTGGAGGCAGGAGGACAGGATGTGGTGTATACAAGAACCACGGATATCTATCAGACGCCTTTTGAAAAAGCTCAGATTGCAAACCGGGAAAAAGCAGATTATTTTATTTCAATTCACAGAAATTCCAGTCCCAGACCGAATCAGTATCAGGGGGTAGAAACACTGATCTATGACAAGTCTGGAATCAAACTGAAGATGGCGGAGGCAATTAACGGGGCTCTGGAAGAGTTGGGATTCCGTAATCTGGGAGTGAAAGAACGACCGGGACTTGTAGTGCTGCGAAGAACAAATATGCCGGCACTTCTGGTGGAAGTAGGATTCATTAACAACGATCAGGATAATCAACTGTTTGATGAAAAATTTTCAGAAATCGCAGAAGCAATTTCAGAGGCAATTCTAGGTACACTGGATCAGGAAACGGTGGAAGATCCACTTTTATATCGGGTACAGGTAGGATTTTTCAGAAATAAAGAAAATGCGGACCGGCTGAATTATGAACTTCTGGATAAGGGATATCCATCTTATATTTTACAGAAGGACGGATATTATAAAGTACAGGTGGGAGCTTTTGAACAGCTTGGGAATGCTGTTTTGATGGAACAAAAGCTTCGAAAGGATGGGTATCAGACTCTGATCACAACCCGCTAGAAGACAGGATGAAGAAGGGAGCAGATCCATGGGAATACAAAAGAAAGACAGAGAATATGAGCGTTTTTTAGATCAGATCAGTGATTTCATTTTTGTGGAGGATAAACCGGAGAGGGCAGATATCATTTTTGTACCGGGTAATGGATTTCCACAGATGTCCATAGAAGCGGCCAGACTGTGGAAAAAGGGTATGGCACCCTGGATACTGCCCTCCGGAAAATACAGTATCGGAAAAGGCGCATTTGCGGGGGTACAGGCCATGCAGGAAAAATATCAGGGACCGTATCAGACGGAATGGGAATTTATGAAAGATGTGCTGAGAAAAGAAGGCGTGCCGGAAGAAGTGATCCTGCGGGAAGACGGGGCTACATTTACCTATCAGAATGCGATCAACTCCAGAAAAGTGACCGATGCAGCGGGCATTCGGGTGAAAAAGGCAATTATCTGCTGCAAAGCCCAGCATGCCAGAAGATGCAAGCTGTATTATCAGTACTTATACCCACAGACAACTTTTCTCATTTGCCCTTCGGATGTGGGAATCAACCGGGAAAACTGGTTTGATACTCAGAAAGGCAGGAAGGAAGTACTGGGAGAAGTAGAAAAATGTGGGGAACAGCTGCAACGGATCTTTTGCAGGGAAGCTGATTCCTGGAGCATCTGAAACATCCGTGAGAGAACGAAAATAAAAAGAGAGAATATTACACAAAAAACAGGAGGGTGTTATGGCAGCATATGTGGAACTGGAGCAGGTTACAAAGACTTATCAGATGGGAGAGGTGACGATCAAAGCTGCAGACGGTATTTCTTTTCAGGTAGAAAAGGGAGAATTTGTGGTCGTGGTCGGACCAAGTGGAGCAGGAAAAACAACGGTGCTAAATATTCTCGGTGGCATGGATACTGCAACGACCGGAAAAGTATCCGTGGACGGAACACGGGTGGATCAGCTGAAAGGGAAAAAGTTGATCCAGTATCGGAGAGAGGATATTGGTTTTGTGTTTCAGTTTTATAACCTGATGCAAAACCTGACTGCATTGGAGAATGTGGAACTGGCACTTCAGATCTGTAAAGATCCGCTGGATGCCAAGACAGTTCTTGAAGAAGTGGGGTTGGGGGAACGGATGTATAATTTCCCGGCACAGCTTTCGGGTGGAGAACAGCAGAGGGTGGCGATAGCCAGAGCTCTGGCGAAAAATCCCAAGTTATTGCTCTGTGATGAACCAACGGGTGCGCTGGACTATGTGACCGGAAAATCGATACTGAAGTTGTTACAGGATACTTGTCGTAAAAAGGGAATGACTGTGATCGTGATCACACATAACTCCGCGCTGACACCTATGGCGGATCGGATTGTCCGGATACGAAACGGCAGGGTGGCAGAGATGATACAAAACGAAAATCCAACACCGGTGGAAGAGATAGAATGGTAGGTGGAGAGGATGAAAGCATTTCGGAAAGATTTTTTCAGAGAGATTTTAAAGAACAAAGGACGGTTTTTATCCGTTTTTTTCATCTCCCTGCTGGGTGCGGCATTTTTTTCGGGTATTCGGTCAGCAGAAGGAGATATGAAGACTTCAGCGGATGCTTATTACGATCAGACAAATTACATGGATCTGCGGGTGCTGGGAACGCTCGGCCTTACAGATGCGGATATGGAAGATATCGCAAAGGTGAAAGGCGTAGCACAGGTAACCGGCGGGCATACGTTAGAAGTATTACATAAAGAAGGGGAAAAAGAACAGGTAGTGAAACTGATCGCGTTGGAAGATGACGTAAATGAACCGCAGATTCTGGATGGGCGGCTGCCACAGAAAACGGATGAAATTCTGGTGGATCAGAAATTCTTGGATGGAACCGGAAAAAAGATCGGTGATCAGGTGACATTTGAGAGTGGTACGGACACTGCACTTTCGGATGACCTTGTTCAGGAAACGTTTACGATTGTAGGATCGGCAACGTTACCCTATTATATGGAACTGACCCGTGGAACGGGAAGTGTCGGAAACGGCAGTATTGACAGTTTTGGGCTGTTGCTTCCGGAGACGTTTACCAGTGAGATTTATACAGAAATCTATGTGCAGGTGGATGGGGCAAAGGAGCTGGAAAGTTACAGTACCTCTTACGAAAGGGCTGTAAAACAAGTACAAAACCGGGTAGAAGAGCTGGAAGAGGAAGCATGTCAGAGAAGATATGATACGGTTTATCAGGAGGGGGAAGACAAGCTTTCCGATGCCAGAAAACAGGTAACAGACGGTGAAAAGGAACTGGCGGACGGAAAAAAGACGCTGGAAGACGGCACTTCGCAGATCGAAGAGGCCAAAGATACTATCGCTGAAAAGGAAAAAGAACTGAAGGAAAATGAATCCCTTCTGGCAGAAAAAGAGACAGAACTGCAAAATGGGGAGAATCAGCTTGCTGCAAAGGAGAAAGAACTGACTTCTGGAGAACAACAGCTGCAGCAGAAAATGCAGGAACTTGCAGCCGGAAAACAGGAGCTTGCCACAAAGCAGAAAGAACTGACGGATGGAAAGGCACAGCTGCAGATACAGGAAGAAGAGCTGAATACAGCAAAAAGTCAGCTTGAGGAGCAGGCAGCGAAACTGGAAGAACAGAAAAGTCAGCTGGAAGAAAAAGAAAAGGAGCTGGATGAAAATGAGGTGACAGTAACTGCGGGTATCAAACAGGTACAGGAAGGGCAGGAACAGCTTGCCGCCGGTATGCAAAGTGTGCAGGAAGAAATCACCCGGCTGGAAGCACAGAAAGAACAGCTCTCGCAGATGGAAGAACCGGATGCGGAACAGCTGCAGCAGATCGAGACTGCTTTGCAGGAGCTAAGGCAGCAGCTTGCCGGACTGGAAATACAAAAGGAGGAGCTGTCACAGAAAGAGACGGAACTGACGGGGAATCTTACACAGATCCAGCTGGGCAAAGGAGAACTCGAGCAGGCAAGGACGCAGCTGGATGCCGGAGAAGCGGAAATCAGTATGCATCGTCAGGAACTTGCGGCGGGCGAAGAGAAAATCGCACAGGCAAAGGAACAGCTTGCCGCAGGAGAAAGACAGATCAGTCAGGCACAAAAACAGCTCAAGGATGGCGAGATACAGATCGGACAGGCGAAAGAACAGATCACAGCCGGGAAAAATCAGATCGCCGAAGCAAAAGTGGCACTGGCAGACGGAAAGGCACAGCTTTCCGATGGAAAACAAAAGATAGAAGATGGAAAAAGTGCTCTGCAGGAGGCAAAAGATGAGATTGCCGCGAAAGAAACAGAGTTGGAAGATGGCTGGAAGACATATGAGAAAGAAAGACGGAAGGCAGAGCGGAAACTCACAGACGCAAAAGAAGAAATTGCGGATGGTGAGAAAGAACTGGCGGATCTGAAGAATCCGGACTGGTATGTATGGGGACGAGATCAGGTAACTTCCACGGAAAATTACGGACAGGATGCAGTGCGCATCACAAATATAGGAAAGTTCTTTCCGGTCATTTTCTTTCTGGTGGCAGCACTTGTCAGCCTGACGACGATGACTCGAATGATCGAGGAACAGCGTCAGCAGATCGGTACCCTGAAAGCGCTGGGATACGGTGACGGTGTGATTGCAGTAAAATACCTTGCTTACGGACTGATGTTTACCATCTCCGGTGCATTTGTCGGAGTGCTGATCGGTGAGAAAATTCTGCCGTGGGTGATCATGAATGCGTATGGTATGCTGTATACAGGCATGAAAGAGTATCTGACCCCGTTAAACTGGAAAGAGGGCGGACTTGCGATCCTCGCGAGTGCACTCTGTACCGGCGTGGCAACTGTAGTGGCATGTTATAAGGAACTGGCAGCGCGCCCGGCACAGCTGATGCGCCCGGAGGCTCCCAAAAACGGAAAGAGGATTCTTCTGGAACGGATTCCATTTTTATGGGAACATCTGAACTTTACAACAAAATCAACGATCCGGAATCTGATCCGGTATAAAAAGCGGTTCTTTATGACTGTCATTGGTATCGGTGGATGTATGGGACTGATCGTGGTGGGATTTGGCTTGCAAGATTCCATTACAGCGATTGCAAAGAATCAGTTTGTCAACCTGTTTACCTATCAGGCAAGCGCTGTTTTTAATGGGGATGCCACGGAAGAGAAAAAGGCACAGGTACAAAGCGAGATGGAGACGTATCCGGGGATACAGCAGATTCTGGAGATGTATTGCCAGAGTGTGGAACTGCAGTCACCGAAGCGCAGTGTGGATGCGGTGCTGGAAGTACCGAAAGATCTGACTTGTTTTGGAGATTTCTTTGATCTGCGTGATCGCATCAGTGGAAAACATTATGATTTCCCGACGCAGGGGGCTGCCATCAGTGAGAAGACGGCAGACATTCTGGGACTCAAAGTCGGTGATACAGTGCAGATGAAAAAGGGCGATCAGATTGTGGAAGTGGAGATCACGGAGATTGTCGAGAATTATGTGCGGCATTTTATCTATATAACGACAGAAACATATCAGACCTTGTTCGGGGAAGCGACAGAGTATAATCAGCTGTTGCTTCGCTACGAAGATACGTCAGACAGTTACGAGGACGGACTGGGACAGACGATCATGGAACATCCGGAGATCGCAGCTATCTCCTTTACGTCAGATCTGATCAGTGAGATCGACAACATGCTTCGCTCTCTGAATATCGTCATTGTGGTTCTGATCGTATCGGCAGGTTTGCTGGCATTTGTGGTGCTGTATAATCTGAACAATATCAATATCACAGAACGTCAGAGAGAGCTGGCAACACTGAAAGTGCTTGGATTCTACGACGGAGAAGTGGCTTCGTATGTATATCGTGAGAACATGGTACTTACCGTATTCGGCATCCTGGCCGGTGTGGGAATCGGTGCTTTTTTGCATGGAAAGATGATCCGGACTGTGGAAGTGGATATGATGATGTTCGGAAGAAATATATTTTTCAGAAGTTTCTTGTACAGCGGACTGATCACACTGGCATTTGCATTGTTTGTCAATGGAATGATGTATTACCGGCTGAAAAAGATTGATATGATCGAATCACTGAAAAGTGTGGAATAAAAAAAGAAGAAGAGGTTAATCCTCTTCTTCTTTTTTATCGTAAAAATCTTCCGGTATATAGATGTGTACAAGTTCGATACGGTTTTTGTCCACCTGATCGACGACCAGTTTCAGATGATTATCTGTGATACAGGATTCACCGGGAACCGGCAGGTGATCGAGCTGTTCGATCACAAAACCTCCGATGGAATCGTAATCTTCTGTTTCCAGATGCAGATCCAGAGCTTCATTCAGATCGTCCAGTTTGGCAGAACCTTTTGCAAGATATTCCCGTTTCGGAAGGATTTCTTTAAAGTCTTCCTCTTCGTCGGCATCGTATTCATCACGGATCTCTCCGACGATTTCTTCGAGCAGGTCTTCCAGTGTGATCATACCGGCGGTTGCGCCATATTCATCAAGGACTATTGCCAGATTGACGGCATATTCTTTCATCTCCATCAGAAGATCTGCCGTACCTTTGTATTCATAAGTAAAATATGGGTTTCTGAGAAAATCCCGTACAGAAAAGGGTTTTTCCGGATCTCGCAGAATTAGGTCTTTCATATTCAGAGTGCCGATGATGGTATCTGTTGAATTTTCATAGACCGGATAACGGGTATAACCGTCTTCACGGAATGCCTGAATTACTTCGTCATAAGTGGCATCCACATTAATCAGAGACATATCGATACGGGGAACCATCACATCCTTGGCCTGAGAATCACCAAAATCGAAAACGTTATAGATCATCTGGCGCTCTTCACTCTCGATGACACCGTCTTCATGACTGACATCCACGATGGTACGAAGTTCCTGCTCTGTCATGGCATTTGGCTTGGCATCGGGATCCACATGAAGCAGAAACAAGACACCTCGCGAAAGCAGATTCACAAGGAAAATTACAGGAGTCAGCAGCCTGGTCAGAGGATAGATTACCGGTGCATAGGCAAGAGAGATTTTTTCTGCCTGTAATGTTGCCAGGGTTTTCGGTGTGATCTCACCGAACAGAAGAATCAGCAAGGTCAGAATGCCGGTGATAATACCAATAAAGGCATTACCAAGAACTCTGGTGGTCCAGGTGGTTGCCAGAGAAGATGCCGACAGGTTGACGATATTGTTGCCGATAAGGATCGTACTCAGAAGCTTTCCCGGATTTTCAATAATTTTCAATAAAGTTTTTGCTTTTTTATTCCCATCGTCAGCAAGAGACATGATACGGATCTTGTTGACTGTAGTCATCGCCGTCTCTGCGGAAGAGAAAAATGCGGAAAGCAAAATTAACAGCAGTAACACAATTAGTTGTATGGCGTCGCCAGAATCCAAAAATATTCACTCCTTTGAAAATATGTAGTAGTTGTACTTGAATATACAGGAATTCGATTCAAAAATCAAGACAAATTCTTGTAAAATCACATTTTTTGGGGTGTTGAAAATGAGAAGGATATGTTATAATATAAAACTGAATAACTGTGAAAGTAGTAAAAAAAGCTGTGAAACCACAGCTGAAAATACAAAGCAGGAGAGATGTGAATAATGAAGAAAAATAAGAAACCGGCAGCAAAGCGGTACATGAAGACGGTGGGGATGGTGATGGCATCCGTGATGGTTCTTTCCTCTACAACCGGTCAGATGGTATATGCGGAGTCTGCAAAAGACCAGAAAGATACACAGGATGGAGAAAAGAAAGAAGAAAAAACCATCGTATATCTGAATGGAAAAACGGGAAATGATAAGAATAGCGGCGAGAGTCAGGATGAGGCAGTAAAAAGCTTTGAAAAGGCAGCAGAACTTGCAGGATCCTGCGGTGTGATCCGAATCTGCGGTACAGTTACTGTAGCGGAGAAAGAAACCTGGGAATTACCATCCGGAGTCTCTATCCGCCGTGCAGAAGATTTTGAAGATGCACTGGTTCGCGTGACCGGCTGTCTGAAGCTGGAGAATGTCCGCCTGTATACAGAGGATATCACCGGAGACGGTGAAGTAGAAGGAGCAGCAGAAAAAGAAAAAGTCTATGTTCCGAAAGTAATTACAGTAAAAGATGCAAAAGCATTGTCAGAGATTTCTCTGGAAGGCTGCGATGGAGACGGAATATTTTCCTGGGAGAAAGAGGATGCAGTTCCAACAGAATATGAGACGGACTATCAGGTGGTTTTCCATCCCTATGACACGAAAAAGATTGATTACAGCAAAGAAAAAGGATGGGACGAAGACAGCGAAACTGTGACCAGAAAGGTTACTGTTCGCGTAAGCTCTCTGAAACCGGAAGTAACACCAACGCCGGAAATAACTGATACGCCGGAAGTCACCCCGACTCCGGAAGCGACCCCGACTCCGGAAACGACACCTGAGGTTACAGCGACGCCGGAACCGACAACAACACCGGAAGTCACCCAACAGCCGGAGAATACACCGCAGCCAACACCTGAGGTTACGGAACCGGCAGATCCGGGTACAGAAGTAACACATCCGGACACAACGATTACTCCGGAGCCGACAGAAGTGCCGGATATTCCGACAGAACCGGAAGTACCGCCAACAGACCCGGCAGAACCAACGCCAGAGACACCAAAACCACAGCCGGAGGCACCGTCTGATACCGTGCCAGAGACACCAGCGGATACAGGAAGCGAAGAAGTATCCGGACTTACCTGGGAACAGATGAATGAGATTGCAACGGTACAGGAACAGCTGGATTTCCTTCCGAGTGAAGTGACGACACCGGAAGAGGTAGAAGCAATCGTAGCGGCTACAAAAGAATACGAGGCACTGTCTGAAGCACAGGAAGCTTATATTGAGTCTGACAGTCTGGTGCTGTTACAGACAGCCCAGGAACAGGCGAAGACAGTCAACCGGACAAGCAATGGCGTTACGGTAGACGGTGATTTCCCATGGTACATACAGTTTCAGGTACAACTGAATAATGATAAATCTGACAGTTCCGTACTGGATGGTCAGAATGTGGATACTTTTATCAGCCCGTATGAGATGCAGCTGTGGGATCTGATGAATGACAGTGAATATCAGCTGAACGGACAGCAGGTGCGCATCACGATGCCGGCACCGGACGATCAGCTCTATACACAGCTTGTTGTGATTCATTATCTGAAAGATGGAAGTATCGAGTATATTACTCCGATTTATAATGCAGACGGAACACTGAGTTTTGTGACAACATCTTTCAGCCCGTACAATGTGGCAGGTTTGAAGATCGCAGGAAGTCAGTCTCTGGTAGGTAATACGGATAAGGCATATGCAAATAAAAATACAACAACTTCCGGAAGTACAACGACAAAACTGACACCGAATGTGTCCGCAGGAAATACAGGCAGCAGTTCAAACGGAAGCACATCCGGCAGTGTGACAAAGAAAAACACGCAGAAGAGCCAGACACAGCAGTCTTCCGGTACGACACTGAAAAGAGTCAATCCGAAGACCGGAGATTATCAGCAGACAGCCTGGTATGCAGGACTCGCGGCAGCAGCGCTTGCAGCACTCGGTATCGCAGGTAAGAAAAATCGCAAAAAAGAAATCTGAAGCCGATAAGGTATAGAATGTACAACCCTCCCATATAGTACTGTATGGGAGGGATTTTTTTGGATACAGGGAAAAACATCTGGATACAAAAGAGCAGCAGAATCATAAAAGGGCTGATCGTATCTTATCTGGTCAGCGGAGCTGGGCTCTTGCTTCTGGCATTGCTGTTGCTGAAGTACCAGTTAGATGAGAGAAAAGTGTCCGCTGGTATTCTGGCTGTTTATATTCTATCCGGATTATCGGGAGGAATTTATATGGGAAAAACAGCAGAAAGAAAAAGATATCTGTGGGGAATGATACTTGGCAGTATGTACTGGATTATTCTGATGCTGATTACCATCTTATCCGGTGCAGGTACGGGAACGGGGGTGAAAGGTGCATTTCTTACACTTCTTATCTGTGCAGGGGCGTCAACTTTGGGAGCGATGGTGATGGGAGCGTGAAAATAGCCGGAAGTTGCGAAAAAAACTCTTTGAAAATGAAAGAACATATGCTATAATGCAAGAAGTAATAACATAAGGAGGAAGCAAAAATGAAACATATTAAAACTTTAAATACAAAAAGTTTACAGAACACAATGAAAAAAGGTGGATGTGGTGAATGTCAGACATCCTGCCAGTCTGCTTGCAAGACTTCTTGTACAGTAGGAAATCAGAGCTGCGAAAACACAAAATAAGAAATCAGCAGGCTCTATGATGCTTGGAACATACAGGCAGCGGTTCAAAAGCCGCTGCTTGCTTTTTGTTACATAGCATATCGATCATTGATCCGATGGATCAATTGTGATCACATTGTATATCGAAGCAGAAGATGTTGCTGCTTAAGAAAAGAAGAAGGAGAACAAATAAGTGATTCATCAGTATAAAAGTAATGGATACGCAATTGTTCTGGATGTAAACAGCGGATCGGTTCATGTGGTGGACGATATTGTATACGACTGTATCGCCCTGCTGGATCAGGGATGTTCCAAGGAAGAAGTGACAGAAAAACTGTCGGCTTCTTATTCCGAAGAAGACCTGAAGACAGCTCTTGAAGAAATTCAGGAGCTGACGGATGAGGGAATGCTGTTTACCGAGGACATTTATGAAAATGCGATAGAGCATTTTAAAGAGCGGCCGACTGTAGTCAAAGCACTGTGTCTGCATATTGCCCATGACTGTAATCTGGCCTGTAAGTACTGCTTTGCGGAAGAAGGAGAATATCATGGAAGGCGTGCACTGATGTCCTACGAAGTAGGAAAGAAAGCACTTGATTTCCTGATCGCTAATTCTGGAAGCCGAAGAAACCTGGAAGTAGACTTCTTTGGAGGGGAACCTCTGATGAACTGGCAGGTTGTCAAAGACCTGGTAGCTTACGGAAGAGAGCAGGAAAAGATACATAATAAAAACTTCCGTTTTACCCTGACCACCAATGGTGTTCTGGTTAACGATGAAGTGATGGAGTTTTGTAACAAAGAGATGGGCAATGTGGTTATGAGTATCGACGGACGAAAAGAGGTTCACGATCATATGCGTCCGTTCCGCAAAGGTGCCGGAAGCTATGATCTGGTAGTTCCAAAGTTCCAGAAATGGGCAGAGAGCCGTAACCAGGACAAATATTACGCCCGCGGTACATTTACCCATTATAATCTTGACTTTTCCAAGGATGTACTGAACCTGGCAGATCTGGGATTCAAACAGATATCTGTAGAGCCGGTTGTAGCACCTTCGGATGCGGATTATGCACTGCAGCCGGAAGATCTTCCGAAATTGTTTGAAGAATACGATAACCTGGCAAAAGAGATGATCAAACGAAATAAAGAAGGAAACGGATTTAACTTCTTCCACTTTATGCTTGATCTGACCGGAGGCCCTTGTGTATACAAACGTCTGTCCGGATGTGGATCAGGAACAGAGTATCTGGCAGTTACCCCATGGGGAGACCTGTATCCGTGCCATCAGTTTGTAGGAAATGAAGATTTCCTTCTCGGTAATGTGGATGAGGGAATCACAAAACCTGCAATCTGTAAAGATTTTAAAAATTGCAACGTCTATGCAAAAGAGGCATGTAAGAAATGTTTTGCACGATTCTACTGCAGTGGTGGCTGTGCGGCAAACTCCTATAACTTCAAAGGAAAAATCGATGATGTTTACGAAGTAGGCTGTGAGCTGGAACGTAAGCGCGTAGAGTGTGCAATCATGATAAAAGCTGCTATGGCAGAAGAAGAGGTATAAGAAGATGAAGAAAAAACAGGGAATTCTTGTGCTGATTCTTACAGTGGTTCTGATTGGTCTGTTAGCCTTTACAACCGCTGTGGGATTTGGCCCGACCGGAACCGGGTCTGCAAAAAATATCAAGACCGGTCTGGATCTGTCCGGTGGTGTAAGTATCACTTACCAGGCAAAAGGAGACAATCCGTCTCAGGAAGATATGGATGATACCATCTATAAACTTCAGAAACGTGTGGAAGACTACAGTGAAGAAGCACAGGTATATCAGGAAGGTGATGATCGCATCACCGTAGAGATTCCTGGTGTAACCGATGCAAACAAGATTCTGGAAGATCTTGGTAAACCGGGATCTTTGGAATTCCAGGATGAAAGCGGCAACGTAGTTCTGGATGGAAGCGATATCGCAGGTGCAGACGGCGGTGTCACAGAGGATCAGACAACCGGAAGCAAACAGTATGTCGTAGAACTGACACTGACCAAAGATGGTACCACAAAATTCGCAGAGGCAACCGCAGCAAACCTGAAAAAAAGAATCTCTATCGTATATGACGGAGAAACGATCAGTTCACCGGTTGTACAAAGTGTGATCTCTGACGGTAAAGCACAGATCAGCGGACAGCAGTCCATTGAAGAAGCAAAAGAACTGGCATCTATCATCCGTATCGGTTCCCTGAAACTGGAACTGGAAGAACTTCGTTCTAACGTGGTAGGTGCACAGCTGGGACAGCAGGCGATCAAGACAAGCCTGATTGCCGGTGCCATCGGTCTGGTACTGGTTGGAATCTTTATGATTATCGTTTACGCTCTGCCGGGTGTGGTAGCTGCTTTGTCACTGGCAATTTATACCGGACTGGAACTGGTAATGCTGAATGCTTTTGACCTGACGCTGACCCTTCCGGGTATCGCAGGTATCATTCTTTCTATTGGTATGGCGGTAGATGCAAACGTTATCATCTATGCACGTATCCGTGAGGAAATTGCAGCTGGTAAGAGTGTAAGAAGCGCCATCAAGATCGGTTTCCAGAAAGCTATGTCCGCCATTGTGGACGGTAACATCACAACTCTGATCGCAGCAGCTGTTCTGGGGGCGATGGGAAGCGGAAGTGTCAAAGGATTTGCCATGACACTGGCTCTTGGTATTGTTCTTTCTATGTTTACCGCACTGGTAATTTCCAGACTGCTGGTGAACGCATTCTATGCAGTGGGATTTCGGGATGAAAAGTTCTACGGAAAACAGAAAGAAAGAAAAACCATCGATTTCCTCGGAAAGAAAAAATTATTCTTTACGATTTCTGTTATCATGATTCTGCTTGTGCCGGTTGGAATGGGCGTGTTCCATGCAAAAGACGGAAAAGCATTGAACTACAGCCTGGAGTTCATGGGTGGTACGTCTACGAACGTAACTTTCAATGAAGACATGTCCATCGATGACCTTGACAGCCAGGTAAAACCGGTAGTACAGGAAGTAACCGGTGATGCGAATATTCAGATCTCCAAAGTCGCTGACAGCAATGCGGTTATCATCAAGACAAGATCTCTGAGTCTGGATGAGAGAGAAGAACTGAACCAGAAACTGGTAGACAGCTTTGGCGTGGATGACAGCAAGATCACCGCAGAGAGTATTTCCTCTACAGTAAGTTCCGAGATGAGAAGAGATGCGATTGTGGCAGTCCTGATTGCTACGATCTGTATGCTGCTGTATATCTGGTTCCGTTTCAAAGATGTACGTTTTGCGTCCAGCGCGGTTCTGGCACTGTTACATGATGTAATGGTAGTACTTGCATTCTATGCACTGTCAAGAATTTCTGTAGGTAATACTTTTATTGCCTGCATGCTGACGATAGTTGGTTATTCTATCAACGCGACCATCGTTATTTTCGACCGTATTCGTGAGAATCTGAAGACTGCCGGCAAGAAAGCGGATCTGAAAGAACTGGTAAATATGAGTATTACACAGACACTGACAAGAAGTATTTATACATCCTTCACAACCTTTATTACCATATTTGTAGTATTTGTTATGGGTGTATCTTCTATCCGTGAATTCGCACTTCCGATCATGGTAGGTATCGTATGTGGTGCTTATTCTTCCGTATGTATCACTGGTGCGCTGTGGTATGTCATGAAAACCAAATTCGGAAAAAGCACAAAGTAGAAATCAGTAATCCAAAAAGCTGTTGCAGCGATGCAGCAGCTTTTTTCAATCACAGCTAAGATGAGGAGCAGACAACATGGAAAAATGGATGGTAGCAGCTAAGCGGGCTGATTTTAAGGGAATCGGAGAACGGTTTGGCATTGATCAGGTTACGGCGAGAATTATCCGTAACCGTGATGTGATCGGGGAGGAAGCAATAGAAAAATATCTTCACGGAAGCCGGACAGATTTTTACAGTCCCTGGTTGTTGAAAGATATGGAAAAGGCAGTGACTATCCTGCAGAAAAAAATAGAAAACAGAAACAGGATCCGGATCATCGGAGATTACGATATTGATGGAGTAATGTCTACGTATATTTTACTGCAGAGTCTCCGGGGGCTTGGATGTGATGTGGATATGATGATTCCAAACCGGATCACAGATGGATATGGAATCAATGAGCATCTGATTGAGCAGGCCTGGCAGGAGGGAAGAGATACGATTATTACCTGTGATAATGGAATCGCTGCAATGACGCAGATACAGAAAGCAAAAGATCTGGGAATGACCGTGATCGTGACAGATCATCATGAGGTGCCGTTTGAAGATGTGGAAGGGGGGAGAAAGGAGATTCTGCCACCTGCAGATGCAGTTGTCAATCCCAAACAGAAGGCCTGTTCCTATCCCTTTGCAGGACTCTGTGGTGCAGCAGTTGCAATGAAAGTGATGGAAGCATTATATGAAAAAATGGCACCGGAAGTGGATCTGGTGGATAAAATGCTTCCCTTTGCAGGAATCGCCACAATTGGTGACGTGATGGATCTGCAGGATGAAAACCGGATTCTGGTGAAAGAAGGATTGCAGAGACTCCATCACACCACGAACCTTGGTCTGCAGGAGTTGATCCGGGTAAATAATCTGGAACCGGAGAATGTCAGTCCGTACCATATCGGATTCATTCTTGGCCCGTGTCTGAATGCTTCCGGACGACTGGATACGGCAAAACGGGCCTTACAGCTGTTACTGGCAGATAGCAGAGAGGAAGCGGCTGTACTGGCAGGTGATCTGAAGAATCTGAATGAGAGTCGTAAGGAGATGACGGCACAGGGAGTAGAAAAAGCCATCGAGCAGGTGGAATCCACATCTATGATGGAAGATACGATTCTGGTAGTTTTTCTTCCGGAATGTCATGAGAGTCTGGCAGGCATTATTGCCGGACGGTTGAGGGAGAGATACCATAAACCGTCCTTTGTGCTGACAAGAGGAGAAGAGGGCGTCAAAGGTTCGGGACGGTCGATCGAATCGTATTCGATGTATGAAAAACTCTGCGAGTGTAAAGAATATCTGACAAAGTTCGGCGGACATCCGATGGCGGCAGGTCTCTCACTGGAAGAAGAAAATGTGGAAAATTTCCGAAGAAAACTTAATGAACAATCAGGCCTGACAGAAGAAGATCTTGTGGAAAAGGTGATGATTGATGTGCCGATGCCAATTCATTATATCCGAAAAGATCTGGTGCAGGAACTGTCACTGCTCGAACCCTTCGGAAAAGGAAACGAGAAACCACTGTTTGCACAGAAAAATCTGTGGGTCAGCCAGATGCGCGTTTTCGGGAAGAACCGGAACGTGGTAAAGATGCGTCTGACCGATGAAAACGGATACCCGATGGACGGTGTGTACTTCGGGAATGGAGATGCGTTTGCTGAAGAAGGAAAAGGAAAAAGAAAAATTTCTATCGTATACTACCCGGATATCAATATATATCAGGGGCGGGAAAGTTTACAGGTGATCATCCGGCATTATCAGTTTGAGTGAGAAAGAGCGTGTTGCTGAGAACGGTGTGAACAGTAACAAAATAACAAAAAATATTGCTCCGACAGATAGTATATGGTACTATATATACAAAAGTATGGTATTCAGACCATGAATATAACGAAGCAGGAGAAAAGAGCGAGCTTACCTGGCGGCGCGCGCCGCTTTGGTTTCGTTTGCTCTTTTTCTTTTGAAATGTTTTGGGAGGAAAGAATGGCAAAATATGTAATGGCACTGGATGCAGGAACAACCAGCAATCGCTGCATCCTGTTTAACGAAAAGGGAAAAATGTGCAGTGTGGCACAGAAAGAATTTACCCAGTATTTTCCAAAACCGGGCTGGGTAGAGCATGATGCCAATGAAATCTGGTCCACTCAGCTTGGAGTAGCGGTGGAGGCTATGTCAAAAATTGGAGCATCAGCGGAGGATATCGCAGCTATTGGAATCACGAATCAGAGAGAAACTGCTATCGTGTGGGATCGTCATACCGGAGAACCGGTATACAGGGCGATTGTCTGGCAGTGCCGCAGAACTTCAGAGTACTGTGACTCTCTGAAAGAAAAAAGACTGACAGAAGTATTTCGTAAAAAAACCGGATTGATCATTGATGCATATTTTGCCGGTACAAAGGTAAAATGGATTCTTGATAATGTACCGGGTGCGCGGGAAAAAGCAGAAAAAGGAGATCTGTTATTCGGAACAGTGGAGACATGGCTGATCTGGAAATTGACAAAGGGAGCTGTTCATGTGACAGATTATTCCAATGCATCCCGTACATTGTTGTTCAATATCAATACTTTGGACTGGGATGAAGATATTTTGAAAGAATTGAATATTCCAAGATGTATGCTTCCAAAACCGATGCCGTCAAGCTGTGTATATGGCTGTGCGGATCCGGCATTTTTTGGAGGTAAGATTCCCATCGGTGGAGCGGCAGGAGACCAGCAGTCTGCATTGTTCGGACAGACCTGTTTTACACCGGGAGATGCAAAAAATACCTATGGAACTGGTTGTTTCCTGTTGATGAATACCGGAGAAGAGCCGGTATTTTCGGAAAACGGACTGGTTACAACCATTGCATGGGGAATCAATGGAAAAGTTTATTATGCACTGGAAGGATCGATATTTGTGGCGGGAGCTGCGATACAGTGGCTGCGCGATGAACTGCGGGTGATTGATTCCGCGGCAGACTCTGAGTATATGGCTAAGAAAGTTAAAGATACCCATGGCTGCTATGTGGTTCCGGCATTTACCGGACTGGGCGCACCGTACTGGGATCAGTATGCCAGAGGAACCATTGTAGGTCTGACCCGTGGAGTCAACAAATACCATATTATCCGGGCAACTCTGGAGTCAATAGCTTATCAGGCCCATGATGTCATCAAGGCTATGGAGGCAGATGCGGGGATCCGGCTGAACGGGTTGAAAGTAGATGGTGGGGCAAGTGCCAATGATTTTCTGATGCAGACCCAGGCGGATATGATACAGGCTCCGGTAAACCGTCCGTCCTGTGTGGAGACAACAGCGATGGGTGCCGCTTATCTTGCGGGACTGGCTGTGGGATACTGGAGAGATCAGGAAGAGGTAAGAGCCAATTGGTCTATCGACCGTACCTTTGAACCGGAGATTACTGTGGAAGAACAGGAAAAACGGATGAAGGGATGGAAAAAGGCGGTCCGTTATTCATTTGATTGGGCAAAAGAAGAAGACTGAGAACAACAGCAAAAACAACAGAAGTTAAGGTAAAGTAAACAATCAAATAAAAACTTGCAGAGAACAGAGACAGGCAGGAAAAACATCCGGTGACGGGTGCTTTTCTGCTTGTCTTTTTTATCATATTGAGTTACAGGAGGAAAAAGTATGTATGATGTAATAATTATAGGATCCGGTGTAAGCGGAAGTGCAGTTGCACGGGAATTGTCCAGGTATGATCTGAAAGTGGGAGTACTGGAAAAAGAAGAGGATGTATGTTGTGGAACATCCAAGGCGAACAGCGGGATCGTTCATGCCGGATTTGATGCCCGTCCAGGCAGTCTGATGGCAAAGATGAATGTACGGGGGAATCAGATGATGGAACAACTGGCAGAAGATCTGGATATTCCTTTCGAGAGAAACGGTTCTCTGGTGTTATGTTTTGCAAAAGATGAAATGGAACGCCTGGAAAAACTGAAAAAACAGGGTGAAGAAAATGGGGTAGAAAGACTTCAGATTCTTTCCGGCGAAGAAGTGCGCCGGATGGAACCGGATCTTTCCAAAGAAGTATATGCCGCACTGTATGCACCGACCGGCGGTATTGTGTGTCCTTTTGAACTGAATCTGGCTCTCGCGGAAAATGCCTGTCAAAACGGAGCAGAATTTTATTTTGATATTGCGGTGGAACAGATTGAAAAGACGGAAGGCGGATATCGGATCCATGCCGGAGAGGAGATATATGAGACACGTTGTGTGGTAAATGCAGCGGGGGTTTATGCAGATGTTTTTCATAATATGGTCAGTGAAAAAAAGATCCGTATTACACCGCGGAAGGGAGAGTATTATCTGCTGGATAAAAAAGCGGGCACAACCGTACACCATACGATCTTTCAGATACCGGGAGCATACGGGAAAGGAGTCCTGGTGACACCTACTACTCACGGCAATCTCCTGGTGGGACCGACGGCTGTGGATATTGAGGAAAAAGAAGGAACGAATACCACAAAAACAGGTCTGGATGAAGTGGCACAGAAAGCAGTGCGAAGTGTTCCCAATCTGCCGCTTCGCCAGGTGATTACTTCTTTTGCAGGGCTGAGAGCTCATGAGGACGGACATGAATTTATCATTCGGGAAGTGGAAGATGCAGAGGGCTTTTTTGACTGTGCGGGAATCGAATCGCCGGGACTTACCAGTGCACCGGCGATAGGAGAACTGGTGGCAGAACTTGTAACCGGATATTTGCATGCGAAGAAGAAAAAGCATTTTGTGGAGAAAAGAAAAGGGCTTGTGAATCCGAAAAATCTTTCCAGAGAGGCATATAAGGAGCTGATCCGGGAAAATCCGGCCTACGGCAATGTAATCTGCCGGTGTGAGACGGTGACAGAGGGGGAAATTGTGGAAGCCATCCATCGACCGATTCCAGCAAAGTCACTTGACGGAGTGAAACGGAGAACCCGGGCCGGTATGGGAAGATGTCAGGCAGGCTTTTGCTCTCCGAAAACCATGGAGATTCTGGCAAGAGAATGGAAAGTACCGATGGAGACAATCACAAAGGCCGGAAAAGATTCCCGGCTGATCAGAGGATACAATAAGGACAGCCTGTAGGCGAGGAGGAGTAAAATGAAGACAATATATGATATCGTAGTTATCGGTGGCGGACCTGCAGGTCTTGCCGCAGCCTGTGCAGCATATGACCAGGGGATACAGGATGTTCTGATCCTGGAGCGTGATAAAGAACTGGGAGGTATCTTAAACCAGTGTATTCATAATGGATTTGGACTGCATACATTTCAGGAAGAACTGACCGGACCGGAATATGCAAAAAGGTACGAGGTGGAAGCAGAAAAGAGAAAGATTTCCTGTCTTCTTGAGACGATGGTTCTGGATATCAGTCCGGAAAAAGAGATTACAGCCCTGAACCGGAAAGACGGATTATTTACCATTCAGGCGAAAGCGGTGATCCTTGCCATGGGATGCAGGGAACGGCCGAGAGGGGCTTTGAATATTCCGGGGTATCGTCCGGCTGGCATCTATTCGGCAGGGACTGCCCAGAGGCTGGTAAACATTGAGGGATATCTTCCGGGCAGAGAAGTTGTGATTCTTGGTTCCGGAGATATTGGTCTGATCATGGCAAGGAGAATGACGCTTGAAGGGGCGAAAGTCAAAGTTGTGGCAGAACTGATGCCGTATTCCGGTGGGCTGAAACGCAATATTGTCCAGTGTCTGGATGATTTTGGAATCCCGTTGAAATTAAGTCATACGGTGGTGGATATCAAAGGAAAAGAACGGGTGGAATCTGTGACACTGGCACAGGTGGATGAAAACCGGAAGCCGATTCCGGGAACGGAAGAAGAGTACACCTGTGACACCCTGTTGTTATCCGTGGGACTGATCCCGGAAAATGAACTTTCTGATAAACTTGGTATTCAGCTTCATCCGGTGACCGGCGGTCCTGTGGTAAATGAGAGCCTGGAAACCAGTATTCCGGGGATATTTGCTTGTGGTAACGTCCTGCATGTACATGATCTTGTTGATTTTGTGTCTCAGGAGGCAACCATGGCAGGAATCTGCGCAGCCGTATCTGTGAAAGAAGGCAGAACAGAGGTGGCAGCAGAGATTCCGGTGAAATGTGGAGCGGGCATACGCTATACAGTTCCGGCGAAGATCCGTCCGGCGTATATGCAAGAAAAACTGCCGGTAAGGTTCCGGGTAGGACAGGTGTACCAGAAAGCAAATATTGTGGTACGATCCGGTAATACAATACTGTTAAGAAAAAAACGTCCGGTAATGGCACCGGGGAAAATGGAGACGGTATACATAAAACCAGAATCCCTGTTGACGGATAACAAACCGGCAGAGATAACCATCAGCATAGAGGAGGAGTAAACCATGGAAGAAAAAAAACTGACCTGTATCTGCTGTCCCATGGGGTGTCAGCTGCAGGTTACAATGAAGGACGGACAGGTGGAAAAGGTAGAAGGAAATACCTGTAAAAGAGGAGCGGAATACGGGAAAAAAGAGGTAACCAATCCGACAAGGATTGTGACAACGACAGTGCGGGTACATGGAGGCAGTCTTCCGGTGGTATCAGTAAAGACAGCCGCGGATATTCCGAAGAGTGCAGTGATGGACTGCATCCGACAGTTAAAAGAAGTGGTTGTAGAGGCTCCGGTGTACATCGGGGATGTAGTACTGACAGAGGTTGCAGGAACAAAAATCGCGGTAATAGTTACTAAAAATATCGAAAAACTTTGTGAAAAACAGAACTTGTGATCCCTAAGACTCTTAGGTAAAATAAATCGTAACTATTCAGTAGGTAGTATCTCGCGAGGCGTTTTGGATCGTAACTGTGAAGGTACTGAACAGTTACAATAAATCAAATAAAAGCAAGAAAAGGAGACGGGAAGGAAATAATTATGGCGGTAAATGAAAAAAATATGACCAGCGGATCCCCGGGGAAACTGATCATCACCTTTGCCATTCCACTGATGCTTGGAAACGTGTTCCAGCAATTTTATACGATGGCAGATACGATGATCGTCGGTCAGGTGGTCGGTGTGGAAGCTCTGGCTGCAGTGGGGGCTGCAGACTGGCTTGTCTGGCTGGTATTTGGTATCATGACAGGGATGACGCAGGGTTTTTCAATTTTGATATCCCAGTATTACGGTGCAGGAGAGAAAGAAAATCTGAAAAGAGCAGTAGCAAAAAGCTATGTACTGACAGCAATACTTTCGATATTTGTACTGGTATTGAGTGAAGTGACCGTTCAACAGGTATTGCAGTTTTTACATACTCCGGAGAATGTGATCGGACTGAGTTTGATGTATATACGAATGGTATTTGCAGGAATTCCCATCATTGCAGCGTATAATATTTTTGCCGCAATCCTGCGGGCACTGGGAAACAGCAAATCTCCTCTGATTGCCATGATTGTGGCAGCGTTGATCAATGTGGGACTGGATCTTCTGTTTGTGGCAGTGTTTGGCTGGGGTGTACTGGGAGCAGCGGTTGCAACGGTGATCGCACAGGGCTTTTCAGCTGCGTATTGTCTGTCGGTTCTGCGGCATATTCCGGATGTGCATCTGACAAGAGAAGATTTTTATCAGCAGCCGGCAATGAGTCTGCGGCTTTTAAAACTGGCAGCTCCGCTGGCAATACAGAACGTGATTATTTCCGTAGGAGGACTTACGGTACAGTATGTGGTGAATGGATTTGGCTTCCTGTTTGTGGCAGGATTTACAGCTGCTAATAAGTTGTATGGTGTGCTTGAGATGGCATCGGTATCCTATGGCTATGCCATTACCACGTATGTAGGACAAAACCTCGGTGCAAAAGAATATCGAAGGATCCGAAAAGGTGTTCACAGTGGAGTTTACATGGCACTGATCACATCTATTGTGATATCCGGCGTGATGGTGATTACCGGAAGAAGTATCCTGTCACTGTTTGTATCCGGAGAAGCGGGGCAGGTAAAACAGGTATTGGATATTGCATACAAGTATCTGTTTATAATGGCAATATTTCTGTGGGTTTTATATCTTCTGTATGTCTATCGTTCAGCCATTCAGGGACTGGGCAATACACTGATACCACTTGCCAGCGGTGTTGTGGAATTCTGTATGCGAGTGGGTGTGGCGCTGTTGTTGCCGAAACTGATCGGTGAGGATGGAATTTTTTATGCGGAGATCTGTGCATGGAGCGGAGCGGCGATTTTACTGATCGTCAGTTATGTGGTAATTATACGAAAATATAAAGAATAAGGTTTCCTCTTCAATTTTTCCCGGTTTCGTGGTATGATGAAGCCAGTTCGGGATTGTCCGGAAAGCTATCGGCGCAGAGAGAGGAATCAATATGAAATGTGAAGAAGCACTGACAAAAATAGAGGCATATATCAATCATACATTAAACGGGAGGGAACTGGAAGAGTTTCTGGAACATGTAACATCCTGTCAGGAGTGCTATGATGAGCTTGAGACCTATTATATTATCAGTGTGGGTATGCGATATCTGGAAGAGGAAAATCTGGAATCTTATAATATTCCAAAGATGTTGCAGGAAGATCTGCACACCAGAGAACGGCAGGTGCGAAGGAGAAATATTCTCCGGAAAACAGCGGTTCTTCTTGGTGTGCTTTTTTTCATAGTGATACTAGTTCTTATACTTTCCTATCTGGGACATCTGGAACTGCCCAGACTTTTTAATTTACATTCGTTGTTCAGTTTGTGAAAAGTCTGAGAAAGGAATAAAACATGAGTGAAAAAATTTTACTGATTGACGGACACAGTATTTTAAATCGTGCCTATTATGGACTGCCGAATCTGACCAACTGGGAGGGATTGCATACAAATGCGGTGTACGGATTTTTAAATATTATGACGAAGGTGCTGGAAGAAGAAAAACCGGAATATCTGGCAGTCGCTTTTGATCTTCATGCACCTACATTTCGTCATAAAATGTATGATGCATATAAAGGTACAAGAAAACCTATGCCGGAAGAATTGAGGGAACAGGTTCCGCTGATCAAGGAGGTTCTGACGGCAATGGATGTGGCTATTGTCACAATGGAAGGATATGAGGCAGATGATCTGCTGGGAACTATTGCGGGAATGGCAGAAAAGAAAGGGATCGATGCGACAATTCTGTCTGGTGACCGTGATCTTTTGCAGCTCGCTACGGATCATGTGTTGATCCGAATTCCAAAGACCAAGGGCGGAAAAACACAAATAGAAGATTATCACGCAAAAGAAGTACTTGAGGCATATCAGGTGACACCGGCACAGATTATTGAACTGAAGGCCTTGATGGGAGATACCGCAGATAATATTCCGGGAATTCCCGGTGTTGGAGAAAAGACGGCGACAAAAATTATTGCGGCTTACGGGTCTATTGAGAATGCCCATGAACATCTCGAAGAAATCAAACCGAACAAAGCCAAAGAATCGCTGCGAGATCACTATGACCTGGCAGTACTCAGTAAAAAACTGGCGACCATCGATACGGAAAGTCCGGTAGAATTTTCCTGGGAAGATGCAAGGATGGGAAACCTGTATACACCGGAAGCATATGATTATTTTAAACGACTGGAATTTAAAAATCTCTTATCCAGATTTGACCGGCAAAAGGCAGAACAAAAAGAACTTCCTTCCTGGCGTATCGTAGAAGATTTTGCAGAAGCGGAGAATATATGGAAGCAGGCAGAACAGTCTGTACAGATGGGAATCGCTGTCGTTGACGGTATGGACGGAGTCCGCGGTGTTGCGGTGGCACTGAAAGATCAGGATACAATATATTTCCCGGTGGAAGGTTTTCAGACGGAGGGTGTGTTATGCGGCCACCTGGAACAGCTTTTTGCCGGAGATTCACAGATCGGTGCATGGGATGTGAAAGCGATCCGTAAAAAGATAGAGATCTCGGAACGGAAAGGAATCTTTGATCTTGGCATCGGTGCATATCTGCTGAACCCGCTGAAAAACGATTACACCTATGACGATGTGGCAAAAGAATACCTGGGAGAACAGCTTCCGTCACTGGAAGAAGTGTTTTCCGGTATGAAAAAGCCGGATCCGAAAAAAGCAGACAACGGGCAGGCGGCAGCATATGGAGCTTACCAGGCATATGTGGCCCTTCATGGAAAAGACGCACTGGAAAAAGCACTGCAGGAAGCCGGTATGTGGAATCTGTTTGAAGATATAGAGATGCCGCTGGTATTCACTCTTGATGATATGGAAAAAGAGGGGATCCTTGTAAAAGGAGAAGAACTGAAGCTGTACGGTGAAAAATTAGAGGTACGGATCAGGGAACTGGAAGAGAAAATTTATGAGGAAGCAGGGGAAAACTTCAATATTAATTCGCCGAAACAACTGGGTGTGATTCTGTTTGAAAAGATGGAGATGCCGGGGGGAAAGAAGACAAAGACCGGATATTCCACAGCAGCGGATGTTCTGGATAAACTTGCACCGGACTATCCGTTTGTTGCCGATATTCTGGAATACCGGCAGCTGACAAAATTAAAATCCACGTATGCAGATGGACTGGCGGGATATATCGGGGCAGACGGAAGGATTCATTCAACCTTTAATCAGACGATCACTGCAACGGGAAGAATCAGCAGTACAGAACCGAACCTGCAGAATATCCCGGTGCGTATGGAACTGGGACGCCTGATCCGAAAAGTATTTGTGCCACGAGATGGCTTTGTATTTTTGGATGCGGATTATTCTCAGATTGAACTGCGTGTCCTGGCCCATCTTTCCGGAGATGAGATGCTGATCAAAGCGTACCGGGAAGCACAGGATATTCACCGGATGACAGCTTCTCAGGTTTTTCATATCCCATTCGATGAGGTAACACCACTGCAAAGAAGAAATGCGAAAGCAGTAAATTTCGGAATCGTCTACGGAATCAGTTCTTTCGGTTTGAGTCAGGATCTGAGCATCACAAGAAAAGAAGCAGCAGATTATATTGAAAAATATTTTGCCACTTATCCGAAAATCAAGAGTTATCTGGACGGAGAAGTGGAAAAAGCAAAAGCGGATGGTTACAGCCTTACGATGTTCGGCCGTCGCCGTCCCGTTCCGGAATTAAAATCCAGCAACTTTATGCAGCGTTCTTTCGGGGAACGAATCGCCATGAATTCTCCGATTCAGGGAACAGCAGCAGATATTATTAAGATCGCCATGATCCGGGTCAACCAGGCACTTCGGAAAGAAAATCTCCGTTCCCGTCTGGTGCTGCAGGTGCACGATGAGCTGCTGATTGAGACGGCAAAAGAAGAAGTGGAGCAGGTATCGGCGATCCTGGAGCGGGAGATGCGCCAGGCAGCAGTACTGTCTGTTCCGCTGGAAGTGGATATGCACACAGGAGAAAACTGGTATGAAGCAAAATAACAGTTACCGGAATGAGCAAAACGATAACAAAAGAAAGGGGAGATACCAGATGAAGGTGATAGGAGTAACCGGTGGGGTAGGTGCCGGAAAAAGTGAGGTTCTGGGATATATTGCAGAACATTGGAATGCAACTGTTGTGGAAGCAGATGAAGTGGGGTATCTGGTTATGCGGCCGGGAAAAGCCTGCTACAGTGCCATTGTTGATCTGTTTGGAACGGAAATTGTGAAAGAAGATCAGACACTGGACCGGGAAATGATTGCAAAGATTGTATTTGAGAACAAAGAAATGCTTGCGAAGATGAATGGAATTGTTCATCCGGCAGTGAAAGAATATATCAAAAAAGCAATAAAACGAGAAGAAGAGAATGAGACAAATATTTTTATTGTAGAAGCAGCTCTGCTGATTGAAGATAAATATGATGAAATCTGCGATGAATTATGGTATATTTATGCAGATGAAGAAACCCGCATGGAGCGATTGAAGCAAAACAGAGGATATTCGGAAGAAAAATGCCGCAGTATTTTCAGAAATCAGCTCAGTGAGGAAGAATTCAGTGATCACTGTGATTTTGAGATTGACAACAGTGATGATTTTGAGAAGACAAAAGAACAGATTCAACAAAAGATGCAAAGGATGCAGATTGATGAGGTTATGTAGTATTGCAAGCGGAAGCAGCGGAAATTGTATATATGTGGGAAGTGATAAGACTCATCTTCTGGTAGATGCGGGAATCAGCGGAAAGAAAGTGGAGTTCGGACTGAATTCTCTGGATCTTACCACAGGTGATCTGGATGGGATTCTGGTCACGCATGAACATTCGGATCATATCAAGGGTCTGGGTGTAGTGGCAAGAAAATGCGGAGTGCCGATTTATGCCACACAGGGAACAATTCGTGCTATGGAAAATTCCGGGAGTCTGGGGAAAATGCCGGAAGGCATTTTTCATGAAGTGACACCGGATCAGGACTGTCCGATCGGAGATCTTACGATTCACCCTTTTCGAATTTCTCACGATGCTGCCGAACCGGTTGCCTATCGAATCGGACAGGGCAACAGAGAAGTGGGAATTGCCACGGATATGGGCGTTTATGATGAGTATATTGTGAAAAATCTGGAAGGATTGGATGCATTACTTCTGGAAGCAAATCACGATGTAAATATGCTTCAGGTAGGTAAATATCCCTACTATCTGAAACGCAGAATATTAGGTGATAAAGGTCATTTGTCCAATGAAACGGCAGGACAGTTGCTTTGTCGACTACTTCATGATAATATGAAACAGATCCTGCTGGGACATCTGAGCAGAGAAAACAACTACGAGGCGCTGGCTTATGAAACCGTTTGTGCAGAGGTGACAATGGGGGATAATCCATACAAAGCAAAGGATTTCCGAATTGATGTCGCTCACAGAGATACAGCATCAGAAGTAGTAGAAGTGTAAAGGAGAAGAAAGATGAAAAAAACAATTATCACAGTAGTAGGAAAAGATACTGTAGGAATCATTGCAAAAGTTTGTACTTATCTGGCAGATAATCAGGTGAATATTCTTGACATCACACAGACTATTCTGGATGGCTACTTCAACATGATGATGATCACAGATGCCAGTGCATGTGCGAAAACAACCGGTGAGATCGCAGAAGAACTCAACGCACTGGGTGAAGAAATCGGTGTAAATATCCGTTGTCAGCATGAGGATATCTTTAACAAGATGCATCGTATCTGAGACCGGCGCAGGAGGGCAGAAAAATGATTAATATGTTTGAAGTAAACGAAACCAATAAGATGATTGAGCAGGAAAACCTGGATGTGCGTACGATCACACTGGGTATCAGTCTGTTAGATTGTATCGACAGTGACCTGGAGAAAGTCAATCAGAAGGTTTACAATAAAATCACAGGCCTGGCAAAAAATCTGGTACAGACCGGTGAGGATATTTCCAAAGAATACGGAATCCCGATTGTAAATAAACGAATCTCCGTTACACCGATCGCACTGATCGGCGGTGCAGCATGTAAAACACCGGAAGACTTTGTTACGCTGGCAAAGACACTGGACAAAGTAGCAAAAGAAGTAGGTGTAAACTTCATAGGCGGTTATTCTGCACTGGTATCAAAAGGTATGACAAAAGCAGATGAACTGCTGATCCGTTCTATTCCGCAGGCTCTTGCCGAGACCGAGCGTGTCTGCAGTTCCGTAAACCTTGGTTCCACAAAGACAGGCATCAACATGGATGCTGTAAAACTGATGGGTGAGATGGTTCTTGCCACAGCAGAAGCCACCAAAGAAGACGATTCTCTGGGATGTGCAAAACTGGTCGTATTCTGTAACGCACCGGATGATAACCCGTTTATGGCAGGTGCCTTCCACGGGGTGACAGAAGCAGATGCAATCATCAATGTTGGTGTCAGCGGACCTGGTGTTGTTAATTACGCCCTGTCACAAGTAAGAGGTGAAAACTTCGAAGTTTTGTGTGAAACTATCAAAAAGACTGCATTTAAGATCACCCGTGTCGGACAGCTGGTTGCACAGGAAGCATCGAAGAGACTGAACGTACCTTTTGGTATCGTAGACCTGTCTCTGGCACCGACTCCGGCAATCGGAGATTCTGTTGCTCAGATTCTGGAAGAGATCGGTCTGGAACGTGTAGGCGCACCGGGAACCACAGCAGCACTTGCCATGTTAAATGACCAGGTGAAAAAAGGCGGTGTTATGGCATCCTCTTATGTCGGTGGCTTAAGCGGGGCATTTATTCCGGTCAGCGAAGATCAGGGAATGATCGATGCAGTCAATCTGGGAGCTCTGTCTCTGGAAAAACTGGAAGCCATGACCTGTGTCTGCTCGGTAGGTCTGGATATGATCGCGATTCCTGGAGATACACCGGCAACTACAATTTCAGGCATGATCGCAGATGAGATGGCAATCGGTATGGTAAACCAGAAAACCACAGCAGTCCGTGTGATTCCGGTTATCGGAAAAGGTGTGGGCGAAACTGTAGAGTTTGGTGGATTACTCGGTTATGCACCGGTAATGCCTGTAAATACTTTCCGTTGTGATGATTTCATCAATCGCGGAGGAAGAATTCCGGCACCGATCCACAGCTTTAAAAACTAAAAAGATTCCTGAAAAAATACTTGCGTATTTTTGAAGAGACTGTTATACTTGGTTCTATCAGATAGTTCTTTATCTGATAGAACCTTTTTCATAGGTTCATTCCGGCAGTTCTGCCAAAGATTCCAATTTTAAAAATTAAAACAGGGATGGATAAAATCTTTATACCCGGAGGGATTTTTGCGTCCTTGAACAGGAGAGCAGGTGATAAGAAAATAGAGCATTAAATATATACATATCTGGTACGATATCTAAAACATGTCAACAAACATAGCAACAATCATATCAACAAACATATCAAAAAAAGCATATCAGAAACAAATCAAAGGAGAAATACAACAATGAAAAACAAAACATGGAAAAATTATCTTGGTGCGGCAGCGTTGGTAACTGTTCTTTTTGCAGGCTCTGTTTCTGCTTATTTTACTGATCAGGACGAGAAAATAAATACGTTTACTGTGGGTAAAGTAACGATCGAGCTGGAAGAACCAAAATGGGAGAAAAAACCGGATGATGATGGCAATAAGATTCCGGATGAAGCGGAGCATATGACACCGAATCAGACGATCGTCAAAGATCCCCAGGTGAAAAATACGGGAAGTAATGATGCATTTATCTACATGACAGTAGAAGTTCCATGCAGACAGATCATCGCAGTAAATAATGATGGTACAAGAAATCCACCGGCGATGAGAGAGTTATATAACTATCAGGTGGATAATTCCTGGAAACTGCTGGGAACTGTGGATGTGAGCGATGAAAGTGGAAAGAAGGTTGCGGAAAAACATCTGTATGCGTATGCAGGAGCGCAGGGAATCTGTACCGTAGTAAAACCGCAGGAGACAACAAAACCACTGTTTAATCAGGTGACCTTTATCAATGCGATGGAAGGACAGGGATTGGAGGAGAATACCTATAAGATCAATATTCAGGCATATGGGATACAGACAACTGATCTGAATGGCGGAACAAAAGACGCAGCTGAAATCTGGAATATCATCACCAATCAAAGAGAACTTACGGAACGATTTTCTTAACAGAGGAGAGTGACGATGATGAAAAAAATTTTATCCATGGCTGGAATCGTCTGCTTCAGTATGTTGGTTGCGGTCGGTACGCATGGAATCTACAGTTGGTTTACCGATCAGAGCCAACGTGTCAATTCTTTTTCTGTAGGAATGAATGAAGTAGAGATCCGAGAAGAATTTCCGGATCAGGAACTCACACCGGGGAAAATCATTAAAAAAGAAGCCGGTTTCAGGAATACAGGTCTGGTTCCCATGTATGTGAGGGCGGTTTTCCTGTTCAGTAACAAGGAGGCGGAAGAAGGAAGCGAACTTCTGATGGGTAGTACCTTGTGGGAGAAAGCAGACGATGGATATTACTATTATAAAAAGATAGTACAGCCACAGGAAAGCACGGAACTTTTTCTGAAAGGGATTCACTGGAAAGAGCAGGAAATTACGGAAGGATTTGATCTGACGATATATACCGAGACAGTACAGGCAGCTGGACACAGCAGTGCAAAAGAAGCATTTGCGCGGATGATGGAGCGGCAGGAAGGTGGGCAGGTATGAAAATAACAGGGAAAATCAGTGCTTTGTTATGTGGGTTACTGGTGATCGGAATCTCAGGAATCTACGGATTGCCGAAAGCTTATGTCCTGTATCAGGCAAACAGTGGAAAAGTAGCAATTCATCTGGAAGAGTATCGGATGAAGGAGGAAAAGGAAGTTCCATGGGAAACAGAAGAAAATGTACTTCCGGGCGGTCTGATATCCAAGATTCCACGGATCATTAATGATGGAGCAGACTGTTATGTGCGTGCGAAAATAGTATTTACATCGGAGGAGACATCGGATCAGCCGTTGTCTGTGAATAATCTGGAAGGGATTGGCAGTGAGTGGGTACAGGATGGAGAGTATTTTTACTGTAAGGAAGTGGTAAAGAGCGGGGAGAGCGTTGATTTTTTTCAGGGGATCCGGTTACCTGCCGAATGGAAAGAAAATCCTGAGGCAGAGAATCGATGGCAGGCGAATGTACAGGCGGAAGCAGTACAGGCAGAATGCTTTTTCCCTGATTTTTCTGGCAGTGATCCATGGGGGATGAAGACAAATCAGTTTGTTATCCGCCAGGCAATGGAAGGAGAAGCAGAAGAACAAGATGGAGACAAAGAGCAGATGGAGCTGGTGATTGCATCGGATCTTCAGGGATTCACGATGGAACAGGAAGGGTGTATGAAGCAGCTGGAGACATTTATGCCGGGAAAAAGTCAGTCAGGAAAAGTAGTGATCAGAAATGGAGCAGATCATAAACGGGAAGTATTTTTCCAGGCGGAAGCACCGCAGATGACACCACTTCTGGAAAAGATGGAACTCACAGTACAGCTCAGAGAAAATGATCAGATGCAGATTCTTTATCAGGGAACGGTGACAGAGACGATGTTAAAACAAAATCAGTCTCTGGGAGAAATTCTTCCGGGAAAGGATAAACAAGTAGAATTCTTATTTTTCCTTCCGGAAGAGGCAGATAATGTATATGCGGCACAAACCGGTCAGGTAAAGTTCTTGTTTACCACGGGGGTACCACAAAAGAATCAGGTAGTGAAAGTAGCAAAAACGGGAGACAGCCAGCACCCGTGGCACTATCTTGCAACCGGTATCGCGGGAGTTGTACTGGCAGTTGCAGTTCTTGGAAAAGAAATCATCAGGAAGAAAGGGATAAAAAGCAGATGATAAAAGCGACAGAAAGAATTCTGCGATTCTTTCTGACGGCTGTGGGGATGGCAGGTTTTTTCCTGTTTCTTCTCCCACAGACTGCAGGATGTACGCCACGTGTGGTGATCAGCGGATCTATGGAACCGGCGGTTCCGGTGGGAAGTATCGTATACACAAACAGATGGATCAAACAGGAAAATATAAAAGAAGGAGATATTATTGCCTATGGGTTATCAGGGGGAGTATCGGTTCTTCACAGAGTCGTGGAAACAGACAAAAATAGCAGAATATGGAGAACAAAGGGAGATGCCAATGAGGTCAGTGATCCCGGAACAGTATCGTATGAACAATATCTTGGAAAAATGATCTTTTCACTCCCGTACGTGGGATATCTGATATCTGTGTTTAAAAGGAGGAGTATCTGGCTTGGAACTATTGCAGTCGGTATATTACTGATCATATCACAACAGAAGGAAACGTGGAAAAGCGGAAAGGAGAAGATGGTTTGAAAATATGGAAAAGAAAAGTAATCTGGCATGGAGTACTGGGAATCTTACTTTCTTTTGTTGTCGCCGGCAACGCAACCGGAATCTACGGAGCCGACGTCGACGCTACAGTACCGGTAGAAACAGAAAGCGAAATGATGGATAGCGGCGAAGAGGAACCGCAGGAGATTACACAGGAAAAAACACAGGATGCAGATAATCCGGAACCGTCGGCAGAAGAATCGCAGGAGGTCAGTCACGGAAGTGAGGAAACAGAGAATCCGGAAAAGGATGAAGCAGACAAAATACCGGAGACAGAAGATGGGCTGTTTTATCTGGAAAACAGCGAGGAAGAGATATCCACATATTCTTTTGACAACAGCAGCGAACAGCCGGTAGCAAATGTTCGATATGACAAATTTTTATGGCCATCCGGTGGAAAAGGTTCTGCATCTTGCCCGAACCTTGGCATGGGGATGAAATATATTGTCGGGGATGATCAGAACGTTGATGGGGGTGGAAAATGGAGATATGTCTATTGTGTGGAATATCAGAAAGATTGCCCCATCGGGGGACTTAAAATGCAGTTTAAAGGCTGGAGCAACCGAAAAGTTGCCTATGCACTGTATTACGGTGCACTGTATTATGGATATCCATGCCGTTATGGGCCATATTCTACCGGTGACTGGCAGATGGACTACTTTGTAACGCAGGTGGCTGTACATATCCTGAATGGAGAATTTACTCTTGCAGCGGCGAGGAACGGGATGAACAAAAGTAATGCCACAACAGCAGAAAAAGATCTGGCCTATGACAGGATCAGTAAAATTGTAGCAGCAGCCAATGAGCCAAGTAATTATGGCGGATTTACTGCTGACGGATGGTTGGATATGGACAGCTGTACTTTTTCTCTGAATGGTTATAATAACAGTTGGAGCCTGCAAAATGGCAGGTACCTTTCAGGAGGAAAAATTCATGGGAATTTTCAGTCTTATTATGGGTATGATTTTCGTGAGCAGTTGACAGGTTATGAGATCAGTGCACCGCAGGGCGTTCAGATTGAAAAAAACGGAAACCAGACATATGCTGATTTTCTGGCAGCGATTCCACAGGCACAGTACAGGAAATGGCAGCTGACAGGCATGCAGATACCGATCACAGTGACAGCTTCCCTGCCAAGATACTGGGGTGGAGGAATCTATAAAAGCAACTCGGCTTCAAATTTCCAGAGTGTCTGCTTGCTGACCTGGGATGCTTCCGGAGGCACCACAAGAAAACAGGCAAGAGTCAATTTGAATATTGAAAAAGTGACAAGAAATCTGACAATCTACAAAAAGGATCAGGAGACACAGAGGGCTTTAAAAGGTGCACTTTTTTCACTGTGGGCATATGACGGAAGCGGATACAGCAAGAAGATCGGTAATTTTCAGGATATGCAGGACGGAAGTTACCAGATAAAAAACATTTCTTATACACAGGCAAAGGATGGCTGGTTTCTGATCAAAGAAGAACGTGCGCCGGAAAACTATAAAAAGGCATATCGGCTGGAAAACAGTCTGGATGAAGAAAACTACCGCCAGTATGGAGGACGTGAGGTACGTATGAATGAGAATGGGTTTTATTCTGACCGTGTGGGACAGCCGTGTGTCTTTTACGATGAGAAAGAAGAACCGAAGGCAAAGGTATATGTAAAAAAATATGATATCAAATCCAGAAAATTACTTACAGGAGCACAATTCCAGATTTTTCCCTGGATACAAGGAGAGGAAAGGTACAGTGATCAGGCACTTCAGACATTATCTTATAACAATCAGAAACAACAGTATGAGACAGAAAAAGAAGTGATTGCAGATACAGCGAATCAGGGAAAGTTTCTGATCCGGGAGACAAAGTCGCCGCAGCATTACTGTGGAATCTGGCAGCAGGAAATTACCATAACAGAACCGGGAACGACGACACTGGAACTTGAAGCATGGAACTATCCGGAACGAAAATTTACAATCTATAAAAAAATCCGGACAGATGAGCTGGTATGGGCACACGGTAATCCCACGTTCTTTTTCAAAATTTCAGGGAAAGATCTGAATGGGGAGGAACACTGGTATCAAAGTGTGATATCATTTACAAAAAAAATGGAAAAACAACAGGAATATATCATCGGAAAAGCCGAGATCACTGGAATTCCTGCAGGAATTTACCAGGTAGAAGAACTTCCACTGACGGCACGGTATATTCTGACAGGTGTCACCTCGAAGGATGCTAATGTGACGGTGGTCAATACTCCAACAGATACCGTGAATGGAGTTCAAAAGATCAGGACGGAAGTGACTGCGGATCTGACGCTGGAAGACGGAAGCGTAACTTTTGAAAACAGGAAAGTATTCTTTGATGAATACTCCCACGATGATGTAGAAGTCAATCATCTGAAAGTATCGGAAGAGAAAAGCGGTAAATAACAGTAAAAAACTGCAGATAACCGGGAAAACAGTTATCTGCAGAAAAAAAGATATCGGTATCAGGGAAGAATCACGAGAGGTTTTCGGTATTCATGCACAAATGGAGTGTGATATTTTTCACACCAGACAGCCTCATAAAGATTTGAAATCTCCACATTTTTTGAAAAAACAGCCGCGGTTTCGTCGGACAACAGGGAAGCAGCATCTGCTGCTTTGGTAATGACCGGAATGGAGCTGTGTTTTTTGAACTCAGAAAGAACCGGTGCTGCCTGACGGCGAAAACCTAGAAGTCTTGCGTAGGAAAGCACAGGGACATGGGAGATCTGAAGCAGACAATGCATCAGCATTCGACAGATCCGGCTATAGGTGAGTTCCCGTGTTTTTAAGAGTGCGGCATACTGTCCCCAGCTTTCATAAGAACCTCTGGTGTGAAAGAGACGCTGCACAAAGTCCGGTGTGACATCCTGATAAGATGTAAGCAGAGCTTTGTCAGAAGAAAACAGAAGCCAGCGAAGATAAGGGGAAAAATCTTCTTCATCCAGAAACTGTGGGCAGGTAAAGGTCTGCGAAAGAAGCTCAGATATGGCGGGCGGAAAACAGGAAGATACAGCAGTGTCTGACATCTTACAGTTCGCAGATTTCCACAGGGCACGGATGGCAGAAGCAGAAGGAAACTCCCCATTCAGTGAGTCGTCGTGATAGCCATTTCCTTCGCGCTTTACCGTAAGCGGCCGAATCGGACTGTTCTGACGACAGAGTGCTTTACAGTATTCCACACCGAGAATGTTATTCGGTGTCTGTAAAAAGGTTCCGGTATCGGCATCTGTATTTGAAAGCAGCTCCTGGAGAGTGAGACTGCGCGCTTTTGGAAAGGATTCTCCTTTTTTTAGATATTCTTTTAAAAGATTCCGGTATTCCGGTGCTTCAGCGGAGAGAAAAGATCCGAGTTTCAAAAATGGTTCAATGGTTCCGCTTTCGCTTCCAAAAGAAAGAACGTCCACACAACCGAGTGCGTTAAGCAGTCGGACGGCATTTTGCGCAAAGAATTCTGCACTCTCGCAGGAATGGGTTGACGGCAGTTCAAAGACAAGATCCGCGCCGCCGAGAAGTGCCATCCGGGTGCGCAGATGCTTGGAATACAGGGCAGGTGCTCCCCGCTGTACAAAATCTCCGCTCAGGACAACGACGATATAATCGGCTCCTGTAAGTTCTCTGGTTTTCTGTATATGATAAGCATGTCCAGTGTGAAACGGATTATATTCCGCAATGATTCCGGCAATTTTCATGGTTGCACCTCAAAAAATACATAAATTATTTTCTCATTCTAACAGGGAAGATGCAGAAAAACAAGGCTTTCCGGAGAAATAGCGAAGATATGTTAAAAAATTAACTAACCTTGTCACTGTAAAGGAAAAAGAGTATAATTTTATGTAGTGAGCAAAATAGGAAAGGAGTCATGAAATCATGGGATTTATTGACACAATCAAAGCAAGAGCAAAAGCTGATAAGAAGGTAATTGTACTTCCGGAAACCGAAGACAGAAGAACATATGAAGCAACTGCACAGATCCTGAAAGAAGGAATCGCAGATGTCGTTCTGGTTGGTAGCGAGGAAGCAATCAAAAAAGGCAGTGAAGGGCTGGATATTTCCGGTGCAAAGATCGTAGATCCTGCTACATCCGAAAAAACCCAGGGATATATTGACAAACTGGTAGAACTGAGAAGCAAAAAAGGTATGACACCGGAACAGGCAAAAGAGATTCTGTTAAACCAGTATCTGTACTACGGTGTTATGATGGTTAAAATGGGCGATGCAGACGGAATGGTATCCGGTGCATGCCACTCTACAGCAGATACACTGAGACCGTGTCTGCAGATCCTGAAAACAAAACCGGGAACAAAACTGGTATCCGCATTCTTCCTGATGGTAGTTCCGGATTGCGAATATGGCGCAAACGGTACTTTCGTATTTGCAGATTCCGGACTGAACCAGAACCCGAATCCGGAAGAACTGGCAGCTATCGCAGCTTCCTCCGCAGAGTCATTCAAACTGCTGGTTGAAGAAGAACCTGTAGTAGCTATGCTGTCCCATTCTACAAAAGGCAGCGCAAAACATGCCGATGTAGATAAAGTTGTAGAAGCTACAAGAATCGCAAAAGAACAGAATCCGGATCTGAAACTGGATGGAGAATTCCAGCTGGATGCAGCTATCGTACCGAGCGTTGGTGCATCCAAAGCTCCGGGAAGCGAAGTGGCAGGAAAAGCAAATACTCTGATCTTCCCTGACCTGGATGCAGGAAACATCGGATACAAACTGGTACAGAGACTGGCAAAAGCAGAAGCATACGGACCTGTAACACAGGGTATTGCAAAACCTGTAAACGACCTGTCCCGTGGATGCTCAGCAGAAGATATCGTTGGTGTTGTTGCAATCACAGCAGTACAGTGCCAGGCTGAATAAAACAGATACATAAAAGTATGTTTAATTGGAGGAAGAAAACATGAACGTATTAGTAATCAACTGCGGAAGTTCATCTCTGAAATATCAGCTGATCAACTCCGATACAGAAGAAGTTCTGGCAAAAGGTCTCTGTGAGAGAATCGGAATTGACGGCAGACTGGTATACCAGAAAGCAGGATGCGACAAAGAAATCACAGAAGCTTCCATGCCGACACATAAAGAAGCGATCCAGATGGTTCTGGATGCCCTGACCAATGAAAAAACAGGTGCAATCGCAAGCCTGAAAGAAGTAAATGCAATCGGACACCGTGTCGTACACGGCGGAGAAAAATTTGCTTCTTCCGTAGTTATCACAGACGAAGTAATCCAGGCAGTAGAAGAGTGTAACGATCTGGCACCTCTTCATAACCCGGCAAACCTGATCGGTATCCGTGTATGCGGTGAACTGATGCCAGGTGTACCGCAGGTAGCAGTATTTGATACTGCTTTCCATCAGACCATGCCTGCAAAAGCATATCTGTATGGTCTGCCACTGGAATACTACAAAAACTACAAAGTTAGAAGATACGGTTTCCACGGTACAAGCCACAGCTTCGTATCAAAACGTGCGGTAGAATTCCTGGGACTGAACCCGGAAGACTCCAAAGTAATCGTTTGCCATCTGGGTAACGGATCTTCTATTAGTGCCGTAGTAAACGGAAAATGTGTAGATACAACCATGGGACTGACTCCACTGGAAGGTGTTGTTATGGGAACCCGTTCCGGTAACATCGATCCGGCTATCATGGAGTTCATCGCAAAGAAAGAAAACCTGGATATCTCCGGTATGATGAATGTACTGAATAAAAAATCCGGTCTGTTCGGTCTGTCCGGCGGTCTGTCAAGCGACTTCCGTGATCTGAACGAAGCAGCAGAAGGTGGAAACCAGGATGCAGCAAATGCAATCGATGTTCTGGCATACGGCATCGCAAAATTCGTTGGTGGCTATGTAGCAGCTATGAACGGTGTAGATGCGATCGTATTTACCGCAGGTATCGGTGAGAATGCAATTCCGGTACGTGAAAAAGTAGTAAGCTATCTGGGTTATCTGGGAGTTACATTGGACAAAGATGCCAACGGACACAGAGGAGAAGAAATTGTAATTTCTACTTCTGATTCAAAAGTAAAAGTTGCAGTAATCCCGACAAACGAAGAACTGGCTATCTGCCGTGAAACAGTAGCTCTGGTATAAAATCAGAGAGTATAGAAAAATAGTTTATAATAGAAGAAAGTCCCCTTTTGACTGTAAGCCGAAGGGGATTTTCTTCCCACTGAAAGAAAGGATAATCTGCAAATATTTAAAAAATATTTCAGAAATATTGCAGGTTGTCAGGAAAAAACAGTTGACAAAAAGAAAATGCTTCTGTATAATTGGAGAAGTGTGGTTAGGAGTGAATTATGCTGATTGATTTGTCCAAATTACTGACTCATGAAGGAAAGCAACAACAGGTAGAAATATTGCCGTCAGGAGATACTTTTTCATGTGAACTGGGTGAGTTTTCTTATGGAGAGAACAAACCGGTGAAACTGACGATCAAGCACAAGGAGAATCAGATTCTGAATATCAGTGCGAAAGGTCAGGTTGCTGTATGGATTCCATGCTCCAGATGTCTGGAGCCGGTGCTGGTATCGTGTCCGGTCGATTATGACGAGGAGATTGATATGAAGCTGTCCGAGGAAGAACGGATTGAGGCATTGGATGAAAGTAGTTTTATCCAGAACAAAGAGCTGGATACCGATAAGCTGCTGCATAATGAAATACTAATCAATTGGCCAATGCGGGTACTCTGCAAAGAGGACTGTAAAGGAATCTGTAGCCGTTGTGGAGCAAATCTGAATCAGGGATCCTGTGATTGCGATACGGCAGATTTAGATCCCAGAATGGCTGTTATCAGTGATATATTTAAGAATTTTAAGGAGGTGTAACTGATGTCCATCTGTCCAAAGAATAAAACATCTAAAGCCAGAAGAGATAAAAGAAGAGCAAACTGGAAAATGGCTGCTCCGAACCTGGTAAAATGCAGCAAATGTGGTGCGCTGATGATGCCTCACAGAGTATGCAAAGCTTGTGGTTCCTACAACAAGAGAGAAATCGTTTCTCAGGAAGCTTAATTCAAGCAATAAAAACAGATCCGTAAGGGTCTGTTTTTTTTGCGTTACATATCAATAATCATCAAGTAAAAGACAGGTGAAATGAGTTTTAATAAAAAAGAACAACAAAAAACCGACAGACTATCAAAAAGTCTGCCGGTTTTCTGTTGTTCTTAAAAATTATAATTTTACAACGTTAGCTGCCTGCATTCCGCGAGCGCCTTCGGTTAAATCATAAGTTACAGCCTGTCCTTCGTCTAAGGATTTGAAGCCTTCTCCCTGGATTGCAGAGAAATGAACGAATACATCTGCTCCGTCTTCTCCTGTGATGAAACCATAGCCTTTTTCAGCATTGAACCATTTTACAGTTCCCTTGTTCATGATATTACCTCCATAAAATAAAATAAATAGAAAATATAATGCAGAAGAATAATTCCAGAGATAAAAAAATCCACCCGGCTCTGGAGATTAGCATTGATAAAATAAATAATAATCCCGTTCAGCCCGATGGGTAATATTAGATATATCCAATTTCCTTCTACAATGCTCATTATAGTTGGAATATTTGTAAAAGTCAAGCAGAAAAAGGCTTTATTTCAGTACAGTTTTCGTGTATGATAGTAGATGGAAAATAGGGTTCCTGACAGAAAGAGGGAACGAAAAAAAGTGTGAAGATATGCAAAAGATGCAGAAGCTTCAGGAAAGGATGCAATATGAAAATCCTGATAAAAAATGGTCATGTGATCGATCCGGATACAAAACTGGATCAGGTTGCAGATGTACTGCTGGAAGATGATAAGATCCAGAAAGTAAATGAAAATATCGAGGATAAAGCTGACAGGGTGATTGATGCCCAAGGCTGCTACGTCATGCCGGGGCTGATCGACATGCATGTACATCTGCGTGATCCGGGGCTGACACATAAAGAGGATGTAGTTACCGGATCGAAGGCTGCGGCAAGGGGTGGTGTTACCACATTGGTTGCCATGCCAAACACAAAACCGGTCATTGATGATCCGGAACGACTTTCTTACGTGAAAAATAAAGCAACGCAGTGTAATCTGGTCAATGTCCTGCAGGCAGGAGCTATCACTCAGGGGATGAGAGGCGAGGAACTTTCTGATATTGAAGGGATGGTTCGGGCGGGCGCGCCGGCGATCAGTGAGGATGGAAAATCTGTTATGAATGCGCAGATTTATAAAGAAGCGATGCAGATCGCAGCACGCCTGAATATTCCGGTACTGGCACATTGTGAAGATATTCATATGGTAAACGGAGGCTGTATGAACGAAGATACCAATTCCGAGAAGTTGGGCCTGCCGGGAATTTGTAACGCAGTGGAAGATACTATTGTAGCAAGAGATATTTTGATCGCAAAAGATACCGGTTGCCACCTGCATCTTTGCCATTGTTCCACAAAAGACAGTGAAGTGATGCTGCGTCTGGCAAAAGAAGAAGGAATCTCCGTATCCGGTGAAGTATGCCCCCATCATTTTACACTGACTTCGGATGATATCGTGGAAGGGGATACGAATTATAAAATGAATCCGCCACTGCGTACAAAAGAAGACCGACAGGCACTTCTGGAGGGTCTGAAAAATGATGTCTTTGATGTGATCAGCACCGACCATGCACCACATACGATGGTGGAAAAGGGTGTTTCTATGAAGAGCGCGCCGTTCGGCATCGTGGGACTGGAAACCAGTGTATCTCTGACTATTACTGAACTGGTGGACAAAGGATGGATCACGCCGATGCAGATGGCTGAAAAGATGAGTTACAATCCGGCAAAGATCCTGCATCTTGCCAACAAAGGATCTCTGAAACCGGGAAAAGATGCGGATGTGGTTGTGATCGATCCGAAAGAATCATATGTGATCGATGTGAAAGATTTTGTATCGAAGGGTAAGAACACACCGTTCCAGGGTAAAAAAGTAAACGGTAAAGTGAAAGTGACAATTTGTGGTGGAAGAGTCGTATACGAAGATAAATAAAACAGGAAAAGACAATATACAGAAAGCAAAAGGCGAGGAGAAAAAAGATGATTAACAAATTGATTGAAAAGATTCAGAAAACACATGCACCGATCGTAGTAGGTCTTGATCCGATGTTAAATTATGTACCGGAACATATCCAGAAACGTGCATTTGCAGAGTATGGTGAAACACTTGAAGGGGCGGCAGAAGCCATCTGGCAGTTCAACAAAGAGATTGTGGATGCTACCTATGATCTGATTCCGGCGGTAAAACCACAGGTTGCCATGTATGAGCAGTTTGGTATCGAAGGTGTGAAAGCCTTTAAAAAGACCGTGGATTACTGCCATGAAAAAGGACTGGTAGTTATCGGTGATGTAAAACGTGGAGATATTGGTTCTACTTCTGAGGCCTATGCGGTAGGTCATCTGGGAAAAGTAAAAGTAGGTTCCCAGCAGTTCGCAGGATTTGATGAGGATTTTGCTACTGTCAATCCGTATCTCGGTTCTGACGGCATCAAACCGTTCATCAAGGTCTGCAAAGAAGAAAACAAAGGTCTGTTTATTCTGGTAAAAACATCCAATCCGTCCAGTGGAGAATTCCAGGATCGTCTGATTGATGGTCGTCCGCTGTATGAGTGGGTAGGAGAACAGGTAGACGCATGGGGCAAAGAACATATGGGCGATTCTTACAGTTATATCGGTGCGGTTGTGGGAGCAACTTATCCGGAACAGGGAAAAGTATTAAGAAAATTGATGCCGAAGACCTTTATTCTGGTACCTGGCTACGGAGCACAGGGTGGAAGAGGAAAAGATCTGGTGCATTTCTTTAATGAAGACGGACTGGGCGCAATCATCAACTCTTCCAGAGGTATCATCGCAGCATACAAACAGGAAGCATATGCACAGTTCGGTCCACAGAATTTTGCAGAAGCATCCCGACAGGCGGTGAAAGATATGATCGCAGATATCGATGGCGCACTGCAGGCGGCAAAATAAACTGGAAAAGACAGGAGTATCGAACATGAAAAAGAAAGAAATCTGTACTGTGATCCGTCAGGAAGAAATTGGTGACGGAATCTTCAGCATGTGGATTCAGACGGAAAACATCGGGAAAGAAGCAAAACCGGGACAGTTTGTATCGTTGTATAGTAAGGATGGAAGCAAACTACTTCCCCGTCCAATCAGTCTTTGTGAAATTGACCGGGAAAACAGCCGCCTTCGGCTGGTGTACCGTGTCACAGGAGCGAAGACCGGAACCGAAGAATTTTCCGGACTGAAAGCCGGAGATACGATCCCGGTGATCGGACCGCTGGGAAATGGTTTCCCTGTAGAAAAAGCAGAGGGAAAACGAGTTTTTCTGATGGGTGGAGGGATCGGAGTACCGCCGATCCTGGAACTGGCAAAACAGATGCAATGTGAGAAAAAACAGATCGTTGTGGGATACCGCAACGCGCAGACCTTCTTAAAAGAAGAATTCGAAGCAGCCGGAGAACTGTATATTTCCACAGAAGATGGCAGCGTGGGAACAAAAGGAAATGTAATGGATGCGATCCGGGAACAGAAACTGGAAGCGGATATTATCTATGCCTGTGGACCGACACCGATGCTTCGGGCTATCAAACAGTATGCAGAGAAAAATGGTATCGAATGTTATATCTCACTGGAAGAGCGCATGGCATGCGGTATCGGTGCCTGCCTGGCCTGTGTCTGCAAATCAAAAGAAAAAGATGCACACAGCAACGTGAACAATAAGAGAATCTGTAAAGACGGACCGGTTTTTCTTTCTACGGAGGTGGAAATCTGATGGATATGAGTGTGAATATTGCCGGCATAGAATGGAAAAATCCGGTAACTGTTGCATCCGGAACTTTTGGATCCGGAGAAGAATTTTCAGAATATGTGGATCTGAACCGCCTGGGAGCAGTGACCACGAAAGGTGTGGCAAATGTTCCTTGGAGCGGCAATCCTACACCCCGTGTGGCAGAAGTCTACGGCGGTATGATGAATGCGATTGGTTTGCAGAATCCAGGAATCGATCTGTTCTGTAAGCGAGATATTCCGTTTCTGAAACAATATGATACAAAAATCATTGTTAATGTATGTGGACATGCACCGGAAGAATATCTGGCAGTAGTAGAACGACTGGCAGACGAACCGATTGATATGATGGAGATCAATATTTCCTGCCCGAATGTAAATGCAGGATTTCTGGCTTTCGGTCAGGATGCACACCATGTGGAAGAACTGACCGGGCAGATCAAAAAAATCGCAAAACAGCCGGTGATTATGAAACTGACACCGAATGTAACGGATATCACAGAGATCGCGAAAGCAGCGGAAGCCGGCGGTGCAGATGCGGTATCTCTGATCAACACCCTGACCGGAATGAAGATCGATATCAACAGAAAGACCTTTGCCCTGGCCAATAAAACCGGCGGCGTATCCGGACCGATCGTAAAACCGATTGCTGTCCGCATGGTCTATCAGGTGGCACAGGCAGTCAACATCCCGATCATCGGTATGGGTGGTATCTCCTGCGCAGAGGATGCAATCGAGTTCATTCTTGCCGGAGCAAGTGCCGTATCCGTGGGAACCGCCAACTTCCACAATCCGGCAGTGACGATGGAAGTAATTGATGGAATCGAAGACTATATGAAGAAAAATGGATTCTCTTCAGTAAAAGATATGGTAGGCATCGTGCGATAAGTGAAAATGTGGATTTATTAATGTAACACTTGAAAACGGAAAAGGCGCCAGATGAAAAATATTTCTTCTGGCGCCTTTTTGTGATGCATTGAATTAAGTCATATATCTTACTCTCACAATCTTAAAAATATTCGCAATCCACTGAGTTTTCGCGAGACCAGAATTTACGCAACAGTTGAAAAAAAGTGCTTAACGTAGTATACTAAACAATAAATATGGAAAAATTCGGGCAGAAGCCGTAAAACAGGAGGATGACAAAGCATGGAACAGTATAAGCAGGATTTTATTAAATTTATGGTAGAGAGTGACGTATTAAAATTTGGTGACTTTACTCTGAAAAGCGGAAGAAAATCTCCGTTTTTTATGAATGCAGGTGCGTATGTGACAGGATCGCAGCTGAAAAGACTGGGTGAATATTATGCAAAAGCGATTCATGATATCTACGGAGACGATTTTGATGTATTATTCGGACCGGCTTACAAGGGAATTCCTCTTGGTGTTGTAACAGCGATCGCTTACAGTGAACTGTACGGAAAAGAAGTGCGTTACTGCTCCGACAGAAAAGAAGAAAAAGACCACGGTGCAGATAAAGGAAGCTTTCTGGGAAGTAAATTAAAAGACGGTGACAGAGTCATCATGATCGAGGATGTTACAACTTCCGGAAAATCCATGGAGGAGACTGTGCCAAAAGTAAGAAATGCAGCAGATGTAACCATCGTTGGTCTGATGGTATCCCTGAACCGTATGGAAGTAGGAAAAGGCGGAAAAAAATGTGCATTGGATGAAATTAAAGATCTGTACGGATTTGACACAGCAGCAATCGTATCCATGGCAGATGTGGTAGAATGCCTGTATAACAAAGAATGTAACGGAAAAGTAGTGATCGATGATACATTAAAAGCTGCCATCGACGCATATTATGAACAGTACGGTGCAAAATAGAAGGGAAAGAGGGTAAAAGATATGAATAATGAAAAAATTTACCGAACAATTTCCCACAGCGGCGGTGCCAGCCTTGCGCTTGGCATCGTGGTACTGGTGACAGGAATTGTCTCCGGTGTGCTGATGATCATAACAGGAGCAAAACTTCTGAAACAGAAATATCAGATTACTTTTTAGAAAGGTGAACAGCCAGAGTACGGGGATCAAGGGGTAAAAAAAGAAGTGAAAGATGAAACAAAAAACAGAATCCGGGTCATAAGCTGGATTCTGTTTGTGATTTATATAGGATTGCTGATCTACTTTCTGTTTCTCTCGGAAGAATATGGAAGGACAAGTTTTGATCAGCGGATGTATCGATACAATCTGACACCATTTCAGGAAATCAAAAGGTTCTGGATCTATCGCCACCGGGTAGGGTTTTGGGTGTCATTTCTGAATCTGGCAGGTAATGTGATCGGTTTCCTTCCGTTTGGATTCTTTCTTCCGATTCTGAGCAGACAGTTACGGAATGGTGCTTTGGTAACTATGTTAGGATTTGGATTAAGTCTTCTGGTGGAGTCCATTCAGCTTATTTTTAAGGTGGGATGTTTTGATGTGGATGATCTGATCTTAAATACACTGGGGGTATTGTTTGGATATCTGTCCTTTTGGATCTGTAATGGGATAAGGAGAATGATTTATGAGAAGAAAATTTAAATACACATTTACCAGAAAAGAAGAGACAGAAGGCGGTTTTTCTTCATTGGTGTTTGCCGGCTGTTCCCTGGTACTGTTTCTGGTATCTGTGTGCCTCTCGTTTTTCTGGGAAGGGAAAGCGGAAAGCTGGATCGGAGCGCTTGGTCTGATGGCGGTACTTTTTTCGGTCAGCGGCTTTGTGATCGGAATGAAGAGCTTTAAAGAAAAAGGGAAAAATTATCGGTTCAGTGTGATGGGAGCGATGGCGAACGGAGTGATTTCTGTTGGATGGCTGGCATTGATTCTCATTGGATTATAAAACGAGAAAAGTAAAAAGAAATGTAGAGGGAATGTCTGTGGATGAATTAGCAAAAGAAAGATATGATCTGGCAGTGGAACGAATCCGGGAGATTCGGGAGGAAAAGACAGTGGCTGAGCCGTATCTGGACTTTTTTACCAAAACAGCCGGATTTCTGGAAGAGATGATCTGCCTGCGAAACCGGGTAGAAACCGGAGAGATGAAAAGACTTTCACTGGAAGAACTGCGCCTGGAAAATACCCGGTATTATCAGGATATTTTGCCGGAAAACTATCCGACCTCTTATTCAAGTCCGGATTATGCGGCAAAGATACTGGGAGAAGATCTGGGCGTACTGTTAAGCTTCCTGTATACGGAACTTCGAGGTATGATCGTGTATGCCTGGGAACAGAAAGACTGGGATTTTCTGGTAGGATTGGAACTGTTTTTGCAGGTGTACAGTGAGTTTGAGGACGGAGAAGTACCGACCAGGGAAAACGTGAGGAAAATCTTATACTGGTATGTGAACGATTACTGTCAGGAAATGGTAGAAGAGCGGGTACGCCAGGCGGTGGATCCGACTCTGGATTTTGCAGTAAGGATTATAAAAGATGCAGATCTGACGGATCTCCGTTATCTGTACCAGTTCGGTGAATATGTGACTGAAGAGGAAGAAAAGACCGCCGCCTTTTTAAATACGTTGCCGCAGGAAGAAATCGACGCGATGGCAAGGACATATACCGAGGGTTATCGGATCGGTTTTATTGCGACCGGAAAAGATCTGTCTAAAAAGAAAACTGTAAATATCCGGTATGTGCTTGGATTTGAGCGGATGATCCGTGCTGCGATTACGCAGTTTGAGCAGATGGGATTACAGCCGGTGATCTACCGGAGTGCTGTGCATATGGTAAATAAGGGATTGCACCGGATTGGCTATTACGGAGCGATTCCGAATCCGCAGTTTGACTATGACCACCGTAACGATATCGCATTGTATCTGGATGATGATTTTGTCGGCCGGAAGCTGCGGGCAACCCGCGGGGCATATGAAACCTATAAGGAACTGGCGGGTGTGCATGCCGGACCTGCCGTTGTGGAAATCTTCGGAGAACGGCCATTTGTACCGGAAGCCAGTGAATATGCGACGAAACTTACGGAAAAGCAGCAGAAGTTAAAAGTGCACATGCAAAATGAGATTGGTCAGATTACGAACCGCTATATCAAAGGCGAGGAGAGAAGTTTCACGATCATTGCCTATCCGGTACCGGCGATCGGGGATCAGTTTGAAGAAATCTTCCGTGAGACGGTGAAGATCAATACACTGGACTACAATCTGTATCAGCAGATCCAGCAGAAACTGATCGATGCACTGGATCTCGGAACGAGTGTGCATATTCTGGGAAAAGGTGAAAACCGGACAGATCTGCGTGTACAGCTTCACAAGCTGGAAGACCCGGAAAAACAGACAAATTTTGAAAACTGCGTGGCAGATGTCAATATCCCGGTGGGAGAAGTCTTTACCTCCCCGAAACTGACGGGAACAAACGGAAAGCTGCATGTAACAAAAGTTTATCTCAATGAACTGCAGTATCAAAATCTGGAACTGGTTTTTACAGATGGAAAGATTACAGAGTATAGCTGCACCAATTTTGGCTCCGAAGAGGAAAATAAAAAATATATCCGGGAAAATATTCTCTACCATCATCCGACACTTCCGATGGGTGAGTTTGCGATCGGAACCAACACAACGGCTTACCGGGTGGCGAGAGAATATGGTATCGAGGCGAAACTTCCGATTCTGATTGCAGAAAAGACGGGACCGCACTTTGCAGTGGGAGATACCTGTTACAGCTGGGCGGAAGATACGAAAGTATATAATCCGGATGGAAAAGAAATTATAGCAAGAGATAATGAAGTTTCAATTCTGAGAAAAGAAGATGTGAGCAAAGCATATTTAGGCTGTCACACCGATATCACCATCCCGTATGATGAACTGGGAGCCATCCTGGTCGAAACAGAGGATGGAAGAGAGATCCCACTGATTCAGGACGGAAGATTTGTTCTTGGGGGAACAGAAGAACTGAATAAAGAGCTGGACACACTGGAAAATAAAAAATTACACAGAGGATAAAAAAGTGACCGGAAATCAGAGAGAACCATGAAAAGTTCTGATTTGATTTCCGGTCACTTTTGAAATTTGAACAGATAAAAATAAAAATTGACAGAAATTACAGGCAATGCTAATGTAGAAGAGAAAAAAGAAAAGCAAAAAATGCAAAATAATACATAAATACACCGGAAACAGCAACAGGAGGTATCAAAAGATGAAAGTAGGAGTCATCGGATGTGGCGGAATGGGAACTACCCATTATCTGTCCTTAAAAGCTCTGTCTTCTCAGATGGACGTGGAAGTGGTCGCACTGGCAGACTGCAGGGAAGAATTTTTACAGAAAGCGGCAGCAGAATTTCCCGAAGCGCGGACATATACATATGGAATGGAGCTGATCGAACATGAAAATCTGGATGCAGTACATATCTGTCTTCCAAGTTATCTGCATACAGAGCATGCCGTAGCAGCTATGAAAAAGGGCATGAATGTTCTGGTAGAAAAACCGGTCTGTCTGACCAGAGAAGAAGGAGAACTACTTCTGGAAACACAGAAAGAAACCGGAGTGAAAGTCATGGTGGGACAGGTTGTCCGTGCCTTTGACGAATACCGCTATCTAAAAAAAGTGTACGATAACCAGACACTCGGAAAACTCAAATCGATTGTGATGCAGCGTGTGAGCGGCAATGTCCGCTGGGGATTTGAGGGATGGTTCCATGATGAGAAAAAGAGTGGTTCCGTTGTGCTGGATCTTCACATCCATGACCTGGATTTTTTGAGATACATGTTGGGAGAGCCGGATGATTTTGAGGTACGGGCAACGACATTTGATTCCGGTATGATCAATCAGGTAATTACTACATATGAGTTCGGTGATGTATTTGCTACAGCAGAAGGGGTGTGGGATGTTTCTCCGATACCGAAATTCCAGGCAGGATTCCGGGCGTATTTTGAAAAAGGAACTGTTTACTTTAACCAGGCAGGTCAGCCGGGACTTGCGGTATACAAAGCTGATGGAACAGAGATCATTCCGGAGTTGCATCTGGAGTATGAGGGCCAGACGAATACCGGTATCAATATCACGAATCTCGGACCATATTATACAGAAATCAAATATTTTCTGGAATGTCTGCGAGATGGAAAAGAAATCATCCTTGCACCGCTTCAGGAAGGTGTAAAATCTGTAGAACAGGCACTGGAAGAGTGGGAAGCTGCAAAGCTGTATCTTAGAGAGAAAAAAGAAATGTATATCTGAGAACATACAGGAGGGAATATATGCGTGTAGGAGTGATCGTCCGTATGGAAGCGGACACAGATATTGATGAAAAATTTGCAGAAGTCCGTGCGATGGATATGGAGAGCTGTCAGCTGGTATGCTGGGAGAGAAAAATTATCAATGATGAAAAAGCAGCAGAAGTGATTCTTGCCGCAGCCAAAAAACACGGGATTACCATCAGCGCATTCTGGTGTGGCTGGGGCGGACGAAAAGTCTGGGATTTTTATGATGGGCAGCTGACCCTGGGTCTGGTTCCGGCAGATTACCGGGCAGAACGTGTAAGGATGCTTCTGGAAGGCTCTGATTTTGCAAAAAAACTGGGTGTCACCGATTTTGTCACCCATGTAGGGTATATGCCGGAAAATCCATATGATCCAAACTATCAGGGAACACTGAATGCCTGCAAGGAAGTGGCGGAACGGTGTAAAAAGAACGGGCAGGTCTTTCTGTTCGAGACCGGACAGGAGACTCCGGTTACATTAAAACGGGCGATGCAGGATATCGAAAAAAGTGTGGGCAAAGGATGCGTGGGAGTGAATCTGGATCCGGCGAATCTTTTAATGTACGGAAAAGCCAACCCGGTGGATGCGTTGGATGTCTTCGGGGAATATGTGCGCGGTGTCCACGGAAAAGACGGAAAATACCCGACGGACGGTCATTTCCTCGGAGAAGAAGTGCCGATCGGTCAGGGAAAGGTCAATTATCCTGTCTTTATCGAGCGGTTAAAAGAAGTGGGATACGATGGAGACATCACCATTGAGAGAGAAATCTCAGGAGAAGAACAGAAAAAAGATATTCTGGCAGGGAAAGAATATCTGGAACAACTGATCGGATAACAGAGAAGAAAAAGAGAACAACCGGTGGGGAGGTTCTCTTTTTTTAGCTCATGCCGGCAATTTTCATGATTTATATTGACAAGAAGTGACAGACTTAGTATTATTACTAATAAGTAGAGATGAATTAATTAAAACTACTTATAAGAGAAACTAATAAGTATTTATGAGCAAAGGAGACAAGCAATGGCTAAAGTAGGAATTGTTATGGGAAGTGATTCTGACATGCCGGTTATGAGCAAAGCCGCAGCAATGTTGGAAAAATTAGGCGTAGATTACGAGATGACGATTATTTCTGCACACAGAGAACCAGATGTATTCTTTGAGTATGCGAAGAGCGCAGAGGAGAAAGGATTTAAAGTAATCATTGCAGGCGCCGGTATGGCTGCCCATCTGCCGGGTATGTGTGCTGCTATTTTCCCGATGCCGGTTATCGGTATCCCGATGCATACCACTTCTCTGGGAGGCAGAGATTCCCTGTACTCGATCGTACAGATGCCGACCGGTATTCCGGTGGCAACCGTGGCAATCAACGGAGGAGCCAATGCAGCGATTCTCGCAGCGAAGATTCTTGCAACATCTGACGATGCGCTGCTCTCCCGCCTGAAAGCATATACACAGGAAATGAAAGAAGAAGTAGAAGCAAAAGACGCAAAATTAAAAGAAGTAGGATACAAGAACTATACAAAATAAAAGTGCCGCAGAGCAGATGGAGGATCAAGATGGATTACAAGAAAGCTGGAGTAGATATTGAAGCAGGTTACAAATCCGTAGAACTGATGAAGGAACATGTAAAAAGAACCATGAGAGAAGAAGTTCTTGGCGGACTTGGCGGTTTTTCCGGTGCATTTTCTCTGAAAAAAATCAAAGAGATGGAAGATCCGGTACTGCTGTCCGGTACAGACGGATGCGGAACTAAAGTAAAACTGGCGATGATCATGGACAAACACGATACCATCGGAATCGATGCGGTTGCCATGTGTGTGAACGATATTGCCTGTGCAGGCGGAGAACCTTTATTTTTCCTGGATTATATTGCCTGCGGTAAGAACTATCCTGAAAAAATCGCACAGATTGTAAGCGGTGTGGCAGAGGGATGCGTACAGTCCGATGCAGCCCTGATCGGTGGCGAGACTGCAGAACATCCGGGGCTGATGCCGGAAGATGAATACGATCTGGCTGGATTTGCCGTTGGTGTCTGCGACAGAAAAGAGATGATCACCGGCGAAAACCTGAAAGACGGAGATGTACTGATCGGTATGGCATCCACAGGCGTACACAGCAACGGATTTTCTCTTGTAAGAAAAGTTTTCGATATGACAAAAGAATCCCTGGATACCTATTATGACGAACTGGGAACCACACTGGGAGAGGCGTTGCTTGCTCCGACAAGAATCTATGTAAAAGCACTGAAAAATGTAAAAAATGCAGGTGTGACCGTAAAAGCATGCAGCCATATCACCGGTGGCGGATTCTATGAAAATATTCCGCGTATGTTAAAAGACGGTGTTCACGCAGTGATCGAAAAAGACAGTTATCCGATCCCTCCGATCTTTACCCTGATGGCAAAGAAAGGGAATATCGAAGAGCAGATGATGTACAACACTTACAACATGGGTATCGGTATGATTGTTGCCGTGGATCCCGCAGATGTGGACAAGACCATGGAAGCTATGCGTGCAGCAGGTGACACTCCGTACGTTGTAGGTAAAATCACAGAAGGTGAAAAGGGAGTGACCTTATGTTAAAAATGGCAGTTCTGGTATCAGGCGGCGGTACCAATCTTCAGGCGATCATTGACAGCATAACAAACGGAACCATCACCAATGCGGAGATTTCCGTTGTGATCAGTAACAATGCAAATGCCTATGCACTGGAACGGGCAAAGAAACATGGCATCGAGGCAAGATGCATTTCACCAAAACAGTATGAGACGCGAGAAGCATTTAACGAGGCTCTTCTGGCAGCAATCCAGTCTTACGGTGTAGATCTGGTAGTCCTGGCAGGATGTCTGGTCGTGATTCCGGAGATCATGGTGAAGGCTTATCCGAATAAGATCATCAATATTCATCCGGCGCTGATTCCGTCTTTTTGCGGAACCGGCTATTATGGTCTGAAAGTTCATGAGGGAGTGTTAAAAAGAGGCGTAAAAGTCACCGGAGCTACTGTGCATTTTGTGGATGAGGGAACGGATACCGGTCCGATCATTCTGCAGAAAGCGGTTGAGGTGAAAGAGGGAGATACCCCGGAAGTTCTGCAGCGAAGAGTTATGGAAGAGGCAGAATGGGTGATCATGCCGAAAGCGATTGATCTGATTGCAAATGATAAGATAGAGGTAGTTGACGGACTGGTAAGATCCAGATAGGAGGAAAAGACATGAAAGTACTGATCGTAGGAAGCGGTGGAAGAGAACATGCAATCGCATGGAAAGTAGCACAGAGCCCGAAAGTTGACAAAATCTACTGCGCACCGGGTAATGCGGGAATTGAAGAATATGCAGAATGTGTCAATATAGGTGCGATGGAATTTGACAAACTGGTGGCCTTTGCAAAAGAAAAAGCGATTGATCTGACCGTTATCGGTATGGATGATCCGCTGGTTGGCGGCGTGGTAGATGCTTTCGAGGCAGAAGGACTGCGTGTGTTCGGACCAAAAAAAAATGCAGCGATCCTGGAAGGCTCCAAAGCATTTTCCAAAGATCTGATGAAAAAATACAACATTCCGACAGCCGCTTATGAAAACTTTACCGATCCGCAGGAAGCACTTGCCTATCTGGAAACTGCAAAATTTCCGATCGTTTTAAAAGCTGACGGACTGGCACTTGGAAAAGGAGTACTGATCTGCAACACCCTGGAAGAAGCAAAAGACGGTGTGAAAGAGATCATGGAAGATAAAAAGTTCGGCAATGCCGGCAATACAATGGTGATTGAAGAGTTCATGACCGGTCGTGAGGTGTCCGTTCTGACTTATGTGGACGGAAAAACCATCAAACCAATGACTTCCGCACAGGATCACAAACGTGCGCAAGACGGAGATCAGGGGCTGAATACCGGTGGTATGGGAACTTTTTCTCCAAGTCCGTTCTATACCGAAGATGTGGATGCATTCTGTAAGGCACACATCTATCAGGCAACGGTAGATGCGATGGCAGCAGAGGGAAGAGAATTCAAGGGAATTATTTTCTTCGGCCTGATGCTGACTGCCGACGGCCCGAAGGTTCTGGAATACAATGCCCGTTTCGGTGATCCGGAGGCACAGGTTGTCCTTCCGAGAATGAAGACGGATATCATCGATGTGTTTGAAGCATGTATCGATGGAACACTGGATCAAATCAATCTGGAATTCGAAGACAATGCAGCTGTATGCGTAGTTCTGGCATCCGACGGTTATCCGGTATCTTATCAGAAAGGCTTCCCGATCAAAGGACTGGATGCATTCAAAGAAAAAGAAGGTTATTATGTATTCCATGCAGGAACCGCAAAGAAAGACGGACAGATCGTGACAAACGGTGGTCGTGTGCTGGGCGTGGTAGCAAAAGGAGACGACCTGAAACAGGCGAGAGCGAATGCGTATAAAGCTATCGATCTTGTAGAGTTTGATAATAAATATTATCGTCATGATATTGGAAAAGCGATTGACGAGGCGTAAATTAATATAAGAGTAAAAAATAACAGGGGAGAAGACGAAAAAAATCGTTTTCTCCCCTGTTTTGTTACATGGTGTTTATAATGTGCATATTTGTGTATAGCCGCGGTCAGGAGTGAAAAATCAGTGTTCTTCCTCCGGGTACGTCATCCCCCAGTCTTTCCGGATTGAAGTCATCATATCCATCACATCGATCGTATAGTCGAGATGCATCCGGTCTTCCTCTCCGGCGACTGCCGCTTCCATATCGGCTACCTCGTATTCCAGCGCCCGGTCGGTAGAACCGGCGGATATCACTTCTTTGTGACCGTCTTCCGTATAAGTGATGATGGCTTCCTCTCCCCGCGGATACTCGAAAAGCTCGATGTAAGCCTTATCAAAAGAGATCGTTCCCCGTTTCGGCTGTTTGGCATGCAGAGATAAAATGACGGTAGCCATTTCCTCCTCTTTGTTTTTCAGCAGAATCGATGCCTGCTCGTCCACACCGGTAGGCGCGTATTTCACCTGAGAGAGAATCTGATCCGGTTTCGAGGACATAAACCAGCGAAGGAAAGACAGCGCATACACACCGATATCCAGCATCGCTCCGCCGGCGAGATTCCGGTTGAAAAAGCGGTTTTTCATATCATATTCTTTGTAACTTCCGAAGTTCATCTGCAAAAGCCGCAGTTCCCCGAAGTCCCCGGCATCCATCCGGCTGCGAAGTTCCTTGTAGATTGGCATGTGGAAAATTGTCATGGCTTCGGCTAAGATTACATGATGTTCCTCTGCGAGACGAACCGCTTCTTCCAGCTCTTCAGCATTGAGCGTAATGGATTTTTCACAGAGCACATGCTTTCCGGCACTTAAAGCTTTCCGAAGATAGGAAATATGTGTGTTGTGGGGAGTGGAAATATAGATAATGTCCACCTCATCATCCGAAAATACATCGTCAATCTGATCATAAACTTTATCAATTCCATATTTTTCAGCAAAAGCAACTGCCTTTTCGTGTGTACGGTTTGCTACGGAATACAGTTTCCGTCCATTTGCAGCAAACGCCTGTGCCAGCTGATTGGCGATCACACCACATCCGAGAGTAGCCCATTTATATTCTTTCATAACGGTGTCCTTTCTTACTCTTTCTATAGGATTTTTGTTATGTGTTTATTATAACGAAGAGGAAAGAAGGGCGCAAGTGGGAAGTATTGTGTTGGCAGTGACTGGGACGGTTTCGATCATTACTTTGTTCCTGTTCACAGTAACATTATCTTTTAGAAACACAGGGAAAATACAGAAAACATTTGCAGAAATAAGGTGAATTGTGTATGATATAAATAAAAATAAAAAGAAAAAAGGGGGTATCCGATGACGTTGCAAATATATCCTTTTTCAGCATCCGAATCAAAGATTGATGGATTGCGTATTATTAATGTAAAAATGGTGACAGATGATCGAGGCACAGTGAGAGAACTCTATCGTGAGAGCAGCCATTCAGAAGTTTTACCGGAAACACTTTCTTCGTGGAAACAGATAAATTTAACACGTACAAAACGTGGAGCGGTTCGCGGTCTGCATGGAGAAGCCATGGCAAAGCTGGTTACAGTAGCAACCGGTTCCGTATTTGGTGTGTATGTGGATACAAGACCAGACAGTAAAACATTTGGTGCAGTAGAAACAGTACATATTACACCTGGAATACAGGTTTTTGTTCCACAGGGCGTGTGTAACGGATTTCAGGCGTTGGAAGAAGGAACAGAGTATTTATATTTCTTTGATAACGAGTGGGCTCCGGGAATGTCAGGAACAGCATTGACTCCATTAGACAGTGAACTGGGAATCGAATGGCCGATTCCTATTGAAAAAGACGATCGTGAACAGCTTTCGGAGAAGGATGCCAAAGCACCGACGCTTCGGGAATTGAAAGAAATATTAAAATGTGAATAATGTGATTTTGTTCTAAATATTACAAAAGAACCTTAGTTGGAAAATTCAAATGAGCACTTGCAAAAACAAGTGCTCAAGTGTATAATCTAATTAGAAAGGTAATCGGATATGACTCCGATTTGCCCTCTGTTAAAAACTATTAAAGAAATAGCATCCTAAACTTTGGGCGGTCTGGGATGCTATTTCTTTTTATTTTTCTTTTTGCGTTTCTTTTTACGCTTATGCTTCTTTTTATGATTGTCTATGTAAGACAGAGCCTCGAAAACTACTAACAATAAAGTAAGAACTTCCATTGCGTTCATAGGGCATCACCCTCCTTTCATAAGATCAGAGGGCATCAAATAATCAGAAATCACATCCTGCTTTCTATTCAATTGTACAAATGTAGTGTATCATATTACGAACAAATGTTCAAATGGAAAGTATTCGTATGAATAGAATATAACATTAAAACATTACATTTTCACCCGAACCAACACCGAACAAAAAGACCAACTGGTTTTATCCGCCCTACAGCCACCACAAGATATAGTAATCCCACCACCCAAAAACGTGAGACAGCGTGAGAAAAAAATCGTATCATTCAGACAATAAAAAAAGCAGAAAACCTGAATAAAATCAAAGCTTTCTGCCCTTTTCTCTGTATGCGGGAGATGGGACTTGAACCCACACGAGCATACACCCACAAGATCCTTAGTCTTGCCTGTCTGCCAATTCCAGCACTCCCGCGCGCTTTCTTTCTCTGAAAGACAAGTGATATTATATCGTTGAAAAACAGAAAAGTCAACACTTTTTTTGAAAAAACACAAAAAAATTTAAAATAGACAGTCAGAGGTCCGCGCGGTATAATAAAGCCGACATAAACATACGATCCCGACAGCAAATGTCAGGCACCGTTTGGCAGGAGGGTATCAATGAACGAGAAAGAGAAAGTATTGACACATCTGGATATTCCATATTCCTATGAACTGGCAAAACGTATGGAAGCCTACCGGTGTAATCCGGTACTGGGATATCGGTCGGCAGGATCCGAGGCAGAGTTTCTGACCGGAGAGATGTTAAAAAGAGAGATGGAAGCGATTGGCCTGTCCCAGGTAACGAAAGATGAGATTACCGTAGACGGATGGGAATTTCGCAAAGCAGTTCTGTATGTACTGGATGAAAATGGAAAGAAACATGAGATTCAGCTGGGAGCCTACCAGACCAACTGCGTGACCGATGGGGCGGAAGAATATCCGCTGGTCTATGTGGGAAAAGGAACAGAGTTAGATTATAAAGATATTGATGTAAAAAATAAACTGGTACTGGTGGATATCAACCAGAGAGATGAATGGTGGATCAATTTTCCGGTATATCAGGCACATCTGAAAGGTGCAAAAGCGCTGATCGCGGTACAGCAGGGCGGATACGGCGAGATTGACGAGGATGCGTTAAATGCCCAGGACATCGCAGGTCCTGCGGATGCTCCTGCATTTTCTGTATCCAGAAGAGATGCTCAGTGGCTGAAAGAACAGCTGGATAATCAGCAGAGCCGGGAGTTGTGGGTGACACTGGAAGCGGACAGCCGGGTGATGCCGGGGTGTAAAACTTATAATATTACCGGTCAGATTCCGGGAAAACACAAAGACCGTATGATCGTGCTTTCTGCTCATTACGATTCCTATTTTGACGGATTTCAGGATGATAATACGGCGGTGGCCATGATGTTCGGGATCGCGAAAGCATTGATCGATGCCAAGATTCAGCCGGACAATACGATCCTGATCTGCGCGATGGCAGCAGAAGAGTGGGGCGTGATCGATTCGGATTTTGACTGGTCCACAGGTGCCTACGAACAGGTATTTACTGCACATCCGGAATGGGTGGGAAAAGTGATCGCCGATCTGAACTTTGAACTTCCGGCTCTGGCACATGGGGCAGGGGCGCGGATCCGAAGCTGTTATGAATACCAGCCGTTTCTGGAACAATTCCTGGAGGAACTTCCGGTGCTTACCAGAGCGTACCCGGAGGAGGCATCCGTTGTATCACCAATCGAGACATGGTCCGATGATTTTTCGATGGCGATTGCCGGAATTCCTTCTATGGTAAATGATTTTACCGGCGGAAGCTTTATGGAGACACACTATCATTCTCAGTTTGATAACGACGAATATTACGATCCACAGGTGTATCAGTTTCATCATGAACTGTACGCGCTGCTGATTCTGGCGATTGACCGGACGGCTGTGGCACCGCTTTCTTTCACAGGCGTTATAAGACGTGCACAGGAAGGTCTGGAACTGATAAAATCGTGTGAAACCAGCTGCCTGAAAGAACAATACGAAACACTCAGCACACTGCTGAAACGGGCAGAACAACAGCAGGAAGAGAATTACCGTTGGGTGCTGGAAAAAAACAGAGAATATAAATGCTGCAAAGATCCGCAGCAGCGGGAACAGCTGTATCAGGATCTGAGACAGACGGAAACCGAACTTCTGAAAAAATTCAAGACAGAACAGGATGCATTTGTCCGCATCGACTGGTATGGAAATGTATTTTACCCGCATGAGATCCTGCTGAGAAATATTCATCTCCTAGAGGGAGCCAGACAGAATCTCGAAGAGGGTGAACTTTCCGTAGCATTGCGAAAACTGTATGATGTGGATAACAATGCCTATGCATTTATGTTTGATAAAGAAGTCTACAAACATTTTACCGACTATGTGTACCATCAGCCGAAAGAACGGCTGAAATGGGGATACAGACGTCTGATGCAGCATGAAAATCTGTACGATTTGGTAAAACAGCTGCTGAAAAAAGAAGAAGCAGGAGAAAAAGACTGTCGGGAAGAGGCAGCAGCACTTGCAAAAGTAATCGATAAACAGTACAAAATGGCAGAACAGACAATGGAAGAGATTTATCAAACCGTGAAAGAACATTTTGTGCATCCGATACAGGAACAATAAGAAAGGTGACGGGGAAACCCGCTGAAAAATATGGAAAGCGATAAGTTATATCGGGTAAAAAAAGAAGATTTACCTAAGTTAGAGGAACTTTTAAACATTTGTTTTGCACACGATCCGCTGTATGAGACACTGATTCCGGATCCGGATGTGAGAAAACGTCTGATGCCGGAGTTGTTTCACTGCGATATGGATGAATTCTATGAAACGTGTGAAATTTTTGCGGACAGCGAAGAACTCAACAGTGTGCTGGTGGTATCCGATGAGACAGAGTCCTACAATCTGTTTCATTTTCTGCTGACAGAAGCGAAGGCTACCCTGCAAAATGATCTGTATCTGATCAAGGAGGATCCGTCTTTTCATACCTTTTATAATTTTATCAAAGGCGGTGACTATCTGAATTCGAGCTGGACACAGCAGCTTCATCAGACAAAACGTCTGCACATTATTTACCTGGCCGTTCACCCAAGGATGCAGCACCACGGAATGGCAGCGATGCTGATGGATGAAGCAATCCGGTATGCCCAGGAACATGGAATGATGATTTCCCTGGAAACACATAACGAAAAAAATCTGGAATTCTACAAAAAATTCCAGTTTAAAGTGTATGGAATCTTAAAAAAGAACTTTAATCTGAAACAATACTGCCTGATCCGGGAATATCAGTAAGGGTCTGCTTTACAAACCGTGGGAACTGTTATATGATGGATAACACACAGAAAAGAGAAAGCAGGGTGAACAGATGCAGATAGAATTGCTGGAGATAGATTTTAACAGCGAAGAAGCAATTTATATGCAGCTTCGCAATCAGATCATACTAGGAATCGCCACATCCAGACTGCAGGACGGAGATACCCTTCCGTCAGTAAGGCAGATGGCAGAATGTATCGGAATCAATATGCATACAGTAAATAAAGCGTACGCTGTTCTTAGAAAAGAGGGCATCGTATCTATAGACCGGAGAAAAGGTGCAGTGATCTGCATCGATTCAAACAAACTGCTGGCGCTGGAAGAGATGCGTCAGAATCTGTATATCATTCTGGCAAAGGGGCGATGCCATAACATTTCCCGGCAGGAAGCACATCGGCTGCTGGATGAAATCTATGATATGTGGGAGCAATCCCCCGAAGACCCGTTAGAATAATCTACGGGCAAACAGGATACGAAAAATGGAGGATAGAACGCTGCATGAGTACACAATATACGAATCAGGCAAAGACAGCGGTAAAATATGCGGAAAAGACAGCACGCAGATACAAACACAGTTATATCGGAACTGAACATTTACTGGCAGGTCTTTTACACGAAGAAGAGGGAACAGCCGGTATGGTTTTGCGTGACATGGGAATCAGTGAAGAAAGGCTGATGGAAATGATCCGGAAACTGGTAGCACCGGAAGAGAGCAATGTGCTGACCGCGGACCGGGCAGGATATACCCCACGGGCGGCGAGAATGCTGGAAGGAGCTGTGGAGGAAGCAGATGATCTTCGCAGTGAAAAGATAGGAACGGAACATCTTCTGCTTGCGATGCTTCGGGAAGTTGACTGTATGGGAACCCGGCTGTTGCACACGATGGGAGTAAATATCCGGAAACTGCAGAATGAAGTTCTGGTAGCGATGGGAGAGGAAGTTGCCAATCCAAGAGATAACGGCAATACACGATCCAGAAATGAAGCGGCTACAGGCACACCGACGCTGGATCAGTACAGCAGAGATCTCACAGAGATGGCGCGGCAGGGAGTTATGGACCCGGTGGTTGGAAGAGAAGAAGAAATCGGACGCGTGATCCAGATTTTAAGCCGCCGGACCAAAAATAATCCCTGTCTGATCGGTGAACCGGGAGTTGGAAAAACAGCGGTAGTGGAAGGACTTGCCCAGAGGATCGCGCAGGGGCTGGTGCCGGAAAAAATGAAAAACAGACGGCTGGTTGTTCTGGACCTGTCCGGTATGGTGGCAGGATCCAAATACCGTGGTGAATTTGAAGAAAGAATCAAAAAAGTAATTGCAGAAGTGATGGAACATCCGGGAATTTTGCTGTTTATTGACGAATTGCATACAATTATCGGAGCAGGCGGTGCGGAAGGAGCGCTGGATGCGTCCAATATTTTAAAACCTTCTCTTTCGAGAGGAGAGATTCAGATCATCGGTGCGACCACGATTGAAGAATACAGAAAACATATTGAAAAAGATGCAGCACTGGAACGAAGATTTCAGCCGGTTACGGTAGAAGAGCCGACGGAAGAGCAGGCAGTTGAGATTCTGAAAGGATTGCGCCCTTATTATGAAAAACATCACGGAGTCACAATTACCGATGATGCGCTGGAGTCAGCAGTCAAGATGTCTATGCGTTATATTGCGGATCGTCATCTGCCGGACAAAGCCATTGATCTGATGGATGAAGCTTCTTCACGGGTACAGTTGACAGGTATTACAGTGCCTCCGCAGTTAAAAGAGATGGAGCAGAATCTGCATGCACTTGCCGAAAAAAAAGAGGAAGCGATCAGGGAAGGCGATTTTTCAAGAGCGCGGGAGTTACAGGAAGAACAAAAAGAGCTGGAAGAATCCTACGAAAAATTGAAAAAACGTCAGGAACAGCGCTATAAAAATAAAAAAATGCAGGTAACCGAAGAAAATATTGCCCAGATCGTATCCAGCTGGACTAAGATTCCGGTACAGAAACTTGCCCAGAAAGAGTCCAAACGTCTGGCAGGCTTGGAAAAAGAACTGCACAAACGGGTGATCGGTCAGGAAGAAGCGGTAGAAGCAGTGGCAAAAGCAATCAAGCGTGGACGCGTGGGACTGAAAGATCCGGCAAGGCCGATCGGTTCTTTCTTGTTTCTCGGACCGACCGGTGTAGGTAAGACAGAACTGTCCAAAGCACTGGCAGAGACAGTCTTCGGCTCCGAGCAGGCGATGATCCGTGTGGATATGTCGGAATACATGGAAAAGCATAGTGTATCAAAATTGATCGGCTCACCGCCGGGATATGTGGGATATGAAGAAGGTGGCCAGCTTTCCGAGAAGATCCGGAGAAATCCATACAGTGTGATCCTGTTCGATGAGATTGAAAAAGCACATCCGGATGTATTTAACATTTTATTACAGGTGCTGGATGACGGTCATATCACCGATGCGCAGGGCAGAAAAGTGGATTTCAAACAGACCTGTATCATCATGACATCAAACGCCGGTGCACAGTCAATTGTAGAACCAAAACGTCTTGGATTTTCTCAGGGAGAAGACAAGAAGAAAGACTACGAAGATATGAAACGTGGCGTTATGGAAGAAGTGAGAAGAATCTTTAAGCCGGAATTCTTAAACCGTGTCGATGAGATCCTGGTCTTCCATATGCTGGATAAACAGGAGATCCGCCAGATTGTCAATATTCTGGTAAAAAAACTGGAGAAACGATGCAAAGAACAGCTGGATATCGAACTGGTTGTCCGAAACAGTGTAAAAGACTATCTGGCAGAAAGCGGATTTGACAGCAAATATGGTGCGCGACCGCTGAAAAGAGCGATCCAGAACAAATTGGAAGACAGGATGGCAGAGGAGATACTAGATGGAAAGATTCACAGAGGGGATCGGGTTATTGTGTCTGTATCTAAAAAAGTTATTAAATTTTCAGTCAATGACTAGATGTTTTTCTGAATTTATTATATAATATCTACAAAACAAAAGTAGCGTCAGAGATGGCGGAACGCACAGAGGAAAACTAGGAGGATATTATGGCTACGATTAAAGAATTGATCAGAACAGAAGCAGCTGGAGGAATCAGTTTCGGTAATTATGAACTGGATACCAAGACGAAACTTTCTGATTATGAATATGATGGTGACTTATATAAAGTAAAAACCTTTAAGGAAATTACAAAGCTGGAGCGAAACGGAATGTTCGTATACGAATCCGTTCCGGGAACCACAGTTTTAGATATGAAGATCGGAAATAACGGTATGGTATTTTCTGTAGAAGGAACAGATAATACACAGATTACAGTAGAGATGGAAGCGGATTGCGAATATAAAGTACTTCTGGATGATGTGAGTGTTGGTCATATGAAAACTAATCTGGGAGGAAAATTATCTTTCAGCGCAGACTTATCCCCTGATAAAGCTGTTTGCGTAGAGATTGAAAAATTATAAGTGATCAAAAGCTTGTGATGAAAAAGCTGTCGTCTTACCGGAAAACGGTAGGGCGGCAGCTTATGTTGTATATGAGGATGAACAGGAGTAGAAAGAACATGGCAAAAGCGAAGAAAACAGTATTTTTCTGTCAGGAGTGTGGATATGAATCACCAAAATGGATGGGGCAGTGTCCGGGATGCAAAAGCTGGAATACGTTTGTAGAAGAGACTGTGAGTCCAAACCAGACAAAACATCAGGAGGCAACAGGAAGAAAGAAAGCCGAACCTGTAGCACTTTCCGAGATTTCCCTGGATGAAGAAGACCGTATCCATACAGACATAAAAGAACTGGATCGGGTTCTCGGTGGCGGAATCGTGCAGGGATCGATGACACTGGTGGGCGGTGATCCGGGTATCGGAAAATCCACGCTCCTTTTGCAGGTGTGCAGAAATCTGGCAGATCGAGTATCCGTTCTTTATATCTCCGGTGAGGAATCATTAAAACAGATCAAACTGCGGGCACAGAGAATCGGTGCATTTGGAGAACGGCTGCGGCTGCTGTGTGAGACCAATCTGGACATGATCCGCCAGGTGATCGAAAAAGAAAAACCGACAGTGGTTGTGATCGACTCGATCCAGACTATGTACAACGAAGAGGTGTCTTCTGCGCCTGGAAGTGTGTCACAGGTAAGAGAATCCACAGGGGTACTGCTGCAGATAGCAAAAGGACTTGGGGTTTCCATATTTATCGTTGGTCATGTGACAAAAGATGGAAATGTAGCAGGACCGAGAGTGCTGGAACACATGGTAGATACAGTGCTTTATTTTGAGGGCGATCGCCATGCATCATACCGGATCCTGCGGGGAGTAAAGAATCGTTTTGGATCCACCAATGAAATCGGTGTCTTTGAGATGCGGGAAGAGGGGCTGGTGGAAGTAGAAAATCCTTCGGAGTTTATGCTGGCGGGAAGACCGGAGGGAGCATCCGGTTCCGTAGTAGCCTGCTCCATGGAGGGAACCAGACCGATTCTGATAGAAATCCAGGCACTTGTATGTGCCAGCAACTTCGGCATGCCAAGAAGAACGGCAGCAGGTACGGACTATAACAGAGTCAATCTTTTGATGGCCGTACTGGAAAAACGTCTGGGGCTCCATCTCTCGGCAAGTGATGCGTATGTCAATATCGCCGGGGGAATCCGTATGAATGAACCGGCGATAGATTTGGGAATTCTGCTTGCCGTGGTATCGAGTTATAAAGATATTGTGATTGATGATAAGGTACTGGTATTCGGAGAAGTTGGTCTGAGCGGAGAAGTACGTGCGGTAAGCATGGCAGAACAGAGGGTACAGGAAGCAAAGAAACTGGGCTTTACCACAGTAATCCTTCCGGCAGCATGTATGAAAAGCGTAGGACAGGAAACAGAAATCACGCTGATTCCGGTGGATAACATCAGAGATGCAGTTCGTTTTCTGGAACAGAAAAGGTAATGTAAGAAATACATCAAAGAAAATGTAAAAAAATGTAAAAAGACAGTTGACGAAAACAGAAATAAATGCTATTATATCAGAGTTGCAACTGACAAACACGGTTAAAATAAAGAAATGAAAAAGTTCTTGACAACAGCCGATCAGATGTGATAAGATATCAAAGTTGCTGCAAGAGAGAAACAAAAACAACTTCAAAAAAGTTGAAAAAAGTTCTTGACAG
>CAKRLG010000011.1 GCA_934359255.1 uncultured Ruminococcus sp.
TTGAAACCGCCGTGTACCGAACGGTACGCACGGTGGTGTGAGAGGACGGCGGTTAGTCACCGCCTCCTACTCGATTAACATATAAGGATTGCCGGGTGATTCAGAGAATCCCGGACTGATTAATTGTTCGGACGGAAAGTGAGTGAATCGTCGGTCATGGACTCTACGATAGCCAGAGACTCCAGGCGTACACCCATCTCACGGATTTTCTTTCCACCATCCTGGAAGCCTTTTTCGATAACTATACCGGCACCCTCCAGAGTGGCTCCTGATTTATTTACGATGTCGATCAGTCCCATCAGTGCGCAGCCGTTTGCCAGAAAATCATCAATCAGAAGTACATGATCTTCCGGTCCCAGGAACTTCTTGGAAAGGATGACATCATATACTTTCTTGTGTGTAAAGGATTCTACTTTGGAGGTAAACATCTCTCCGTCCAGATTCAGGCTCTGTGCTTTCTTTGCGAAAACAACCGGAACATGGAAATACTGGGCTACCAGACAGGCAATGCCGATACCGGAAGCTTCGATGGTAAGAATCTTTGTGATCGGTGCATCGGCAAAACGGCGTTGGAATTCTTTTCCCAGTTCATTGATGAATTCAATGTCCATCTGGTGATTTAAGAAACTGTCCACCTTTAAAACATTTCCGGGTTTGACAATTCCGTCTTTTAAGATACGTTCTTCTAAAAGCTGCATGTGCTTTTTCCTCCTGCTGTTTATTACTCATTTATTTTTCTTTCGTAAATGTTCAGTACCTTCACAGTTACGAGTCAAAATGCATTTAAAATCACCTTAAATGTATTTTAATTTCTTGTATGCTATGATACAACCTTACGGTTGGAAAGGCAACAGTTTTCTCATTTTTTCTTCTTCCTTTTTCTTCCGGATGTGTTGTTCTTTTTGCAAAAGATTGTTATAATAAAAACGATGTGGGAGGGACGATAGATGAAACAATATGAAGTCATCAGAGAAATCATAAACCAGTGTCCGCTAAATCATTCCAGAGATCAGTTTTTTGAGGAAATCCAGTGTGAAGATCCGGAAAGCTATATTCGGGAACGATGCGGAGGCCGGGAAGAAACTTACGAAAAAAGCATTCAGAAAGATGGCAGTATAGTATTTGACGTCTATTTTTCCGGGATGCATCAGCGATATACATTTTCCGAGATCTGATCCGGGAATGTATGGATGGGAGGAAAAAGATGGGAGAGCATGTACATGTACTGGAAGATGGAACGGTTGTCAAGCACAGTCATACCCATACCCATGAAAACACAAAAGCGGTAATTAATCGGTTGTCAAGAGCTATCGGTCATCTGGAATCGATCCGTCGGATGGTGGAAGAAGGCAGAGACTGCTCAGAAGTGCTGATCCAGCTTTCGGCAGTCAAATCGGCAATTAATAATACCGGAAAAGTGATTTTACAGGATCACATACAGCATTGTATTGTGGATGCAGTTAAGGATGGGGATATGGAAGCTCTGGAAGAACTGAACAAAGCAATCGATCGCTTTATGAAATAAAAAGAGAAAAGAGGACAGACAATGGCAAAAGAATGTAGCAACACATCCTGCAGCAAAGAAAGCTGTGAAGGATGTCCAAGCAAACAGCCCAAGAGTATGCTGGAAGAGATGAACAGCCAGTCCAACGTAAAACATGTGATTGGCATCGTCAGCGGAAAAGGCGGCGTTGGTAAATCCTTCGTTACCGCATCTCTGGCAAATAGAATGGCACAGAAAGGTTACAAAGTAGGTATCCTGGATGCGGATATCACAGGACCCTCCATCCCGAAGATGTATGGTGTCAAGGGGCCGGCACAGGCAGTAGATGCCGGTATCTATCCGATCGAGGCAAAAAACGGCATTAAGGTAATGTCTGTAAACCTGCTGCTTCCGAGAGAAGACGAACCGGTCATCTGGAGAGGACCGATTCTGGCAAATATGGTAAAACAGTTCTGGACCGATGTAATCTGGGGAGATCTGGACTATCTGTTCGTAGACATGCCGCCGGGAACCGGTGATGTACCGCTGACAGTCTTCCAGTCTCTGCCGGTGGAAGGTATCGTGATCGTATCTTCACCGCAGGATCTGGTAAAGATGATTGTGCGTAAAGCTTACAAGATGGCCCAGATGATGAAAATCAATGTATTGGGCGTTGTGGAAAACTACAGCTATCTGGTATGTCCGGACTGCGGAAAACACATTTCCGTATTCGGTGAGAGTCATATTGACGAGATAGTGGCAGAGCTGGGAACTGAAGTACTCGGCAAGATGCCGATCAATCCGCTGTATGCGGAAGCAGCCGATAAGGGAGCTTTCCATGCGGTAGAAAATGAATATCTGGATAAAGCAGTAGAAAAAATCGTTGGTTAACCCTTCCAAGGAACAGTGTGAAAATGCTGTTCCTTATCTTTTTCTTCATTTCTGGTGTTTTTGACGAAATTTGAAAAAGAGAAGCTGGTTTTCAAGAAAATATTGCCTTCTTTAAGTTGTAAACGATTTCAATCGGGAGAAAATGCTATGCAATTAGTAAAAAAACAGGTGGAAAATGTAAAGGAAAGTACAAAAAAGTAGTGCAATACCAACAGAAAACAGAGAAGATTAAAAAGTTGACAAATTTCGCAGCAGATGCGATAATCAATTCTCGAAATATGTGGTACTACCAGTTGGAGAAGGGAGTACCGTCATTCTACACCGGTACACAGATTTTGTTACCGCGAGTTTCAGAAAGGATTGATACTATGCCAGATATGAAAACAAGCAAAATCAAATTAAATGAGGCGAGTGAAGTGGAAGAATTTGTGAAAGCGGCTGGAAAATGTGACTTTGATATTGACATCTTCTACAATCGTGTAATTATTGATGCAAAATCCATCCTCGGAATCATGAGTATGGATCTGACACAGGAACTTACCGTTCAGTGTTATGGAGAAGATAAAGAATTTGAAAAAGCAATTCAGAAATTTGCAATTGCATAAATGCATCTGAAAATGATTTGATATGCGAGAAAAGAAAAATCTTCCGTGGAGAAGCCAAATGGTTCCTGCGGAAGATTTTTCTATTATTAAGATGTCGGGGTTAAAATCTGCTTCGTATTGAGAATTGGTTCGGTAAATCAATGTTGATTTTCGGGAAATATAGGCAAAAGCGGGTGGATGAGTTATAATAAAACATCATATGAAAAATGAAAGGTGGTGGGCGGATGGAAAAAGAAGAGGTAAAGATTTCGGTCAGGGAGCTGGTGGAGTTTATCCTGCGTTCCGGTGATATAGACAACAGGAGAGGCGGATGGGCAGATAAAGAGTCACTGGCAAAGGGAACCAGGATTCACAAAAAGATTCAGAGACAGATGGGAGCAGCTTATCAGGCCGAGGTACCGCTCAGCTGCCGCTTCTGCTATGAAGATCTTGATTTGCTTGTGGAAGGCCGTGCGGACGGAATAGAGGAAAAAGAAGATCATGTGATGGTCGATGAGATCAAAGGTGTACACCGGGAACTCAGGTTTGTGGAAGAACCGGTTCCGGTACATCTTGCACAGGCCAGGTGCTATGCGGCGATCTATGCAGAACAGAATCAGCTGGAACAGATGGAAGTACAGATGACATATTGCAATATGGAAACGGAAGAGATTCGCAGGTTCTCCTATAGGTTCGATGCGCAGGAACTGAAAAAATGGTTTCAGAAACTTGCCGATACCTACTATATCTGGGCCCACTGGCATCAGGAGTGGAAAAAAGTGAGAAATGCATCCATGATCGGAATGGAATTTCCTTTCCCTTACCGGGAGGGACAGCGGGAGCTGGTACATGGTGTTTACCGGACCATTTTGCGGGAAAAACAGCTGTTTATCCAGGCACCTACAGGTGTGGGCAAAACGATGTCATGTCTGTATCCTGCTGTGCGTTCCGTTGGAGAAGGAATCTCAGAAAGGATTTTTTATCTGACTGCAAAAACGATTACCCGTACGGTTGCAGGGGAAGCTTTTGAAATTCTGAAAAAGCATGGACTTCGCTGGAAGTCTCTGCTTTTGACTGCGAAAGAAAAGTTATGTGTGTGCGACAGCATGGAGTGTAATCCGGCAGCCTGTGCAAGGGCAAAGGGGCATTTTGACCGGGTAAATGATGCGGTGTTTGAGCTTTTGGAGAAAGAGGAAATTTATGACAGGGAGATATTGCTTTCCTATGCGGAAAGGTATCAGGTCTGCCCGTATGAGATGAGTCTGGATCTTGCTGTCTGGGTAGATGGAGTGATCTGCGACTATAATTATGTATTTGACCCACAGGTATATCTTCGCCGCTTTTTTGCGGAAGGTGTTAAAGGAGATTATGTATTTTTGATCGATGAGGCTCATAATCTGGTGGAACGAGGACGGGAGATGTACAGTGCGGTTTTGTACAAGGAGGACATCCTGAGAATGAAGAAGCTGGTGAAGCCATACCGAAAAAAGCTGGAAAAAGCACTGGAGCGGTGTAACCGGCAGATGCTTGAGTGGAAACGGGAATGTGAGACCTTCCGGGTTCTTCCGTCCATTGGAAATTTTTCGCTGGCATTGCTTTCTGTGATGGGTGAAATGGAAAACTATCTGGAGGAACTTGGGGATGGCGAACTTCGAAAAGAGCTTCTGGATTTTTATTTTGAGGTGCGAAGTTTCCTGTATATCTGTGATCTCATTGATGAAAATTATGTAATTTATACGCAGCATGAAGAGAATGGAAGATTTCGGGTCAAACTGTTTTGTGTGAATCCGGCACAGAACCTGCAAAACTGTATGGATAAAGGGAGAAGTACAGTTTTCTTTTCAGCTACGTTACTTCCGGTGATGTATTACCGGGAGCTTTTAAGCGGACGCAGTGATGATTATGCGATCTATGCACAGACACCCTTTGCCAAAGAACAGAGGTGTCTGATCCTCGGTCGGGATGTGAGCAGCCGGTATACAAGGAGAGGACCTGAAGAGTATGGGAAGATTGCAGAGTATATTCATGCGGTAGTGTGTTCTCATACCGGAAACTATATGATTTTCTTCCCGTCTTATCGAATGCTGGATGATATTTTGGAACGGTACCGGGAACTGTATGGGATGGATGAGGTGGAGATTTTGCAGCAAAGCCCGTCGATGCAGGAAAAAGAACGGGAGGATTTTCTGGAACATTTTGAGAGCGAAAATACAGGGACGCTGCTTGGATTTTGTGTGATGGGAGGGATTTTTGCGGAAGGAATCGATCTCATCGGAGAGCGGCTTGTTGGAGCTGTGGTCGTGGGAACCGGGCTTCCACAGGTGAGTTATGAGAGAGAGATTCTGAAGCAGTTTTATGACAGAAAGAAGGAGAATGGGTTTGATTATGCGTACCGGTTTCCGGGAATGAATAAGGTGCTGCAGTCTGCAGGAAGGGTGATTCGAACCAAGGAGGACCGGGGAGTGATTTTACTTCTGGATGAGAGGTTTTGTTTGCCGGATTATACGGGGCTGTTTCCACGGGAATGGGAGGAGTATGTGGTTTGTGACCGAAGGGGAGTTGGGAAGGTCCTGGAAGAGTTTTGGGGGAGATAGGGGGGAGAGTGTGGCGAAAGGGACGCCGCGGGCAACAAAGCCTGGGCGGACAACGTGGGCAGAGCAACTTTGAGCTAGCCGCTAACTTCGGCTATGATTCACGAGGGTCAGCTGACCCTCGCGAAAGCCTACGTAAGCGTCGGATCTCAAAGCTTGCTCTAACCGCCCACAAAGTGTTGTCCGCCCAGGCTTTGTTGCCCGCGGCTGTGCTTTAGCCAAGGGGAGGTGGAGTGGGTTCAGGACGAGAGGTAATGGCAGGGACTGCGGTGGATGAAGGGGACGAACAGGCGCCTGCGGCTGTGTTCTGATTGTGGAGGACGAGGGGTAAAAGTAAAGTTTGTTGTGGAAAAAGGGAAAAGTGGGAGCATCGGCTGAAAAGGGATGCTCCCTTTTGAAATTACAGAATATTCAGAAATTCTTTTGCTGCTTTGGTCAGCGGCAGCTGTGGGTTGTGGGCAATGACGAGGGTTCGGCCGGGGAGTTCTTCCTGGATGTCCAGAGGGAAGAGTTCGCCATCGTCGGGGATGCAGTAGTCCGGGACAAAGGCGATGCCGAGACCGATGCGGGCAAGATCGATCAGGAGATCGTTGCTGCCCAGTTCGATTTCCGGGACCAGATCCAGCTGGTGTTGCTGGAAGAGGTGGTGCAGGAATTCGCTGGTGGTGCTTTTCCGGTCGAGCATCATGATCGGGTAGTCCAGGAGATCTTTCAGGTGCAGCTTTTTATCCATCAGTTCTTTGTAGTGGGTTGAGCTTGCAATGAAGCAGTCCTTGAAGGAGTGGATCGTCCGGATATGATCTCCATGGCTTAAGCGGGAGTTTGGATAGTTGGTGACAATCAGGTCTACCTGTCCCATTTCCAGAAGATCTACACATTTGGTGGAAGTCTGATTCGTTACTTTGATGTGGACATTCGGGTAGGTCTTATGAAATTTGTTCAGGAACGGAACAAGATAATACCGGCAGATGGTGTCGCTGGCGCCGATGCGAAGCTGACCGCCACCCAGGTTACTGGCTTCCATGATCTGCGCTTCTCCGCGTTTGATCAGGTTCATTGCCGGTTCGATGTGGCGAAGCAGGGTTTCTCCTTCAGGTGTCAGCTGTACCCGTTTGGTGCTTCGGATAAACAGAGTGATTCCCAGTTTCTTTTCCAGTACTTTGACAGACTGGCTGACAGCGGACTGGGAGATAAACAGTTGTTTGGAAGCATCCGAAAAGCTCAGGGAGATTGCTACATAGTAAAATACTTTGTATAATTCGTAATTTATATCCATCATTTTTGATAAGTCCTCCTTATAACTGCTTTCAGTATAACAAAATCTTGTGGGTGCATCCAGTATTTTCATAAAAATGAACAAATAATAAGTAAAACTTATTAAAAAGATTAAATATATTAATTTTACTAATAATGTCTCCTGTGGTATTTTTATAGTGACAGTACACTGGATCTCTGAGAGATGCGATCCAGTGGCCTTAAGAGGAAATGAGACTGAAGAAGACGCCAGATATTGATTCTGGTATCGCGAAGAGCATTTCTGTAGAAGTTATAAACAGGAGTGCACAGAAAGGACAGGGTGAAGGATGAGCAGTGTAAGACGTGTTTATGTAGAAAAGAAACCTGATTTTGCGGTACAGGCAAAAGAATTAAAGCATGAGATCAGCAGCTACCTTGGAATTAAGACTGTGACAGCAGTTCATGTATATATTCGTTACGATGTGGAAAATATTTCAGAGGAAGTGTTCGAGAAAGCATGTACATGTGTATTCTCAGAGCCGCCGGTAGACGTACTGTATAAAGAGCAGATTCCGATGGCAGAAGGAGCAAGAGTTTTTTCCGTGGAATACCTGCCGGGTCAGTTTGACCAGAGAGCAGATTCTGCAGTACAGTGTGTACAGTTCCTGAAAGAAGATGAACAGCCGATCATCAAATCAGCAACCACATATGTGATTGAAGGAAATGTCACTGACGAAGAATTCGAAGCAATCAAAAATCACTGCATCAACCCGGTGGATTCCCGTGAGACAGGGATGGTAAAACCGGAGACTCTGGTAACAAAATTTGAAGAACCGGAAGATGTTAAAATCTTTGATGGATTTATCGATATGGAAGAAGCCGCTCTGAAAGAACTGTATGCTTCTTTGAATCTGGCTATGACATTTAAGGATTTTCAGCATATCCAGAATTATTTTAAAAACGAAGAGAAAAGAAATCCATCCATGACAGAGATCCGTGTGCTGGATACTTACTGGTCCGATCACTGCCGTCATACTACTTTCTCCACAGAACTGAAAAATGTAACATTCAAAGATGGCGATTACAAAGAGCCGATCGTGAAAACTTATGAACAGTATCTGGCAGACAGAGAAGTTCTCTACAAAGGAAGAGATGACAAATTTATCTGCCTGATGGATCTGGCACTTCTGGCTATGAAAAAACTGAAATCCGAAGGAAAACTTCAGGATCAGGAAGAATCTGATGAGATCAATGCCTGCTCCATCGTAGTTCCGGTAGATGTAGACGGAAAAGAAGAAGAATGGCTCATCAACTTTAAAAATGAAACACACAACCATCCGACAGAGATTGAGCCTTTCGGTGGTGCTGCAACCTGTCTGGGTGGTGCGATCCGTGATCCGCTGTCAGGACGTACTTATGTATATCAGGCCATGCGTGTGACCGGTGCAGCAGATCCTACTGTTTCCGTAAAAGAGACTCTGAAAGGAAAACTGCCACAGAAGAAACTGGTTCGTGGTGCAGCTCATGGCTACAGCTCCTATGGTAACCAGATCGGTCTGGCTACCGGTTATGTAAAAGAAATCTATCATCCGAATTATGTGGCAAAACGTATGGAGATCGGTGCTGTTATGGGTGCTGCTCCGAGACGTGCAGTCAAGAGAGAGAATTCTGATCCGGGCGATATCATTATTCTGTTAGGTGGACGTACCGGCCGTGACGGTATCGGTGGTGCAACCGGTTCTTCCAAAGTGCATACAGAAGCTTCTATCGAAGTTTGTGGTGCAGAGGTACAGAAAGGTAATGCCCCGACAGAACGTAAGATCCAGCGTATGTTCCGCAGAGAAGAAGTCAGCAAACTGATCAAAAAATGTAATGACTTTGGTGCAGGCGGTGTATCTGTAGCAATCGGAGAACTGGCACCGGGACTGCAGATCAATCTGGATAAAGTACCGAAAAAATATGCAGGTCTGGATGGCACAGAGATTGCTATTTCCGAGTCTCAGGAACGTATGGCTGTTGTTGTAGATCCGAAAGACGTTGATGAATTTATGAAATATGCCAACGAAGAAAACCTGGAAGCTGTTGTGGTAGCTGTTGTTACCGAAGAGCCACGTCTGGTACTGAACTGGAGAGGAAAAGAAGTTGTTAATATTTCCCGTGCTTTCCTGGATACCAACGGTGCGCATCAGGAGACAGAAGTTCTGGTAGATATTCCGAATAAAGAGGGAAATGTTCTGGAGCGTGAAGAAAAAGCGCCAGCAGATACAAAAGCAGCATGGCTGTCCATGCTGGCAGATCTGAATACCTGTTCTCAGAAGGGTCTGGTGGAGATGTTCGACGGATCCATCGGAGCAGGAAGTGTATTTATGCCATATGGTGGTAAATATCAGCTGACAGAGACACAGGCTATGGTTGCCAAAGTTCCGGTAATGAACGGAAAAACGGATACTGTAACTATGATGAGTTACGGATTTGATCCATATGTATCCAGCTGGAGCCCATATCATGGTGCAGTTTATGCAGTTGTAGAATCTATTGCACGTATCGTAGCAAACGGTGGAGACTACTCCAAGATCCGTTTCACCTTCCAGGAATACTTCCGTCGTATGACAGAGGATCCGGAGCGCTGGAGCCAGCCATTTGCAGCGCTGCTCGGTGCATATGCGGCACAGATGGGATTTGGCCTTCCATCTATCGGTGGAAAGGACAGTATGTCCGGAACCTTCAACGATATTGATGTTCCGCCGACACTGGTTTCCTTTGCGGTAGATGTGGCTAAGAAACAGGATGTTATCACACCGGAACTGAAAAAAGCAGGAAGCAAACTGGTATGGATCCGTCTGCCAAAAGACAGCTATGATCTGCCGGATTATGCAGCAACTATGGATCAGTACGGAAAACTGCATCAGGATATCCTGGATGGCAAAGTACTTTCCGCTTACGCACTGGATCGTCATGGTATCGCAGCAGCAGTCAGCAAGATGGCATTCGGTAATCAGCTGGGTGTGAAGATAGAACACAACCTGGACGAGAGAGATCTGTTTGCACCGGGATTTGGTGATATCATCTGCGAAGTACCGGCTGACAAAGTCGGAGAACTGTCTGTAACATATACTGTTATCGGTGAAGTGACAGACGATGCGAAATTCACATACAAAGATGGAATGGAAATTTCCATGAAAGAAGCGCTGGATGCATGGACCGGAACTCTGGAGAAAGTCTTTAAGACCAAAGGAACCGATAACATGGAGAAAGTGGAAAGCCCGCTTTACAAAGCAGACAGCATCCATGTATGCAGACATAAAGTAGCACGCCCGACCGTATTTATCCCGGTATTCCCGGGTACGAACTGTGAGTACGACAGTGCGAAAGCATTTGAACGTGCCGGTGCGGACGTGATCACAAGAGTATTCAAGAATCTGACAGCAGAAGATATCCGTGATTCTGTAGCAATCTTCGAGGAAGCGATCAATCAGGCACAGATTATCATGTTCCCAGGTGGATTCTCCGCCGGTGATGAGCCGGATGGTTCCGCAAAATTCTTCGCAACTGCTTTCCAGAATGCAAAGATCAAAGAAGCTGTAACCAAACTGTTGAATGAGAGAGACGGTCTGGCACTTGGTATCTGTAACGGATTCCAGGCACTGATCAAACTGGGACTGGTTCCTTACGGCGAGATCGTGGGACAGACTGCGGATTCACCGACACTGACTTACAACACCATCGGCAGACATATTTCTAAGATGGTTTACACCAAAGTAGTAACCAACAAATCCCCGTGGCTGGCACAGGCAGAACTTGGAAAAGTATATGTCAACCCGGCATCCCACGGAGAGGGCCGTTTCGTAGCGAATAAAGAGTGGATCGATAAACTTTTCGCAAACGGCCAGGTAGCCACCCAGTACTGTGATCTGAACGGAAACGTATCCATGGATGAAGAATGGAACGTCAATGGTTCCTACGCAGCCATCGAAGGAATCACAAGTCCGGATGGCCGTGTACTTGGAAAGATGGCTCACAGCGAACGCCGCGGCGATGCTGTAGCTATGAACATTTACGGAGAACAGGATATCAAGATCTTCGAATCCGGTGTTGCATATTTTAAATAAGAAGAAACTCATACAAACATTTTCCGAAAAGTAAATAAATCCAGAAAGACTGCTCCGAAAAGGGCAGTCTTTTTGTGTCCTGTGTTTGAGAAGAAAGAAAAAATTTGCTATACTATAAAAAAGATCAGAGAATGGAGAAAACAGGGAAATGGACTTAAAAGTCAGGAAACATATTTATTTTTACGGTCGCGTTCAGGGCGTAGGTTTCCGGTATTATGCGGTGCAAAAGGCCGGGCAGCTGGGACTTGCCGGGTGGGTGAGAAACCGGTATGACGGGAGTGTGGAGATGGAAGTTGAGGGAGCGGAGACAGATATCGATCAACTGATCCTCTTTTTACAGAATCGGACATACATCTGGATCGAGGATATGAGGGTAAAATCCATGCCGTTAGAAGGGGAGTATGGATTTTATGAGAGGGATGATATATGAATGAAGAAATCTGTGGACACATCTGTATTTTATGGTAAAATAAAAATAACTATTCAGTACACAGAATATGGAGGTAGAAACAATGGGAGTACATTCAATTGACGCAGAAGATGATCAGTTTGCATACCGCTATGATACACAGCTTCTGATCGACAGAAGGGATGAAGATCTGGACGAGGATGCCATATCCGAATATATTACAGAGCATTACGAGGGTAACAGCCTGATTGTGGCAGGAGATGAAGATCTGGTGAAGATCCATTTTCATACCAATGAACCATGGAAAGTGCTGGCTTACTGCAACACCATCGGTGAGATCTACGATATCGTCATCGAAGATATGATCCGCCAGGCGAACGGATTACAGGGCTAAAACTACATATGAGAGACTGCTTTACAGGATAACCTGGGAGCAGTCTTTTTTTACGCGAGCAACCAGCCAAAGTCTGTGCTTGCACGAGACCTTGGTGATTGCCGTGATAATCAAAAATTACGCGTTTCCTTTCTTAAGATACGGCACATGGAGATAACAGTAAACCAGCTGCGCAGTCATGAAACACCAGATCAGTGGTTCACAGATGATGACACCCCAGTAACCCGTCACCGGGATGATAAACAGGGCGAAAATGATCTTTCCTGCACATTCGATAAAACTGGAAATCAGTGGTTTCGCTTTTTCGCCCAATGCCTGCAAAGAATTTCTCATATTGAAGAGGATACCGAGCACTGCATAGAACGGAGCGGTAAACCGCAGGTACAGGGCCGCGTTATCCAGAATCACATCCTGCGTGGAGCCGAACAGTGTAACCAGATTTCGAGCGAAGAAAAAGAGAATGATCATCGCTGTAACACCCCAGCAGACGTCCATGATACAGCCAGTGCGTATACCCTTGCGGATCCGGTCTTTGTTTCCGGCACCACGGTTCTGGGAAACAAAGGTGGACATGGAAGCTCCGATGGTGCTGACCGGCATCAGACAGAAGGAATTTAACTTTCTTGCCGTTGCATGGCAGGCGATATACACTTCGCCAAGACCGTTGATCGCACTCTGTAAGATAACTGTTCCGGAGGAAACCACTGCGTTCATAAAGCCCATGGAAAGTCCCTGGGTGGTAAGCTCTCGATAAAGCTTTTTGCCGACCGCAAAATGCTGTCGTTCCGGAACCAGGATCGGTGTTTTCCGGATGATATAGATCAGACAGAGGATAACGGAAAATCCCTGTGCGATGACTGTGGCAACAGCAGCACCGCGGATACCCATCTGAAATCGTGTGATAAATAAAAGATCCAGCAGGATGTTGGTCAGGGAAGAAATAATCAGGAAAACCAGCGGCATAAAGCTGTTTCCGATTCCCCGTAAAAGTCCTGCCAGCAGATTGTAGGCAAACATGACACCGATAAAAGTCGTCAGGGTGGATACATAGGAATGTGATTCTGCCAGAAGATTTTCCGGCGTTTTCAAGGCACGCATCAGTGGATAAAGTCCCAGGGAAGAAGCGGTCATCAGGATGGCTGTCAGGATGAGCGCGATGATAATGGCTCCGGCAACAGTTTTTTTCAGCAGAGTTTTATCGCCCTGTCCGAAATAACGGGAGACAACGATGCTCAGTCCGTTTCCAACACCAAAGCAGAAGCCAAGCAACAGTTCATAGATTGAGGAAGAAGCGCCGATAGCGGCAAGAGAACTGTCACCAAGGAAGTTACCGACGATCATAATATCGATTGTATTGTATAGCTGCTGAAAAATGTTGGAAAATAAAATAGGAAGCGCAAAAATCACCAGGGATTTTACAATGGGGTCTTTGGTCATATTAACCTGTAGATTAGGCATGGCAGAAATTCCTTTCTCAAAAAAGATGAGCTTTGAAAAAACAGGTCGGTCATATAAGTGCATGCTCATAACGTATAAAAATTATATAGTGGGAGTTAACTGATTTACCGTATCAGTTTTGATATATATGTAACGAGATAAAATACGCTTCGCGAATTTTACTCGTTATCGCGGCAGTCGTCAAGGTCTTGTGCAAGCACGGACTTTGACTCGTTACTCGCGTAAAAAAAAGAAACGTTCGTGACGTTTCTTTAAAGTAGCGAGAGGGGGATTCGAACCCTCGACACCACGGGTATGAACCGTGTGCTCTAGCCAACTGAGCTATCTCGCCATTTTTCGTGGTTGCCAACCGCAACCTGCTCTACGATTATATAAAACTGCTATGAAAAAGTCAAGCACTTTTTTGAAAAAAATTAAAAAATTTCGAAAAGAGGAAAAATAACAACGATTCGAAAGCGTATAAGGAATGGACAAGACAGTTCGAATAATGAAAGGTCTATAGACGAAAGTAAGGATGCACAAAAATCTGGTTGTTGCATAAAATAGCAGGAGAGAAATTTTCGGGAGAGAAATATCAATATGGGACGGGATCTGACCAAATGTCATCCACATTTACAGAAACTGGCGAAAGAACTGGTGGTTGCCTGTGAAAAACAGGGATGTCCGATCGGGATCGGAGAGTGTTTTCGGACGGTACAGGAACAAAACCGACTGTATGCTCAGGGAAGAACCAAGCCAGGTCCGGTGGTGACCAATGCACCGGGGAGTACCTACCGATCCATGCATCAGTGGGGAGTGGCTTTTGATGTCTATCGAAAGGACGGAAAAGGAGCATATAACGAGTCAGGAAATTATTTTCAGAGAGTCGGAGCGATCGGAAAATTGCTGGGGCTGGAATGGGGTGGAGACTGGAAATCTATTGTGGATAAACCACACTTTCAGCTGCCTGACTGGGGAAGCACCTCGGAAAGACTGCGAAAACAGTATGGAAATATCTATGCTTTTCAGGCAACCTGGCCGGACTCGGGTACATCGACCGAAAACTCCACATCTTCCGAAAAGGAGAAACCGTATATAGAAGTGAAGGCACTGACAGCAGACAGTACACAGAAAGAGTGGATTCTGGCACTGCAAATAGAACTGATCCGGCAGGGCTATCAGCCGGGAGACATTGACGGGATTACCGGTTCGCGGACACTGAGTGGTTGTCCAACGGTTCGGAAAGGTGCGAAAGGAGAACTCACGCGGTGGATCCAGAAACGGCTGTCTCTCTATCTGAATGTGTGGAGCGAAGGAGGGCAGGCAGACGGAATTTTTGGAGAAAAGACCGAACAGAACATTCGAAATTTACAAAAATCAAAGGGACTTACCGTAGATGGTATTGTCGGGAAAAAGACCTGGGATGCCCTGTTGCAAAGCAGGTGAAAATAAGGTATTATGGCACTTAGATAATACGATTCTGATGTTCAGGTCATATAATTAAGGTGAAACGCATTCTTCGAAGCAGCGGGTATCTGAGGTTGTGAGAATATAGAAAAGAGAAAGAGAGGAACAGAAATGATACGGGTAGGAATGGGATATGATGTACATAAACTGACGGAAGGACGGGACCTGATCCTTGGCGGTGTGAAGATACCCTGGGAGCTGGGACTTCTGGGACACTCGGATGCGGATGTGGTTGTTCATGCAATCATGGATGCTCTTCTCGGTGCAGCTGCGCTCCGGGATATCGGAAGACATTTTCCGGATACGGATCCGCAGTATAAAGGAATCTCAAGTATCCTGTTATTGCAGAAAGTGGGAGCTTTATTAAAAGAAAAGGGCTATCAGATTGTAAATATTGATGCCACGATCATTGCACAGAAACCGAAGTTACTGCCTCACATCGATCAGATGATCAAAAATGTGGCAGATGCACTGGAGATTTCAGAAGACCAGGTCAATATCAAAGCAACCACAGAAGAGGGACTTGGATTTACCGGTACACTGCAGGGCATTTCATCCCAGGCAATCTGCTGCATACAAACGGTACAGGATTGACAAAAAATCAGGAATCGTATAAAATAAAACAGACAAAGAGGTCACAGGTACTGTGGCCTTTCTTTTTTATAAGAAGAGTTGGAAAGAACATTTTACTTATGAAAAAAGAAGGGACTATTGGTTAATTATGCTGTTTTTTGGGATTCACAGGACAATTTTATGTGAAAACTGGACGATTCTATATAGCTTCTGTACGACAAAGAAGATATAATTTTAGCAAAAGAAAGGAAAAGATTAACATAAAATTGTGGAAAAGAACGAAGGAGGAAAAATATGAACAAGAAAAAAGTGGTAGCGTGTTTATTGGCAGCAACTATGACAGCCGGTATGCTGGCAGGCTGTGGTGGAAGTTCAGGAAGCAGTGATTCATCTTCTTCCTCAGGTGGAAAAGACAAACTGACTTTCTGGTTCCCAACCTTTGCATCTGCTGACGGAGAAGTGACAGACGAAGAATTCTGGAACGAAAAGATGGATGCGTTTGAGAAAGAGAACAACTGTGAAGTAAACGTAGAGATTATTCCGTGGGATAATTACGAAGAAAAATATCTGACCGGTGTAAACTCCAACGATGGTCCGGATGTGGGATATCTGTACATGGAAATGTTCTATGACTATATTGATATGGGTGCCTTGGCAGACATCAGTGAATACTTTACTGATGATGAAAAAGCAAATTACCTGTACTATGATCTGGGAAATATCCTGGGCGGACAGTATGCACTGCCTGTAGTTGTTGGTAACCCGAGACTTCTGGCAGCAAACATGGATATTTTGAAAGAGGCAGGTGTGGATGCTGTTCCTACCAACTGGGATGAACTGAAAGCGGCATGCGAAGCAGTAAAAGCAAGCAATCCGGATATTGCGCCTCTGAGTGCAACCTGGGGAAGTACCCATTATGGAGCACTGAACGAAGTATACTGGCCATATTTCTGGGGAGCTGGTGCAGAGATTGTTGATGAAGACGGTAATCTGACCATCGATTCCGATGCCGGTCTGAAAGCAACACAGTTCCTTGCAGATATGAAAGAGGAAGGTCTGATTCCTGAAACAAGTACTTCTACAGATGATTCTCTGGAGCCATTCAAGAATGGTGAAGCTGCTATGACAGTCGCAGCATCCAGTAACCTGGCAAAAATAGATGGAATCAACTGGGATTACTCTATTCTGTCCGGTCCGGAAAATACAAAGACATTTGTAGCATCCGACAGCCTGGTGCTGTTTAACAAATGCAAAAACAAAGATCTTGCCATCAAACTTATGAAATATGTGACCAGCAAAGACGTAATGGCAGATTTCCATGAAAGAGTATCTGAGCAGCCGCCGATTACTGCAGACGATACCTACAGCGGAGATGAGAAATTTGCCGATCTGTTCACAAACCAGACAGACAAATTCCAGTCACTGCCTGTATTCAAAGGCGCAAGTTCCATGTATGATACTCTGTATAAAAACATGCAGTCTATGATGCTTGGTGAACTGACTCCGGAAGAAGTTCTGAAAAACACAACAGAATACTATGACTCTAATCTGAAATAATCAGATGGAAATTTAGTTAGAGAAGGTTGGTAATAAGAGGGGGATGGTGCATAGGAGTAACCGGTGTACCGTCCCTCTCGTTTCACAATGGGGCAAACAAGATAAAAAGGAGAATGACATGTCAAGAAAAACAAAAGAAGCAGTACAGGGAGTTATTTATATTCTCCCGAGTTTTGTATTGATTTTGATTTTTTGTATTATTCCGATTTTCATGTCCGGCTATTTCAGTTTTACAGAATATAATATTATGAATTCGCCGAAATTTGTAGGACTTGATAATTATATCAAAATGTTTAAAGACAGTTATGTGACAGATGCAGCGAAAAATACTCTGCTGTATGTGGTGATGACTGTTCCGGTACAGACGATTCTGGCACTGGCATTTGCGGCTTTTCTGGCAGCGAAGATACAGAATAAAAAAGGTGAATTCTTACGAAGTGTTATGTTTATTCCGGTTATCGCATCTGCGGTTACCGCAGGTACGGTATGGAGAATCATCCTGAATACAGATGGTGGTTTTCTGAATAACATTCTGAATTTCTTCCATATTTCTTCTGTGAACTGGCTGGGAAGTACCAAAACTTCTCTGTTAAGTATCTGTATCGTTGCAGTATGGAAAAACGTAGGATATTTCCTGGTTATCTATTATGCAGGTATCATGGGAATTCAGAAAGATCTGTATGAGGCGGCAAGAGTGGATGGAGCAACTCCGATGCAGCAGTTTACAAAGATCACTCTTCCGGTATTAAAACCGATCACGTATCTGGTAGTTACCCTTGGTATTATCTGGTCCTTCCAGGTATTCGACCTGGCTTACCTGATGACAGGTGGTGGACCTGGTCATTCCAGTGTCACTCTGGTTATGGGTATCTATAATGCAGCGTTTAAACAGTACAAAATGGGATATGCATGTGCAATGGCCATGTTCCTGTTACTTATGATTATTATCATCAATGTAGTGGAAGATCTGTTCTTTAAAGAGAAAAAGGAGGCGAAATAGACATGAAGAAAAAACAGAAATGGACCGTCTTTTCCATCCTTGGATTATTGATTTTGTTAGTCTTTGCAGCTATCTGTATCGCACCTTTTATCTACATGGTAATCATGTCGTTCACCCAGTCTACCACGCTGATGTTACACTGGAGTGATATTAACTTTGGAGATTTTACAAACTTTAACTACGTGCTGAAAAAGACAGGATTTATCAGGGCACTGACAAACAGTGTGATCGTTGTATTCTGTTCCTGTCTGTTCAACTGTATTATTGCGTCCATGGCAGCTTATGGATTTGCAAAGAAAAAATTCCCGGGCAGCAAGGCGATTTTCCGTATGTATCTTCTGACCCTGATGATTCCGGGACAGGTAACGATGATTCCGGTATTTATCATGATGAACAAAGCGGGACTGACCAATACATATTTTGCTCTGATTGTTGTCATCCTGAATGCATTCGGCGTGTTCCTGATCCGTCAGTTTATGGATACGGTACCGGATGAACTGCTGGAAGCTGCGAAAGTGGACGGATGCCCGGAGTACCGGATCTTCATTCAGATCGTTATTCCGCTGATCAAACCAGTACTGATTTCACTGGTTGTATTTACCTTTGTGACTTCCTGGAATGATTTCCTGTGGCCGTTGGTATCCACATCCAATTCCGATATGTATACCCTGACGGTAGCATTGTCTCTGTTAAAAACACAGTATCAGACAAACTATGGTCTGATCATGGCAGGTGCAACGGTATCTTTCCTCTTCCCGTTCATCATGTATGTGTTCTTACAGAAACAGTTCGTGGAAGGTATTGCACTGAGTGGTATTAAAGGTTAAAAAATTAAAAATGTATAAGGGGGTAGCTATGGAACTGTTAAAAGTAAAAAAAATCACTTCTCTGGAAAAAGTGTTTCCGGATCAGGAGCCGAGTGGAGAGGGAATGGAAGATGTGATCACCGCACTGAAAAAAGAGACGGTATCTTTCCAGATGGCTTACTATTGGGGTGGTGAGAGAAAAGGAAGAGCACAGGTGCAGGTGACAGCTGATGACAAAGAACAGGTACATGTAAGGAGCGTCCGCCTGGTTCCCTGCGAATATCCGGCTCATGTGGTGGCAGACGATGATTATCTGACCACCAAACCGGGTCTGTACCCGGATCTGCTGAGTGAGATCCAGCCGTGGGGTGTGGAACTGATCAGCGGACAGTGGAAGAGTCTTTGGATCGATGTGGACACCACAGGACTCTCTGCCGGAGATCATACTATAAAAGTGGATATGGTAGTGGAAGGAGAAGTTCTGGGCAGCTCGATAGAGCTGATTCATGTAGTAGATGCAGAACTTCCGGAGCTGGCAGTACCACATACAGAGTGGTTTCATTCGGATTGCCTGGCAAATTATTATGGCGTGGAAGTGTTCAGTGAGGAACACTGGAAAATTGTGGAAAACTTTGTACGCACAGCAGTAAAGAGAAAATGCAATATGCTGCTGACACCGGTATTTACACCGCCACTGGATACAGCAATCGGTGGAGAGAGACGTACGGTGCAGCTGGTGGACGTACACGTGACAGATAACGGATATACCTTCGGTTTCGATAAGTTCGAGCGTTGGGTAGATATGTGCAAACGCTGTGGTATCAAATATTATGAGATTTCTCACCTGTTCAGTCAGTGGGGAGCAACAATGGCTCCGAAGGTTATGGGTGAAAAAGACGGAAAACTGGTGCAGCTGTTTGGATGGGACACAGAAGCAGCAGGTAAGGAATACAGTGAGTTCCTGCATCAGTTTCTGGCAGCACTGAAACCGGAACTGGAGAAACTGGGAATCTCTGAGGTGGCATATTTCCATATTTCTGACGAACCTTCCCGGGAGCAGTTTGATTCTTATAAAGCAGCAAAAGAAGTTGTGGAAAAAGATCTGGAAGGTTACCAGATGATGGATGCGCTGTCCGATTACGAATTCTATGAAAAAGGTCTGGTGTCTCAGCCGGTATGCGCAGTCAACCATATTCAGCCATTCCTGGAGAAACGTCCGGAAAAACTGTGGGGATATTATTGCACCGGACAGTATGTGGATGTAACAAACCGTTTCATCGTACAGCCGGGTTACCGTACCAGAATCCTGGGTACGCAGATGTACAAATACCAGCTGGATGGATTCCTGCACTGGGGCTATAACTTCTACAATGCAGAACATTCTATCTTCCCGATCGACCCATATCGCTGTACGGATGCAGCAGGGGCATTTCCGTCAGGAGATCCTTTTTTGGTATATCCGGGAGCTGACAAAGAGCCGGAAGAATCGCTGCGTATCATGCTGATGGATGAGGCAATGAGTGATCTTTGTGCCATGAATTATCTGGAAGAACTTGCAGGAAGAGATGTGGTTATGGAGTGTATTGAACCGGAAGGCGGAGAAAAGGTAGAGTTTGAGTCTTATCCGAGAAGTATTGCTTATCTGATGGAGATGAGGAAGAAAGTGAATCGGGAGATTGAGAAGAGAATGAAATAGTTGGAACAAGCGGACGCGGCAGGCGACTGCTTGCTGGTCTGGCAACGTGGGCAGGGCAACTTTAAGCTAGCCACTAACTGCGACTATATTCACGCGGGTCGGCTGACCCGCGCGAAAGTCTCCGTAAGTGTCGGATCTTAAAGCTTCCCCTGGGCGCCCACAAAGTGTTGCCTGACCAGCAAGCAGTCACCTGCCGCTGTTTTGTTGCAACGGGGAAGAAGAGTGTGTGAAAACGGGAAGGCATTCGGTTTGATGTGAATGTCTTCCCGTTTGGTTTGCTGTTTTATTTATATTGTTTGGTTTATGCTGTTTGTTACTTACACGAGTTATAAGAAAAGTCGCGCAGTATAATTTTGTGGTTTATTCGTTATTCCGTGCCCGAAAAGTTTTTTACGGATGATGCATACTCGGAGGGGGTCATCCGGGTGAATTTTTTGAATTGCAGGGAAAAATACTGATAGGAGGAATAGCCCAGCATATCGGAAATCTGTGTGTAGTTATATCGTTTCTGACGGATCATTTTCTGAGCAGTTTCGATTTTCAGGCGACAGAAGTAGTCGATAACGCCGCAGCCTGTTTTTTCGTGAAACATTTTCTGCAATTGTGAACGTCCTACAGAATTTTCCTTGCAGATCTGAACAACGGTCAGATGTTCAGAAAGGTTTCGCTGCAGGTACTGTACGATTTCCTGGAAAACCTCATCGGTATCTCTGCGGATCATCGGGTGATCGCTGAATGGCTGGCTGGCAACCGGATCGATAGCAGGCGGTGTGCTATAGCGGCGCTGCAGACTGATCAGCAGTAGTTCAAGTGACAAAAAAATAATCTGTTCACTGCCAAAATCGTGGATGGAATTGCGTTCCAGCAGGCAGATGTTAGGATTGTTTAATGGCGTATAAAAAGTTTTTCTGGTTTCAGAGATAATCTGTCCCAGATAAAACCGTTCGTTCTGATTCAGAGATACCCGGCAGTTTTCAAAAAACTTCATGCAGGGATTGGTGCATTCAAAAGAAACTACGACGAGATTCGGAGAAGTTTCTCCGTCTCCCCGTAATGCATGGAATTCGTTTGGCTTATGAAAAATCATTTCATTAGAAGCAAGAAGGACTTCTTTATCACCCGCGGTCACGAAAAGATTGCCGCTGTCGACGAAGACAAATTCCCAAAAATCGTGAGATTCCCCGTCGAATACATAGTCTTTCATATATTCAAAATAGTGAATGGAATAGATCTTGCGGATATGAAGATCTTCCCTCAGAGTAATACTTTCGTAATTTGGCATTCTTGTCACCTCAAAAGTTATGAATACTAACAATACTTGTAACTGTTCAGCATCTTTATAGTTACAAGACAAAACTATTTCCATTATTATAGCATAAATAAAACAAAAGACAAAAGAAATTAGAATCAAAATCCAGGCGGTAGGAGTTGACAAAACTACTTTTTTTTCATAAACTATAAGGCAGAAAGCATGAGAAAAGCGAAGAACGGAAAGAGTATCTGAAAGAGGAACCACAGAGAGGGACAGTCACTGGCTGGAAGCAGTCCCGGGGAATCGTCAGTGAAGTGCATCCGGGAGCTGATACGGTGAAAGAAAGTAGCCGGATCCGCAGGCAGGCGTTAAGGGCAGAAAGTGGAAGACGGATCCGGAAGATACGTCTTCAAAAAGAGTGGAACCACGGATGACTTCGTCTCTTATCGAGACAGTCATCCTTTTTCTGTTTACAGGAAATAAAATGGAGGGGAACTATGAGTTTTATCAGTCATATCAAAGAAGAGTTCCAGGTGATTCAGGAACGTGACCCGGCGATCAAGACACCTCTGGAAGTACTATTATATCCCAGTTTTCGGGTGATGATCAAATACAGACGGGCACATAAATTATATCTGAAAGGGCATTACTTTCTGGCACGGTGGATCTCTCAGCGTGCGGCCAGAAAGACCGGGATTGAGATTCATCCGGGTGCTACGATTGGAAAAGGGCTGTTCATTGACCATGGAAGCGGTGTGATCATTGGAGAAACCACGATCATTGGCGATAATGTAACCTTATATCAGGGTGTTACCCTGGGCGGAAACGGAAAAGAAACCGGAAAGCGTCATCCGACTCTGGAAGACAACGTTATGGTAAGTGCAGGGGCAAAAATCATCGGTTCTTTCACTATCGGAGCCAATTCCAAGATTGGAGCCGGATCTGTCGTGATCGAGGAGGTACCACCGAACTGTACCGTAGTCGGTATTCCGGGACGTGTGGTCCGTCAGAAAAATATGAAAGTACCGAGAACCAATATGGATCACTGCCATCTGCCGGATCCGGTGCTGGATGATCTGAAAATGTTGCAGAAGGAATACACGGAAGTGACCAACCGACTGCTGGAAGTAGAAAAAGAACTTCGTTTTATCAAAAATAAAAAAGGAGAATAACAAGATGAAACTATATAATACACTGACAAAGAAAAAAGAAGAATTCGTACCATTACAGGAAGGTAAAGTTACCATGTATGTCTGTGGACCTACGGTGTATAACTTTATTCATATCGGTAATGCCCGTCCGATGATTGTTTTTGATACCGTGCGCCGTTATATGGAATATAAGGGATATGAAGTGAATTTCGTATCTAATTTCACTGATGTAGACGATAAAATCATCAAAAAATCCATCGAAGAAGGTGTAAGTGCAGAAGAAGTCTCCGAACGTTATATCAAAGAATGTAAAAAGGATATGGCGGATATGAATGTAAAACCGGCCACTACCCATCCACAGGCAACGCAGGAGATCGATGGTATGATTGCCATGATTGAAACACTGATGGAAAAAGGATATGCGTATGCTGTAAACGGAACGGTATACTTCCGTACCAGAAAGTTTGAAGAATATGGAAAATTATCCCACAAAAATCTGGATGATCTGAGATCCGGTAATCGTTCTCTTCTGGTGTCCGGTGAAGATCAGAAAGAAGATCCGCTGGATTTTGTTCTGTGGAAACCGAAAAAAGAAGGAGAACCTTTCTGGGTATCTCCATGGGGGGAAGGACGTCCGGGATGGCATATCGAGTGTTCTGTGATGGCAAAAAAATATCTTGGTGAGGAAATCGATATCCATGCCGGTGGCGAAGATCTGATCTTCCCGCACCATGAAAATGAGATCGCGCAGAGTGAGTGCTGTAACGGAAAGATTTTTGCTCATTACTGGCTGCATAATGGTTTCCTGAATATTGATAACCGCAAGATGTCCAAATCCCTGGGCAACTTCTTTACCGTAAGAGAAATCGGTGAACAGTATGATCTCCAGGTGCTGCGATTCTTCATGTTAAGCGCACATTACAGAAGTCCGATCAACTTCAGCAGAGAGATCATGGAATCTTCCAAGAATGCTCTGGAACGTATCGTGACAGCAGTTTCCAATCTGACACATCTTGAACAGGAAGCAGCAGCGGATGTTCTGTCAGATGCAGAAGAAAAACTGCTTGCAGAGATCCCGGTGTACCGCAAAAAATTTGAAGATGCCATGGATGATGATCTGAATACCGCAGATGCAATTTCTGCAATTTTTGAACTGGTTAAATTTGCCAATACCAATACAAATGATACTTCTTCCGGAGCATTTGCCGCAGCACTGAAAAAGGAGATTGTTGCCTTAAGTGATGTGCTGGGTCTTCTGGTAGAAAAGAAAGAGGAAAATCTGGACGCTGAGATCGAAAAAATGATCGAAGAACGTCAGGCGGCAAGAAAAGCCAGAGACTTCAAACGTGCCGATGAGATCCGTGATGAACTGCTGGCACAGGGAATCATTCTGGAAGATACCAGAGAGGGCGTAAAATGGAAACGAGCATAGCATATCTGAAAGAACAGTTTCAGTTGAAGGATCCGGATATTCGTTCTTACTCTCCGTTGACACTTGCCTATATCGGAGACGGAATCTATGAGTTATATATCCGCACTATCCTGATCAAACAGGGAAACTGTCAGGTGAACAAGCTGCATAAACAGGCAAGCCGTTTGGTAAAAGCTCAGGCACAGTCAGAGATGGTGCAGGTGCTGGAGACACATTTTACCGAGGAAGAAGAAGCAGTCTACAAGAGAGGTCGAAATGCAAAGTCCTATACTACGGCGAAGAATGCCACTACAGGGGATTATCGCCGTGCAACGGGATTTGAGGCGGTTATGGGATATCTGTATCTGACGGAACAGTACTGCAGAATGATTGATCTGATCAAAATAGGATTGGAGGCACTGAAAGATGGAAAATAAAATCGAAGGAAGAAATGCGGTTTTAGAAGCATTACGCGCGGGAAAACCGATTGACAAATTATATGTTCTGGATGGATGCCCGGACGGACCGGTGAGAACCATTATCCGGGAAGCAAAAAAAGGTGATACGATCATCAATTATGTAAAAAAAGAACGACTGGATCAGTTATCTGAAACGGGTCATCACCAGGGCGTTATTGCGATGGCGGCTTCTTATGAGTATGCCACAGTGGAAGAGATCCTGGAAAAAGCAAAGGAAAAAGGAGAAGCTCCTTTTATTTTCGTACTGGATAATATCGAAGATCCGCATAATCTGGGAGCTATGATCCGAACAGCGAATCTGGCAGGTGCACACGGTGTGATCATTCCAAAACGAAGAGCAGTTGGGCTGACCCCCACCGTTGCCCGTACTTCAGCAGGTGCGATCAATTACACACCGGTTGCAAAAGTAACCAATTTAAAACAGACCATGGAGCAACTGAAAAAAGAAGGCATGTGGTTCGTATGTGCTGATATGGACGGTACGCCGTACTATCAGATGGATCTGAAAGGACCGATGGGCCTGGTGATCGGAAACGAAGGAGAAGGAGTCAGCAGACTGATCAAAGAAACCTGTGATTTTGTAGCTTCGATTCCGATGAAAGGAGATATTGATTCCCTGAATGCTTCTGTGGCGGCAGGGGTTCTGGCTTTTGAGATCGCCCGTCAGCGGGGATAACAGTGAGGAAAACAGGATGAAGGATTATACAGAGTACACAGACGAGGAACTGGTGGAACTGCTTCGGCAGGGAGATACAGACGTTATGGATTATCTGCTGGAAAAATACAAGTTTATTGTACGCCAGAAAGCCCGTGTTCTCTATCTTGCAGGAGGAGAAGCGGATGATCTGATTCAGGAAGGAATGATCGGACTCTTCAAAGCAATCCGGGATTATCGCGGGGATAAAGAGGCTTCTTTTTATACGTTTGCCCAGCTGTGTGTGGACCGGCAGATGTATAATGCCATCCAGTCATCCACCAGGCAGAAACATCAGCCACTGAATTCCTATATTTCTATGAATGGAGAAGAATGGGAAACACAGATGGGCAGTAAAACAGAACAGAGTCCTGAGACAATCATTATTGCACAGGAAAATGCCGTGCAGATGGAAGAAAAAATCAGAAAACAGCTAAGTACTTTTGAAAATGAAGTTCTGACACTTTATCTGGACGGCAATAATTACCAGCAGATTGGTGAAAAGATGAACAAATCATCCAAGTCCATTGACAATGCTCTGCAACGAATCAAGGGTAAGGTTCGGGAGAGTCTTGGCAGGAAAAAATAAAATATTTTAAAAAAACTGAAAAATATGAAAATTATGCTTGACTTTTTCCGGAGCTTTTGCTAAACTATCTAACTGTAGCGGACAGATAAAAACGCTGCAGATGCTGATGTGGCTCAGAGGTAGAGCACTTCCTTGGTAAGGAAGGGGTCACGGGTTCAATTCCCGTCATCAGCTTACAAAGCTCCTTGAAGTGATTCAGGGAGCTTTTTTGACTTACAGGAATTATTTTCTGTAAAGCAAAAATGTTTTTATAAAGATCCGGTGAAGGATACAACGGGGAAAGAGAGGAGAAGATATTTTATGGTAAGAAAAGCAAAGGTAGCAGTCGTAGAACATCCGCGTGGAGGAGAAGGCAGCGTGGAATTCCACCACATTGTATCGGCGGAAGAGCTGAACGGACACGGTTCCATGTATGCCATGGCAGTACTTCGTCCGCACAGCAGCGTTGGCTGGCATCAGCATGTGGGGAATACAGAACCTTATTTCATTTTAAAGGGAAAAGGGGTATTTGTGGACAATGATGGTACAAGAACAGAGGTAGGGCCTGGAGATGTATGTGTGATCGAAGTGGGACAGAGCCATTCTCTGGAGAATCCAAACGACGAAGAACTGGTATTTATGGCGTTAGTTTACAATGCATAAACAGACATACCGGTACGAGGCAATCAAATATCCGTCTAACGAAGATGTGTTTTTCAATGTCCTGTGGCACAACAGGGATTACACTGCACCTCACTGGCACAACGGGCTTGAGATTCTGTATCTGCTGGAGGGAAGTGAAGACTGTTATCTGGGAGAGGAAGAATGTATCCGGATGAAAAAAGGAGACTTTCTGGTAATTAATTCCCGGGTGGTACACAGTGTTCAGTGTCCGCGACAGTGTAAGGAGATGCTGATACAGATTCCTTATCCGATGATGAAACGGTTTATTCCTCAGATCGACGGTCTGGAATTTGTCTGCGAAAAGATCACCGGAAAGAAGCACCGGATGGATACTTTCATGGTGGAAAGAGCGCTGTGTGCTCTTGCGGGACTGCATCCTTTTCAGTCACCGGAAGAGACTCTGGAGTTCTACAGCCAGATTTATCATCTGCTGGCTGTACTGGTAAAAGACTTCAGTGTCTCGGTCACTTCTGATAAAATGGAAATATCAGAAAAATATATGGAGCGGCTGGGGATGATCACTTCATATGTGAAGGAACATTATACGGAAGAAATTTCACTGCAGGAGATCGCAGGGCTGGTTTCTCTGAATCCGGATTATTTCACCCGCTTTTTTAAAAAATATATGGGCATGACGTTTCTGGATTACGTTAATTCGGTGAGAATGGAGCATGTTGTCAGAGATTTGCAGAGAACAGATCTGAGTGTACAGAAGCTGCTGGAGATCCATGGCTTCACTAATTATAAGTTATTTATGAAAATGTACAAATCCAGGTTTGAGAGTACACCGGGAAAGATGCGAAGATACCGCAAAGAACAGAAGATAGAAGATTAACAGACAAAAGAGATCTGCCGGTAGAGAACCGGAAGATCTCTTTTAGAGTTTTACTCGCGAAGTGTGTTACCGGGAACGGAGTGAACAGTAACGGGGCATGTGGTTTGTGGGGAAACTTTGCTCCGATTGACTTTACGTTGTGGGTAAGTTCGATTATAATGGAAAAAGATCAAGGGAAAGTATGCGGGGAAAGAAAAGGGGAGAAAGAAATCATGAGTGAAATAACAGGACAAAATCAGGATCGGCTGATCATCGTGATTCCGGCATATAACGAGGAAGAAAATATAGAAAATGTAGTAGCACAGTGGCATCCCATCGTGGAAAAAACAGGAGAGGACAGTCGACTGTTTATCATCAATGACGGAAGTACAGATCGGACACAGGAGAAATTGGAGCAGCTGCAGGGAAAATATCCACAGCTTCGCACGGTAAAAAAAGAAAACCAGGGACACGGTGCCACTATTTTGTATGGCTACCGTTGTGCGATTGCGGAAGGAGCAGATTATATTTTTCAGACGGATTCAGATGGACAGACTGTGCCGGAAGAATTCTGGAAGCTGTGGGCAGACAGAAAAAAGAGCGGGCTTCTGATCGGAAGCAGAAAAAGAAGACAGGATGGCTGGCAGAGGATCTTTGTGACACGGGTTCTTCGACTGGTGATCCTTGTGACATTTCACTGCTGGGTGGAAGATGCCAATACACCGTTTCGGCTGATGCGGGCTACAGAACTGGAAGAAGTTTTAACAGAGATTCCACCACAGTATTTTCTGGCCAATGTACTGATGACGGTGCGATATACAAAAGAAGGACGGCGGGTAATATATTATCCAATCACATTCCGTCCGCGACAGGGTGGAGTCAATTCCATTAATATGAAAAAAATTTTAAAAATCGGTAAAACGACACTAAAAGACTTCCGGAAGTGGGGAGGTGCGAAACAGTGAATGAGAAAAGAAAGGGAGTGTTGAAAGCTGTCGGACTGGCAGTGCTTTTGGCGAGTGCACAGATCCTGTTAAAAGAGGACGGAAAAGTATTTGCTGTCTGGTGGCTGGCCATACTGCTGCTTGGATGGTGCAGTTTTCCGCTTTGCCAGTATCTTTTTGCCGGATTTCGGGACAGAGGATATCTGGTGGCAAAGATATTCGGTATTGCCGGTGCGGGATTTCTGATGTGGCTGGGAGCAAGTACGGGAATTGTACCGTTTACACATGTTAGCTGTCTTGTAAGTGCAGGTGTGCTGGCAGCCGTCTGCTGGGGTGTCTGGATTGCGTTAAAGAAACAGAAGATAAAGGACAGAACGTTCTGGAAATTTACAGCAGAATGGTATCAGACAGTGCTGGATGATGAACTGGTATTTATCTTATTCTTCCTTCTGTGGACCTATGTGGCCGGATTTCGCCCGGCAGCGTATGGAACAGAAAAGTTCATGGACTATGGATTTATGATGGCGATGATGCGCAGTACCACACTTCCGGCGAAGGATCTGTGGTATGCGGGAGCAAAAATCAACTATTATTATGGCGGACAGTATTTTGCTGTATTTTTAACGAAACTGACTCATACGCAGGTGGCGCAGACCTACAATCTGATGCGGACACTGGTGGCAGGGTTTTGTTTCGCCGTTCCGTTTGCTCTGGTACGCCAGATGGTACTTGACAGTTGGAAAAGAGAAAAACCGGCACTGCTTGGCGGTGTCCTTGCAGGGGCGGGGGTATCTCTTGCCGGAAATATGCATTATGTGGTGATCGGAAAACTTCTTCCGTGGATCCGGGAGATCTTTCATCTGCCAAAAGGGGATTATACTTACTGGTTTCCGAATTCCACCCGTTATATCGGCTATTATCCGGCGGGAAATGACAAAACGATTCATGAATTTCCTTCCTACTCTTTTGTTTTAGGTGACTTACATGCCCATGTGGTCAATCTGATGTTTGTGGTGGCACTGATCAGTCTGGTTTATGCGATGATACAACATTACAGCGGAAAAAATGCCCTGCAGGCGGAGGTGACAGGAAACAGGAATTTTTGCAAAAACCAGGTGGCGGCAGCTCTGACAGATCCCTACGTGCTGGTGTTTGCCTTTCTGATCGGTATGTTTCACTGGACGAATTACTGGGATTTTGTCATTTACTATGTGATGGGTGGTATGGGAGTGATCTGGTGCAACTTCCAGAAATATAAAGAACTGGAAAAACCGCATCGTATGAGAATGACGGCGGGAATCAGCCTGCTTCATGGGGTATGGGTATTCTTACTGGCAGCCATAACCGCACTGCCGTTTACTTTGCGGTTTCAGAGCATGGTCAGTGAAGTGGCACTTGCGCAGAACCATTCCAGACCATATCAGTACTGGCTGATCTGGGGACTTCCGGTTATCGGAGCAGTGCTTTTTTTCTGGTGTGTGAAACGGGAAGGTGTGAAAAAAGCGGACAATTTCGGTGTGTTGCTGGGAATCTCGGCTCTGGGGCTGATCGTGATCCCGGAGGTCGTTTATGTGAGAGATATCTATGAAAAAGAATACGCCAGATCCAATACAATGTTCAAATTAACCTATCAGGCATTTACGATGTTTGGAATCTTATTAGGGTATGCACTGATCCGTCTGTGGATGGAGAAGAGGCATGTGATACGAAAAATTCTGACCAGCGTGGTGTTTGCCTGTTTTGTGGGCTGTTGTTTTTATACGGTAACTGCTGTGCATGCATGGTTTGGTCAGGTATGGGATCCGGCGCAGTATCAGGGACTGGATGCTACCGCATATCTTGAGACAACCTTTCCGGAAGATGCTGCGGCGATCCGTTGGCTCAATGAACATGTTACCGGCGATCCGGTGGTTCTCGAAGCAAATGGAGACAGTTACAGTGACTATGAACGGGTGTCCGCAATGACGGGACTTCCCACAGTGCTGGGCTGGTATGTCCATGAATGGCTGTGGCGAGGCGATACCGGGGCACTGAATGAGCGCGCACAGGAGATAGAGGCTGTCTATACCTCGACGAACCAGGAAGAAGTAAAGAAACTGTTAGAAAAATATCAGGTCAGGTATATTTTTGTGGGCGCGAGAGAACGGGAAAAATATGCGGCACTGAACGAATCCATGTTGCAGTCGCTGGGAAATATTGTATTTTCCGACGAACAAAGCCAGACTTATGTGCTGCAGGTTGCATTTTCGGGGCAGTAGGCTATAATAAAAAGGATCCAAAATACGCGGTACACCCGACAGGGAGGACCAGCGGATGAGAAGAAAGGACGGACAATCTATGTTGAAAGGAAAAACAGTGGTTTTGGCGGTAAGCGGAAGTATTGCAGCATATAAGATCGCTTCCCTGGCGAGTGCCCTTGGCAAACTTCACGCTGACGTGCAGGTGCTGATGACACAAAATGCCACTAATTTTATCAATCCCATCACCTTTGAGACTTTAACAGGAAATAAGTGTCTGGTGGACACGTTTGACCGGAATTTTCAGTATTCGGTAGAACATGTGGCACTGGCAAAGCGGGCTGACGTGGTTCTGGTAGCACCGGCTTCTGCCAACGTGATCGGAAAAATTGCCAATGGAATCGCAGATGATATGCTGACAACAACAGTGATGGCATGCAAATGCAAAAAAATCATTTCTCCTGCGATGAATACGCAGATGTTTGAAAATCCAATTGTGCAGGATAATCTGAAAAAGCTGGAACACTATGGATATGAAGTGATTCAGCCGGCAGTCGGACTTCTGGCATGTAAAGATGTGGGCAAAGGAAAGATGCCGGAGCCTGAGACTCTGCTCGAATACATTTTACGGGAAGTGGCTTATGAAAAAGATCTGAAAGGCAAAAAAATCCTTGTGACAGCAGGACCGACCCAGGAATCGATCGATCCGGTGCGGTATCTGACGAATCACTCCAGCGGAAAAATGGGGTATGCGATTGCAAAAGTCTGCAGTATGCGAGGTGCGGATGTGACGCTGGTCAGTGGTAAAACTGCCATAAAACCACCGCTCTTTGTAGATGTGGTGCCGGTTACAACCGCGAGAGAGATGTATGAGGCGGTGACCGGAAGTTTTGACCGGCAGGACATCGTGATCAAGGCGGCGGCCGTGGCAGATTATCGTCCGAAAACGATCAGTGAGCAGAAAGTGAAGAAAGCGGACGGAGAACTCTCTATCGAGATGGAACGGACGGATGATATTCTGAAATATCTGGGTGAACATAAGAGGTCGAATCAGTTTCTGTGCGGATTTTCCATGGAGACGGAGCATATGCTGGAAAATTCCAGAAAGAAATTGAAGAAAAAGAATCTGGATATGATCGTGGCAAATAATGTGAAAGTGGAAGGTGCCGGATTTGCCGGAGATACCAATATTGTAACACTGATCACCAGAGATGATGAAACACAGCTTCCGTTGTTAAGCAAGGAAGAAACGGCAGTGGAGATTATGAATAAGATTCTGGAACAGACAGAGAAACAGTTATAAGGGAGAGAATTATGATATTAGCTATTGATATCGGAAATACCAACATCGTAGTGGGATGTATCGACGAACAGAAGACCTATTTTATCGAGCGGGTTTCCACAGACAGAAGCAAGACAGAACTGGAATATGCCATTGTGATCAAAAATGTACTGGATATTTTTAAGATGTCTCCGAAAGAACTTGAAGGTGGTATCGTGTGTTCTGTTGTACCACAGATTACACAGATCGTAAAACTGGCAGCTGAAAAAATACTGAAAAAAGAAGTAATGGTGCTTGGTCCTGGAATTAAAACCGGCATGAATATTCTGATGGACAACCCGGCACAGGTGGGAAGTGATCTGATTGCAGATGCAGTGGGAGCCATCAGAGAATACAAACCACCGATGATCATCTTTGATATGGGAACTGCGACAACGGTTTGTGTAGTCGACAGAAAGAAAAATTATATCGGCGGCATGATTCTTCCTGGTGTGCGGACTTCTCTGGATGCACTGACGGCGAGAGCTGCGCAGCTTTCCGGCATCGATCTGGAAGCACCGAAACGGGTGATCGGGAAAAATACCATTGAATGTATGAAGAGCGGCATCGTCTACAGTAATGCGGCACTGATCGACGGTGTGATCCTTCGGATGGAAGAAGAACTGGGTGAAAAAGCAACAGTGATCGCTACCGGAGGTCTGGCAAAGAGTATTGTTCCATATTGCAAAGAAGAAGTGATCCTGGATGATGATCTGCTGTTAAAGGGACTTCTTTGTGTGTATAAGAAAAACAGCTGAAATTATATAATTCAGTGAGGGACATTATCAGTGAACAGTAACATAATTCCATCACAGGCTAGAGCCTTTTTCAGACACGCTCTAGAAAGAAAAAGGGGAAATGGTTGCATTTCCCCTTTTTATCGTCTACAATAAAACCATAAAACCCTAAGGAAAAGAGGAATTATTTTATGGAACTGAAAAAAGATACCATTTGTGTCCAGGGAGGATGGCAGCCGAAGAACGGAGAACCGAGAGTACTGCCGATTTATCAGAGCACTACGTTCCGCTATGAGACAAGCGAAGAGATGGGAAAACTGTTTGATCTGGAGAAAGAAGGATACTTTTACTCCCGTCTGCAGAATCCAACCTGCGATATTGTAGCGCAGAAAATCTGTGATCTTGAAGGGGGCGTGGCAGCTATGCTTACCTCTTCCGGTCAGGCAGCTACGATGCTTGCGGTAACTAATATCTGTGAGGCAGGAGATCATATTATCTGTGCAGCAAAAATCTATGGCGGAACTTCTAATCTGTTAGCTGTTACCCTGCATCGTTTCGGAGTGGAAGTAGATCTGGTGGATCAGGATCTGCCGGAAGAAGAACTGGAAAAATACTTTAAACCGAATACAAAAGCAGTATTTGCCGAGACAATTTCCAACCCGGCAGGTGTTGTACTGGATATTGCAAAATTCGTGAATCTTGCACACAGCCATGGGGTACCGATGATCTGTGATAATACCTTCGCAACACCGATCAACTGTCAGCCATTTCAATTTGGTGTGGATATCGTCACACATTCCACAACAAAATACATGGACGGACATGCCATGGCGCTGGGTGGCTGTATCGTGGACAGTGGAAATTTTGACTGGGAAGCACACAAAGAAAAATTTCCGGGTCTGACTACGCCGGATGAATCGTATCATGGTGTTATCTACACACAGAAATTCGGGAAAAAAGCCTATATCCAGAAAGCGGTAGCACAGCTGATGCGAGATATGGGTGCCTGCCAGTCTCCGATGAATGCATTTCTGACCAATGTAGGTCTGGAAACATTGCACCTGAGAGTACCGCGGCACTGTGAGAATGCATTAAAGATCGCGAAATTCCTGGAAAATCATGAAAAAGTGGCATGGGTGGAATATGCAGGGCTGGAAAGCAGCAAATACCACCAGCTGGCAGAAAAATATATGCCAAATGGTGTCTGTGGTGTACTCTGTTTCGGTCCGAAAGGAGGAAAAGAAGGTGCAATGCGTTTTACCAATGCACTGAAACTGATCGCAATCGTAACTCATGTAGCAGATGCCCGTACCTGCGTTCTGCATCCGGCAAGCCATACACACAGACAGCTGAACGAAGAACAGCTGATCGAGGCAGGTGTCCTTCCGGATCTGATCCGACTCTCTGTTGGTATTGAAGATGTGAATGATTTGATTGCAGACCTTGCACAGGCACTCGAAGCGGTGTAAAATAAAACCAGAATGCTCCGGTACAGGGAAAATGACCGGGGACAGAAAAGGAGAAAGGCATCATGAGTAAAGCACAGGAGCTTATTAAAAAAGAAGGATTGGTGGGAATGATCATCACCGATCCCTATAACATGAGACACATCAGTGGTTTCCGCGGAGGAGAGGGTGCACTGTACATATCTGCCACCCAGCAGGTTCTGATCACGGATTCCCGTTATACGGAACAGGCAGAAAAAGAAAGCGATTTTACCATTGTTCAGGAACATCGCGGACATACCAGAGAGCAGATTTTTGCGGAGTGTCTGGAAAAAGAAGAAGGCGCACTGGCAATCGGATACGAAGATCAGTCACTGCTTTGCTGTCAGTTCGACAAGATGGAAAAAGCACTTCCGGTTAAAGAGTGGGTGCCGATGGGTGGAAAAGTGGATGCGCTTCGCAGAATCAAAACTGCAGAAGAAATCGAATATCTGGCACAGGCAGAGCATATCGGTGATGTTGCATTTTCCAGGATTCTGGATTTTCTGAAACCGGGAGTCAGTGAACTGGAAGTGGCAGCAGAACTGGAATATCAGATGAAAAAAGCAGGAGCAGAAGATCTCGGATTTAATACCATTATTGCTTCCGGACTGAATTCCTCTATGCCGCATGCGATTCCGGGCAGAAAGAAACTGGAGGCCGGAGACTTTGTAACGATGGATTTCGGATGCAAGTATGAGGGATACTGTTCTGATATGACAAGAACTGTAGTAATCGGGAAAGCCAATGCTAAACAGAAAGAGATCTACAACGTGGTTCTGGAAGCACAACTGGCTGGCCTTGCTGCCGTAAAGGCCGGAAAAACAGGTAAGGAAGTGGACAAAGCTGCCAGAGATATCATTACAAAAGCAGGTTACGGTGACTGCTTTGGACACAGTCTTGGTCACAGCGTTGGTCTGTTTATTCATGAGAAACCAGGTCTTGCTCCGTCTGATGAAACCGTGCTGCAGGCAGGTATGATCGAAACTGTGGAACCGGGTATCTATGTACCGGGATTCGGTGGTGTTCGTATTGAAGATATGGTACTGGTTACCGAAACAGGTTGCAGAAACCTGACTGATTCTCCGAAGGAACTGATTGAGCTGTAACATACAGCCTGGTCCAGGAAAGCAGAAGAACAGTAATTAGATAATAAGAATATATGCATAAAAAGAAGAGGTATCAGTGAAAACTGATACCTCTTCTTTTTTAGCGATCAACGAGCCAAAGTCCGTGCTTGCACGAGAACTTGGCGGCTGCCGCGAAATTTTCAAATAATTATGCAGCTGTGCGGAAAATAGCAGCTCTGTGTTTATCAAGAATTGTATACACAATCATACCAAGGATTCCACAGGAAATCACTTCTCCGATACCGACCGTACCCATCAGAAAAGGAATCGGAAGTGGTACCTGATAGCCGTAGTGCAGAACAAAAGGAACGATCAGGATATTGAAAAGGATCGGTGGCAGTGGAGCCAGGAATTTGTTCCGGTTGCGGAGCAGATAGGTGAAGCAAGCCCCCAGTAAGGTGGCGATACTTCCGAAGATAATATCCGGCAAGATACATCCGCCAAGAATATTACTGATCAGGCATCCCACGAACAGACCGGGGATAGCGGCAGGCGTAAATACCGGAAGGATGGTCAGTGCCTCTGAGACACGAACCTGTACTTCTCCATAGGAAAACGGTGCGAGAATTACGGTCAGAACCACATAGATTGCCGCGATCATCGCAGATTGTGCGAGGAACAATGTGTTACTTTGTTTTTTCATATTCAGTTTCTCCTTTAGTTTTGTTTTACGAGTGGAAGGTCACGAACACTCGATTCATTTTCACGCAGTTTTTAGTCAGACAGACATGGGTACATGGATATCTGGCAAATGCCGCGGAGGCATATACTGAAAGTATATGACCTACGCCGGAAATCGGCGGTCAGCCCTGTAAGACCTTGTTTTTATGGGCTTTGCAACAGGTCAGAATATAGCATATCGGCTGACAAAAAGCAAGAGGATTTTATAAGAAAATAAAAGTGAGAAATACAACTTGTAAAGTTGTGCATACAAGTTATAAGATAAGATACAGGGAAAGAATGAAGGCAGGAGGTGTGTATTACGGAGAAAGAGAGAAAATATATGTTCCTGATGGAAGAATTGAAAAGTAAGATTCTTTCCGGTGAGATCCGACCCGGCGAGAAGCTTCCATCGGAAAATGAACTGGCGCAGGAATATCAGATCAGCCGCCATACAGTGCGAAAAGCACTGGCGATTCTGGCAACAGGCGGATACATTACAACAGAACATGGCAAAGGAACTTTCTGTTCCGACAGGATGGCGCACCGGAAGAATTCGAAAAATATTGCAGTGGTTACGACTTATATTTCCGATTACATCTTTCCGCGTCTGATCCAGGGGATGGATCGGGTACTGACGAAACAGGGGTACAGTATCATACTGAAAAATACCGGAAACAGCCGGCAGAAAGAAGCACAGTGCCTCGAAGACATCCTGACCAAGGATGTGGACGGACTGATCATAGAACCCAGCAAAAGCCAGATTTTGTGCAGAAATATGCCTCTGTATGAGCAGCTCGACCGCATGGGCATTCCGTATGTCTTTATCCAGGGGAGTTACCTGCAGATGAAAAATAAACCGACGATCCTTCTGGATGATGCGAAAGGTGCATACCTGTTGACAAAATATCTGATCGATACAGGGCATCGACAGATTGCCGGTGTTTTCAAAGCAGATGACAGCCAGGGGGCAGAACGTCACAAAGGATATGTCAAAGCACTGCAGGAAGCAGGAATGTCCTATCAGCCGGAATTGGTGGTGTGGTTTCATACCGAAGACCGAAAGGTAAAACCTGCGGTGATGGTAGAGATGATGCTGGAGGCGGAACTTCCGATTGATGCAGTGGTCTGCTACAACGACCAGATCGCGGTGGAAGTGATCCGGATGCTGGAACGGATCGGGAAAAAAGTGCCGGAGGATCTGTCCGTGACCGGTTACGATGATTCGATGATCGCAAGAACCGGTCCGGTGGAATTGACGACGGTGTCTCATCCGCAGGAAAAACTTGGTGAGATGGCAGCAGAACTTCTGCTGGAACTGCTTCATGGTGTTCCTGCGGAAGAATCAAAAGTCCGCCGCCTGATTGAACCGGAGTTGGTGATCCGGAAGTCGTGTATGGAGCGGAAATAAGAAAACAACAAAGGAAATCCTGACAGAAGAAAAGCATCAGTAAAAGATAATAAATAAAACATAATAAATAAGGAGGAATTTTTCACATGAAAACAACAAAAAATTACAAATTCTGGTTTGCAACCGGTTCACAGGATCTGTACGGAGATGAATGTCTGCAGAAAGTAGCAGAACATTCCAAAATTATCGTAAACGAACTGAACAAATCCGGGATCCTGCCATATGAAGTGGTATGGAAACCAACCCTGATCACCAATGAAGTCATCCGTAAAACCTTTAATGACGCCAATGCAGACGAAGAATGTGCAGGTGTGATCACCTGGATGCATACGTTCTCCCCTGCAAAATCCTGGATCCTGGGACTGCAGGAATACCGAAAACCACTGTTACATCTGCATACTCAGTTCAACGAAGAGATTCCGTACGATACTATCGACATGGATTTTATGAATGAGAACCAGTCCGCACACGGTGACCGTGAATATGGACATATCGTATCCCGTATGGGAATTGTCCGTAAAGTTGTTGTCGGACACTGGGCAACAAAAGAAGTGCAGGAGAAAATTGCATCCTGGATGCGCACAGCGGTAGGTATCATGGAAAGCAGCCATATCCGTGTCATGCGTATTGCAGATAACATGAGAAATGTAGCCGTTACCGAGGGTGATAAAGTAGAAGCACAGATCAAATTCGGCTGGGAAGTAGATGCCTATCCGGTCAACGAGATCGCAAAAGCTGTACAGGCAGTGGGAAAAGGTGATGTGGATGCGCTGGTAGAAGAATATTACAGCAAATACCAGATTCTGTTAGAAGGACGGGATCCGGAAGAATTCAAAAAACATGTAGCCGTACAGGCACAGATTGAGATTGGTTTTGAGAGATTTCTGGAAGAGAAAAACTATCAGGCAATCGTCACTCACTTTGGTGATCTTGGCGCACTGCAGCAGCTGCCGGGACTGGCGATCCAGCGATTGATGGAAAAAGGTTATGGATTCGGCGGTGAAGGTGACTGGAAGACAGCCGCTATGGTACGTCTGATGAAGATCATGACCGCAGGTAAAAAGGATGCAAAAGGAACTTCCTTTATGGAAGATTATACATACAACCTGGTTCCGGGAAAAGAAGGCATTCTGGAAGCGCATATGCTGGAAGTATGCCCAACCGTCGCAGACGGTCCGATCTCTATCAAAGTAAATCCGCTGTCCATGGGTGACAGAGAGGATCCGGCAAGACTGGTATTTACATCCAAGACAGGTCCGGCTATCGCCACATCTCTGATTGATCTTGGCGATCGTTTCCGTCTGATCATCAACGATGTGGACTGCAAGAAGACAGAAAAAGAGATGCCGAAATTGCCGGTAGCAACTGCATTCTGGACTCCACAGCCGGATCTGGCTACAGGCGCAGAAGCATGGATCCTTGCAGGCGGTGCACACCATACCGCATTCTCCTACGACATCACCGCAGAACAGATGGGTGACTGGGCAGAAGCGATGGGCATCGAGGCCGTGTATATCGATAAAGATACAAAGATCAGACAGTTCAAGAACGAACTGAAATGGAATTCCATGTATTATAAACTGAACAGATAGTCGTTCGAATAACAGAATGGAGAAAAAAATGACAGATAAAAATCAGATTATAAAAGAGATTCAGGCTGGGGAAACCAGCCTGGGAATCGAATTTGGTTCCACAAGAATTAAAGCAGTGCTGATCGGAAGAGATCATGCACCGATCGCTTCCGGAAGTTATGAATGGGAAAATCAGCTTCTGGATGGTATCTGGACCTACAGTCTGGAAGACATCTGGAAAGGACTGCAGACCAGCTATCAGGAACTGGCAAAAGATGTAAAAGAACAGTATGGAGAGACACTGACAACGATCGGTTCCATGGGATTCAGTGCGATGATGCACGGCTATATGCCATTTGACAAAGAGAATAATCTGCTGGTACCGTTCCGTACCTGGAGAAATAATATCACAGAAAAAGCCACGGATGTGCTGACACCGTTATTTGGTCAGCAGATTCCGCAGAGATGGAGCATTGCCCATCTGTATCAGGCAATTTTAAACGGCGAAGAGCATGTAAAAGATATTACATTCTTTACCACACTGGCAGGTTATATCCACTGGAAACTGACCGGAAAAAAAGTACTTGGTGTGGGAGATGCCTCCGGTATGTTCCCGATTGATTCCGAGACAGTGGATTATAATCAGAAGATGGTGGAACAGTTCGATGAACTGACAAAAGAAAAAGGATATCCGTGGAAACTGCGGGAGATCCTGCCACAGGTACTGTCAGCAGGAGAAGATGCCGGAACACTGACTGAAGAGGGAGCAAAACTTCTGGATGTAAGCGGCAATCTGCAGCCGGGCAGTCCGGTATGCCCGCCGGAAGGTGATGCAGGAACAGGTATGGCAGCGACAAACAGTGTAGCCGTACGCACCGGTAACGTATCCGCAGGTACTTCCGTATTTGCTATGATCGTTCTTGAAAAACCGCTGTCGAAGGTATATGGAGAAATCGATATGGTGACAACACCGGACGGTATGCCGGTCGCCATGGTACATTCCCAGAACTGTACTTCCGATCTGAATGCATGGGTGAACCTGTTCCGGGAAAACCTGGAAAGCTTTGGCGTGAAAGTGGATAACGATACCCTGTATGGAACATTATATAATAAAGCATTAGAGGGAGATGCAGACTGTGGCGGACTGCTTCCGTACTGCTACTTCTCCGGCGAACATATCACCCACTTTGAAGAGGGACGCCCGTTATTTGTCCGCACACCGGACAGTAAATTTACGCTGGCAAACTTTATGCGAAGTCATCTGTTTACCAGCGTGGGTGCACTGAAGCTTGGTATGGATATCCTGTTAAAAGAAGAAGGTGTGGTTGTGGACAAGATCCTTGGCCATGGCGGATTCTTCAAGACGAAAGGTGTGGGACAGAAAGTGATGGCGGCAGCCGTCAATGCGCCGGTATCCGTGATGGAGACCGCAGGAGAAGGCGGTGCCTGGGGAATCGCACTTCTGGCTGCCTACCGCAAAAACAAAGCGGAAGGCGAGAGTCTTGCTTCCTATCTGGAAACACAGGTATTTGCAAAAGAAGAGAGTGTACAGATCGCACCGGATCCGAAGGATGTGGAAGGATTTGAAACATTTATGGACAGATATAAAGAAGGACTGGAGATTGAGCGTGCAGCGGTAGCGCATCTTCACTAAGCAGGAGGAAACTATGTTAGAAGAACTGAAAAAAGCGGTATATGAAGCCAATATGCTGCTCCCTAAACACAATCTGGTAACCTTTACCTGGGGAAATGTCAGCCAGATTGACCGGGAAACCGGATATTTTGCCATCAAACCCAGCGGTGTGGACTATGACAAACTGACACCGGACGATATGGTGATCATGGATCTTGAGGGAAATAAGATCGAAGGAAGATACAATCCATCCTCCGATACGCCGACGCATCTGGAACTGTACCGTGCATTTCCGAAAATCGGCGGTGTGGTACATACACACTCCCCGTGGGCAACCAGCTGGGCACAGGCAGGAAGAGGCATCCCCTGTTACGGAACCACCCATGCAGATTACATGTATGGAGAAATCCCGTGTGTGCGCTGCCTGACCAAAGAAGAGATCGATACGGCGTATGAGAAAAATACAGGACTTCTGATCGTGGATTACTTTAAAGATAAAGATTATGAAGCAGTACCGGCAGTTCTGTGTAAAAATCACGGACCGTTCACCTGGGGTAAAGACGGACACGAGGCGGTTCACAATGCGGTCGTACTCGAAGAAGTCGCAAAAATGGCAGCCCGATGTGAGATGATCAATCCGCAGGTAAAACCGGCGCCGCAGGAATTACAGGACAAACATTATTACCGGAAACACGGAGCAAATGCATATTACGGACAGAAATGAAAAAAACAGCAGACATCGACAGTAATTGACAAAAAATAATGCAAATGGTATCATTTACGCTGGTACATCGAAAACGATGTACCGGTAATAAGTAAACCAATAAAAAGGAGGCTGTCGGGCGTGTCAGCAGACGATAAAGAGCAGGAAGAGGCAACGCGGGAAAAAAAGCCCAAAATGTCCAAAAAGAAGAAAGGGGCGATTATTGTTGGGGTTTTTCTGGCATTGATTGTGATCATTGCCGGAGTTGTATATTATATGGGACATCGATATTATACAAAAACCAACTATATGACGGACGATGAAGTTCAGGCACTGATTGAAAAACAGAAAGAAGAGCAACAGGAGAAAGAAACAGAGGAAGAAACGACGGAAGAGGAAGAAGTGGATCCGGAATTGCTGGAGGCACAGCAGAACATGGCACAATATGCATCTACGGAGCCAATCACTACAGATGGAAATGTATACAATATTATGCTGGTTGGTCTGGATACGACAGATAAAGGCTGGATCGGAAACTCAGATTCTATGATTCTGATCTCTATAAACTATCGTCTGGAACAGATTTCCATGATTTCCCTGATGCGTGATACCCATGTAATGATTCCGGGAATCGGATACCGTAAGTTGAATGCCACGTATCCCAACGGTGGAGGACCATTGCTTACCAAGACCGTAGAAGAGAATTACAAGATTGATGTAGATCGATATGTCACGGTGGATTTTGGTTCGATGATTGATATTATCGATGAAATCGGGACTATCGAAATTACTTTTACCCCTAAAGAAGCGGAAAATGCAAATAAAAGTATCAAGCAGCAGTGTAGGATACTGGGATTAAAATCTAAAAAATATCTGATTCCGGGTGAGGGAACCTATGAATGTAATGGTATGCAGGCGGTGGCCTATGCACGTATTCGAAAAGTAGGTAATTCTGACTATCAGCGTACAGAACGTCAGAGAGAGGTATTGTTAAAACTTCTTGATAAAGTAAAAGCTATGAGCTTTGAGGATCTGGATCGTCTGGCAACCCGTCTGCTTCCGTTACTGACACATAACGTACCGGAAAGTGAATTCTGGGGTTTACTGGCAAAAGCGCCGACATTGATGAATTATAAAATTATCTCCGACCGCATTCCTTATGATGGTATGTATCATGGCTACAACGGGGATCTTGTTCCGGACTGGGAGCCTACCGTACGGAAGCTGAAAGAGACAATTTATGGTGCGGATGTGCTGGATGAGGAAGGAAATGTGGTGACACCGACGCAGGAGCCAGAAACAGCAGATACCACAACCGGAAGTGAAACAGATACACAGAACACAGAAGCAACAGGTGATTCCGGTCAGATTACCATGGAAGCAGAAATCGGAACAGGAGATCCGTCTGCACAGATTATCCGTGGAAATGATGCAGATGGACAGGTAGAGGAAAGCCTGCAGAAGAACAGTGGAAAAAAAGCTGCTGTGATAGCGGATAATACAGGTACCACGGAGAATACAGGCGGAACGCTGAATGGAAAAAAACTGAAGAATCCGTATACGGATCCGGTCTTTGTCCTGCGGGTTCCACAGGCACCGGAGGAAGAGGATACCAAACTGGTCGACGGTGATTATCAATGGCAGAAACCTAAAGTGAGCAAGGGAATCCAACAATAAAAAAGAGCAGAAAATTTTATGAAGCACATAAAGTTTTCTGCTTTTTTTCGTGGAAAATGAGTTGAAATCAGTGTGTGTACAAGATCCTGGCGGCTGCTGTCATGGCAGCAAAATCCGGTGTGGGATGTTTTCTATTGTTTGTGGTTGAAAATCAGACAACAATCTGTCATACTGAGGGAAGTGAAGAAATGTATTCTTGAAATATCAGATAGTGAAATTCCAGGAATACAGGAAAGAAGGGCTAATAATGAAGGTATTTGCACATCGAGGATTCAGCGGAAAATATCCGGAAAATACTATGCTGGCATTTAAAAAAGCGGAAGAAGTTGGCTGTTATGGCATCGAGTTGGATGTCCAGCTGACGAAAGACGATGAGATCGTGATCATGCACGACGAGACCATTGACCGGACAACCAGTGGAACAGGGAATATTCGTGATTATACGTATCAGGAATTGTGTCTCGTTGACTGCTACGGAAAATTTGAAGGGGAATATGACTTTCAGCGAATTCCAACGCTGCGGGAGTATTTGACCTGGGTAAAGGATACAGGACTTGTTACCAATATTGAACTGAAAAACAGTGTATACTACTATGAACACCTGGAAGAAAAGGTGATCGATATGGTGCGGGAATTCCAGATGGAAGACCGCGTGATTTTTTCTTCCTTTAATCTGGTATCCATCAACAAATGCAAGAAAATGCTGCCAGAAGTTCCAATGGGATATCTGATGGAAGCGCGGATGGATAATATGGGATTTTTCACAGAAGAAAATGGTGTGGAATATTATCATCCGGATAAGAACTTTCTGACAGAAGAGATGGTGCGGGACTGTCACGATCATGGGATTGGTGTCAATGTGTGGACTGTCAACAAAAAAGAACTCATGAAACAGTTAAGCAGCTGGAAAGTCGATGGTATTTTCACAAATTTCCCGGATCGGGCCAAAGAACTGGGAATTGAAAAATAAAAATCGTAACTGTCCGTATCTTTCACAACGGCTGTTGAATAGTTAAAAAAACTAATGTCCTGTTCTAAAAAAGGCATAAAAGTTTCATATTTTTTTAAGAATTCAATTATTGCGGTGAAAAGCATCCGTCTGTATAATAGTTATAACTGATACTCTCTACAGAAAACAGCAAAACAGACATGAAAAAAGCAGAGTAATAAAAGAAAAATCAGATAATATGAAAAATAAGCAACGTAATTATCAAAAAGTCTGACAGTTACGAATAAAAGGACAGGAGGAAAGAATATGGCAGGATTTAAATTAAAAGTAACACCGGAGATGGAAAGCTTAACACAGGTATGTGTGGAAAACAGTAAGATGGATCCGTCTCTGTATGGAAAATACGATGTAAAACGTGGGCTGCGTGATGTCAACGGAAAAGGTGTGCTGGCAGGTCTGACACAGATTTCGTCCATTTGTTCCACAGATGTGGTGGATGGGAAAACAGTTCCCTGTGAAGGAAGATTATACTATCGCGGGTATGATATCCATGAACTGACGCAGGGATTTTTAAGAGAACAGCGTTTTGGATTTGAAGAAGTTACTTATCTGCTGTTATTCGGAAAGCTGCCCAACGAAAAAGAACTGGCAGACTTTAAAGTTCTGCTGGCGGGCCAGCGATCTCTGCCTAAGAACTTTGTTCGCGATGTTATCATGAAAGCGCCGACCAAGGATATGATGAATACGTTATCCAGAAGTGTGCTGACGTTATATGCCTATGATCATAATGCAGATGATACTTCTTTGTCGAATGTGCTCCGCCAGTGCCTGAATCTTATCAGTGTTTTTCCGATGCTGTCGGTCTACAGTTATCAGGCATATAATCATTATATCAAAGGAAAAAGCCTGTATATCCATAATCCGGATCCGAAACTTTCTGTTGCGGAAAATATTTTGCTGATGCTTCGTCCGGATATGCAGTATACCCAGTTAGAGGCAACGATTCTGGATCTGGCACTGGTGTTGCATATGGAGCATGGTGGTGGTAATAACTCAACATTTACCACTCACGTGGTGACTTCTTCAGGAACAGACACGTATTCGGCAGTAGCAGCCGCCCTGGGTTCCCTGAAAGGACCGAAGCACGGTGGTGCCAATATCAAAGTAGTCCAGATGTTCAAAGACATGAAAAAACAGGTGAAAGACTGGACGGATGAGGAAGAAGTAGGAGCTTACCTTCGCGCGCTGCTTCATAAAGAAGCTTTTGATAAAAAAGGCCTGATCTATGGAATGGGGCACGCTGTATATTCCATTTCCGATCCGAGAGCAGAAATCTTCAAAGGGTTCGTACAGAAACTGGCCCATGAAAAGGGCAAAGATAAAGACTTTGCACTTTACAGTATGGTAGAACAGCTGGCACCGAAGATCATTGGAGAAGAGCGTCATATTTATAAGGGTGTAAGTGCCAATGTGGACTTCTACAGCGGATTTGTATACAGCATGCTGGATCTTCCCACCGAGCTGTTCACACCAATGTTTGCCATTGCACGTATCGTCGGCTGGAGTGCACACCGGATGGAAGAACTGATCAATATGGATAAGATTATCCGTCCGGCTTATAAAACAGTAAAAGAAGAAGAAATTTACCGTCCTCTGGAAGAACGGTAAACAAAGAAGAAAGGAAGCGTTACAAACATGAAACGAGCAGGTCTGGTACTGGAAGGTGGAGCAAACAGGGGTGTTTTTACCAGCGGAGCACTGGACTATCTGATGGAACAGGATTTTTATATCCCGTATGTGGTTGGAACTTCCGCAGGTGCGTGCAATGCGGTGGATTATGTGTCAAGGCAGCCACTGCGTACAAAGAACTGTACCATTATTACGGATAAGAAGAAGCGTTATATAACAATAAAAAATACACTGAAGACGGGAACATTGCTGGATATGGATCTGATTTTTGAAAAATATCCGAATGAAATCTTTCCGTTTGATTTTGATACTTTCCTGAATTCGGATATGCAGTGCGAGATGGTGGTGACCAACTGCATTACAGGAAAAGCGGAATATCTGAGCGAACACTCCAGTGCAAAACGGATGATGGATATCTGCAGAGCGTCGTGCAGTATGCCGCTGGCTACGAAAACAGTATTTGTGGACGGCATTCCTTATGTGGACGGTGGAGTGGCCGATTCCATTCCCATCATCCATTCCCTGAAGACGGGACATCAGAGAAATGTAATCATTCTGACCAGAAATAAAGGATATCGGAAACATTCCAGCGGAAAACAGAACCGACTGTTTGAACTCGCTTACGGAAAGAAATATCCGAGACTGGTCGAAGTACTCGAACAGCGTGCAAAAGTCTATAACAAGACGATGTACTATATTGACAAATGGGAAAAAGAAGGAAAAGTATTTGTCCTCAGACCGGAGATCGAACCGGTAGCCCGTCTGGAGCGGGATACACAGAAGCTGGAGAACTTTTATCAGCACGGTTATGATCTGATGGAGGAGAAATTTGAGGAAATGAAATGGTTTTTAAACCGTTGATGAGAGGGAGAACAAAAGATGCTGTTTGAAACATTTTACCCGGATGCCTGGGTGGATTCCACCTATCAGATTGATTTTGATGAACTGTATAAAAAAGGATACCGTGGACTGATCTTTGATATCGACAACACCCTGGTGCCCCATGGAGAACCGGCAGATGAGCGGGCAAAAGCGTTGTTTGCTCATCTGAAAGAACTTGGTTTTTCCTGCTGCCTGTTATCGAACAATCAGCTGGAGCGTGTGCAGATGTTTAACAGAGATGTGCAGGTGCATTTCATCGAGGATGCACATAAGCCTTCCCGCAAAAATTATCTGAAAGCGATGGAGCTGATGGGCACGGATCTGTCTAACACTATGTTTATCGGTGATCAGCTGTTTACAGATGTATATGGAGCAAAGAGGACAGGAATGGCGAATATCCTTGTGAAACCGATCCATCCGAAAGAAGAGATTCAGATTGTACTGAAACGGTATCTGGAGAAAATTGTTTTGCATTTTTATCAGAAAAACAGGAAATCTGGTCGTATTTGAAAAAATTAGTTGAAAAATCCCTGTAGTTATTATAGAATATGAGTAGCCAAGCTCAAATATTTTAAGAAGGCAGATACCCGGAAATCACCGGGTATTGTGAGTTATAAGGAGGAATATCATATGATTTCAGCAGGAGATTTCAGAAACGGTGTAACATTGGAAATCGATGGAAACGTTGTTCAGATTCTCGAATTTCAGCATGTAAAACCTGGTAAAGGTGCAGCTTTCGTAAGAACAAAATTAAAAAATGTCATCAACGGTGGTGTGGTAGAGAAAACTTTCAGACCTACTGAAAAATTCCCACAGGCTCGTATCGACAGAGTAGATATGCAGTATCTGTATGCAGATGGTGACCTGTTCAACTTTATGAACATGGAAACTTATGATCAGATGGCAGTTGATAAAGATACTGTTGGCGATTCTCTGAAATTTGTAAAAGAGAACGAAACTGTTAAAGTATGTTCTTATAACGGAAGCGTATTCGCTATCGAGCCGCCTCTGTTTGTAGAACTGGAGATCACGGAAACAGAACCGGGCTTCAAAGGTGATACCGCTCAGGGTGCTACAAAACCTGCAACTGTTGAAACAGGTGCACAGGTAAACGTACCTCTGTTTGTAAATCAGGGAGATAAAATCAAAATCGATACCAGAACAGGTGAATATCTGTCCAGAGTATAAGGTTTAACAGCTGAAATTAATAACAGATCGTAAAGCCCCCGGAAAATCCTGTATTTTCCGGGGATTTGTTTTTGAAGCATTGCATAGCAGCAATTGGCAGTGGATCAGTTCAGAGTATGCGGTATGTCTCGGGTTTTCTGTGGCCTTTGCTCACAAAAAACACATCACAGACCGATACAAGAAATTGCTTGCATTTTTAAGAGAAAACATGTATGATATAAAAGTAATTTACATTTCTATTTCAGTGACGTTTCGTCACATTTTCCCCATATGAACATCTGAAATTCATAAAAATCAAAGGAGAACAATTTGAATTATCAGGAATTTCGATGTGAATTTTTAGAACGAATGAAAGAAGTTATGGAAGAGGGGGTGAGTATTACCACCGAAAAAATCAACAAAAATAACGGGATCGTTATGGAAGGCCTTGTGCTGAAAAGTGAGAATGCCCGGGTTGCCTCGATCTTTTATATGGAAGATTATTTTTCTTACTGGGAAAGAGGAGTTCCGCTGGAACAGCTGGTTCGGAAAGTGCTGTGGCAATTTGAACATTGCAAACCTCAGATGGACGTGGAAGCGGATTTTTTTCAAAATTATCAGGAAATCAAAGAAAACATCTGTTTTAAACTGATCAATTACGAGAGAAACCGGGAACTGTTAAAAAAGGTTCCGCATAAGCGAATCCTGGATCTGGCGATGGTATTCTATTATAGGATCCGGAAAGACGAGACAACGCAGGCAACTATTCTGGTAGAGAATGTTCATCTGAACACATGGAAAATCTCGCAGGAAGAATTGATGGAAAATGCAAAACGATATACATATCTGAAACTGCCGGCAGAATTTATTAATATGAAAGGTCTGCTGGGGCTGGTACAGGGAAAAGAAAAGCAAATGTATGTTTTGACTAATAAAGAGCGGTCACTGGGAGCAGGAACATTCTTATATCCGGGCGTGTTAAAACAGGCTGAAGAACTTCTGGGAGAACGATTCTATGTGCTGCCAAGTAGTATTCATGAATGTATTCTGATCCCGGAGGAGGAAGGAATGTATCAGGAAGCGCTGACAGAAATTGTAACAGAAATCAATGAAAGTCAGGTGGATCCGAGAGAGGTTTTGTCGGATCAGGCGTATTTTTACAGTGCGGAAGATGAAAGAGTTCATTTGTAAAAGCAACAGATAACGGATAAGTTTTAACGAACAAGACTCTTTACAAACGAGAGCAGATGTGTTATTATTTATAAATGTGAGTAAGGTAAAAGTCTCACGGATACGCATCTGTAGCTCAGGGGATAGAGCAATGGTTTCCGGTACCATGTGTCGGGGGTTCGAATCCCTCCAGATGCGTTTCTTTTTACACTTTTCCAGAAGAACGTAAGAAAAATCAGGATCGTACCCGGTCATAAGGAGGTATACGATATGGATGATTTCAGAGAGTGGCTGTCAGATAATCTTAGATATTTCATGTTGGGATTCGGCATTCTGGCAGTGATATTGATTTTGTTTTTCGGTGTTCGTTTTATTTCCTCAAAATTTGGAAATCAGAAAACAAGTGAACCGAAACAGGAGACACAGCAGGAGACGGAAACACCGACTCCGACGCAGGAAGCAGAAGAAACACCGACAACAACCGCGGAACCGGAAACAACACCGGCAGCAGGAGAGTTGGAACTTAATGCCTATCCGCAGGTCAATGCACTGATAGAAAAATATTATGCAGCACTGACCGGCAAAGATGTGCAGAGTTTAAAAAATCTGGTGGATGAACTGGATCCGTCAGATGAAAGTGCGATCACGAATTCTCAGTATATCGAAGGATACAGTAACGTACAGGTATATACAAAAAAAGGTATGACAGATACCAGTTATGTGGTACTTGCATCTTATGATCATAAGTATGTGGGTTATGATACGCTTCTTCCCGGAATCAGTTATCTGTATGTGGACACAAAAGAAGATGGAAGTCTGTATATTGTGGCAGATCCGAACGAGGAACAGCTTGCATATATCGGTGAAAAGCTTGAAGATGCAGATGTACAGGAACTGCTGAACAGTACACAGGCATCTTATGATGAAAAACTGGCTTCTGATGAAGCTTTGTCGAAATATCTGTCAGAGCTTGGAGTGGAAGGATCTGCGGCCATGGAAGCAGCAGAAGGGGCGCAGATTACCGTAAAATCCAATTGCAATATCAGAAAAGAACCATCGCAGGATGCGGAATCCATCGGCAAACTGGTGGGTGGGCAGACAGTGACCAAGACCGGTGAGGATGGAGATTGGATTAAAATTGAATTTGAAGGACAAACTGGCTATGTAAGGGGCGATATGTTCCAGTAGGCAGGAGAAAAAGGACTGTTGCCTTGATCGATTTCAGAAGGTATTCTGGAAAGGTTAAAGTAACAGCCTTTTGCTTTACAGGGAAAAAGAACCCGAACGCTGAAGGAGTAAAAGAATGGAAAGTATTCGGCTGAATAAATATTTGAGTGATGCAGGAATCTGTTCCAGAAGACAGGCAGACCGCTGGATAGAAGAAAAAAGAATAACAGTGAACGGAGAGACTGCCAGGACGGGAATGAAAATTGCACTGGACAGCGAGGTATGCATAGATGGAAAACCAATAAAAAAAGAAGAAAAAAAAGTTCTTCTGGCGATGAATAAACCGGCAGGAATTGTCTGTACCGCTGAGAAGAGAGAAAAAAATAATATTGTGGATTATATGAAGTATCCGAAGCGAATTTATCCGGTGGGAAGACTGGACAAGGATTCTACCGGACTGTTACTCCTGACGAATGATGGAGAACTGGTCAATAAGATCATGCGTGCCGGCAACTATCATGAAAAAGAATATCTGGTATCGGTAAATAAACCGGTGACGGAGGAATTCTGCAGAAAAATGAGTTGTGGAGTGGCGATTCTTGATACAGTGACCCGTCCCTGTAAGGTGGAAAAAACAGGAGAGAAAAGTTTCAGGATCATTCTGACGCAGGGGCTAAACCGACAGATTCGCCGGATGTGTGAGACGCTGGGATATCGGGTGCTGACTCTGCAGAGAGTCAGGATCATGAATATCCGACTGGGAAGTTTAAAGGAAGGAACCTGGCGGAGCATCGAAGGAAAAGAACGAAAAGAACTGGATGCCCTGTTGTCTGATTCCAGTTCTTTGTCTGTGAAAGAACGAAAAGAAAAACAGAGAGAAAGAAGAGGTGGCATATGAACGCAGAAAAAAAACAACAGGCGATTCGACGGATGAAAGAACTGTCAGAAATACTGAAAGAAGCATCCCGCGCATATTATGCTGAGGACAGGGAAATCATGAGTAATCTGGAATATGATGCACTGTATGATGAACTGGTAAAACTGGAAGAAGAGACACAGATGGTTCTGGCAGGAAGTGCTACGACCACAGTAGGATATGAGGCAGTGGATGAACTGCCGAAAGAAGCACATGAAAGTCCGATGCTTTCTCTGGATAAAACAAAAGACAAGGAAGTGTTACGAGGATTTATAGGGGATCACAAAACATTGCTTTCCTGGAAAATGGACGGCCTGACGGTGGTTCTCACTTATTATCAGGGAAAACTGCAAAAAGCAGTAACCCGTGGGAATGGAGTGGTTGGTGAGGTAATCACCAATAATGCGCGGGTATTTGATAATGTTCCGTTAAAGATTCCATATCAGGGTGAACTGACTCTTCGCGGAGAGGCAATTATAACATATTCTGAGTTTGAAAAAATCAACAGTCAAATTGAGGATGTGGATGCAAAATATAAGAATCCAAGAAATCTTTGCAGCGGTTCGGTACGCCAGTTAAATAATGAGATCACAGCAAAACGGCATGTATGTTTTTATGCATTTTCGCTGGTAAAGGCAGATGGAGTAGATTTTGAAAATTCCAGACAAAAACAAATGGAATGGTTGAAAGATCAGGGGTTTGAAGTAGTGGAGTATCGTGTGGTGACAGGAGCCGTACTGGATGATGCGATGGAGTATTTTGCAACACAGATTGAACAAAATGACTTTCCGTCGGACGGACTGGTGGCACTGTATGATGATATTGCCTATGGTGATTCGCTGGGAAGAACGGCCAAATTCCCACGGAATGCCTTTGCGTTTAAATGGGCGGATGAGATGGTGGAGACTACACTTGAGCAAATCGAATGGAGTCCGTCAAGAACAGGTCTGATCAATCCGGTGGCGATTTTTACGCCGGTGGAACTGGAAGGATCCACGGTGAGTCGGGCGAGTGTGCATAATATCAGCATCATGCGAAAACTGGAACTTGGCATTGGTGATCGGATCAGAGTTTACAAAGCCAATATGATCATTCCACAGATTGGTGAAAATCTCACGAAAAGTGGTGTGAAAGATATTCCTTCCAACTGCCCGGCATGCGGAGGAAAAACCGTGATCGAAAAAGTGAATGATGTGGAATCCTTATATTGCAGGAATCCGGAATGTCCGGCAAAAGCAATTAAAGGATTTACTTTATTTGTCAGTCGGGATGCAATGAATATCGATGGTCTGTCGGAAGCAACACTGGAGAAATTTATTGCCAGAGGTTTTATCAAGAATTTTGGGGATATTTTTGAGATCGACAAACATAAAGATGAGATCATCCGGATGGAGGGATTTGGCGAAAAATCATATGAAAATCTGATGGAGAGTCTGAACCGGGCGAAAAAGACAGAACTTCCAAGAGTGTTGTATGCACTGGGGATTCCCAATATCGGTCTTGCCAATGCAAAGATGATTTGCAAAGAACTGAATTATGATATGGAAAAGATTCGTTATGCATCGGAAGAAGAACTGGCGGCGATTGACGGTATTGGTCCTGTTATAGCAAAGAGTTTTGTGAATTACTTTAAAAAAGAAGGAATACAGGAAAAACTGGATCATCTGCTGTCGCATCTCGAAATTGAAGCGGCACCAAAACAGGTAGAAACGCAGATTTTTGAGAACATGAATTTTGTGATCACCGGAAGTGTGGAACATTTTGCCAATCGAAAAGAAGTGAAAGAGGAGATTGAGAAGAGAGGCGGAAAAGTAACGGGAAGCGTGACTTCGAAGACTTCATATCTGATCAATAATGATACCCAGTCGGCATCTTCAAAAAATCGAAAAGCAAAAGAACTGGGAATTCCAATCATTTCCGAAGAGATGTTTCTCAAGATGATGGAAGAGGGAGTATAGGTTCGCTGCATTGACTTTCAGAGGCAGATTGAGTAGAATGTACAGTAACAATGGAGAAAAGATCTACTGAAAATGTGAAAAAAGACAGAAGATACCATGATGGAACAGAAAGAATCAGGTGCAGGTAATGGGAAAAATTCAGAAAATTCGGGAATCGAAAACGGGAAAGAAAATAGTCAAAAAAGGAAAGAGTGGCATTGGCCGGATTCTGTTTGGGCGAACCGGAATCATCCTTCTGTTACTGCTTTTGCAGCTGGGGATTCTTTTTATTGTGTTCAGCAGACTGCAACAGCATATAATTTATGCTTACTGGCTGTTTGTTCTGCTCTCCGCGCTGACAGCGATACTGATTATCAACCGACCGGGAAATCCGGCGTTTAAGCTGGCGTGGATGGTTCCGATTACATTCTTTCCGGTTTTCGGTATGCTGCTGTATCTGTTTGTGGAATTTCAGGCGGGAACAGTGTGGCTGAACCGTCGCCTTCAAAATGTGGAACAGCAGATGCGAAAATATGTACTGCAGGATCCGGATGTTTTTGAAGAACTGGAAAAGACAGATAAACAGATAGCCAATTTATCCAGATACGTGACAGAAAAAGGTGGTTTTCCGACGTACAAAAATTATCATACGACATATTACCCATGGGGGAAAGATAAATTCGAAGCATTAATTGAAGAACTGAATAAAGCGGAGAAATTCATTTTCATGGAGTACTTCATTGTTGCGGAAGGAAAAATGTGGAACACTGTGCTGGAGATTCTGAAAAAGAAGGTACAGGAGGGCGTGGAAGTCCGGTTTATGTATGACGGTACCTGCAGTATTTCACTGCTCCCGTATAATTATCCGAAAAAACTGGAGGAATACGGAATCAGATGTAAAATATTCAATCCCATCAAACCGGCATTATCTACGGTGCAGAATAACCGTGACCACAGAAAAATTGTAGTGATCGATGGAAAGACAGCTTTTACCGGTGGTGTTAATCTTGCAGACGAATATATCGGAGAACTGGAAAGGTTTGGAACCTGGAAAGATACTGCGATTATGGTTCAGGGAGAGGCGGTAAGAAACTTTACTCTGATGTTTCTGGAAATATGGAACGTAGATGAACCGCAGGAGAATTATGAAAAATATCTGGATGCATCTTATTGTTATGGCATGACGGAAGGGGAAGGCTTTGTGATTCCTTACGGTGACAGTCCGTTGGATCATGAGAATGTGGGCGAGCTTGTCTATATGGATATTCTAAACAGTGCAAAAGATTATGTGCATATTATGACACCATATCTGATTCTGGATCATGAGATGCTCACAGCACTTACATATGCGGCAAAACGTGGTGTGGATGTAAAGATTATTATGCCTGGAATTCCGGATAAAGCGTATGCATTTGCTCTGGCAAAGACTTACTATCCTGAGCTTTTGCGGGCAGGTGTGAAAATTTATCAGTATAAACCTGGCTTTGTCCATGCAAAATCTTTCACTTCAGATGACTGTAAAGGGGTAGTGGGAACTATCAATCTGGATTACCGGAGTCTGTATCTGCATTTTGAATGTGCAGTATATCTGTACCAGGTACCTCAGATTGCAGATGTGGAGGCAGATTTTCAGGGGACGTTGAAAGATTGTCGAGAAATTACAATGGAAGATTGGAAAAATGAGAAATTTATTACGAAACTGACGGGAAGAGTACTTCGACTGATTGCCCCGTTGATGTAAATAAAAAGTAGACAGGAGATGTGTAACAATGCCGATTAAGATACAAAGCGATTTACCGGTAAAAGAGATTCTGGAACAGGAAAATATATTTGTCATGGATGATACCCGTGCGATGCACCAGGATATTCGTCCGATTCAGATCCTGATTCTGAATCTGATGCCATTAAAGGAAGAGACAGAACTGCAGCTGCTCCGATCTCTGTCCAACACACCGTTGCAGATTGATGTGACCTTTATGGCTGTGGCAAGCCATGAAGCAAAGAATACTTCACGAAGCCATTTGAATAAGTTTTATATAAGCTTTGAGCAGGTGAAAGAACAGAAATTTGATGGTATGATCATCACCGGAGCTCCGGTAGAACAGATGGAGTTTGAAGAAGTGGATTATTGGGAAGAACTGACGGAGATCATGGAGTGGAGCAAAAGTCATGTGACATCCACCATTCATCTTTGCTGGGGCGCGCAGGCCGGACTGTATTACCATTACGGACTGAAAAAACGTCAACTGTCAAAGAAAATGTTCGGCCTGTTCTGGCATGAAGTGCAGAACAGAAAGATTCCGCTGGTGCGTGGGTTTGATGATCTGTTTCTGGCACCCCATTCCCGTCATACGGAAGTTTCAGCAGAAGATATTCACAATTGTAAAGCGCTGACCGTACTGGCAGAATCCAGAGAAGCAGGTGTTTTTTTATGTATGGCAATGGGTGGACGTCAGATTTTTGTCATGGGACATCCGGAATATGACCGGGTGACACTGGACGGAGAATATAAGAGGGATAAAGGCAAAGGACTGGAAATTGAAATTCCGGCCAATTATTACCCGGAGAATGATCCGGAGCTTCGCCCGAGACTTCTGTGGAGAGCACATGCAAATAATCTGTATACCAACTGGTTAAATTACTATGTATATCAGTGCACGCCATATGATCTGGAAGGAACGCCGTTCTAAAAAGAGAAATCTGTCGAACCCTGTCAGAAAATCAGGAACGAATCTTTGGGTTTTCAAAGAAAGTACATTGCTAAAAAAATATCCGCCATCTATAATAAAAGCATGAAGCACAGAGCATATTAAAAAATACTGTGTGGATGTTACAAAAAATAAAAATATGTACGTGGCAAAGAAGGCGTACAGGAAAGGATGCGGATGTGAGATACGAAAGTGAAGAAAAGAAAAATCTGATTTTCGACCTGATGAACGGAAGTCTGGTTCTGGATGAAGTAAAAGATTTGTGTAAAGACCAGATAGTAGATGAATTCGCCAAAGGGTCCTACTGCAGTGAACTTTACGAAGAAGTGTATCAGGCAAAAGTGTCATTATGTAATCGTCTCGGAGTACAGGAAGACAGTGATATTGAGACAATCATTTCCAATTTGTTGCTGATTGGAAAACATCTTTCCATGAAGATGTTTGATTACGGAATGGAAGAAGAACGAAAACAAGAGAAAAAACACAATTGATGAAATTTCCTCTTGCAAATCTGGAGATTTCCTGTAAAATAGTATAGGATTATATGGAAAGCCGGTGGTCTGTAAAGATCTCCGGCTTCGTATATGAGCAACCAGAAACTTTCATAGAGGAAAGGAAACGAATATGATTGCAGCAAATAATGTAACATTGCGAATTGGAAAAAAAGCTTTATTTGAAGATGTAAATATTAAATTCACAGAAGGAAACTGTTATGGTCTGATCGGTGCCAACGGTGCCGGAAAGTCTACCTTTCTGAAGATCCTCTCCGGACAGTTAGAAACTACGAATGGTGATATCACTATCACACCAGGACAGCGACTTTCTTTCCTGCAGCAGGATCATTTCAAATATGATGCGTATCAGGTGCTGGATACCGTTATTATGGGAAATGCCCGTCTGTATGAAATTATGAAAGAAAAAGAACAGATCTATGCAAAAGAAGACTTTACCGAAGAAGACGGTATCCGTGCCAGTGAACTGGAAGCAGAATTTGCAGAGATGGATGGATGGAATGCAGAATCCGATGCCGAGCAGCTGTTAAATGGTCTTGGAATTCCGACCGAGCTTCATTATGCACAGATGGCAGACCTGAATGGTTCTGAAAAAGTGAAAGTCCTGCTTGCACAGGCACTGTTCGGTAATCCGGATATCCTGTTGCTTGATGAGCCGACCAACCATTTGGATCTGGATGCGATCGCATGGCTCGAAGAATTTTTGATCAACTTTGAAAATACTGTTATTGTGGTGTCCCACGACCGTTATTTCCTGAACAAAGTATGTACTCATACTGCGGATATTGATTATGGTAAGATTCAGCTGTATGCAGGTAACTACGATTTCTGGTTTGAGTCCAGTCAGTTGCTGGTAAAACAGATGAAGGAAGCAAACAAGAAGAAAGAAGAAAAGATCAAAGAACTGCAGGAGTTCATCTCCCGGTTCAGTGCCAATGCATCAAAATCAAAACAGGCGACTTCCCGTAAGAAAGCCCTGGAAAAGATTCAGCTGGATGAGATCCGGCCTTCCAGCAGAAAGTATCCATATATTGATTTCCGTCCGAACCGTGAGATCGGTAATGAGGTGCTGATGGTGGAAAATCTTTCCAAGACCATTGATGGCGTGAAGATCCTGGATAATATTTCCTTTACACTGGGAAGAGAAGACAAGGTTGCTTTGGTTGGTGGCAATGAGCAGGCAAAAACTGTTCTGTTCAAGATCCTGATGGGTGAGATGGAGCCGGATTCCGGTAATTACAAATGGGGTGTGACAACTTCCCAGGCATATTTCCCGAAGGACAATACAAAAGATTTTGATAATGATCTGACGATCGCTGACTGGCTGACTCAGTATTCTGAGATCAAGGATGCCACTTATGTACGTGGATTTCTGGGAAGAATGCTGTTTGCCGGTGAAGATGGCGTGAAGAAAGTGAAAGTACTTTCCGGAGGTGAGAAAGTACGTTGCCTGTTATCTAAGATGATGATTTCCGGTGCGAACATCCTGATTCTGGATGAACCGACCAACCACCTGGATATGGAATCCATCACCGCATTGAACAACGGGCTGATCAAGTTTCCGGGTGTTCTGTTATTTGCATCCCACGATCATCAGTTCGTGCAGACAACAGCAAACCGTATTATGGAAATCATGCCGAACGGATCTATGATCGATAAGATCACGACCTATGACGAATATCTGGCAAGTGATGAGATGGCAAGAAAACGTCAGGTTTATCTGATGCAGGAAGAAGATAACTAAATAATAAAAGCGGTTTTATTTATCGAAACAGCTTTATGTAACAAGGAGCACTGCCTGTGAAGTCGGGCAGGCTCCTTGTCTGCGTTTTCGGGAAAATGAAGAACCGTTCATATGTTCAAACGTAAGGATTCAGTATTCTGGTATCCTGACGAAAAGGGTATGAACAGATACATGAAAATCAAAAGAAAAGAGGAGTAATTATGACACAGTGTTTAAATACATTAGCAAACTCAATTCAGCAGTATATCTGGCTGGCACCGGTTCTGGCATTGCTGGGAGGCCTTGTGACTTCGTTTACACCATGCTCGTTATCCAGTGTTCCGATGGTAATTGCCTATATTGGCGGCTCAGCAAAAAATGATACAAAAAAAGCGTTTCGTCTGTCCCTGACCATGGCGGGCGGTCTTGCGCTGACGTTTTTGATCTTTGGTTCACTGGCATCTGTGCTGGGACATTATCTTCATGAGATAGGAGCCTGGTGGTACGGTATCCTTGGGGTAATCATGGTACTGATGGCATTGCAGATCTGGGGCGTGATAAGAATTTTGCCAAACCATCCACACGATCACGGAACAGGAGAAGGTCACGGGGAACATGGCTGTGAATGCCATGATCATCATCATCACCATGAAGAAGAACATCATCATCCTGTGGATTGCCAGGAGGGGGACGGACATTGCCACTGCGGCCCCAAAGTAACGAAAAAAGGATATTTTGGCGCGCTGCTTGCGGGAATGGTGAGTGGAGCGGTGGCTTCTCATTGTTCTACGCCTGTGATGATCGCCTTGCTTGCGATGGCGGCTCAGACCGGAAAGACGGTCTGGGGGATTTTCCTGATGGTAATGTTTGCAATTGGGCACAGTGTTTTACTGGTTACGGCGGGAACGAGTTACAGTGTTGTGGAGAGATGGATGTATGATCCGAAATATGAAAAGATCAGTAAGACTTTGCGGACAGTGATGGGGGTATTGATTTTGCTGATTGGGGTGGCTATGATTTATTTGGCGATGGTGCATGAAGGGTAGGAACGAAAAACTACTCGTCATGCAACGGACGAAAGCCCACGCTTGCCCGGTAAGGGCAGACAACCGCTGGCAACGCCAAGCTGAGCTAAGTCCTAAGAAGAACTATGTGCCAGTTCGCGGAGAGCCGCTCACTGTCAAGTTCTTCTAAGGACTGGATCTCATCTTGGCTAAGGGCGCCAGCATAAGGCTGTCTGTCCTTATCGGGCAAGCGTGGGCTTTCTGGTAGTCGGCAGCACTTAGAAAAGAAAAGCTGGTAAAAGGACTGTACAGTATTGGGTTTGTACAGTCCTTTTTGTGTGGGCTTTATTATAGAAGATTATAAAAAAGCGGATTTTTTAGAATTCCCTGCAACAGTCTTCCAGCAGGTGGAAGAATTGTTCTGCGTGGTAGCCGTCGTTGACGGCGTGGTGGAATTCGGTGGTGATCGGGATTTTTACCCTGCCGTCGACTTCGTGGTATTTTCCGATCATGATGAAGGGAACGTAGCTGACGGTAGGAGTATTGTAGTGGGTGAAAGAATCTGGTTTGGAGTAGCTCAGGGCTGTGTAGCTGGTGTTTGGCATGATGGATATATGCACGTTATTCAGACCGTCTTCTTTTGGGTAGTACAAGGTATCGCAGGCTTCCCCAAGGGCTTTATCTTCCAGAAATTGTTTATGGAATGCAGCAAAATCTTCGTTAAAATCAGTCCACTGATGAGTGAAGAGATGGTTGGAGTTTGTGCGAAGCAGAGTATAATGAGGATTGACCTGATCGAAGTATCCTACCTGGCCGTTAATTTTGGCATAGCGATAGTCTTGATGTTCATTTACGGTTTTGGCGATGCAGTAGCACATGGATGGATAGAATTTCCAGTGATTTTCGTGAATTTTTTGGAGAAATTCCGTGATATCCAGTTCTACAGTCATACAGTACAAATATCCGTGAAAGGCATCGTAGATTTCTTTTCGATCCCATTGTTCATAATCAATTGGAATAAACATAGAAGTAATACCTCCTTTAAAAGTAAAAATGATTTGAAAAAAGGAACAGTTCTCATACTGTTCCTTTTTTTAGATACAATATAATTACAGGCAGGAAGCTGCCTCTTCATCCAGAACAACGGTTACGTCCGGGTGAAGCTGAAGGATGGAAGCCGGTACCTGAGGACGAACCGGTCCGAAGAGGGCTTCTTTTACAATGGCTGCTTTGTCTTTTCCGCTGGCAATCAACAGAATCCGTTTTGCGCGCATAATGGTGCCGATTCCCATAGTATAAGCCTGTGTAGGAACATCTTCCGGTTTGTCGAAGAAACGGGCATTTGCCTGGATGGTGCTCTCTGTCAGATCCACACAGTGAGTGAATTTAGGAAAATCTTCTGCAGGTTCATTAAAGCCGATATGACCGTTATGACCAAGCCCCAGAAGCTGCAGATCGGTGCCGCCACAGTTCTTTACGATTGCTTCAAAGTCATCGCAGGCTTTCTGAGCATCCGGTTCAGTACCATCAGGAATATGAGTGTGAGCCGGGTCGATATTTACGTGAGAAAACAGGTTATCATTCATAAAGTAATAGTAACTCTGATCGTTGGTATGTGTCAGTCCGCGGTATTCGTCCAGATTGACGGTGGTAACTTCAGAAAAGTCCAGATCCCCTTTTTTGTACCAGTCTACCAGTGTCTTATAAGCACCGACCGGTGAAGAACCGGTAGCAAGACCCAGAACACAGTCCGGTTTAGTAATGATCTGTGCGGAAATAATATTGGCAGCTTTTCTGCTCATGTCGTTATAATCTTTTGTTACAATGATTCTCATAAAAACCCTCCTTAGAGATCTTACATATTAAAAAGCGCTGTTTAAATAATACAGCTGCATCTAAAAATACGTTATCCCATTTACTGCAAAAAAGCAAGGGAAAAGAAAAAACAGAAAGTAGTTACTGAGAACGGAGTGAACAGTAACACTGCCACAAATCAGTGCAGGACGTTCGCGGCATCTTCCTCAGATAATGCTTTGATAGAAAGTGCATATTCCGATGGAGACATTCCGGTAAAGGTTTTGAACTGTCTGGAAAAATAATGGATGGAAGTATAACCGAGAGCATCCGAGATCTCTGTGAAGTTTGCCTGTTCCTGGCGGATCATCTGTTTGGCTTCCTCAATTTTCAGATAAGAAAAATAATGGATCACGCCACAGTGCTGTTCTTTCTGGAAAAGCTTTTGCAGCTGAGACTTTCCAACCAGATTCGCCTGGCAGATCTGATCCAGAGTCAGCTGGCTGTGTAGATGATCCTTCATATACAGCAGAATTCGCTGATAGAGAATGGTATCGTTTTCTTTCCGGGTGGATTTTTCGGAAGGATTCGGTTTCTCTTTTTGATTTAAGCGGCGAAGCATCGATAGAAGAAGCAGTTCAAGGTAAAGCTGGATCATCTGCTCCGAGGCAAAAAGAGAATCGGGTCGTCGTTCCATTTTCTGGGTAAACGGATTATCCAGTGGTGTTGCGATACAGTGTCGAGCTTCGCGGATAATCTGGGCAAGAAAGGTCTTTTCGGTTTCACTGATGGTAGTGATGAGATTACGGAACTGTTTCATACAGGGAGAATCACAGGAAAAAGAAATGACCACAAGATTTGGTGCAATTTTCCCGTTTGCCTGTACATTATGGAATTCGTTGGGTTCATGAAAGATAATCTGTCCCTGTTGTAAGGTCAGTTTTTTTTCGCCTGCAGTAACGGTAACTTCACCCTTGTCCACGCATAAGAATTCCCAGAAATCATGGGATTCTCCGTGAAAGTGATACGTGTTGGTATATTCAAAATAGTGAATGGTGATAATCTGTGTAATGTGTAGTTCTTCTGTCAGGAAAAATGGCTGGTAGGTCATGGCCATGCACTCCTTTCCGGAAAAAGTATCAAATATATATTTTATGATAACAAGTATAAAATAAAAACAATATAAAAGCAAGTTTTGTGCAAATAAAAGAAAATTTTGTGCAAATCAATAAAAGAAAAAACATGGTAATCTATAGGAAACAGATAACATGAAAGCAAATAAACAGTGGCTACTGAAAAGTTACTAAAAATCATAATAAAAGAAAAGAGGAAGATAACATGAAAAAACCGGTATTGGTAATTATGGCAGCAGGTATGGGAAGTCGTTATGGAGGATTAAAACAGATCGACCCGGTCGATCCGGAAGGCCATATCATTATGGATTTCTCTCTGTATGATGCAAAAAAAGCAGGATTTGAAGAAGTTATTTTCATTATCAAAAAAGAAAATGAAAAAGATTTTAAAGAAACCATCGGAAATCGAATCAGTAAAATCATGAAAGTATCTTATGTGTTCCAGGAACTGAACAATCTTCCGGAAGGTTACTGTGTACCAGAAGGCAGAGTAAAACCATGGGGAACCGGTCATGCAGTGCTGAGCTGTCTGGGAACTCTGGATGCACCGTTTGCAGTTATCAATGCGGACGATTACTACGGAAGTCATGCATTCCAGATGATATATGATTTTCTGACCACCCATGAGGACGATGAAAAATATCATTATCTGATGGTAGGATACGTTCTGGAAAATACACTGACCGAGAATGGTCATGTAGCCCGTGGTGTATGTGAAACGGATGCAGACGGTTATCTGATGGGCATTCAGGAACGAACCCATATCGAGAAAAGACCTGATGGCACAACTGCGTATACCGAAGATGATGGCGCGACCTGGACCGTGATTCCGGAAGGCAGCACCGTTTCCATGAATATGTGGGGATTCAGTGCAAGCCTGTTAAAAGAACTGAAAGAACGTTTTCCGGCATTTCTGGATGAAGCAATGAAAACAAACCCGTTAAAAGGAGAGTATTTTCTTCCGTCTGTTGTAAGCGAGCTGCTTGCAGAAGACAAGGCCGATGTAAAAGTCCTGAAATCTCTGGACAAATGGTATGGCGTGACATACAAAGAAGATAAGCCGGTTGTTGTAAATGCTATCTGCAAACTGAAAGCAGAAGGAAAATATCCGGAAAAACTGTGGGAGGAATAAGATCGTGGAGCAGATAACAAAAGAAGAACTTCTGGATGTAATCGGAAAATTCGAACTGGGAAATCATACAGAAGTAGTCAGTGTGGAACCCTATGGAAGCGGACATATCAATGATACGTTCCGTCTTGAAGTAAAGGAAGACGGAAAAAAGAAGCTGTATATTTTGCAGAGGATGAATAAAGATATTTTCAAAAATCAGAAAGAACTGATGGAAAATATTTTACAGGTTACCAGTTTCCTGACAGAAAAGATCAAAGAGCAGGGTGGCGATCCGAACCGGGAAACATTGCAGGTAATCCCTACCAAAGAAGGAAAATCCTATCTGACAGAGAAAAATGGCGACGGATGGAGAGTGTATCCGTTTATTACAGATTCCCTGAGTTTTGATAAGGCAGATACACCGGAAGCAATGAAAAAGAGTGGTTATGCCTTCGGTAATTTCCAGTACCTGTTATCCGATTTCCCGGCGGAAAAGCTTCATGAGACGATTCCGGATTTTCATAACACAGTTGATCGTTATGCAAAATTCGAACAGGCGGTACAGAAAGATGTAATGGGTAGAGCAAAAGAAGTGGAAGCAGAGATCAGCTTTATCAAAGAAAGAGAAAAAGACTGCCACTACTTCGGAGATCTTCTGGCAGCAGGTGAGATTCCGCTGAGAGTTACCCATAATGACACAAAATTAAACAACGTGCTGTTTGATAAAGCAAGCGGCAATGCCATCTGCGTCATCGACCTTGATACTGTGATGCCTGGATTTGCGGCTCATGATTTTGGTGATGCGATTCGTTTCGGTGCTAGTACAGCGGCGGAGGATGAAAAAGATCTGAACAAAGTATCCTGTGATATGACTCTTTTCGAAGCGTACTTTAATGGATTTATGGAAGGATGCCGCGGCAGCCTAACTGACAAAGAAGTGGAAGCACTTCCGATGGGCGCAAAAATCATGACCTTTGAGTGTGGAATGCGTTTCCTGACGGATTATCTGCAGGGAGATACTTATTTTAAAATCCATTACCCGGAACAGAACCTGGATCGTACCAGAACTCAGTTGAAACTGGTCCAAGATATGGAAGAAAAATGGGATATCATGACACAGATCGTAAGAAATTAAACGATTTTATACATTTTGCCGAATAAAAAAGAAGCGAAAAATCATGAAATGTTTTTTTATAAGAACATTTCATGATTTTTTTGTAAAAAATGGACAGGCTCAACAAAGAGTGATATAATAAAAACAAGGTTGAAATTATGTAAAAGCAACTTTATTTTTTATTCAAATAAGGAGGAATTTGAAATGGCAAGAAAAATGAAAACCATGGATGGTAATCATGCTGCAGCACATGCTTCCTACGCATTTTCCGATGTGGCAGCCATTTACCCGATTACACCTTCATCTGTTATGGCAGAAGCTACTGATGAATGGGCAACTCAGGGAAGAAAAAATATGTTCGGACAGGAAGTTCAGGTTACAGAGATGCAGTCTGAAGCCGGTGCAGCCGGTGCAGTTCACGGTTCTCTGGCAGCAGGTGCTCTGACAACAACCTATACTGCTTCTCAGGGTCTTCTGCTGATGATCCCGAATCTGTACAAAATTGCCGGTGAGCAGTTACCAGGTGTATTCAACGTATCTGCACGTGCTCTGGCAAGCCATGCATTATCTATCTTTGGTGATCATTCCGATGTTTACGCCTGTCGTCAGACTGGTGTTGCAATGTTGTGTGAATCTTCCGTACAGGAAGTTATGGATCTGACTCCGGTTGCTCATCTGGCAGCAATCAAAGGTAAAGTTCCATTCATCAACTTCTTCGATGGATTCCGTACATCTCACGAGATTCAGAAAATCGAAACATGGGATTATGAAGATCTGAAAGATATGGCAGATATGGATGCTATCGATGCATTCCGTAAACATGCACTGAATCCAAATCATCCATGTCAGAGAGGTTCTGCTCAGAACCCGGATATCTTCTTCCAGGCAAGAGAAGCATGTAACCCATACTACGATGCTCTTCCTGCAATCGTACAGGAATACATGAACAAAGTAAATGAAAAACTTGGCACAGATTACAAACTGTTCAACTACTATGGTGCAGCTGATGCAGAACACGTAATCATCGCTATGGGTTCTGTTAACGATACAATCGAAGAAACAATCGATTACTTAACAGCAGCTGGACAGAAAGTCGGCGTTGTTAAAGTTCGTCTGTACAGACCATTCAGCGCAGAAGCTTTAGTTGAAGCTATTCCGGAAACTGTAAAACAGATTTCTGTATTAGATAGAACAAAAGAACCAGGTGCACTTGGCGAGCCTCTGTATCTGGACGTAGTTGCAGCATTAAAAGGAACAAAATTCGATGCAGTTCCGATTTTCACAGGTCGTTACGGTTTAGGTTCTAAAGATACTACACCGGCACAGATCGTTGCTGTATACAACAACACAGAAAAGAAAAAATTCACAATCGGTATCGTTGATGATGTTACACATCTTTCTCTGGAAACAGGTGCTCCGCTTGTTACAACTCCAGAAGGAACAATCAACTGTAAGTTCTGGGGTCTGGGTGCAGACGGTACTGTAGGTGCTAACAAGAACTCCATCAAGATCATTGGTGACAATACTGATATGTACGCTCAGGCATACTTTGATTATGACTCCAAAAAATCCGGTGGTGTTACAATGTCTCACCTGCGTTTTGGTAAAAAACCGATCAAATCTACATACCTGATCCACAAAGCTAACTTTGTTGCCTGCCACAATCCGTCCTATGTAAGAAAATACAACATGGTACAGGAACTGGTAGACGGTGGTACATTCCTGCTGAACTGCCCATGGGATATGGAAGGTCTGGAAAAACATCTGCCGGGACAGGTAAAAGCATTTATCGCTAACCACAACATCAAATTCTACATCATTGATGGTGTTAAGATCGGTATCGAAACCGGTATGGGACCAACCCGTATCAATACAATTCTGCAGTCTGCATTCTTCAAACTGGCTGACATCATTCCGGAAGCTCAGGCAATCGAACTGATGAAAGCAGCAGCAAAAGCTACTTACGGACGTAAGGGTGATGACGTAGTTGCTAAAAACTGGGCAGCTATCGATGAAGGTGCAAAACAGGTTGTAGAAGTAACAGTTCCGGAAAGCTGGAAAGATGCAGCTGACGAAGGACTGACTATGACTCATGCAACAAGCGGAAGACAGGATGCTGTTGATTTCGTTAACAACATTCAGGCAAAAGTATCCGCTCAGGAAGGAAACAGCCTGCCGGTATCTGCATTTACAGAGTATGTAGACGGAACAACTCCATCCGGAACATCTGCATATGAAAAACGTGGTATCGCTGTTAATGTACCTGTATGGAATCCGGAAAACTGTATCCAGTGTAACCGTTGTGCATATGTATGTCCGCATGCAGCAATCCGTCCGGTTGCCATGACAGAAGCTGAAGCTGCTGAGGCACCAGCTGTTCTGGATATGACAGGTATGAAAGAATACAAATTTGCTATCGCAGTATCTGCTCTGGATTGTACCGGATGTGGTTCCTGTGCTAACGTTTGCCCGGGCAAGAAAGGTGCTAAAGCACTGGCTATGGAAAACATGGAAGCAAATGTTGCATCTCAGAAATTCTTTGATTATGCAGTAACTCTGCCGGAGAAAGAAGATGTTATCGCAAAATTCAAAGAAAATACAGTAAAAGGATCTCAGTTCAAACAGCCTCTGCTTGAGTTCTCCGGAGCATGTGCTGGTTGTGGAGAGACACCGTATGCAAAACTGATCACTCAGCTGTTTGGTGACAGAATGTACATCGCTAACGCAACAGGATGTTCTTCTATCTGGGGTAACTCCTCACCATCTACACCATATACTGTAAATGCCAAAGGACAGGGTCCTGCATGGTCCAACTCTCTGTTCGAAGATAACGCAGAGTTCGGTTATGGTATGCTGTTAGCTCAGAAAGCTATCCGTGACGGTCTGAAAACAAAAGTAGAAGCAGTTATGGAAAGCGAAAAAGCTTCTGATGAAGTAAAAGCAGCTTGTAAAGAATGGATCGATACCTTCAGCGTAGGCGCTACCAACGGTGCTGCAACAGATAAACTGGTTGCTGCTCTGGAAGGATGCGAATGCGATACCTGCAAAGACATCGTTAAGAACAAAGACTTCCTGGCTAAGAAATCCCAGTGGATCTTCGGTGGTGACGGATGGGCTTACGATATCGGTTTCGGTGGTGTAGACCACGTACTGGCAAGCGGTAAAGACATCAACATCATGGTATTCGATACAGAAGTTTACTCCAACACAGGTGGACAGTCTTCCAAATCCACACCTACAGGTGCAATCGCACAGTTCGCAGCTGGTGGTAAAGAGACCAAGAAGAAAGATATGGCATCTATCGCTATGTCCTATGGCTATGTATATGTAGCACAGATCTCCATGGGTGCAGACTTCAACCAGACTGTAAAAGCTATTGCAGAAGCAGAAGCATATCCGGGACCATCCCTGATCATTGCTTACGCTCCATGTATCAACCATGGTATCAAGAAAGGTATGAGCAAAGCTCAGACTGAGGAAGAACTGGCAGTTAAATGTGGATACTGGCATAACTTCCGCTTCAACCCGGCTGCAGAGAACAAGTTCACACTGGATTCCAAAGCACCGGCTTCTGAAGATTATCAGGCATTCCTGGACGGCGAAGTTCGTTACAACTCTCTGAAACGTTCCAACCCGGAAAAAGCAGCAAGACTGTTTGCTAAGAATGAAAATGAAGCAAAAGAAAGATACACATATCTGAATAAACTGATTACTCTGTACGGAAAAGAAGATTAATTCCTGAATTAAGATTTTTCTGTGAGAATGAGAATCAAAATTGGTTCACTGGATCAATTTTGATATGCAATGCAACGAAAGGGCTGTCGCACATGCGACAGCTCTTTTTTTGCGGGTAACGAGCAAAAGTCCTTGCCTGCATGAGACCTTGGCCAACACCCCGATGGGTGAAACGAGTTTTGCGTGTTTCACTCGTTGTCCTTAAGGATGTTTTATGCTATACTTAATGATAAACGACGTGAATTGAAGCAGTCGAAGGAAGACGAAAGGATAGATAGAAAAATGACAGTAGATCAGGTGTTTATTATTAAAAAATTACAGAATCTGGATGAGATGCTGGTAGCATATTCCGCAGTGACACGAATGCCCTTTGCCATCTGCGATGAAGAGAGTTTCAACGATCAGGTATGGATTTTTACCGATCAGGATAAACTGAAAACATTTGCGGAAAAATATAAAGAAGAAAAGAAACTTATTCTTCCGGTAAAAGTGCAGAAAAAGGATGCATCGATGTTCTACATGAACCTGTTTGCTATGGGAATCAATGAAGTAGTATTTTGCGATGGCGATCAGGAAAACAAGATTGAACTGACAAAAATTGTCAGAATGCCAGATGTAGATGCTTTGCCGGAGAATCGGAAACCGATTCTGAACCCGCAGTTACAGCTGTCTGCGGCTTATTTTCTGCAGGAGTTAAGAAAACCGGGAGTGGAGCCTGACAGAGAAGCATTAAAAGATCTGGAAGAGGAGATGTCAGCTAATCTTGCAAGATCCACTTATCTGATGCCGGTAGATGTGGAAAAAGATGAAGAAGGTAAAGAAAATGTCCGCCTGCTCTATGTAGAGAATAAAAAGGGAGAACGTTATCAGCCGATTTTTTCAGACACCGGAGAACTGGTGAAACATTATCGTGGAAAAGAAGTGCAGAACCGTCTGATCCAGGTGCGTTTCGATCAGCTGTCACGTTATATGATCAAAGATGTGCAGGGTTATGTTCTGAATCCGGAAGGAATCAATCTGATTTTGAGAACGCAGCAGATTGAACTGCTGAATAGTTATTATAATGGAAAGAAAGAGACACAGAAACCGGAAGAAAACTAGCCGGATTTGTGAGATGGGAGGCAGGAATGCAGATTACAGATTGCAGTGCTTATGAAGTTTTACAGAAAGAAAGAATCGAAGACGTCCATGCCGACGGATATCTGCTGCGCCATAAAAAAAGCGGAGCAAGAGTGATGCTTCTGGCAAATCAGGACGAGAATAAAGTATTCAACATTATTTTCCGGACTCCACCGGCTGACAGTACCGGCGTTGCACATATTCTGGAACACAGTGTTTTGTGTGGATCCAGGGAATTTCCATTGAAAGACCCCTTTGTAGAACTGGTTAAGGGATCTTTGAATACTTTTCTGAACGCAATGACATATCCGGATAAAACAATGTATCCGGTAGCAAGCTGCAACGACCAGGATTTCAAAAATCTGATGCATGTGTATATGGATGCAGTATTTTATCCGAATATTTATGAAAAGGAAGAGATTTTCCGTCAGGAAGGCTGGCACTACCAGCTGGAGCAGGTGGACGACCCGTTAAAATATAACGGTGTTGTGTACAACGAGATGAAGGGGGCATTTTCTTCTTCCGAAGAGGTGCTTGAACGTGAGATTTTTAATGTACTCTTTCCGGATACGCCGTATGGCGTGGAATCCGGCGGAGATCCGAAATGTATCCCGGATCTTACCTATGAAAATTTCCTGGCATTCCATGGAAAATATTATCACCCCTCCAACAGTTATATTTTTCTGTACGGAAATATGGATATGGCAGAACGACTGGAATGGATGGACAAAGAGTATCTGAGTAAATTTGATGAAATTACCGTAGATTCTCAGATTGCAAAACAGAAACCGTTTGAAAAACCGGTGGAGCATAAGATTTTCTATCCGGTAGGTGAAAATGATTCCGAAGAAGAAAATACCTATCTGACATACAGTATGGTAGTAGGGGATGGACTGGATGTAAAACGCTGTACCGCTTTTGAAGTCCTGGATTATGTCCTGCTTTCAGCTCCGGGGGCACCGCTTCGTCAGGCACTTTTAGATGCCGGAATCGGTAAAGATGTCGATGGTGGTTATAACGATGGTATTTATCAGCCGTTTTTTACCGTGGAAGTTAAGAGCGCAGAAGAAAAGGATAAAGAAAAATTTCTGCAGGTGATCCGGGAGACACTGGAAAAGCTGGTAAAAGAAGGAATTGATCAGAAGGCGATTGCCGCCGGTATCAACTATTTGGAATTCCGTTTCCGTGAGTCGGATTATGGTTCCTATCCGCGTGGACTGATGTATAGCATTGATGTATGTGAAAGCTGGCTGTACGATGATAATAAATCATTTGTTCATCTGGAAAAACTGAAAGCCTTTGATGAATTAAAGAAGGAAGCGGGAGAAGGATTTTTTGAACAACTGATTCAGGAAACCATGCTGGATAACCCGCACAGTGCTGTGGTATTGGGAGTGCCGAAAAAAGGACTTACAACAGAAGAGGAGAAAAAGACAGAAGAGAAGCTGGCTGCTTATAAAGCATCTCTGTCTCGGGAACAGCTGGAGAAACTGGTGGAAAAAACCAGAAAACTGAAAGAATTTCAGGACAGCGAGGACAGCGCGGAGGCAAAAGCAAAAATTCCGATGCTGAAACGTAGTGATATCGGAAAAGAAGCACTGAAAATCCATAATACACCACACCATGTGACGGGGAATACCGTTCTGCATCACAATCTGGATACTAACGGTATTACGTATCTGACACTGTTATTTGATACCAAACAGGTGCCGGATGAACTGATTCCTTATATGGGAATCTTAAAATCTGTTCTTGGATACGTGGATACGGCCCACTTTACCTATGGTGAACTTTTCCATGAGATCAATGCGCAGAGTGGCGGAATCAGCTGCGGACTGCAGGTATTCCAGGGAAAAGACCAGAAAGATGACTGTATACGGATGTTTGGTGTAAAGACAAAATATTTGGTAGAAAAAGAAGAATTTGTATTTTCCATGATCCGCGAGATTCTGTTTACTTCCAGACTGGATGATGACAAACGTCTGTATGAGATTCTTTCTCAGCAGAAAGCACGACTGCAATCCTCTCTGGCGGCGGCAGGACACTCCACCGCGGTGATGCGTGCAGCATCCTATTATTCTCCGGTATCCAATTTTCAGGATCGGATCGCGGGAATCGGATATTTCCGTCTGGTAGAAGAACTGGAAAAACATTTTGAAGAGAAAAAAGAGATATTGAAAGAAAATCTGAAGAAACTGATGCTTTTGATATTCCGTCCGGAGAATCTGTTTGTCAGTGTGACAACGGATGAAAAAGGCTATCAGGGTGTGGAAGGAAGAGTTTCCACCCTGCGTCATCTTCTGTATCAAACTCCGGTACAGACAGGAAAGATCATTTATGATCTCCGGCAAAGAAACGAAGGATTTTCCACCGCAGGTCAGGTACAGTATGTAGCAGTCAGTGGAAACTTCAAAGAAGCCGGATACGAGTATACCGGAGCACTGCGTATCCTGAAAGTGATTTTAAGTTATGATTATCTGTGGATGAATATTCGTGTCAAAGGTGGAGCTTATGGATGTATGAGTAACTTCAGAAAATCCGGAGACAGTTTCCTGGTGTCCTACCGTGATCCACATCTGAAAAACACACTGGAAGTATTTGAAAATACACCGGAATATCTGCATACATTCACGGCAGATGAGAGAGAAATGACAAAATATATCATCGGTACGATCAGTGACCTGGATGTGCCGTTAAATCCATATGCCAAAGGAGAACTGTCTCTTGGGGCGTGGTTTGCAGGAATCACTGAGGAAGAACTGCAGGAGGAGAGAAATCAGATCCTCACAGCACAGCCGGAAGATATTCAGGCACTTGGTGATCTGGTAGAAGCAGTGCTGAAACAGAGGAATATATGTGTCGTTGGAAGTGAATCTGCACTGGAGAAAAACCGTGAAATCTTAAAACAGATCGAACCTCTGGTACAATAAAGGAGAAAATATGAAGGAAAATTTCAAATCCGGATTTGTGGCAATCATCGGAAGACCGAACGTGGGAAAATCCACTCTGATGAACCATCTGATCGGACAAAAGATTGCCATTACATCCAAAAAACCACAGACCACCAGAAATAAAATCCAAACCGTGTATACCTGTGAAGACGGACAGATCATCTTCCTGGATACACCGGGAATCCACAAAGCCAAGAATAAACTGGGCGAATATATGGTAAATGTGGCAGAGCAGACCCTGAAAGATGTGGATGTGATCCTGTGGCTGGTAGAACCGACTACTTATATTGGTGCCGGTGAAAAACATATCGCCGAGCAGTTACAGAAGACAAGTCTGCCGGTCATTCTGGTGATCAACAAAGTAGATACAGTAAAAAAAGAAGATATTTTACAAGTGATCGACAATTACCGGAAACTGTATGATTTTGCGGAAATCATCCCGGCATCTGCCCTGCGCGGGCAGAATACGAAAGACATCGTGAACAGCCTGTTTAAATATATGCCGTATGGTCCGATGTTTTACGATGAAGATACGGTAACCGATCAGCCACAACGACAGATCGTTGCGGAGATCATCCGTGAGAAAGCACTGCATGCGCTGGATGAGGAGATTCCTCATGGTATCGCTGTAACCATCGAAAAGATGAGGGAAAGAAAGGGCCAGCATATTGTAGATATCGAGGCAACAATTATCTGTGAAAGAGATTCTCATAAAGGTATCATCATAGGAAAACAGGGCTCCATGTTAAAGAAAATCGGAAGTAATGCCCGGTTTGAAATCGAAAAAATGCTGGAAGAAAAAGTTAATCTGAAGATCTGGGTGAAAGTGAAAAAGGACTGGAGAGACAGTGATACTCTGATGAAAAACTTCGGATATAATAAGAAAGAGATTTGATTTGTATGAGTGAGCCCATTACCGTCACCGGCATGGTGTTAGCTGCCACGCCGGTAGGGGATTATGATAAGCGCATGGTGATCCTGACCCGTGAGCGTGGGAAAATCACTGCGTTTGCCAGAGGGGCAAGAAAAAGCACAAGCCCCTATCTTGCCATAGCGAACCCGTTTGTGTTCGGAAGTTTTCAGCTTTTTGAGGGAAGAACGGCTTATACACTTTCACAGGCAAATATCCGGGAGTATTTTACGGAGCTGGCAGCAAAGCAGCCGGGAGTATATTATGGCTTTTATTTTCTGGAGATTGCGGATTACTACGGAAGGGAGGGAAACCGGGAGACGGATATGCTCAATCTTCTGTATATCACGATGAAAGCATTGATCCGGGGGCAGATTTCCAATCGACTGATCCGTGCAATTTTCGAGATGCGTGCGATGATGATCAATGGAGAGTATCCACGGCTTTTTGAGTGCGGAATCTGTGGAAGGACGGAGGATCTTACTTTATTGTCGATGGAGGCTTCCGGCTGTATCTGCAGTAACTGTCGCAAACAGGTAAAAGACGGAATTCCGGTTTCAACATCAGCACTGTATACATTACAATATATGGTGACAACACCGATGGAAAAAATTTATACATTTACTCTGAAACCGGAGGTGGAACGGGAAGTTACCCGCTGGGTAAAACGTTACATAGATCGTTATACCGATAAACGATTTAAAAGTCTGGAGATTCTTGAAGTAATGGATTCCTGAAAACGTAACTATAAAAACCTTGAAAATTAACTATCCAGACGGTATAATAGGTCTGACTATCCGGTAATGGTAAGTCAGAGGAGTGATTCGGAGGAAAAAATCATGAAAAAACAAAAGCTGGGACTGGCACTGACAGCAGTATTGCTACTAACCGGCTGTGGTGGGATAGAAAAAATGACAGAAACTACAGTGGCGGTGAATGACAGCGGAACGGTAGAGGAACTGTTATTGGAGGATTTTTCTGACGAGACTTATAAAGAAAAAGAGCTGACTGCGCAGATCAACGAACTGGTGGATGCATATAACAAAGAAGCAGGGAGTGAGGCTGTATCGGTAAAAAGCTTGCAGGTAAAAGATAAGAAAGCGAAAGTACAGCTGGAATATCAGTCTGTGGCCGATTATCGGGGCTTCAATCAGGTGGATTTTTTTGCGGGGACTGTAAAAGAAGCACAGAAAGAAGGATATGCTTTTGCTTCGGATTTTACAGATGCAAAAGGGAAAGATGTTTCCAAAGCAGGAATTCCTGACGGATGTGAAAAGCAGCAGGTGATCATTATCCGTGAGCCGATGCAGGTGCTGGTGCCCGGAACGATCCAGTATGTCAGCAAAAATATGAAAGTGATAAATAAAAGTCAGGCAAGGCTTCCGGCCGATGAAGGTACAGCCGATGAAAGCCAGGTGACTACACAGGCATATGGTTATGTGATATACACGGATAACAATTAAAAATTCGTGCCGGCAGGATACTATCTTGTCGACTGCCGTGGAAATTAATACGTTAATACCAGACATATATTTATGTCTTAGGGAATATAAAGGAGATCAATTATGGAAAAAACAATGGAAAAAATCGTTGCACTTGCCAAATCCAGAGGATTCGTATATCCGGGTTCCGAAATATACGGCGGTCTGGCAAATACCTGGGATTATGGTAATCTTGGTGTGGAACTGAAGAACAATGTAAAAAGAGCATGGTGGAAAAAGTTCATCCAGGAAAATCCTTACAATGTAGGTGTGGACTGTGCAATCCTGATGAATCCGCAGACATGGGTAGCTTCCGGTCATCTGGGTGGATTCTCTGATCCGTTGATGGACTGTAAGGAATGCCACGAACGTTTCCGTGCAGATAAGATCATCGAAGATTTCTGTGCAGAAAAAGGAATCGCACTGGAAGAAAGCGTAGATGCATGGAGCCAGGAAAAGATGACTGCTTTCATTGAAGAGCATCAGGTACCGTGCCCGACCTGTGGAAAACATAACTTTACTGATATCCGTCAGTTTAACCTGATGTTTAAGACTTTCCAGGGGGTTACGGAAGATGCAAAGAATACCGTATATCTGAGACCGGAAACAGCACAGGGTATCTTTGTAAACTTTAAAAACGTACAGAGAACTTCCAGAAAGAAACTGCCGTTTGGTATCGGACAGATCGGTAAATCCTTCCGTAATGAGATTACACCTGGTAACTTTACTTTCCGTACCAGAGAGTTCGAACAGATGGAACTGGAATTCTTCTGCAAACCGGATACGGATCTGGAATGGTTCGACTACTGGAAATCTTTCTGCCTGAACTGGTTGCATGAACTGGGACTGAAAGATGAAGAAGTACGGTACCGCGATCATGAAAAAGAAGAACTGAGTTTCTACAGCAAAGCAACGACTGACGTGGAATTCCTGTTCCCGTTTGGCTGGGGTGAACTGTGGGGTATTGCAGACCGTACGGATTATGACCTGACACAGCATCAGAATGTATCAGGACAGGATCTGACTTACTTTGATGATGAAGAGGGTAAAAAATATATCCCGTATGTTATTGAGCCGTCTCTGGGTGCGGATCGTATGGTGCTGGCATTCCTGTGCAGTGCATACGATGAAGAAGTTCTGGACGCTGAGAAAAATGATGTACGTACCGTACTGCATTTCCATCCGGCACTGGCACCGGTAAAAGTTGGTGTTCTGCCGTTGTCCAAGAAGCTGAATGAGGGCGCTGAGAAAGTTTATGCAATGCTGGCAAAAGAATGGAACTGTGAGTTTGATGACAGAGGAAACATCGGTAAGAGATACCGTCGTCAGGATGAGATCGGTACTCCGTTCTGTGTAACTTACGACTTCGATTCTGAAACAGATGGAGCGGTAACAGTCAGAGATCGTGACACTATGGAGCAGGAAAGAGTGAAGATCGAAGATCTGAGAGCTTATCTGGCTAAGAAGATGGAGTTTTAAAATCTGGGGAAATTGATTTTTGAAAAAAGGGGGAGCTGCTTTGGCGGCTCTCTTTTTTGATGCTTGTGCGCCTAGCGGCGCACGTTTCTAACGGGTTAAAGTCCCGAATCCACCCGGTAGTGGGAAGGATATAGCCG
>CAKRLG010000012.1 GCA_934359255.1 uncultured Ruminococcus sp.
CGTTTGAGAAGAAATACAAGACTTAAATGGAGATATGAAAAGATGATTAAAGTACTATTTATTTGCCACGGCAATATTTGCCGATCAACCCTAAGCGAGAGCGTATTTACCCACAAAGTAAACACCCTTGGATTGGAAAATATGTTTGTTATAGATAGTGCTGCAACAAGCAGAGAAGAAATCGGTAACCCTCCTCACAGAGGTACAGTGAATAAATTGAGAGAATTGGGAATTCCATTGGTGCCTCACAGAGCCAGACAGGTCACTTTAGACGACTATGACAAGTTCGATTACATTATAGGTATGGATACTGCAAATATACGTAACCTGAACCGGATGTTGAAGCATGACCCGGAAGGGAAGGTGTATAAACTGTTAAGCTTTGCCGGATCTGGAAGAGATATAGCAGATCCTTGGTATACAGGAAACTTTGATGAAACTTACAGGGATGTGGAAGAAGGATTAGAGGGGTTTCTGAATTATCTGAGAGAAAAGGGAGAAATATAGGAATCTACAATCTAAAGTACTTTTAACTTGTTTCTATGTATAAAAATATGGTATAATAATCGGCAGTTTTCGTTAAGTACCCCAGTCCCCCACGAAAAACCGCCGATTAATTATGTACGCGAGCAACGAGCCAAAGTCCGTGCTTGCACGAGACCTTGGCGACTGCCGCGTTAATCAAAATTGGTCCACCGGACCAATTATTGATATGCAGAGCAACGAGCCAAAGTCTGTGGCTTGAGCCAAAGGAAAGTACCGGGGAGAGAAAGAATAGATATAACGGAAGAAAACGGATAGAAAGGAAAGTATTATGGCAAAGAAAGACAGTTATGACGCCAGTAGTATCTCGGTTCTGGAAGGTCTTGAGGCAGTCCGGAAGAGACCGGGCATGTATATAGGCAGCGTTTCCAGGAAAGGTCTCAACCATCTGATTTACGAAATCGTGGACAACTCGGTGGACGAGCATCTGGCAGGGTACTGTGATCTGATCCGGGTTACGCTGGAAGCAGACGGTTCCTGCACCGTGTCAGATAACGGACGTGGAATCCCGGTTGGAATGCATGAGAAAGGAATATCTGCGGAGCGTCTGGTATTTACCACCCTTCACGCGGGTGGAAAGTTTGATAACGGTGCGTATAAGACCAGCGGTGGTCTTCACGGCGTAGGTTCCTCTGTGGTAAATGCACTGTCTACCTATCTTGATGTAAAAGTCAGCAGAGAAGGATACGTACATCATGACCGATATGAGCGGGGAATTCCGGTAATCGAGTTGGAAGAGGGTCTGCTTCCCAAGATCGGACGTACAAAAGAGACCGGAACCTGTATCAATTTTCTTCCGGATCCGGAGATTTTTGAAAAAACAAGATTTACAGAGGAAGAGGTAAAAAGCCGTCTTCATGAAACTGCGTATCTGAACCCTAAACTGACCATTCATTTTGAAGATAAAAGGAAGACGGAACCGGAAGTTATCGATTATCATGAGCCGGAGGGGATCATTGGTTTTGTAAGAGATTTGAACGGGAAAAAAGAGACGCTTCATGATCCGGTTTATTTTTCAGGAGAGAGTGATGGAATTACGGTGGAAGGGGTTTTCCAGTATATCAACGAATTCCATGAAAATGTTCTGGGATTTTGTAATAACATTTATAATGCAGAAGGCGGAACCCATCTGACAGGTTTCAAGACCATGTTTACCACGGTTATGAACAACTATGCAAGAGAACTGGGAATTCTGAAGGAAAAAGACAGCAATTTTACCGGTGTGGATATCCGAAATGGTATGACTGCAGTTATCTCTATCAAACATCCGGCACCTCGTTTTGAGGGACAGACCAAGACCAAGCTGGATAATCAGGATGCATCTAAGGCGACAGCCAAGGTTACAGGAGATGAGATTGTTCGATTCTTTGACCGTAATCTGGAGACTTTGAAAACGGTTCTTTCCTGTGCAGAACGTTCTGCCAAGATTCGCAAGACCGAAGAAAAGGCAAAAACCAATCTTTTGACGAAACAGAAGTATTCTTTTGATTCCAATGGGAAACTGGCAAACTGTGTGAAAAAAGATCCGGAAAAATGCGAAATATTTATCGTCGAGGGAGATTCCGCCGGCGGCTCTGCAAAATCAGCCAGAGACCGTAATTATCAGGCTATTTTACCAATTCGTGGAAAAATCCTGAACGTGGAAAAAGCAACGATAGATAAAGTACTGGCGAATGCAGAAATCAAGACCATGATCAATGCATTTGGCTGCGGATTTTCCGAGGGGTATGGCAATGATTTTGATATTACAAAGCTTCGGTATGACAAGATTATCATCATGGCCGATGCGGATGTGGACGGAGCCCATATTTCTACCCTGTTGCTGACTTTGTTTTATCGTTTTATGCCGGAACTGATCTATGAAGGCCATGTATACATTGCTATGCCGCCATTGTATAAAGTGATCCCTTCCAAAGGGGAAGAGGAATATCTGTATGATGATAAGGCACTGGAAAAATACAGAAAAACTCACACCGGATCCTTTACTCTGCAGCGCTACAAAGGTCTGGGTGAAATGGATGCCCAGCAGTTATGGGAGACAACTCTGGATCCGAAGACAAGAATTTTGAAACGGGTGGAAATCGAAGATGCGAGAATGGCATCTGACGTGACAGAAGTACTGATGGGAACGGACGTACCTCCCCGAAAAGCATTTATTTATCAGCATGCGCAGAACGCACAGCTGGATATCTGATAGAACGATCAGGAGGAAAACATGGAAGGACAGATTATCAGAACCGAATATTCCGAGGTAATGCAGAAGTCTTATATTGACTATGCCATGAGTGTTATCGTATCAAGAGCATTGCCGGATGTTCGTGACGGATTGAAACCGGTACAAAGAAGAACCCTGTATGATATGTATGAACTGGGTATCCGCTATGACAGGCCTTACCGAAAATGCGCCCGTATCGTAGGTGATACCATGGGTAAATATCATCCACATGGCGACAGTTCCATCTATGATGCCCTGGTGGTCATGGCACAGGACTTTAAGAAGGGACAGGCTCTGGTAGACGGCCATGGAAACTTTGGCTCCATCGAGGGTGACGGAGCCGCTGCCATGCGATATACGGAAGCAAGACTGGAAAAAATCACTCAGGAAGTATATCTGAGTGATATGGACAAAAATGTAGTGGACTTTATGCCGAACTTCGATGAGACGGAAAAAGAACCGGTGGTATTGCCGGTTCGTGTTCCCAATCTTCTGTTAAATGGAGCAGACGGCATTGCGGTAGGTATGGCTACCAGCATTCCGCCCCATAACCTGGCAGAGATCGTGGACGGCGTAAAAGCATACATGAAAAATAATGAGATTACAGTAAAACAGCTCATGCGCTATATCAAGGGTCCGGATTTTCCGACCGGTGGTATTGTGATCAACAAGGATGAACTTCTGAAAATCTATGAGACCGGAAGCGGTAAGATCAAAATCCGCGGAAAAGTGGAAGAAGAGAAGTTAAAAGGCGGAAAAGTCAATCTGGTGATCACCGAAATCCCCTACCCAATGGTGGGAGCCAATATCGGCAAGTTCCTGAATGATGTGGCAGGACTGGTAGAATCTAAAAAAGCCACCGATATTGTGGATATTTCCAATCAGTCATCCAAAGAAGGTATCCGGATCGTTCTGGAACTGAAAAAAGGTGCAGATGTGGAAAATCTGAAGAACATGCTTTATAAAAAGACTCGTCTGGAAGACACCTTTGGTGTCAACATGCTGGCAGTAGCAGATGGCAGGCCGGAGACTTTAAGCCTGAAACAGATCATTGAACACCATGTGGATTTTCAGTTTGAAGTATGTACCAGAAAGCATCAGACCCTGTTAAATAAAGAACTGGAGAAGAAAGAGATTCAGGAAGGTCTTATTAAGGCCTGCGACGTTATTGATCTGATCATCGAGATCCTTCGGGGAAGCAAGAATCAGAAACAGGTAAAGGAATGTCTGGTTCACGGGGTAACGGAGGGAATCCGGTTCAAGACAAAAGCCAGTGAAAAGGCAGCAAAGAAGCTGAGCTTTACTGAGCGACAGGCGACAGCAATCCTGGAGATGCGTCTGTACAAACTGATTGGTCTGGAAATCGAAGCACTGATGGCAGACCATGAGAAGACACTGGAAAATATCGCCAGATATGAGGACATTCTGAATAATTATGACACCATGGCCCAGGTGATCATGGATGACCTGGATCATGTGAAAAAGGCATATGGAAGAAAACGTCGTACCGTTATCGAAAACATGGAAGAGGCTGTTTTTGAAGAAAAGAAAATCGAGGAAGCAGAAATATGTTTCTTGATGGATCGCTTCGGTTATGCTAAGACATTGGATAAAAATACCTATGAACGAAACAAAGAGACTGTTCATGGAGAATACAAATATGTATTTACCTGTATGAACACAGATAAAATCTGTCTGTTTACAGATAAGGGACAGATGCATACTGTGAAAGTGATGGATCTTCCGCTTACAAGACTGAGAGATAAAGGGGTTCCGGTAGATAACCTGAGTAATTTCTCCAGTGCACAGGAAACGCTGCTTTGCGTATGCAGCATGGAAGAGGTAAAGAACTCCCAGCTGCTGTTCCTTACCAAATCCGGCATGATCAAGCAGGTACCCGGAACTGAATTTGACGTGATCAAACGGACCATTGCCTCCACGAAGCTGTCAGAGGATGATGAACTGGTGCTGGTAGGCCTGTGCGATACCATGGATTATGTAGTACTGCAGAGCCATGACGGCTATTTCCTGCGTTTCTTAAAAGAAGAAGTCCCGGAGAAGAAAAAAGCAGCTTTGGGTGTCAGGGCTATGAAACTCGCAGACAAAGATTATCTGGAACAGGGATATCTTCTGGAAAGCCGAATGGAATATCAGACGGAATACAAGGGTAAACAGATGATTCTGAACAAGATCAAACTGGGAAAACGGGATACGAAAGGTACAAAAGTACGCGTATAACGAATATGGTTCACAAAAAAACGGAGTGAACAGTAACGAGTAGGGCAGTCAGAATGAAAAACCTGAAAACACTTGCTTTTTGTATTGAGAAGTGTTATGATAAGCATGTTAATAGATGATTACTAGTTATAAGAGTGGGCGATACGTCCACTCTTATTTGTTGCATTGTGCATTATTTTCGGTCTCCGGACCGGAGAGTGGCGCAGAGAAATGGTGAAGGGTCCTGTGGGCCTTTTTCCATATAGAAGGTGGTGAAAAGCATGAGTTTAAGAGAACAGTATGAACAGAAGGCAGAAGCTATGGCCCAGCCGGTGATCGATCAGTTCGGATTTGAACTGGTGGATGTGGAATACGTAAAAGAAGCGGGTAACTGGTACTTACGTTTTTACATTGACAAAGAAGGCGGAATTACAGTGGATGATTGTGAAGCTGTCAGCAGAATCTTCAGCGATAAACTGGATGAACTGGATTTTATCGAAGATGCTTATATTATGGAAGTAAGTTCCCCTGGTCTTGGACGTCCTCTGAAAAAAGAAAAAGATTACGTAAGAAGTATGGGAAAAGAGGTTGAGATCCGTACCTACCGTCCCATTAACAAAGAAAAAGAATTCTACGGAATCCTGAGTGCATATGATGAAAGTAGCGTGACGATCACCACAGAGGATCAGAAAGAGCAGACATTTGAAAAAGCAGATATCGCATTGATTCGTCTTGCTTTTGATTTTTAAGGAGGATAAAGAAAAAATGAACACAGAATTACTGGAAGCGTTAACTATTCTGGAAAAAGAAAAAAATATCAGCAAAGAAGTTCTGATGGAAGCAATCGAACAGTCTCTGATTCAGGCCTGTAAAAACCATTTTGGAAAAGCAGATAACGTACATGTCACCATCGATCATGAAACCTGCGAGTTCAGCGTATATGCTGACAAGACCGTAGTGGAAGTGGTAGAGGATCCGGTGATGGAGATCAGCCTTTCCAATGCGAAGATGATGGATTCCAAATATGAACTGGGGGATATCGTTCAGGTTCCGATCCAGTCCAAACAGTTTGGACGTATCGCGACACAGAATGCAAAGAATGTGATTCTGCAGAAGATCCGTGAGGAAGAAAGAAAAGTTCTGTATGATGAATATTTCCAGAAAGAAAAAGACGTGGTTACCGGTGTGGTACAGCGTTACATGGGAAAAAATGTCAGCGTGAATCTGGGTAAAGTAGATGCGATCCTGAGTGAAAACGAACAGGTCAAAGGTGAAGTATACAAACCGACCGAGCGTATCAAAGTATATGTACTGGAAGTCAAGGATTCACCGAAAGGACCGAAGATCATGGTTTCCAGAACTCATCCGGAACTGGTAAAACGTCTCTTTGAAGCAGAAGTGACTGAGGTAAAAGACGGTATCGTAGAGATCAAGAGTATCGCAAGAGAAGCCGGTTCCAGAACCAAGATTGCTGTATGGTCCAATGATCCGGATGTCGATGCAGTTGGTGCCTGTGTAGGTATGAATGGTGCCAGAGTAAATACCATTGTGGAAGAACTGCGTGGTGAGAAGATCGATATCATCAGCTGGAACGAGAATCCGGCACTGTTAATTGAGAATGCACTGAGCCCTGCAAAGGTGATCACTGTACTGGCAGATCCGGATGAGAAGACTGCACTGGTTATTGTTCCGGATTATCAGCTGTCTCTGGCAATCGGTAAAGAAGGACAGAATGCCCGTCTGGCAGCCCGTCTGACAGGTTTCAAGATTGATATCAAGAGTGAGACACAGGCAAGAGAAGCCGGTGATTTTGAATATTATCAGGAGCCTGACGAAGAAGAGGGTGAAGATTCCATGGAAGATGCTCTGGCCGGTGTAGAACTGGATGAAGAACCGAAAACAAAAGAGATTTTGGAAGAGACATCCACAGAAGAAGAGTAAGACCTGAAAAAACAGTGAGGCGGATAGCTATGGGAAATATAAAAAAGGTGCCGCTGCGGAAGTGTATCGGATGCAATGAGATGAAAAATAAAAAGGAAATGATGCGTGTACTGAAGACGCCGGAAGGGGAAATCGTACTGGATGTGACCGGAAGAAAAAACGGTCGCGGCGCATATCTTTGTTTCTCAAAGGAATGTCTGCAAAAAGCCATCAAGAACAAAGGGCTGGAACGTTCCCTGAAGATGCAGATTCCGCAGGAGGTCTATGAGAACCTTGAAAGGGAGCTGGATACGATTGAATTGTAATAAAGTACTATCACTGATCGGACTTTCCACCAAGGCAGGTAAGATTGTCAGCGGAGAGTTTTCAACGGAGAAAGCGGTAAAGACAGGAAAAGCCTGGCTGGTCATCGTTTCGGCGGAAGCGTCGGACAATACCAAAAAGAAATTCCATAACATGTGTACGTATTATGAAGTGCCGTGTTATGATTTCGGAGGAAAAGAGGAGCTGGGAAGAGCCATGGGAAAAGAATTCCGTGCGTCTCTGGCAGTAACAGATGAAAACCTGGCGGCAGCAATGGAAAAACAGCTGAAATCTGAATAATTACATTTCTTGGCATGGAGCAGAAAGGTTGGTGGTAGAATGCCAAAATCAAGAATCTATGAAATTGCACAGGAATTAAATAAAACAAACAAGGAAGTTATTGAATTTTTAAAGGAGAAAAAGGTAGAAGTTAAGAGTCATATGAGTACATTGGAAGAAAAAGATGAAAAAATGGTCCGGGATGCATTTGCCGGAAAAAATGAAGGAAAAGAAGAGAAAAAAGAAGCAGCAGACCGCCCGAAAAAGAAATCTAATCTGATTCAGGTATTTCGTCCGCAGAACGCACAGACCCAGGAAGGTAAGAATTTCAGAAGAAACAAACCGCAGTCTGACAGAAACGGACAGGACAGACCGGCAAGAGGAAACGGTGAAGGAAACCGCAGTGGATATCAGAACCGTGACAATCAGAACCGAGACGGTCAGGAGAGAAGATTCAACGGTCAGGGAAGAAGAGACAATCAGAACCGTGACGGCCAGAGCAGAGATGGTCAGGAGAGAAGATTCAACGGTCAGGGAAGAAGAGACAATCAGAACCGTGATGGCCAGAACAGAGACAATCAGGGCGGACGCCGCTTTGATAACAGAAATGGCCAGAATAATAACCGTTATCAGGGACAGAACAACCGTCAGGACGGTGGAAACGGAAGCCGTCGCTTCGATGGTAACAGAGACGGTCAGAACAGAGACGGCCAGAACAGAGACAATCAGGGCGGACGCCGCTTTGATAACAACAGAAACGGTATGAACCGTGACAACAGAGACCGCGACGGAAGAGAAAACAACGGCCGCAGAAATGAACGCAGAGATTCCAGACCGGCTATGGACAGCATGGATCTGGGTCTGGCAAGAAAACCGGTCAGAGACGTAAAGAATAAAGAAAAAGATAAAGAAAAAGAACGCGAAAGAGAAGAGAAAAAGACCCAGGACAGAAGAAACGGACAGGGATCCAACCGTCCGAACCAGGGACGTTTTCAGAAGAGCAGACTGCCGAAAGCGTTGCAGAAACCTGCCCGTCCGCAGCCGAAGGAAGAAAAGAAAGAAGTAGTGAAAGAGATCACACTTCCGGAGAAAATGACGATTCGCGAACTGGCTGAAAAGATGAAGATGCAGCCGGCAGTGATCGTTAAGAAGCTGTTTATGGAAGGAACTATGGTTACGGTAAACCATGAGATCGATTTTGAAAAAGCACAGGAAATCGCACTTGACTATGATATTATCGCAGAACAGGAAGAAAAAGTGGATGTGATCGAGGAACTGTTAAAAGAGGAAGAGGAAGATCCGAAGGATCTTGTTCCGAGACCACCGGTTGTCTGCGTTATGGGACACGTTGACCACGGTAAAACTTCACTGCTGGATGCGATCCGTAAGACAAATGTAACCGACCGTGAGGCGGGTGGTATCACACAGCACATCGGTGCATATGTGGTATCAATCAAAGGACAGAAGATCACATTCCTGGATACTCCGGGACATGAAGCATTCACCGCTATGCGTATGCGTGGAGCAAATTCCACCGATATTGCTGTTCTGGTAGTTGCAGCGGACGATGGTGTGATGCCACAGACTGTAGAAGCAATCAACCATGCAAAAGCAGCAGGTGTTGAGATCATTGTTGCGATCAACAAAGTAGATAAACCGAGTGCCAACATCGAGAGAGTAAAACAGGAACTTTCCGAGTACGAACTGATTCCGGAAGACTGGGGCGGAAGTACTATTTTCGTTCCGGTGTCCGCAAAGACTCACCAGGGTATCGAGGAACTGCTGGAGATGATCCTGCTGACTTCCGAGGTATGCGAACTGAAAGCCAACCCGAAGAGAAAAGCCCGTGGTCTGGTTATCGAGGCACAGCTTGACAAAGGAAAAGGTCCGGTTGCTACTATTCTGGTACAGAAAGGTACGCTGCATGTGGGTGACTTTATCGCAGCCGGAGCTTCCTCAGGTAAAGTCCGTGCGATGATGGATGATAAGGGACGCCGTGTCAAAGAAGCAGGTCCGTCTACACCGGTAGAGATCCTTGGTTTGTCAGATGTACCGAATGCAGGTGAAGTTCTGGTGGCTACCGAAAACGATAAAGAAGCAAAGAACTTTGCAGCAACCTTTATTTCTGAAAATAAAAACCGTCTTCTGGAAGAAACCAAAGCGAAGATGTCTCTGGATGATCTGTTCAGTCAGATTCAGGAAGGTAATCTGAAAGAATTGAACATCATCGTAAAAGCCGATGTACAGGGATCTGTGGAAGCGGTAAAACAGAGTCTGGTGAAACTGTCCAACGATGAAGTTGTCGTTAAGATCATTCATGGTGGTGTAGGTGCGATCAACGAATCCGATGTAACACTGGCATCTGCATCCAACGCGATCATCATCGGATTCAACGTTCGTCCGGATGCAACCGCAAAAGCAACCGCAGAACAGGAAGGCGTAGATCTGCGCCTGTACCGTGTCATCTATCAGGCAATCGAAGATGTAGAAGCTGCTATGAAGGGTATGCTGGATCCTGTCTTCGAAGAGAAAGTCATCGGTCATGCAGAAGTCCGGCAGATCTTCAAAGCATCCGGTGTCGGTAATATTGCCGGAAGTTATGTACTGGATGGCACATTCCAGAGAGGTTGTACGGTAAGAATCTCCAGAGAAGGAAAACAGATTTTCGAAGGACCACTGGCATCTCTGAAACGATTCAAAGATGATGTGAAAGAAGTAAAAGCCGGTTATGAATGTGGTCTGGTATTCGAAGGATTCAACGATATCCAGGAACTGGATCAGGTAGAAGCTTATATCATGGTAGAAGTACCGAGATAGGCTTTTATACCGGATTGAGGTGATAAAAAATGAGAAAAAACAGCATAAAAAATACAAGGATCAACGGCGAAGTGATGAAAGAATTAAGTCTCATCATCCGTCAGGAGATCAAAGATCCCAGAATTCATATGATGACATCCGTCACTTCTGTGGAAGTGGCACCGGATCTGAAAACCTGCAAGGCATACATCAGTGTGATGGGTTCCGATGAAGAAAAGAAAGATACCATTGCCGGTCTTCGTAGTGCGGAAGGCTATGTACGCCGCCAGCTGGCAAAACGTCTGAATCTTCGTAACACACCGGAGATTCAGTTCGTACTGGATCAGTCGATTGAATATGGTGTTCATATGTCCAGATTAATTGACGAGGTAAATAAAGAGACCCCGGAAAGGGATGAGGAAGATGATAAATAATATTGCATCTGTACTTGAGGGTGTAACCACAGCAGCCATCGCCGGTCACGTAAGACCGGACGGTGACTGCGTGGGCTCCTGCATGGGAATGTACCTGTATCTGAAAGAAAATTACCCGCAGATCCAGACAGATGTTTATCTGGAGGAAGTACCGGAAGTCTTTCATTTTATTCAGGACATCGATCAGGCGAAACAGGAATGGGAAGAAAAAGAATACGACCTGTTTCTGGAATTTGATGTCAGCAGCGCAGACCGGATCGGCGTTGCCGGTCAGGCAGTGAATACGGCGAAAATAACCGTGTGCATCGATCATCACATCACGAATAAAGGACTTGCACAGAAGAACCAGATCGTCCCGGACGCAAGTTCTACCTGTGAAGTGCTCTATGAACTGCTGGAGCCGGAAAAGATCAACAAAGCCTGTGCGGAAGCACTGTATACCGGGATCGTTCACGATACCGGTGTATTCCAGTACAGCTGTACCGGAACCAGAACCATGGAAATTGCAGGTCAGCTGATGGCAAAAGGCATTGATTTTACCAGTATCATCAAGGATTCTTTCTATACAAAATCCTACGCGCAGAATCAGATCATGGGACGTACGATCATGGAGAGTATCATGCTTCTGGATCAGCGGTGTATCGTGGGTTATGTGAGAAAGAAAGACATGGATTTTTACGGTGTGACACCGAAAGATATGGATGGTATTGTCAACCAGTTACAGAACACCCGTGGTGTGGAAGTTGCCATCTTTTTATATGAAATCGGTGTGCAGGAGTATAAAGTCAGCATGCGTTCCAACGGCAAAGTGGATGTGGCGAGAGTGGCTTCTTATTTTGGCGGTGGAGGCCATGTGAAAGCAGCAGGATGTACCATGCAGGGATCAGTGTTCGACGTGGTAAACAGTCTGACACTGGATATAGAAAGACAGCTTCAGGAGTAAAGAAAACATATGGAAAGAAGCGGTGTAATCAATATATACAAAGAAGCAGGCTATACATCTCATGATGTGGTGGCGAAGCTTCGTGGAATCTTAAAACAAAAAAAGATCGGTCATACAGGAACCCTGGATCCCCAGGCACAGGGTGTCCTGCCGGTCTGCCTTGGAAAAGGAACCAAACTGTGTGATCTGCTGGCAGATCATGATAAGGAATACGAGGCAGTGCTTCGGTTGGGAATCACCACCGATACCCAGGATATGGAAGGAACGATCCTGAAGGAGTCGTCAGTGCAGGTGCCGGAAGAAGAAGTCCGCACCTGCATTCTTTCATTTCAGGGAGAACAGATGCAGGTTCCACCGATGTATTCCGCACTGAAAGTGAATGGAAAGAAACTGTACGAACTGGCACGGGAAGGTAAAGTCGTGGAGCGAAAAGCCAGACCGGTTACCTTTCATAACATAGAGGTTCTGTGGATGGAACTTCCCAAAGTAAAGATCCGGGTGCAGTGTTCCAAGGGAACATATATCCGGACCTTATGTAACGATATCGGTGAAAAGCTGGGATGTGGCGGTTGCATGGAAGAACTTCTGCGTACCCGGGTGGAGCGGTTTGGATTAACAGACGCGGTAAAACTGGCTGAAGTACAAAAAGTCATGGAAGAAGGTAATATAGAACGTTTGATCCTTCCGGTAGACAGGATGTTCGATCAGTATCCGGCTGCGAAAACGACACCGCAGGGTGATCTTCTGGTACATAATGGAAATCGGATTTTTCCGGAACTGTTACAGGAGGATCCCAGGGTGGATGGCGGTTATGTCAGAGTTTATGACAGCCGGGAGATATTTATAGGACTGTATGAGAAAAAAACAGATCAGATGATACCGGTGAAAATGTTTTATCGAAAAGAAAATGAGGCGTAACGATCCTGCAGGCAATATTCTGTGAGATGTTTTGTCCGGTAAAAGCAATTGGAAAAACAGTTGCGACAGAGAGAAGAATGGAAAGAGACATGAAATATATTACAAAAAATCTGGATTTTCAATTGGATAAAAGAAGTGTGGTAACACTTGGAAAATTTGACGGCGTTCATAAGGGTCACAGCAAACTGATCAACCGGGTTCTGGAAATCGGCAAAGAAGGATATGAAACGGCGGTATTTACCTTTGATGTTTCTCCTCTTGTCAGACTGGGAACCAGGATCAAGCGGACGATTCTTACGAATGAAGAGCGCAGGATTCTGCTGGAACGCCGGGGAGTGGACTGTCTGGTGGAGTGTCCGTTCGTTCCGGAAATCATCCAGATGGAGCCGGAGGATTTTATCAGAGAGATTCTGGTTAAACAGCTGCGTGCCGCTTATGTGGTTGTGGGACCGGATTTTCACTTTGGGCATAACAGAAAAGGAACTCCGGAACTGTTACAGAAGATGGGGACTCAATATGGATTTGAGGTGGAAATTTTAAGCAAAGAAACGCGGGAAGAACGCCCGATCAGCAGCACCTGGATCCGTGAGGTACTTCAGGAAGGAAATATCGAGAAAGTCAATGAGCTCCTTGGCTACCGGTACTTTGTGCTGGGAGAAGTGGTACATGGAAGACAGCTGGGACGTACCTGGGGACTTCCGACGATCAATCAGGTGCCGGAAGACGGAAAACTACTTCCACCGTTTGGTGTCTATGCATCGAAAACTTTTATCAAAGGTAAAACGTTTTATGGAATCTCCAATGTGGGTGTGAAACCCACCGTGGAAGTGCCGTTTGCAGGTGTAGAGACGTATTTGTTTGACTGCGATGAGGATCTGTACGGGGAAGAGGCCTGGGTGGAATTTTATCATTTTGTGCGCCCGGAGTGCAAGTTTGACTCGGTGGAAGAACTGAAAGCTCAGATTCAGAGAGATGCCAGTTCAGGAAAGCAATATTTTGAAAAAAGAGGTTTACATTGCTGAGAGCATATGGTATACTATCCAAGTATGAGTTAGCCCATATTCAGATATCGGATACTCCGACCATTTCTTAATATGTGGCGATTGAAAAAATAGGAGGAAAACAAAATGATTTCTAAAGAAAAGAAACAGGCTATCATGGCTGAATACGCAAGAACAGAAGGCGACACAGGTTCACCGGAAGTACAGGTAGCTGTACTGACAGCAAGAATCCAGGAGCTGACAGAGCATCTGCAAACACCCCCGAAGGACCATCATTCCAGAAGAGGTCTGCTGAAAATGGTAGGTCAGAGAAGAGGTCTGCTGGATTACCTGAAGAAAACAGATATCGAAAGATATCGTGCACTGATTGAAAAATTAGGAATCAGAAAGTAATTCAACTGCACAGAGAAAAGAATGGCGAGGGGTGGAAGGTATTCTTCCATCCCTCTTATCTTAATCTGTATAAGACAGTGGGAAAAGGGAAAATATATCCCGCCGGATACTGTCGATTACCGTAAGATGTCGGAAAGGATGCCGAGACCACTGAAAAGCATATTGCCAAAGCAAGATAAGGTTACCGGGGAGTGTGTTTTTCAGTTGTTTCGGAGCATATCCGCCGGCAGAATGTTGCTGAGAACAGAGTGAACAGTAACGAAAAATCGCCCAGAGGGCAGAAAAAGGAGAAAATGTATGTACAAAAGTTATTCTATGGAACTGGCAGGAAGAACACTGACAGTTGACATCGACCGCGTGGCAAAACAGGCAAATGGCGCAGCATTTATGCATTATGGTGATACCGTTGTACTTTCTACCGCAACCGCATCAGAAAAGCCAAGAGAAGGAATTGATTTTTTCCCGTTAAGTGTAGAATATGAAGAAAAAATGTATGCAGTAGGAAAGATCCCGGGTGGATTTAACAAGAGAGAAGGAAAAGCGTCCGAGCATGCGATTCTGACATCTCGAGTGATTGACCGTCCGATGCGTCCGCTGTTCCCGAAGGATTATCGTAATGATGTTACCCTGAATAACATGGTAATGTCTGTAGATCCGCAGTGCAATCCGGAAGTAGTAGCAATGCTTGGCTCCTCTATCGCAACCTGCATCTCCGATATCCCATTTGACGGACCGTGTGCAGCAACACAGGTGGGTATGATCGATGGTGAACTGATCATTAACCCAACACTGGAGCAGAATGCAAAATCTGACCTGAAACTGACTGTTGCTTCCACAAGAGAAAAAGTCATCATGATCGAGGCCGGAGCAAATGAAGTTCCGGAAGCAAAGATGATTGAAGCTATTTTTGAAGCTGATAAGGTCAACAAAGAGATCATTGCATTTATCGACAAAATCGTAGCTGACTGCGGAAAAGCAAAACACAGCTATGAATCCTGTGCGGTACCGGAAGAATTGTTCGCAGCGATGAAAGAGATCGTAACACCGGAAGAGATGGAAGTTGCGGTATTCTCCGATGACAAACAGACAAGAGAAGAAAATATCCGTCAGGTGACAGCAAAACTGGAAGAAGCATTTGCTGATAATGAAGAATGGCTGGCTGTTCTGGGCGAAGCTGTGTATCAGTACCAGAAAAAGACTGTTCGTAAGATGATCCTGAAAGATCACAAACGTCCGGATGGTCGTGCAATCACACAGATCCGTCCGCTGGCTGCAGAAACTGATATCGTACCACGTGTTCACGGTTCTGCCATGTTTACCAGAGGACAGACACAGATCTGTACCATCACCACACTGGCTCCTCTGTCCGAGGGACAGCGTCTGGATGGACTGGATGAGTTTGAGGTGGGAAAACGTTACATGCATCACTATAACTTCCCGTCCTACTCTGTAGGTGAGACAAAACCGAGCCGTGGACCGGGACGTCGTGAGATCGGTCATGGCGCACTGGCTGAGAAAGCTCTGGTTCCGGTACTGCCAAGCGAGGAAGAATTCCCATATGCAATCCGTACCGTATCTGAGACATTCGAATCCAACGGATCTACTTCTCAGGCAAGTATCTGTGCATCTACCATGTCTCTGATGGCAGCAGGTGTACCGATCAGAAAACCGGTAGCAGGTATCTCCTGTGGTCTGGTAACCGGCGAGACCGATGACGATTACATTGTTCTGACCGATATCCAGGGTCTTGAGGACTTCTTCGGCGATATGGATTTCAAGGTAGCAGGTACTCATGATGGTATCACAGCGATCCAGATGGATATCAAGATCCATGGTCTGACCCGTCCGATCATTGAAGAGGCTATTGCAAAGACCAAACAGGCAAGAGAATATATTCTGACCGAAGTTATGGAAAAATGTATCGCAGGTCCGAGAGAGCATGTGAATGAATACGCACCGAAGATCGTTCAGATCAAGATCGATCCGGAAAAGATCGGTGATGTGGTAGGTCAGAGAGGAAAAACCATCAATGCGATCATCGATGAAACCGGTGTGAAAATCGATATCACAGATGACGGAGCAGTTTCTATCTGCGGAACAGATCAGAAGATGATGGATAAAGCAATCCACTATATCCAGACCATCGTAACAGATTACAAAGAAGGCCAGATTTTCACCGGTAAAGTAGTAAGCATCAAAGAATTCGGTGCATTTATCGAATTTGCTCCTGGAAAAGAGGGTATGGTTCATATCTCCAAGATCGCAAAAGAGCGTATCAACCGGGTAGAGGATGTTCTGACGCTGGGTGATGAAGTCAAAGTGATCTGTATGGGTAAGGATAAGATGGGAAGAATGAGCTTCAGCATCAAAGACGTACCTGCAGACGAAAAATAAAATAAACAGAAAAATGAGAGGCCGGAGAACTATTTCCTAGTTCTCCGGCCTTTTTGTATAAAACAGAAGGTATTTGCAAAACACGGAGATTCTGTGGGCAGGAGTAAAGAAAAATGATAGACACTGCGTTGAAAATAAAGTATAATACAATAGATGTATTGACGAATATACGTCAATGACGAAAGAAGCAACAGGGGAGTGGTTGTTACCATTTGTTTGGAGAAGATATAATGAAACAAACGAGAAAAAAACGCATTCTGATCGTGGATGATTCCGAGATGAATCGTGAGATTCTGTCCGGGATGTTGGAAAATGAATATGATATTGTGGAAGCCGAAGATGGGAAAAAAGCCATAGCAATCATGGAGGAAGGACGTTATAGTTTTTCCATCGTACTTCTGGATATTACCATGCCGGAGCTGGATGGATTCGGCGTGCTACAGGTGATGCAGCAGCGTAACTGGCTGAAAGAACTTCCGGTTATTATTATATCTGCAGAGACATCCAATGAATATATTGGCCATGCATATGAAATGGGGGTCAGTGATTATTTCAGCAGACCTTATGACGCAAGGATTGTTAACACCAGAGTGCGGAATACGATTGCACTTTTTGAACGAGATTATATTGATCAGGTAACGGGGGGATATAATAGAAAAGAATTTATCCGCCAGGTGTCAAGATCATTAAAAGAGATGCCTGCAAAAACAGATTGTGTGCTTCTGTTTTTCAATATTAAGAATTTTAAGGCGGTCAATGAACTTCTCGGAGTAGGGGGCGGAGATAAATTACTGTGCTGGTTTTACCAGAGAATCATACATTCAAGATTTGATCCCATTGATACTTCGAGGATTGAATCGGATCATTTTGTCTGTCTGATTGAAGCAAGGAATCTGGATTATGACTATCTGACAGAATTTTGCAATTTTAATTACGGAAAAGAAAAAAGAAAGATGCATATTTACAGTACCTGTGGTATTTATTATATCCAGGAAAACGATATGTCGATCACCGGTATGATAGACAGAGCAAAACTTGCAAAGGGATATATCACAGACGAGTATCTGAAACCCTATGCTATTTTTAAAAGCGATATGAAAGATATCTATGTGGATGAGATGGCAATCTGTTCGGAATTCGAAGAGGGGATTGAAAAACAGGAATTTCAGGTGTTCTATCAGCCGGTCGTGGATGCAAAAACCGGAAAAATTGTATCGGCTGAGGCCCTGGTGCGCTGGTTTCATGAGCAGAAAGGATTTATTTCTCCCGGACAGTTTATTCCTGCCCTGGAAAAGGGAGGCTACATCTCTGAACTGGATCGCTATATGATTCAGAAAGTGACAAGCTGTCTGGATCGGCGAAGAGCAGAAGAAAAACGGTTTGTACCTGTATCCGTCAATCTTTCCTGGATGGACTTTTACGATGAAAATATGCTGGAATGGATTGTGCGGGGACTGAAGAAAAACAATCAGAAAGAACAGAAGATCCGTTTTGAAATTACCGAGACTTCTCTGGCAGCAATAGGCGAGAATCACACCCGGATGCTGATGCATCTGAAAGAAAACGGTGTAAAGATCATGCTGGATGATTTCGGAAGCGGATACTCCTCTTTGGGAATGCTGCAGGATTATGATTTTGATATTCTGAAGATTGATATCAGTTTTGTGCGAAATATCGGAGTGAATAAAAAGTCAGAGAGTATCCTGCGGGCAATCATCGATATGGCACATCAGCTGGGCATTCAACTGGTAGCAGAAGGTGCAGAGACCGAAGAACAGGCAGCATTCCTGTGGGAAAACGGATGTGATTATATCCAGGGATACTATTACTATAAACCGATGCCGGAAGCAGAGTTTTTGCAGCTTCTGGAAGAGGGAAAATAAGAGTACGAAGTACGGAACAATCCGGTATCAAAAGGGTCAAAATACCTTTTGACTCCAACATCTTTTGATGATTTAGTAACAGTACTTAATAAAGAATATTGAACTATAAGTGGTACTTATTAATCTACCGCTTTTAAAACTATAAGTGAAAACCGGCCAAAGTCTTGACAATAACCCTCAGATAGTGGTAGCCTTTTCCTGTACTGAAAATACATCAGACATTGTCTAAGAAAAAAAGGATGAGGTGTGTAAAATGCAGGAAATGAAACCTATTAAAGAAGGAAAAGTACGTGAGATTTATGATAACGGTGACAGCCTGATCATGGTAGCTACAGATCGTATCAGCTGTTTTGATGTGATTCTGAACAATGAAGTGACCAAAAAAGGAGCTGTCCTGACACAGATGTCCAAGTTCTGGTTTGATATGACAGAGGATATCATTCCTAATCACATGATTTCTGTAGATGTGAAAGATATGCCGGAATTCTTCCAGCAGGAAAAGTTCAACGGTAACAGCATGATGTGCCGGAAACTGGAGATGCTGCCAATCGAGTGCATCGTTCGCGGATACATCACAGGAAGCGGCTGGGAGAGCTATAAGAAAACCGGAAAAGTCTGTGGAATTGAACTTCCGGAAGGACTGAAAGAATCCGATAAACTGCCGGAACCTATTTACACCCCGTCTACCAAAGCCGAGATCGGTGATCATGACGAGAATATTTCTTTTGAACAGAGCGTAGCTCACCTGGAAAAATACTTCCCGGGAAGAGGACAGGAACTGGCTGAGAAACTTCGTGACAACACCATCGCGCTGTATAAAAAATGTGCAGAATATGCACTGAGCAAAGGAATCATCATTGCAGATACCAAGTTCGAGTTCGGTCTGGATGCAGAAGGAAACATGGTGATCGGTGATGAGATGCTTACACCGGACAGCTCCCGGTTCTGGCCGGCTGAAGGATATGAGGCAGGACACAGCCAGCCTTCTTTCGATAAACAGTTTGCCCGTGACTGGCTGAAAGCCAACCCGGATAACAACTGGACACTGCCACAGGACATCGTGGACAAGACCATCAACAAATATCTCCAGGGTTACGAGATGCTGACAGGAAAGAAACTGGGCAAATAATGAAAAAGAGATTGACAATCTGATCTCAAAGTGTAAAAATAAGAAAAACATACAGAGAACCGGAGAATGACTTTGCAAAGAGTGATTCTCCGATTTTCTATTGCATAACGAATAAAATTCGTGAAACGTATGTTATCTCGTTTCAAAAATAACAGGAGGGTAGGATATATGGAACTGCTCAAGGGTATCAAAGAGAGAAGAAGTACCAGAAAATTTACCGATAAAGCAGTGAGCGAAGACGATATCTGCGAGATCGTCGCCACAGCTGCTTATGCACCAAGCTGGAAAAATACACAGACAACCCGCTACATCGCGATAATAAACCGGGAGAAAAAGCAGGAGATCGCCGATACCTGCGTGATGGGATCTGCCGGTAATCAGCGGATCATCGGTCAGGCTCCGGTACTGATCGTGGAAACAACAGTCAATGAACGGTCCGGATATGAAAGAGACGGTTCTTTTTCCACATCCAAGGGTACACACTGGCAGTCCTACGATGCAGGTCTGGCGGGAGAAGCTTTCTGCCTGGCTGCCTGGGAAAAAGGTCTGGGAACCGTGATCATGGGAATCTTTGAAGAAGAAAAAGTAAAAGAAGCTCTGCAGATCCCGGAGACAGAATCGGTATCCGCACTGATCGCACTCGGCTATCCGGAAGAAGTGCCGGAGGCTCCGAAGAGAAAAGAAACAGAACTACTGTTGAAAATTGTAAAATAAAAAACAAGCATGATATCGAAAAACGCTCTGCCTTTGGAAAAGGGAGAGCGTTTTTTTTGTGGGAAATTCAGAAAAACAGTTGACAATTAGAAAAGCAATGCTATAATAAAATCAAACATATGAACAAATGCTCATATATAACATTAAAAAAGCAAAAAGAAAGGTAAAGGTAAATAATATGAAAAAAACCTATAAAATCGAAGTAGATTGCGCAAACTGTGCAAATAAGATGGAAGAAGCAGCAAAGAACACAGCAGGTGTAAAGGATGCAAATGTAAACTTCATGACACTGAAGATGAGTGTAGAATTTGAAGAAGGGCAGGATCCGAAAGCTGTTATGCAGGATGTACTGAAAAACTGCAAGAAAGTAGAAGACGACTGCGAGATTTATCTGTAAGATATCATGACAGCGTAAAGAAACTGCACGGGAAAGCGAAGTTGTTTCTTTACGCTGTATTTTTTACCCGGTGAGCAGAAACCGCATTGAATGAATAAAGGAGGCTTTATTATGAATAAGAAGCAGAAAAAGATGCTGATCCGTATTATTATAGCGGCAGTACTGGTTGTTGCTTTTTCTCTGATTCCGATGGAAGGATATGTGAAATTTGTATTGTTCATGATCCCATATCTGGTTATCGGATACGATATCCTGAAAAAAGCGGGAAAAGGTATTTTAAACCGACAGATGTTTGATGAGAATTTTCTGATGGCGGTAGCAACAATTGGTGCGATTCTCCTTGGAGATTACAAAGAAGGCGTAGCAGTTATGCTGTTTTATCAGGTCGGTGAGTTATTCCAGAGTTATGCGGTTGGAAAGAGCCGCAGAAATATCAGTGAGCTGATGGATATCCGTCCGGATTATGCAAATATTGAACAGGATGGAAAACTGGAGCAGGTGGATCCGGATGAAGTGGAGATCGGCTCTGTCATCGTGGTACAGCCGGGAGAAAAGGTGCCGATTGACGGTATCGTGGCAGAAGGATCGTCCACATTGAATACAAGCGCACTGACCGGAGAGAGTGTACCGCAGGATGTACACTGCGGTGATGAGATCATCAGCGGATGTATCAATATGACTGGTGTGTTAAAGATTCGGACCACAAAAGAATTCGGAGAATCTACGGTATCTAAGATCCTGGATCTGGTAGAAAATGCAAGTTCTCAGAAATCAAAATCAGAGAATTTTATTTCAAAATTTGCAAAATATTATACTCCGGCGGTATGCTACGGTGCGGTGGCGCTGGCTGTATTGCCTCCACTGGTTCGTATGCTTTTCATGGGACTGTCACCGGAATGGGGCGACTGGATTTACCGTGCACTCACCTTCCTGGTTATCAGCTGTCCATGTGCGCTGGTCATCAGTATTCCGTTAAGTTTCTTTGCGGGCATCGGTGGAGCAAGTAAAGCAGGTGTTTTGGTTAAAGGGTCCAACTATCTGGAAACCCTGTCTCAGACAAAATATGTGGTATTTGATAAAACCGGTACAATGACAAAGGGTGTGTTTGAAGTAAACGGAGTACACCATAATGAGCTGGAAGATGCAAAACTTCTGGAATATGCAGCCCTTGCAGAGTGTTCCTCTTCTCATCCGATCAGCAAGAGTCTGCAGAAAGCGTATGGAAAAGAGATTGACAGAAGCCGTGTCACAGAGATTGAGGAGATCAGCGGTAACGGTGTCACTGCGAAAGTAGACGGTGTGTCTGTGGCAGCAGGAAATGAAAAACTGATGGAAAAATTGGGAATCCCATACAAAACCTGCGGTCATATAGGTACAGTTGTTCATATGGCTGTAGACGGAAAATATGCAGGCCACATCCTGATTTCCGATACGGTAAAACCGCATGCAAAACAGGCGATAAAAGAGCTGAAAAAATGTGGTGTGAAAAAGACCATTATGCTGACCGGTGACCGGAAAAACGTGGCAGATTCTGTGGCAAAGGATCTGGGAATTCAGGAAGTATACAGCGAACTGCTTCCGGGAGATAAAGTAAGTAAAGTAGAAGAACTGCTGGGCAGAAAGACAGAAAAAGAAAAACTGGCATTTGTCGGTGATGGAATCAACGACGCACCGGTACTTTCCAGAGCCGATATCGGAATTGCCATGGGTGCCATGGGATCCGATGCCGCGATTGAAGCGGCCGATATCGTACTGATGGATGATGATCCGTTAAAGATTGCCACAGCGATCCATATTGCAAGAAAATGTATGTATATTGTATATGAAAATATTTATTTTGCCATCGGTATCAAACTGATTTGTCTGTTGCTTGGTGCACTGGGCATTGCCAATATGTGGATGGCGATCTTCGCAGATGTAGGTGTTATGGTCATCGCAGTATTGAATGCGATTCGGACACTGTTTGTGAAAAAATATGAGATGTAAAATAGAATAGATCAGAGTAAAGGTAAAACCACCCGTAACATGGGAAAAGAACTTCCATGTTGCGGGTGGTTTTATTGCATTCATATCAATAATTGGTCCAGTGGATCAGTTTTGCTTTACGCGGGCATGATCTATCTGATATTGGAAAAAGAATGACAGAAGAAGCAAAGGATACATAGAATAAACCAGCGGAAGAAATTGAAAAAACAAATAACTATAAAGGGAGGAGAAATATATCATGAATATAGAAGTAATTGGTGGAATTTTGATTCCTTTTGTGGGAACAATGCTGGGAGCGGCGGGGGTATTCTTTATAAAAAACGAGCTGGACCATCTGGTACAGCGGGCACTGACCGGTTTTGCGGCAGGTGTGATGGTGGCGGCTTCGGTATGGAGTCTTCTGATTCCGGCGATGGAACAGTCGGAGGGGATGGGACGGCTGGCATTTGTTCCGGCAGCGGTGGGATTCTGGATCGGTATTATATTCCTTCTGTTACTGGATCGTGTCATTCCCCATTTGCACAGGAACAGTGAGAAAGCTGAGGGACCGAAGAGCAGGTTGACGAGAACTACGATGCTGGTACTGGCGGTGACGTTACATAATATTCCGGAGGGTATGGCCGTCGGTGCGGTCTATGCCGGATATCTGACCGGAAATGCCAGGATTACTGCTATGGGAGCTCTGGCACTTTCCATCGGTATAGCGATTCAGAACTTTCCGGAGGGAGCCATTATTTCCATGCCGCTTTGCGCGGAAGGTATGAAGAAATCCAAAGCATTTGCAGGAGGAACCTTATCCGGCATCGTGGAACCTGTCGGTGCGGCAGTTACAATCCTGGCTGCAGGGCTGATCGTTCCGGCTTTGCCTTATCTGCTCAGTTTTGCGGCAGGGGCGATGATCTATGTGAGCGTAGAAGAACTGATCCCGGAGATGTCCACCGGGGAACACTCGAACATCGGAACTCTGTTTTTCAGCGTGGGATTCTGTCTTATGATGATTTTGGATGTGGCATTCGGATAAAATGCCATATGGAGATTAATGAGAAAAATTATCATTAGCGAAAGCCAAAAGTAGGAAAAATAGTGGTAAAATAGTTAGAGAGAACTAATCGCAAACAGCTGTAACTGCGTAAGAACAGTTACAGCGAATCGTAAAAAGCGGATACGCGACAATTGTGTTCCGGGGAGGAAGTTTATGTTTCTTACATTACAACAAATTAAGAAGTCCTTTGGAGAAGGCGAGAGTAAAATAGAAGTATTAAAGGGAATCAATCTTGCAGTGGAACAGGGGGAGTTTTGTGTGCTTCTTGGTCCGTCAGGCTCCGGAAAATCGACACTGCTGAATATTATCGGTGGTATTGACCGGGCAGATGAGGGAGAAATTGTGATTCACGGGGAACGAATGGCAGATATGAACGAAAAACGGCTGACCATGTATCGAAGAAAACACCTTGGTTATATTTTTCAGATGTATAATCTGATCCCCAATCTGACGGTAAGGGAAAATATTGAGGTAGGAGCTTATCTGAGTGACAAACCGCTGGATGTGGATGAATTGTTACATACCCTTGGACTCTACGAGCATCGTAACAAGCTGCCGAATCAGTTATCCGGCGGACAGCAGCAGCGAACCGCGATCGGACGAGCCATCGTGAAAAATCCGGACATTCTGCTTTGTGATGAACCGACAGGAGCTCTGGACTATAAGACATCTAAGGATATTCTGAAATTGATCGAGACAGTCAATCAAAAATATGGAAATACCGTCATTATGGTTACCCATAACGATGCCATCAAAGATATGGCAAACCGTGTGGTGCGGTTAAAAGACGGTATGATCCGGAGTAATATGATCAATGAGACACGAATACATGCGGAGAATCTGGAATGGTAAGGGGGAAGAAGATGAATAATCCATTGAGAAAACGTCTGCCCCGGGAACTGAAAACAGAATTCGGAAAGTATCTGGTGATTTTCCTGCTTCTGGTAGCAACAATCGGACTGGTGTCCGGCTTTCTGGTTGCAGATGGCAGTATGATCATTGCGTATAATGAAGGATTTGAAAAATACAATGTTGAAAACGGGAATTTTCTTCTGGAAAAGCAGGCGAACAAAGCACAGATTAAGGCCATTGAAGGAGCAGGCGTGACATTATATGAAAATTTTTATACGGAGGAAGCACTGACGAACGAGAGTACGATGCGTATTTTCAAAAACAGGCCGGATGTCAACAGGGTATGCCTGATGAAAGGAGAACTGCCGACACAGGAAGATGAGATCGCTATTGACCGTATGTATGCAGAAAACAACAGTCTGGACGTCGGAGATACAATCGAGAGTACAGATGGAAAGTATAACTGGACGATCACCGGTTATGTGGCGCTTCCCGATTATAGCTGCCTGTTTTCAGACAATAATGATGCCATGTTTGATGCTGTGAAGTTCGGCGTGGGTATCGTGACCCCGGGAGGATACGAGTTACTGGAAAAAGAACAGCAAAATTACAGCTATTCCTGGAAATATGAGAAAGAACCTTCGGATGAACTGCAGGAAAAAGAGATGGCAGAAGATCTGATGGATGTCATTAAGGATGGGGCAAAATTAAAGACTTACATTCCTCGATATCTGAATCAGGCAATCAACTTTACCGGAGAAGATATGGGAAGCGATAAGGCGATGATGACGGTGCTTCTGTATATCATCATCGTGATCATGGCGTTTGTATTCGGTGTGACGGTGAGCAATACGATCACCAAAGAGGCCAATGTGATCGGAACGCTGCGGGCGTCCGGTTACACAAAGGGAGAACTGATCCGGCATTATATGACGATGCCCCTTGCTGTCACCCTGGTCGGAGCATTGATCGGTAATATTCTGGGATACACGGTATTTAAAGACATCTGCGCCGGTATGTATTACGGAAGTTACAGTCTGCCGACTTATCATACAATCTGGAGTGCGGAGGCGTTCTGGAAGACGACACTGGTTCCGGTGGCGCTGATGGCAGTTGTAAATGCCGGAATTCTTTATAAGAAACTTTCCCTGTCCCCGTTACAGTTTCTGCGGAGAGACCTGAAAAAGAAGACGAAGAAGCGAACGTTTCATCTCAGCAGCCGGCTTCCTTTTTTTGCAAGATTCCGTCTGCGTGTCATTTTCCAGAATGTGAGCAATTATGTTGTGCTTCTGGTAGGGATTCTTTTTGCCAATCTGCTACTGATGTTCGGACTGGCACTTCCGGCAGTGTTGGATCATTACCAGAGTGTGCTGAAAGACAATCTTCTGAGTAATTATCAATATATTCTGCAGATCCCCGCAGAGGCGATGGACGAAGATAAAAAGCTGGAAAGTCTGTTACAGATGGTGTACGTGCAGAGTCAGCTGGAAACGGACAACGAAGATGCGGAAAAATTCTCTGCGTATTCCCTGAATACACTGGGAGATCAGTATAAAAGTGAGGAAGTCCTGCTGTACGGTATTCAGCCGGACAGCCGATACATTCAGATTCCAGAAGAAGAAATATCGAATGGAGATGTATATATTTCCTCTGCTTATGCGGACAAGTATCAGCTAAAAAAGGGGGATACAATCACCTTAAAAGAAAAATACGAGAACGATCAGTATAGTTTTACCATCAGTGGAATCTATGATTACGAAGGCGGAATCGCCGTCTATCTGTCGCAGGATTCCCTGAATAAAACCTTTGATCTGGGTAAATCGTATTTCAGCGGTTATTTTTCAGAGACACCGATCACGGATATTGATGAAAAATATATTTCCACAATCGTTGATCTGGAAAGTCTTACCAAAATCAGCCGCCAGCTGGATGTTTCCATGGGAAACATGATGGGGATGCTGGATGGATTTGCGGTACTGATGTTTATGATCCTGATTTATCTGCTGTCGAAGATTATCATAGAGAAAAATGCACAGTCAATCTCCATGGTCAAGATTCTCGGTTACAGCAACCAGGAGATCAGACGGTTGTATATCGTATCCACATCGATCATGGTGGTACTGTTCCTGTTGCTGAGCCTTCCGGTCGAATACTGGGCGATGGTATATTTATTCCGGGCAGTGATGCTGGAGAGCATCAGTGGATGGATTACGTTTTATATCGAGCCGGCGGTCTATGTTAAAATGTTCCTTCTAGGAATCGGAACGTATGCAGTGGTGGCGGCATTAGAGTACCGCAGGATCTGCCGGATACCGATGGATGAAGCACTGAAGAACGTAGAATAATGGCTGAAAAAGGGAAAAAGGAGAGAACAGATATGAAAAATAGAATCAAAGAAAGGATCCTGCGGCTGACGATGGGTGTCGGTGTCGCTGCGGTTGTCGGAGTGACAGGATGCGGAAAGACAGATGCATCATCGGACAGTGAGGAGACTGCGAAGACAGAAACTGTGCAGGAGACAGCAGATACGAAAGAAGAATCCGAACCTTCGGAAAATACAAAAAAACAGGACAGTGAAGAGAAAGACAAGACAGAAACGGTTTATGTAAAAAGCGATGCCAAAGGCAATCCGCGGGAGATCACCGTACAGACAAAACTGAAAAATACCGGCGATGGCGATACGATCAAGGATTATACCAATCTGACAGATATCAAAAACAAAGAAGGAGACGAGACCTTCACACAGAATGGGGATGGAACGATCGAGTGGGAAAATCACGGGGAAGATATTACCTATGAGGGAACCGGAAGCGCAGAGCTGCCGGCGGATGTGAGTATCAGCTACGAACTCGACGGTCAGCCGGTTGAACCGGAAGAACTGGCGGGGAAGAGCGGTCAGCTGAAGATCCGGTTTGATTATAAGAATAAGACCACTCAGACGATCAAAGTCGAGGGGAAAGAAGAACAGGTCAGCGTCCCGTTTACCGCGATCTCCACGATGCTGCTGTCGGACGATCACGCATCCAATATTAAGGTGGAAAATGGAAAAGTGATGGATATTGACGGACAGAAGCTGGTCGTTGGATATGCCTGCCCGGGACTGACGAAAAGCCTGAAACTGGCGACGTATGAGCCAACGGAGGATATTGATATTCCGGAATATGTGGAAGTGACCGCGGATGTCACGGATTTTTCGCTGGATTTTACCGCAACGATCTTTTCCTCCGGCCTTCTCGAAGATATGGATCTGAAGGATCTGGACAATGTGGATGAAATGTCGGATAACATGAAGAAGCTGGAAGAAGCCACAGATAAGCTTTCGGACGGGGCGGGTGCCCTGGAAGAAGGTATGGAAACATACAAAACATATCTGAATCAGTACCTGTCCGGTGTGACAGCGCTGAATCAGGGTGCCAGAGCACTGGAGAGCGGACTTCAGGTGATGAATGAGAAAAAAGGCGAGCTGCAGACGGGAGCAACTCTTCTGAAAGAGAGCCTCACGACACTTCACAATACACTGGCAGAGATCCGGCTTCCACAGGGAAGTTCGGTAGATCTGTCCGGCATGGAGACGGCGGCAAAACAGCTGGAGGCAGACGGAACGAAGCTGAACGAAGTACTGAACGGTATGAGCACCGGACTTGCCCGGATGCAGCAGCTGGCACAGGAAGTCAGCACCTATAAGACAACAGTAGAGACACAGGTGGAAACGGCAAAAACAGCACTGGATGCGATCGACTGGGCAGCATTGGATCAGGCGGTACGCGCAGACAGTCAGGCAAAAGCCGATGCAGCAGTCGACGCGGCCATGCAAGAAGCACTGGAAAATTACGGGCTGAGCACAGACCAGATCCAGGCAGCGGCCGGAGAGGTAAAGACAGCGGTAAACGGTGCATTGAAACAGGTGTCTGTGGAGGAGGAAGGGAAGACACAGATCCAAAAGGCGAAAGATGCACTGGAAGCCATCCCGACGATCACGATACCGGAAGTTTCTTTAGATACGGAAAAACTCACAGAGACGCTGACCGATATGGAAAAACAGATGAAGATTCTGGCAGGTTACGGCACAACCCTCGGTACAGTATCCCAGACTGCCGCAGCATCGCTGCAGGAATTGCAGACCGGTCTTACCGCATTGCAGGCCGGAACCGCACAGTTACAGGAAGGAAGCGGCCAGTTAGAAGCCGGTGTGGCAGCGTTTGGAGAAGGAATCCAGCAATTGTATCAGGGATCTACAGCCCTGCATCAGGGAAGTGGACAGCTTTCTTCTTCAGGAACAGCCCTGATCAGTGGTCTGGATACGATGATCTCCGGCATGGACAGCCTGCATCAGGGACTGGTCAAATTTGACGAGGACGGGATTCAGGAGCTCAGCGACCTGACGGGTACAGACCTGACAAGCCTGGCAAATCGCATCCGCGCACTGAAGAAAGCAGATGGCAGATACGACAATTACGGCGGCATCCGCGAAGGTGAAAGCGGAAGCGTCCGTTTCATCATTGAGACCGACGAGATAAAAACAGAATAAGAAGAAAAACATAGCAAAGAACCGGGAATTTTCAGGGAAATATCAAAGCTGCGGAAGAGGGCATATAAAGAAGATATTTCCAGAGATTCCCGGTTTTTTTGCTTTTTCGCAGGAAACAAGGACAAAAGTTTATAATTCCTAGAAAAATACTAAGAAATAAGTTGACAACTAGCGGAAGTTAGTGTACACTAATCTAAAAGTTAGATAAATCTAACTGAAAAAGAAACAAAGTAATATTTATTGAGAAAAGATCCGGGAAACCGGATGGGACGTGAATAAAAAATATTCATAAAAGACAGGAGGAATCATATGAGCGTTGTGATCGTAGGCGGGCATGACCGCATGGTGGCACAGTATAAAAAAATCTGCAAATCTTATAAGTGCAAGGTGAAAGTATTCACTCATATGGGGGCGGATTTTAATAAACAGATCGGATGTCCGGATCTTCTGGTGTTATTTACCAATACTGTATCTCACAAGATGGTGCGCTGCGCCCTGGACGAGATTGATGGAAAACACACGGATGTGGTTCGATGCCACACCAGCAGTGGAAATGCACTGACCGGGATTCTGGAAAACTGCTTTGCAAACTAAGAGGGATGTGACGGAGGAGAAACATGCTAGAAAAATATCTGATCGATCACTGTTCACCCACCCTGGCATCGTTGAAGACAGCCAATATGTTCAGTTGTCCGTATGAATCCGGCGAGAGTCTGGAGAAAGATGTGCGGAAGTGGAATCTGCAGATGAAGGATAAGGGACTTTATCTTACGATTCTTCGAAAAAACGATAAAAAAGCACTGGTTTATCTGTGCAGACCGCAGAGACTGGAACAGGATCTTCATAAACCGGGAGTGCAAAAGTTTCTGCGGGCGTGCGGATATCGTGGTGAACACTGGGAAGAGGCACTGGCAGAATTGAAAGACAGATTACATATGTGTGATAAATTCCCTCATGAGATTGGTCTGTTTCTCGATTATCCGTTGGTTGATGTGATAGGGTTTATCCGTAACACCGGAAAAAACTGTAAGTGTTCCGGCTGCTGGAAAGCCTATGGTAATGCAAAAGAAGCAGAAAAAACATTCTGCAAATACAAAAAATGCAGAGAAATCTATTCCCGTCTGTGGGAAAATGGCAGGAGCGTTTTGCAGCTGACCGTAGCTGCTTAACCATAAAAACGGGGGGAATCCCGCAAATATCAGGAGGAATATAAAGATGAGTAAAGTAGCAGTTGTTTATTGGAGCAGTACAGGAAATACAGAAGCTATGGCAAATGCAGTAGTGGATGGAGCAAAAGAAAAAGGTGCAGATGTAACTCTGTATGAATGTGCGGATTTCCGTCCGGAACTGGTAGCAGATTACGATGCCATCGCATTCGGATGCCCGGCTATGGGAGATGAAGTGCTGGAAGAAGATGAATTTGAACCAATGTTCGACGGCTGCAAAGATGCACTGAAAGATAAAAAGATCGCACTGTTCGGCTCCTACGGCTGGGGCGACGGCGAATGGATGAGAAACTGGGAGGAAAGCTGTAAAGAAGCAGGAGCTGTTCTGGCAACAGAGAGTGTCATCTGCAACGATATGCCGGATGATGACGGCGTAGAAAACTGCAAGGCACTGGGCGCAACACTGTCATAAAGTTTTGACAAATAAAATCGAGGACCTTATGGATTCTGTAAAAAGAAGCCGTAAGGTCTTTTTTTATGGAAAATCTTAGAGTATAATCAAAACATCGACAGAAAAAGGAGCAGCAGGATATGACACTATTACAGTTACGCTATGCAATTACCGTGGCAGATTCCCGTTCAATGAATCAGGCGGCGCAGAAATTATTTATCTCCCAGCCAAGCCTTTCGTCGGCTATCCGTGAACTGGAAGACGAGGTGGGAATCGAGATTTTCCGGAGAACAAACCGCGGGATCCAGGTGACACCCGACGGAGAAGAATTTGTCGGATATGCCAGACAGGTGGTGGAACAGTATGCCCTGATCGAGGCTCGGTATGTAGACAAAGAAAAAGTAAAGAAAAAGTTCGGTGTTTCCATGCAGCATTATTCGTTTGCGGTGCAGGCATTTGTGGAGATGGTCAGACGCTTCGGAATGGATCGGTATGAATTTTCCATCTATGAGACACAGACTTACGATGTGATTGAAAATGTGAAAAACTTCCGGAGCGAGCTTGGTATTTTATATCTGAATGATTTTAACCGGAAAGTGCTGGAAAAGATCTTTGAGGAAAATAATCTGGAATTTCATGAGCTTTTTGACTGCCAGGAATACGTTTACCTGTGGAGCGGTCATCCGCTGGCAAAAAAGAAGGAGATTACCCTGGAAGATCTGGAAGATTATCCATTTCTCTCGTTTGACCAGGGGAGCAACAATTCGTTTTATTTTGCGGAAGAAGTGTTCAGTACCTATGAATACAAACAGTCGATCAAGGCAAATGACCGTGCGACGATGCTGAATCTGATGAAAGGGCTGAACGGATATACACTTTGCAGCGGCATTATCTGCGAAAATCTGAATGGTTCGGAGTATTGTGCGGTAAAACTCTCCACAGAAGAAACCATGACGATCGGATATCTGAAACGGAAGGGGATCCCGTTAAGTTCGATAGGAAAGGAATATCTGAAAGAGATCAGTAAATATAACAAGTAAGAATAATGCAAGGTACAAAAACAAATACTCATATATAACTAAATGGAATGTATGAAAACCTTGTGAAAGCCGATTTTTTCTGTTAAAATGACATTTGCGTTACATTCAGGATATAAGTTGCAATAAGCATTGATAGAGAAAACGGTGTCAATCCGTTGCGGTCCCGCCACTGTGACAGGGAGCCGAGAACATGAGCCACTGGAAGAGAGGGATTCCGGGAAGGGGTTCGAGGTGATGAACTGAAGTCAGGAGAACTGCTTATATCTTTGAGATGTTTCTCACGGCTGATGAGAACTCTTAAAATATGATTAAGTGATTTTTCGGCATGATTCAGGTGTAAGCCTGTCTTATGACTGTGGAGGAACCGGAAAATTACTGCGTCAGAAATTAAGGGGACAGTCTGCATAAAGCTACAGACTGTTTTTTATATGCTATAAAACAGGAAACGGAAGACAACTGTAAACAAAACGTAACTATTCAGTAGCCATTGTCCCGCGAGGTGTTTTGACATGAATATGTCAAAATCCCGAGACATACAAGCCAAAATGCCATCACCGAAGGTGATTTTTTATGCATTTTGGCTCGTAACTGTGAAGGTACTGAACAGTTACAACAAAACACAGGAGGAAAATCAGTGAAAAAAGAAAAGATATTGGCACTGCTGCTGGCAGGCGTAATGGCAACAACGGTACTGGGAGGCTGCGGAAGCAAAGGAAGTGACAGCTCTTCATCATCATCAAAAGCTTCATCCGATGAGAAGGTTCTGAACTTCGGATGTGCAATGTACACCGACGGAAGTGTCAACACTGCAGGTGATGAGAACGGTGGCTGGAACGCGATGCGTTACGGAATCACAGAGACATTGTTCAAGTTCAACGATAACATGGAACTGGAACCATGGCTGGCAGAAAGCTATACCGTGAATGACGAACATACCGAATGGGTCGTTACCCTGAAAAAAGGTCTGAAGTTCTCTGACGGATGTGATCTTACCGCGAGCAAGGTAAAAGAAGCATACGAACATCTGAAAGAAGTAGGACCGTCCGGATCTGCAAAACCGGAAAAATATCTGGAATTCGATGCAACCATCGATGCAGATGATGAGGCAGGTACTCTGACGATCAAGACCTCACAGCCGTATGCCAACCTGATGGGACAGCTCAGTCATCCGACCATGGGTATCGTAGACGTAGAGCATACGGAGAACTTTGATAACGGTACTATCGGAACCGGTCCGTACATGATCGATTCTTTCAACGGTGTGGGTGTTGGTTATACACTGGTTGCAAATCCGAACTTCCGGGAAGAAGTACCTTATGACAAAGTAAACCTGCTGTATATGGGTGATAATTCTGCGAAAGCCATGGCACTGGAAAGTGGACAGGTTGATCTGGTAGAGAATATCACCAACGTAGCAGATATCCAGAAATTCCAGGATTCTGATGATTATACCGTAGACATCGCAACAGGTGTGCGCTGCGGGTTCTCCTGGATGAACTTTGATGGCGTTCTGGGGAACAAGACACTGCGTCAGGCGATCCTGATGGCGATCGATTATGATACCATCTGTAATTCCAAGACCATCGGAGGACTGTACACACCGGGATTTTCCGTACTTCCATCTAATCTGTCCTATGGATATGAGAAACTGAACAACCCATACACCTATGATCCGGAAGGTGCGAAGAAACTGCTGGATGATGCGGGGATCGTAGATACAGACGGAGATGGTATCCGTGAGATCGATGGAGAAAATATCAATCTGCGTTATATTTCTTATGAAAACCGTCTGCTGAATGAGTTTTCCGATGCGCATACCCAGTATCTGGCAGAGATCGGAATCGGTGTTACTTCCGAGTACGGAAGCTCCGATGATCAGTGGAGTAAGCTGGCAGCGCTGGATTATGATATTAACAACAACAACTGGATTACCGTAGGAACCGGAGATCCGTTCGCTTACATGGCAAACTGGGCAACAGAAAGCACGTACTGTGCATATTCCAATCCGGAATACGATGCCTTATATCAGGAACTGAAAAGTGAGATGGACGAGGACAAACGTGCAGATCTGATTTTCCAGATGCAGCAGATTCTGATCGATGATGCAGCAGTTCTGATCGACGGATACTACAACTCCAGTATGATCTATTCCAAAAAAGTAGGATATGCGAAGATTCATACCGCAGATTACTACTGGTTAAGTACGGAGATTGTTCCGGCAGAATAAAGAACTCTGGAAACGCCTGGTTGTTTTTACAACCGGGCGTTATGCCGTTGCATGACACAGAAAGCAACATGTATTTTTAGTAAAAAGAAAGGTGTGAACGACTTGAATAAGAAGCAAATACTCATGCGTCTGCTGCAGATCATCGTGGTACTGTTCGGTATCAGTTTTATTACATTCGGTCTGACCTATATGTCACCGGGAGATCCGGTGCGAAATATGTATTCTGCCAACGGTGTAATGCCGACCGAGGAGATGGTAGAGCAGACAAGAGAAGAGATGGGATTAAATGATCCGTTTTTTGTACAGTATGGAAGATGGCTTGGCAACTGTCTGCAGGGAGATTTCGGGAAATCCTATTCCCTGAACAAACCGGTAACAGAACTTCTGGCAGAGAGACTGTGGCCGACCTTAAAACTGACACTGATGGCGATGCTGCTGATGCTGGTACTATCTATTCCCCTCGGTATGGCATCTGCTTTAAAAAAAGATACCTGGATCGATTATCTGGTGCGAGGGATCACGTTTATCGGCTGTGCGATGCCGAACTTCTGGGTGGGACTTCTTTTAATGATGGCGTTTTGTGTCTATTTCCAGATTTTTCCGGTAATCAGTTCTGCGGGAGACTTTAAGAGTCTGTTCCTTCCGGCACTGACACTGGCGATCGCGATGACCTCCAAATACACCCGTCAGGTGCGTACCGCAGTTCTTGATGAACTGAGCCAGGATTATGTGATCGGTGCCCAGGCGAGAGGAGTAAAATGGTCCAGAATCGTCTGGTTCAATGTATTCCCGAACTCTCTGCTTCCTCTGATCACCATGTTCGGTCTGTCCATCGGATCCCTGCTTGGTGGTACAGCAGTAGTAGAAGTTATCTTTTCCTATCCGGGACTTGGAAACCTTGCGGTGTCTGCGATCACTTCCAGCGATTATAACCTGATTCAGGGTTATGTACTGTGGTTGGCGTTGATCTATATGGTGATCAACCTGATTGTTGATGCTTCTTATGTATATATTGACCCGAGAATGAGATTAAAGGAGTAACGAGTATGAAAAAGAAGAATTTTTTTGCACAATATAAACAATTTACCTTTTTTCTGATTCTGGCTGTTGTGATCATTCTGGTCGCCGTATTCGCCCCGGTTGTGAGCGGGGGTGTGGATCCGCTGAAGGGAAGCCTGGATGAAGCCCTGCTGGCTCCGAGCAAGGCACATATTTTCGGAACCGATAAGATGGGACGAGATATCTTTGCACGTGTTATTTACGGAGCAAGAGCCTCTCTGACAGCAACTTTTGGTGTAGTTGCACTGATTTTCTTTATCGGAACAACACTGGGCGTGATCGCCGGATATTTTGGCGGTATCGTGGACAGTGTGATCATGCGAATCGCTGATATGATGCTGTCTTTCCCGGGTCTGGTTCTGGCACTTGCCGTAGCCGGTATCATGGGAGCAAGCATGAAAAATGCAATTGTAGCCGTTGTCGTAGTAAACTGGACAAAATACGCCCGTCTCGGACGAAGCCTGGTTCTGAAGATCCGTCACTGTGACTATGTGGAAGCAGCGATCGTAACCGGTTCTAAAACACCGTATATGATCTTACATTATATGCTGCCAAACGCACTGCCGACACTGATCATTACGGCAGCTACCGATATCGGTGGTATGATGCTGGAACTGGCAGCTATGTCCTTCCTGGGATTCGGAGCAAAACCTCCGGCACCGGAATGGGGTTATATGTTAAACGAAGGAAGAGCATGTATTCAGTCTGCACCATGGATGATGATTTTCCCCGGTCTGGCAATTTTTATTGTAGTTGTAGTCTTTAATATGCTGGGAGATTCTCTCCGGGATATTCTGGATCCGAAAGACGAGTAAGGAGGGCAAACATGGCAAATATGTTACAGTTGAAAAATGTGACCGTTTCCTATAAAAATATACCCACCGTGCAGAATTTTAACCTGGCTATGAAACAGGGACAGATCGTATCACTGGTAGGTGAATCGGGAAGCGGAAAGACTACCGTGATCCGTGCCGTCCTTGGACTTCTGGCAGGAGGCGGAGTGGTTTCCGAGGGAAGTATTACGTTTGAGGGAAAGGATCTGCTTTCCTATAACCGCGAAGAGTGGAGAAACCTGCGAGGCAGTGAGATTTCTATGATCTTTCAGGACAGCGGTGCGATGATGAACCCGACAAGAAAGGTTGGAGAGGTATTTGTTGAATATCTGCGCACCCACGAAAAAATCTCGAAAAAAGATGCCTGGGCAAAAGGTTGTGAGATGCTGGAAAAAATGAATCTTCCAAGCCCGGATAACGTGATGAAATCCTATCCGTTCCAGCTTTCCGGCGGTATGCGCCAGCGTGTGGGAATCGCGATGGGGATGACGTATCAGCCGAAACTGCTGCTTGCGGACGAACCGACCTCCGCCCTGGATGTGACAACACAGGCACAGATCGTGCGCCAGATGATGGAACTGCGGGATGATTACGGAACCAGTATCATCGTGGTGACTCATAACCTGGGAATCGCAGCGTATATGTCTGATTATATCGTGGTTATGAAAGACGGAAAAATGGAAGATCAGGGAACGAGAGAATATATTCTGCATGAGACACAGAATGCATATACCAGAAGCCTTCTGAGTGCCGTTCCTTCCGTGGGAGGTGAGAGATATGTCTGAACCAAAAGAAGTAATCCTGGAAGCAAAACATGTGACCCGGCGTTTTTGTACTACAGACGGCCGGACACTGCTTGCCAACAACGATGTCAATCTGAAGTTTTATAAAGGAGAGACACTGGGACTGGTAGGAGAGTCCGGCTGTGGAAAAAGTACTTTTATGAAATTCCTGGTATCTCTCGACATCCCTTCTGAGGGTGAGATCCTGTACCGTGGAAAAGATATCACAAAATTAAAGGGAGAAAAACTGCGTCAGAACCGTCAGCATATTCAGATGGTTTTCCAGGATCCGACCGCATCCTTTAATCCGAAAATGAAGATCCGTGATATCATATGCGAACCGTTACTGAACTTCGGACGGATCAAAAAATCCGAAAAAGAAGAAAACTGCCGTCGACTTCTGGAAATGGTAGAGCTGCCGGCAGAATTTTCAGAGCGTTATCCACACAATATGAGTGGTGGTCAGAGACAGCGCGTGGCGATCGCTCGTGCCCTGGCTCTGGAACCGGAAGTGATCATCATGGATGAAGCCACTTCAGCACTAGATGTATCGGTACAGAAGACGATCATCGAGCTGATCACGAAGTTACAGAGAGAAAAGAATATTACGATCGGATTCATCTGTCATGATATTGCACTGATCGAGCAGTGTGCTCATCAGATCGCAGTCATGTATCTGGGAAATGTGGTGGAAGTACTTCCGGGCGGACAGCTTTCGAAAGATGCCGTGCATCCGTATACGAGAGCACTGATGGGATCCATCTTTGATATCCACATGGATTTCTCCAAACCGATCGAGAATCTGGAAGGAGAAGCACCGAGCCCGCTGGATCTGCCAACCGGCTGCCCGTTCCAGGGACGATGCACCAAATGCATGGAGATCTGCAAAAAAGAAGCACCGCAAATGATCAATCTTACACCGGATCATCAGGTCGCCTGTCATCTGTATACAAAAAGCGTACAGAAATAAATAAGACAGGAGAAAAGTAAAGTGAAAGAAAAAAAGAGTAACAGTCTGATTGAAGGAAACATTGGAAAAGCGATTTTATTCTTTGTACTGCCGCTGATCGCGGGAAGCCTGATCCAGCAGCTGTATGTGACAGTAGATGCGATCATTGTAGGACGGTTTGCAGGAAAAGTGGGTCTGGCAGCGATCGATTCGATCAATACGCTGTTTAAGTTCCCAATCAACTTTATGAATGGTCTGGCGGCAGGAGCAACGATTATTATTTCCAGGTATTTCGGAGCGAAAGCTACAGAGAATCTGCATCGTTCGATCCGTACGGCGGTCACGATCGCATTTGTCCTGGGAATCATCAGTTCTTTTGGAGGCGTACTGCTTGCTCCGCAACTGCTGAAGCTGATGCGTGTTCCGGCGGATATCTACAGGGATACGCTGACGTACTGCACGATTTATTTCGGTGGTCTGTGGTCCCTGATCCTTTATAATATGGCAGCTGGGATTCTGCGTGCCTTCGGGGATTCAAAACGTCCGCTGTATGTACTGCTTGTGAGCAGCTGCATCAATATTTTCGGTGATCTTCTTTTGGTAGGTGTTCTGCACCTGGGAGTAGGCGGTGCGGCTGCTGCCACGGTTGCGGCACAGATCGTCAGCGTGGTTCTGACCTTTCTGTTCCTTGCGAGAGAAGAACATCTTCGCGGAAAAGTGCATGTCTGGCATCTTCATTTTGGCAGAGAGCATATGGCGATGATGATCCGTACCGGATTTCCGCTTGCCCTGCAGTCCATGCTGTTTCCAATCGCCAATTCCATCGTACAGGCGAGTGTCAATACGATGGGAACCGACAGCATCGCAGCCTGGAGTATCTGTGACAAGCTGAGCATGCTGATCTGGCTGCTTGCCGATTCCATGGGACCGGCGATGACGACTTATGTTGCACAGAATCTTGGTGCAGAACAGACAGAAAGAGTTAAAAAAGGAGCGGTTATCGGAACCGGTATCTCGGTATTGGCGGTGGGAGCCGTCAGTCTGTTCCTGTTTTTCGGCTCCGGATGGGTCGGTCCGTGGTTTATTGATAAAAAAGATGCTGAAATTTTGATTCCACTTGTGGTAAAATATATGCAGATGATGGCGCCGTTTTATCTGTTTTATGCGATTGCGGAAGCATTATCCGGTGCAAGCTGCGGTTTAGGGGAGACCGTTGCACCGATGATTACGACGCTTCTCAGTATCTGTCTGCTCCGGGTATACAGTATCTGGGTGATCCTTCCGAAGTTTGAGACGATGGAATGTATCATCTGGATCTATATTGCTTCCTGGATCGTGGCAGGTCTGGCTTTTATCGGATTATTCTGGTATAAGAGCAGAAGAAAATTACAGGAAAACAGGTAATGTATCCGGAAAAACAACTGGAACAGAAAAGGTAAGACTCCGGGCATACCTGTTGGAAAAGATGGGAGTATCGTATGGAATTAAGAGAATTACAGTTCTTTGTTGTAAGTGTGGATGCAGGGAGTTTGAGTCAGGCTGCGCAGATTTTGTATACGACGCAGCCACATGTAAGTAAAACAATCAAAAAGCTGGAGCGGACACTTGGATATCAGCTTCTTGAACGAAGCAAAAAAGGTGTTGAGCTTACCAAAGAGGGAGAAAAAGTATACGATCAGGCAAGAAAAATGTTGAGTTCCATGGAAGAAATTCAGAGAATTCAGATGGAGACCCAGGAGAGCACGATCCGTATCGCATCTATGCCAAGCAGTCTTCTGAGTGAAGAATTTGCCACGTTTCTTGCGGAACATCCGGAACTGCATGCGGTGTGTTATGAGGAGACATTGGAGAAGATCATTCACCATATCTGTCATCGACAGGTGGAGGTTGGTTTTGTGTTTATCTCCAAGATGCAGCGTCAGGCTTTTGAACGGATGATACAGAAAAGAAAAATGACGTTCACACCGTTAAAAGAAAAAGATATGGCACTGTATGTGGGACCGAACCACCCATATTATGAAAAGGAGTATGTGACAAAAGAGGAACTGCGAAATCTTCGCTATGTACAGCATGAAGAAGACCAGATTTCTCTGTTGCACACTTCCGGACATCTGCAGGAAGATCTGATTGACAGCAGAGATTTTCAACAGATCGTCACGGTAAACAGCAGTTCACTGATGCAGGAACTTTTAAGAAAGACGGATCTTGCCAATCTCAGCTGCAATCTGCAGAAGGAAAAAGAAAGGGACAGCCTGATCCGTATGATCCCGATTCGGAAAAGCCATACAAAAGTCTGCTTCGGATATCTGCATCGGGCAGACTGCGTATTGCGTGCTCACACGGAGGAGTATTTGAAGCAGTTAGAAGAAAAGTTGAAATAATAGACAAAAAAATAAGGAAAAATTTGTCGTTTTCATACAAGGTCATAATTGAAAATCTTTCATGAGATGATATGATATAACATGAAAGTAAAAATAGTAACGATACGATGAAAGATAGCAGAAGGAAGTAGTCGGAACGTTACAGGGGAGAGATATGACAAAACGATGACAACGAAGAAAAAAGTTCTGACAGGAATTGCCGGTGTGCTTCTGGTGACTGCGACAGCCGGCTATGGTGCGGCAGCATATTATTACAGCAGTCATTTTTATTCACATACGGAGATCAACGGTACTGATTACGGGGAGATGACCGTTGCACAGGTGAAGAAAAAAATCGAAGATCAGATACCGTCTTATCAGATTACAATAGAAGAAAGAAACGGGCAGGAAGAAACACTGACCGGAGAACAGCTAAAACTGACCTACCAGGATGATGGAGAAATTGATAAACTGATGGAAGATCAGCGACCCTGGGCGTGGGTGGTTCATGCATTTACCGGTGTCCATGTGCAGTTAGAGAACATGGTGGCGGTCAATGAAGAAGCATTGAAGCAGGCAGTGGAAGGACTGGCTTGTATGCAGCCGGAGAATATGCAGGCTCCGAAGAATGCCTATGTGGGAACAACAGATGATGGCTATGCGGTGATTCCTGAGGAAGAAGGAACCACATTGGACGAAGGAAAAGTAATAGCCGGACTTCATCAGGCTCTGACGAATGGGGAGTTGACCTTTGATCTGGATGCCGGTGACTGTTATGTGAAACCGGAGATCATGCAGGATAATGCAGAACTAAAGGCAAAAGCAGATGCAATTAATCAGAAATTATCTGCAAACCTTACCATGGACTTTGGAACAGACCGAAAAGAGGTACTGGACAAGAATACCTTAAAAGACTGGGTAGCAGAAGCAGAAGACGGAAGTTTTTCCATAGATGAAGAAAAAGTGAAAGACTATGTGGCCGGTCTTGCCAAAAAATATGATACGGTCAACAGCAAAAGGACATTTACCACAACAGCCGGTAATACCGTAACACTGACACCGGGAGACTATGGATGGGAGATTGATCAGTCCGGTACAGAGTCGAATCTGATGCAGGCGATCAATGACGGAACGCAGGGAGATTTTGAAATTGTGTATACATCCACTGCGTTGAACAGAAATGAGAATGATATCGGAAACTCTTATGTAGAACTGAGTTTGTCTGATCAGCATTTTTGGGTCTATGTGGACGGAAAACAGGTTATGGACTCAGAAGTGGTGACCGGATGCCGGAATAAAGGAACGGAAACTCCCAAAGGTGTGTATAAAGTTAAGGGAAAAACCACAGATTATACCATGCGGGGTGAGAAAAATGCCAGTGGTAACTGGTCGTATCAGGTACACTGTAATTACTGGATACCTTTTGCAGCAGAGGATACTATTGGATTCCATGATCTGACAACCAGAAGCGACTGGAGCAGTACTGCTTATCTGGATAATGGATCTCACGGGTGTGTGAATACACCGTTGGATAAAGTAAAAGAATTATATGATATTGTGTCATATAAGTTTCCGGTTGTAATATATTAAGAGAAAAGCTATTCTGACAGCAACAGTCTGTTCAGGATGGCTTTTTTGCGTTGCCAAGCATACGACAAAAAGGTCCGGTGGACCTTTTTTAGTTAAGTCGATTTTGACCGAAAATAAAGTCGGAATTGACACTGTCACTTTTAGCTGAACATAGTATACTGAAATTGTTTCTGTTATGGGGGAAATAGTAAAATAAAGACAAGATTCAGACGGGAAAGGATTGAACAGGAGATGAATTCAAAAAAATTAACTGCGCAGTGTGCTGTGTTACAGGGGAGCTATTGGGTGGCGGTCTGTGCAATCAATGGGTTTGCAACGGTATTTTTATTACATATCGGGTTGAAAAGTTCTCAGATAGGAGTCGTGCTGGCTCTTGGAAATATTCTGGGAGTTATATTACAGCCGTTTGTTGCAGCGGCGGCGGATCGAGCAAAACGGGTAACTTTACAACAGATGACTGCAGGGATGGCAAGCGCCATCATCCTGCTGCTGATTCTGATGCAGTGTATGTCAAAAATGGTACCGGGAATCGTGCTGTCATTTTTGTTTGTTAATATGTTATTACAGGTGGTACAGCCACTGATCAATTCTATCAGTATGTATTATGTGAATCATGGTATCTATGTGGATTTTGGAATTGGAAGAGGAGTGGGCTCTGCATCCTATGCGGTAGCAGCTTCATTTTTGGGGATCCTGATCGGCAGGTATTATGGTCTGGCAATTATGGGTGTTGGATGTCTGTCTTTTGCGGTGATGTTCGTTACCTTAATTTCCATGCCGGTTGTGAAAGAGCCGAATGAAAGTAAAAAAGAAGAACAGAGAGACACTGCAAACAGGAAGACGGATGGCGGGATTCTGGAATTTGCACGTCGCTATCGAAATTATATGCTGGTATTGCTGGGCATGATATTAATCTATGTAGAAAGTACATATGTGAACAATTATCTGATCCATATTGTGGATAGTCTCGGGGGAGATATAAAACGGATGGGAACACTGCTGACAGTATCCGCAATGAGTGAACTTCCCACGATGTTGTTGTTTTCCAGGCTGGTTGGCAAATGGGACAGCAGAAAACTGATTCGGTTTGCAGCGGTAATGTTTTCTGTGAAAGCATTGGGGTATCTGGTGTGTGGCAGTATATCGTTCCTGTATGTAGTGCAGATGCTGCAGATGTTATCATTTGCATTATGTCTGCCTTCTGCGGTATACTATGTAAATGAAACGATGGCTGTGGAAGACAGAGTGAAGGGTCAGTCGCTGCTGATTGCGTCAAGTACCATGGGAGGGGTATTTGGCAGCCTGTCCGGTGGTGTACTTGTGGATTTTGCCGGAATAAAGGCAATGCTTGCAACCGGTCTTGGACTGTCCATGATCGGCACGGCAATCGTGTGCATTTTTGTATCGCGAAAAGACAACTAGGAGGAAACGATGAATTTTATCAGTGCGTTTGAGGTGATCGGCCCCAATATGGTGGGACCGTCCAGTTCCCATACAGCGGGAGCAGTATCTATCGGAAAGATGGCAAGAAAGCTTTTCAAAGAAAAAGTGACAGAGGTGACATTCACTCTGTATGGTTCTTTTGCAAGAACGTATAAAGGACATGGTACAGACCGGGCATTGCTTGGCGGCGTACTTGGATTTGCAACCGATGATCTGCGGATCAGGGATGCATTTTCCTGGGCAGAGAAGATGGGAGTGAAATATCAGTATATCGCTGATAAGGAGTTTGTTCCGGATCATCCGAATACCGTGGATATCCGGATGACAGGAGAAAAGGGCACCAAGATGCAGGTGCAGGGACAGTCCATCGGTGGCGGCAAGATCAAAATCACCCAGATCAACGGTATCAATGTGGAATTTACCGGAGAATACAGTACGCTGGTGGTAAAACAGATCGACAAACCAGGTGTGGTAACACATATTACGCAGTGTCTGAGCAATCAGAATGTAAATATTGCTTTCATGCGGCTGTTCCGTGAGGGCAAGGGAAAAACGGCTTATTCTGTTGTGGAATCGGATGAGCGGATCCCGGATGAGATTCTGGAAGAGATTCGACAGAACCCGTATGTGCAGGAAATATTGCTGATTCAGATATAGGAGAGACGGACAGATGACAGATTTTAAAAACGGACAGGAATTATTAGAAGTATGTAAGAAAAAGCAGTGTTCGATCTCCGAAGTGATGAAACAGCGGGAGATCGAAGGTACATCCTCCACAAAAAAAGAAGTGGAAGATAAGATGGGAAAAGCCCTCGCCATCATGAAAGAGGCAGTAAGAAAGCCATTAGAAGACCCGAAACCGTCCATGAGCGGACTGATCGGCGGGGAGGCAAAGAAGATTACCGGATACAGAGAGAGCGGGACAAATGTCTGCGGAACGTTTATGAACAAACTGATCGCTTACAGTATGGCGGTTCTGGAAGTCAACGCTTCGATGGGGGTCATCGTTGCGGCACCGACTGCAGGATCATCCGGTGTGGTTCCTGGAGTGTTACTGGCACTGCAGGAGGAAAAAGGATTCAGCGATGAACAGATGACGGATGCATTGTTTCATACGGCGGCCATCGGCTATCTGCTGATGCGGAATGCTTCCGTGGCAGGTGCGGAGGCAGGCTGTCAGGCAGAGGTAGGTGCTGCATCGGCGATGGCTGCTGCTGCTGTGACAGAACTGATGGGTGGAACACCGGAGATGTGTCTGCAGGCAGCAGCTATGGCAATCTCAAATCTGCTTGGTCTGGTCTGTGACCCGGTGGCAGGATTGGTGGAAGTTCCCTGCCAGAGCAGAAATGCGGTGGGTGCGGTCAATGCTGTGACCTGTGCGGAGATCGCACTGAGTGGCGTGGTGTATCCGATTCCCTTTGATGAGATGGTGGATGCGATGTACAAAGTAGGAAAAAGCATCCCGTTTGAACTGCGTGAGACAGCCATCGGTGGATGTGCGGGAACACCCACCGGATGTGGAATGCGTTGCAGAATCTGACGGAAAAACGACAGAAAAATAAAAAATGTATAAAATCTTTACAAAAGAAAAATGAATTTTGTATAAATCGACCGTTGTGTGAAAAAAACAAAAGTGGTAAAACTAATATAAGCTCAAATAAAGAAAAACATTGATGAAGACAAGTTACACAGGAAGATTTCTTTCAGAGAGTTGCCGGCTGGTGTAAGACAACAGAAAACCTGAGGTAATATCCCTTCGGAGTATCCGCTCTGAAAATGAAGTAAGAGCAGACGGCACTCACCGTTATCGGAGATCTGTTATCACCGGGAAACCGGCTGACAGTACAAAAGAGATTGTCGTTATGACAATAAAGCAGAGTGGTACCGCGGAAAAGATTCGTCCCTGCAGCAAATAAAGCTGCAGGGCTTTTTATTTTGAAAGAGTGAAAAACTCAGGGTATCCCTTATGCGACAGGGAAGTCGTTCATGTTTTCTGAATGAGTCAGAAAAAGGAGGAAAAAAACATGAGTGGTATTATGATGATGGTAATTGCCATTGTGGTATTAGGCGGAGCCTATATCTTCTATGGCCGTTACCTCGAGAAAAAATGGGGCATTGATCCCAACGCCAAAACTCCGGCTTATGAAATGGAAGACGGCGTAGACTATGTGCCTGCTGATACCAATATCGTATTTGGTCATCAGTTCGCATCCATCGCAGGTGCAGGCCCGATCAACGGACCGATCCAGGCTGCAATCTTCGGATGGCTGCCGGTACTGTTATGGATCCTGATCGGTGGTGTATTCTTCGGAGCAGTGCAGGATTTCTCTGCAATGTATGCTTCTGTAAAGAATAAAGGACGTTCCATCGGATCTATCATTGAAACTTATATCGGAAAAACAGGAAAGAAGCTGTTCCTTCTGTTTTGCTGGCTGTTCTGTATCCTGGTTGTCGCTGCTTTCGCTGATGTCGTAGCAGGTACTTTTAACGGATTCTTAACCGCAGATGACGGAACCGTATCCAAGATCACGGCAAACGGAGCAGTAGCAACAACTTCTATGATATTTATCGTTGAAGCTGTATGTCTTGGTATGATCCTTCGTTACGGAAAACTGCATAAATGGGTGAACACAGCAATCGCAATCGTAATGCTGATCGGAGCAGTAGCACTGGGCATGAACTTCCCGATGTTTCTGCCGAGAACTACCTGGCATGTGATCATCTTCATCTACATCCTGATCGCATCGGTAGCTCCTGTATGGAGTCTGTTGCAGCCTCGTGACTACCTGAACAGTTACCTGCTGATCTTCATGATCATTGCAGCCATCATAGGTGTATTCGTAGCAAATCCACAGTGTCACCTGGAAGCATTTACTTCCTTTAATGTAGACGGACAGACGCTGTTCCCGATCCTGTTTGTAACCATCGCCTGTGGTGCTGTATCCGGTTTCCATTCACTGGTATCTTCCGGAACTGCATCTAAACAGATCAAAAACGAAAAGAACATGCTTCCGGTATCTTTTGGTGCCATGCTGATGGAAAGTATGCTGGCTATCATCGCTCTGATCGCAGTGGCATCTTTTGCAAAAGGTGAAGCAGCAGCACAGGGTCTGACCACACAGCCGCAGATCTTCGCAGGAGCAATTGCGAACTTCCTGGAAGTCATCGGTCTGCCACATACTCTGGTATTTACCCTGATCAACCTGGCCGTATCTGCATTCGCACTGACATCTCTGGATTCGGTAGCCCGTGTCGGACGTCTGTCCTTCCAGGAATTCTTCCAGGATAACGATGTGGATGAAAAAGATTACACACCATTCCGTAAACTGATGGTAAACAAATATTTTGCGACAATCCTGACACTGGTACTGGCTTACCTGCTGGCAAAAGTAGGATACGCTGAGATCTGGCCACTGTTCGGTTCTGCCAACCAGCTGTTGTCCGTACTTGCTTTGGTAGCATGTGCCGTGTTCCTGAAAAAAACAAAACGTCAGGGTATTATGCTGTGGGCTCCTGCAGTATTCATGATGGCTGTTACTTTCAGCGCACTGGGTCTTACCATCTACAAACTGACCGGTGCTCTGACGACCACAGGTCTGGATCTTGGAAATACTCTGCAGCTGATCTTCGCAGTTCTGCTTCTGATCCTTGGTGTGATCGTAGCAGTACAGGGCATTAAGAAACTGTTCGAAAAACCACAGGAAAAGGCAGCATAATCGAACAGAGATTTACCTGAATAAAATAAATACTAGTAAAAAGGCTTTCACAGTCGGAAATACATATAAATCCGACCTGAGAAAGCCTTTTTATTTACGCGAGCAACGAGCCAAAGTCCGTGCTTGCACGAGACCTTGGCGACTGCCGCGTTAACGAGCGTCAGCGAGTATAGAGGCGAGCAACGAGCCAAAGTCCGTGCTTGCACGAGACCTTGGCGACTGCCGCGTAAAATTTTTTAAAAAAACATAAAAACATAGTTGACAAGTAGGTATAAGGGAATTATAATACACTCAACAAAACAAAACAACTTCCGTAGCTGCGAGGGGATCGAACAGTTGCGAAATAAAAAAAGAAAAGAGAGGAAATGTATTATGGGAAATATTTATAAGGGAACCTTAGGACTGATCGGAAACACCCCGCTGGTTGAAGTGGTAAACGTAGAAAAAGAACTGGGTCTGGAAGCTACTCTTCTGGTTAAACTGGAATATTTTAATCCGGCCGGAAGTGTCAAAGACCGTATCGCAAAAGCAATGATCGAAGATGCAGAAGAAAAAGGACTCTTAAAAGAAGGTTCCGTGATCATTGAACCTACATCCGGTAATACCGGAATCGGTCTGGCATCCATCGCAGCATCCAAGGGATACCGTATCATCCTGACCATGCCGGAAACCATGAGTGTGGAGAGAAGAAACATCCTGAAAGCATATGGCGCAGAACTGGTGCTGACAGAAGGAGCAAAAGGAATGAAAGGAGCCATCGCTAAAGCAGACGAACTGGCCAAAGAGATTCCGAACAGCTTTATCCCGGGTCAGTTTGTAAACCCTGCCAACCCGAAGGTACACCGTGAGACAACCGGTCCGGAAATCTGGAAGGATACCGACGGAAAAGTGGATATCTTTGTTGCCGGTGTGGGAACCGGCGGAACACTGACGGGAACCGGCGAATATCTGAAATCCCAGAACCCGGATGTAAAGGTGATCGCCATGGAGCCTGCAACTTCTCCGGTACTTTCCCAGGGTAAGAGCGGTGCTCATAAGATTCAGGGAATCGGTGCTGGATTTGTACCGGATGTACTGAACACCAAGGTATACGATGAAGTTGTTACCGTAGAAAACGATGATGCATTTGCCGGAGCAAAACTGCTGGCAAAGAAAGAGGGTATTCTGGTAGGTATCTCCTCCGGTGCAGCCCTTCAGGCAGCGATCGAACTGGCAAAACGTCCGGAAAACAAAGGCAAAACAATCGTTGCACTGCTTCCGGATACCGGTGACAGATATTACTCCACACCATTGTTTACAGAATAAAATTATAAAAGACGGACGGACTGCTGCGAAAGCTGCAGTCCGTTTTCGCGTATTTATACACAGAACTGTCTGGAATACCGGGAAAGGTGATGAGAAAATGTCGATAACAGACCTTTGTATATAAATATGCGGTGAGAATACAGAAAATCGTCATTTTATGTGTTCCTTTGTCGAACGAAAAATAGGAAAACTCTGTTGTCATATCTTGAACCAAAAAAAGATTTTTTTTATAATAGAATCAACATTTGGAACACAGTAATCTGTGGTAGGGCCCATAATTTCCAAAATACTAAGTAGATGGAGGAGTTAGTTAGAATGGAAAAATTAAACGTAGCCATAGCAGATGATAATGAACGAATGGTGGATCTTCTCAGTACACTGGTAAAAGGAGATAAAGAGTTGGAACTTGTCGGTCAGGCAGCCGACGGACAGGAAATATACAAAATTATAAAAGAGAAAGAGCCGGATGTGGTATTGCTGGATATTATCATGCCCAAGATGGATGGAATTACAGTTATGGAAAAGCTGAATGAAGATCCGTCTGTCAGAAAACGACCGGCTTTTATTATTATATCGGCAGTCGGCCAGGAACGGATCATCGAAGATGCCTTTCGGCTGGGTGCCTGCTACTATATTATGAAACCTTTTGATAATGACATGGTTTTGAATCGGATCAAACAGTTCCGCAAGTTTGGAAAAGGAATCCGCAGAGAGAACAGGGGAACGGGCAATTTAGGGAGAGCAGGAGAAATATCGGAAAAAAATCTGCAGATTGATGTAACCGATATTATACATGAAATTGGTGTGCCGGCGCATATCAAAGGATACCAGTATCTGCGGGATGCAATCATGATGTCGGTGGAAGATATGGAGATGCTCAATTCTATTACCAAGATTCTGTATCCCACCATTGCCAAGAAACACCAGACTACACCGAGCCGTGTGGAACGAGCGATCCGTCATGCTATCGAGGTGGCCTGGAGCCGCGGAAAGATGGATACGATCGATGCACTTTTCGGTTATACAGTAAGCAACGGAAAGGGAAAACCGACGAATTCGGAGTTTATCGCTTTGATTGCGGACAAAATCCGACTGGAATATGAACATGGTACACTCCATTGATAGAATGAGATGAAAAATGCATAAAAAAACAGGCATAACCCCTTTCCTGTTTGGTAAAAATGCGATATAATATAAGGCAGATGTTGTTATTAGGAAAAACAGGAGGTTATTCGCATGAAAAAGGTATTATATGTTGCATCGGAAGCAGTACCGTTTATCAAGACCGGAGGGCTTGCGGATGTTGTAGGTTCTTTGCCTAAATGTTTTCCAAAAGAATATTTCGATGTAAGAGTTGTTATTCCAAAATACGCCTGTATGAAACAGGAATTTAAAGATCAGCTTCATTACATAACTAATTTTTATATGGATCTGAACTGGAGACAGCAGTACGTAGGAATCTTCGAGATGGAATATGAAGGGATCAAATTCTATTTTATCGATAATGAAGAGCATTTCAGCGGAGACAAGCCATATTATGGTATGCCGGGAGATCTGGAAAAATTTGCATTCTTTTCCAAAGCGGCATTGTCAATTCTTCCGGTGATCGATTTCAGACCGGACATCATCCACTGTCATGACTGGCAGACCGGACTGATTCCGGTATATCTGAAAGAACGTTTCCAGGGAAGCGATTTCTATCGTGGTATCAAATCAGTTATGACCATCCACAACCTGAAATTCCAGGGAGTATGGGATATTAAGACTGTAAAAAGTATTACCGGTCTGTCTGATTACTTCTTTACACCGGACAAACTGGAGGCGAATAAAGATGCCAACTATCTGAAAGGCGGTCTGGTATATGCAGATGCGATCACAACTGTAAGTAACACTTATGCGGAAGAAATCAAAACCCCATTCTACGGGGAAGGGTTGGATGGACTGATGCAGGCGAGAAGCAACAGCCTGCGTGGTATCGTAAACGGAATCGATTATAACGAATATAATCCGGAAACGGATGCGATGATCGCAATGAATTATAATGCAAAGACATTCCGAAAAGAAAAAGTAAAAAATAAGACAGCTCTTCAGGAGGAACTGGGACTGGAAGTGAATCCTAAGGCTATGATGCTGGGTGTGGTATCCCGCCTGACAGATCAGAAAGGTTTTGATCTGATCGCCTATATGATGGATGAACTGTGTCAGGATGCCATTCAGCTGGTGGTTCTCGGAACCGGAGAAGAAAAATACGAAAATATGTTCCGGCATTTTGCATGGAAGTATGACAAAAAGGTTTCAGCAAATATCTATTATTCAGAAGCAATGTCTCATAAGATCTATGCGGCAGCAGATGCATTCCTGATGCCGTCTCTGTTTGAACCATGTGGTCTGAGCCAGCTGATGAGCCTTCGTTATGGTACCGTGCCGATCGTAAGAGAAACCGGTGGTCTGAAAGATACCGTACAGCCGTACAATGAGTTTGAAGGAACCGGAACCGGATTCAGTTTTACAAACTATAATGCCCATGAGATGTTAAATACGATCCGCTACGCAGAACGAGTATATTATGACCGCAAACGCGAATGGAACAAGATCGTCGATCGTGGCATGGCACAGGATTATTCCTGGAACAATTCTGCAAAGCAGTATGAAGAAATGTATACCTGGCTGGCAGGTTATTAGAATCCATCGGGATACTCTGACACAGACAGAGAAAATCTGATATCCCGTGACAAAAGAAAATATGATACAGGAAACACCGGCGGATTTTCCGCCGGTGAAATATTCCCAGATCTCTTTTTTATGTTCATCCGGCAGATCGCCGAAATTCTCAGAAAATTTTTAAAAACAAAAATAGCAGTTGACAACAAAACTAATTTGTAATAGTATGTAAACAGTAAGACGAACATAAGTTCGTATGCAAAAAAGGAGACCATTATGGCAAAAGAAGATAAATTAAAAGCCCTTGATGCGGCTTTGGGACAGATTGAAAAACAGTTTGGAAAAGGATCTGTAATGAAACTGGGAGATTCCGGTAAGAACATGAATGTGCAGACTGTACCTACCGGATCTCTGAGTCTGGACATTGCACTTGGACTTGGCGGCGTTCCGCGGGGACGTATCATCGAGATCTATGGACCGGAGTCCAGTGGTAAGACAACAGTAGCGTTACATATGGTAGCAGAAGTACAGAAACGTGGCGGGATTGCCGGATTTGTGGATGCAGAGCATGCACTGGATCCAGCTTATGCAAAAAATATCGGAGTAGATATTGATGAACTGTATATCTCACAGCCGGATAACGGTGAGCAGGCTCTGGAGATCACGGAGACAATGGTGCGTTCCGGTGCGATGGATATTATCATTGTGGACTCTGTAGCAGCTCTGGTACCAAAGGCTGAAATTGAGGGTGATATGGGAGATTCTCATATGGGTCTGCAGGCGCGACTGATGTCTCAGGCACTGAGAAAACTGACTGGTGTGGTAAGCAAGTCTAATTGTATTGTAATCTTTATCAATCAGTTGCGTGAAAAAATCGGTGTGATGTTCGGTAATCCTGAGACAACTACCGGTGGACGTGCACTGAAGTTCTACGCATCTGTACGTATGGATGTGAGAAGGACAGAAACTATCAAACAGGGCGGAGAGGTGATTGGTAACCGTACCCGTGTGAAGGTCGTAAAGAACAAAGTGGCACCTCCATTTAAAGAGGCAGAATTTGATATCATGTTCGGAAAAGGAATTTCCAAAGAAAGCGATATTCTGGATCTGGCTGTAAATCTGGGAATTATCCAGAAAAGTGGTGCATGGTTTGCCTACAATGATGGCAAGATCGGTCAGGGAAGAGAGAATGCAAAGATCTTCCTGAGAGAGAATCCGGAGATTGCGGAAGAAATCGAACGTCAGGTAAGAGCCCATTACGGACTTGGAGAAGATGGTCCACAGGATGCAGAAAAAGATGTGGATCAAGCAAAGAATATTCTGGCAGATGGGTCAGATGATGAAGTATGAGAATCGTAGAGATTGTCCCTGTAACAAAAGCAAAGTATCGTGTTGTGACAGAAGAACAGCTCGCCTTTATATTATATAAGGGCGAGCTTTCCCGTTATCGATTGAAGGTAAATGGGGAACTATCAGCGGAAACTTTTCAGGAAATTTTCCGGGAAATCCTGGTGAAAAGGGCAAAATTGAGGGCAATGCATCTGTTGACACGGATGGATTACACGGAAGCAGAGCTGGAAAAGAAATTAATGAAGGGCGAATATACACCCCAGGCGGTAAAAATTGCCATGGATTATGTGCGTTCGTATCATTATCTGGACGATGAACGGTACGTGGCGCGATATCTGTCTGCCTATCAGGGCAGGAAAAGCAGACGACAGATGCAGTTTGAATTGGAGCGAAAGGGGATTCCACGGGAGATGATCCAACGAAGACAGGAAGCACTGGATGACGAAGAAGGGTGTGTGGATGAAACGAACATGATTCGTCAGCTTCTGGAAAAACGCTGCAAACATCCGAAAGAGGCAGATGAAAAAGAAAAAAGACGACATTATGGTTATTTGATGAGAAAAGGCTTTTCTTCTTCAGAGATTCAGTCGGTGTTCCGGGAATATTTTTCACAGAGGGAATAAGAGGGATAACTGTGCCCTTTGCTCACAAAAAACACCTTGCGGGATATTAGCAGGGAACGGTAACTATATCTACAAAAAAACAGGTAATCCGTTGACAAATTTGTGAAATCATTATAGAATTATACTGTTGTAAACGTACAATGAAAACTAAATAAGGAGGTGCTCCTATGGCAAACGGAATCAATATATTAATTCCAATTATTGCTGTAGTCATTGCGCTGGTAATAGCGGTTCCTGTGGCTTGCAAACTTGCCGTTGCCAAGAAAGTAAAGCAGGATGCAGAAAAGATTGGCACTGCGGAAGAAAAAGCAAGAAACATCATAGATGAAGCCCTGAAAACGGCGGAAACTAAGAAACGCGAAGCTCTTCTGGAAGCCAAAGAAGAATCTCTGAAAACCAAGAATGAACTGGAAAAAGAGACCAGAGAGAGACGCAGCGAACTGCAAAAGTATGAAAAGCGTGTGCTGGCAAAAGAAGAATCTGTGGATCGTAAGGCAAATGCGCTGGAAAGACGGGAAGCAGAGTATTCAGCAAAAGAGACAGAGTTAAAGAAGAAAGAGAAAAAGGTTGACGAATTACATGACCAGGGAGTACAGGAACTTGAGAGAATCTCAGGACTGACCTCCGAACAGGCAAAGGATTATCTTTTAAAATCTGTTGAAGATGAAGTGAAAATTGATACTGCAAAACTTTACAAAGAACTGGAAAGCAAAGCAAAAGAAGATGCTGCAAAGAAAGCAAAAGAATATGTGGTAACAGCCATTCAGAAATGTGCGGTTGACCATGTGGCAGAATCTACCATTTCCGTTGTACAGCTTCCAAGCGATGAGATGAAAGGAAGAATCATCGGTCGTGAAGGAAGAAATATCCGTACACTGGAAACACTGACCGGTGTAGATCTGATCATTGACGATACACCGGAGGCTGTTGTTTTGTCCGGATTTGATCCGATCCGCCGTGAAGTGGCAAGAATTGCTCTTGAAAAACTGATCGTGGATGGTCGTATTCATCCGGCTCGTATTGAAGAAATGGTGGAGAAAGCACAGAAAGAAGTAGAAACCATGATTCGGGAAGAGGGGGAGAACGCCGCTCTGGAAGTAGGTGTTCACGGTATCCATCCGGAACTGATTCGTCTTCTTGGACGTATGAAATTCCGTTCCAGTTATGGACAGAACGCATTAAAGCATTCCATCGAAGTTGCACAGCTGTCAGGTCTTCTGGCGGCAGAAGTTGGTACGGATATCCGTCTGGCAAAACGTGCCGGCTTATTACATGATATAGGAAAATCCATCGATCATGAAGTGGAAGGATCCCACATTCAGATTGGTGTTGACTTATGTAGAAAGTATAAAGAATCTCCAATTGTCATCAATGCAGTAGAAGCTCATCACGGTGATGTAGAACCGGAATCATTGATTGCCGGAATCGTACAGGCTGCAGATGCAATCTCAGCTGCCCGCCCGGGTGCGAGAAGAGAGACATTGGAAACATATACCAACAGATTGAAACAGTTAGAAGATATTACAAACTCCTTCAAAGGAGTAGACAAATCCTATGCGATTCAGGCAGGCCGCGAGGTTCGGATTATGGTATTGCCGGATCATGTCAACGATTCTGACATGGTATTGCTGGCAAGAGATATTTCCAAGCAGATTGAAGCTGAACTGGAATATCCTGGACAGATCAAAGTCAGTGTAATCCGTGAAAGTCGTGTTGTAGATTACGCAAAATAATTTTGCTGCATCTGGCCGACGAGGAAAGTCAACAACACCCCGGTTTAAAACGGAAGTTTTAGACCGGGGATTTTTTACGCGAACAACAAATCTCGGGTACAGTTATTTCGGAAACGATGTACCAGCTGAAAAACGGAAAAAATTATCCCGATGAGGAATAGAAAATGAAGAAAACGATAGTACGGGAGTATCGTCTCCCATCATCCTGTATCAAAGGAAAACAGGAACTGACGATTGCTTTTCTGACGGACCTTCATGATCAGGTTACGGGTGAGGATGGGGAGAGGATTTTTCACATTCTTAAGGAACAGGAGCCGGATCTGGTGTTAGTTGGTGGTGATGTGATAGTGGGTAAAAAAGGATGTGACACGTCGAAAGCATTTGCATTTCTGAAAAAGTTGTCTGAGAATTATTCGGTATTTTATGCCAGTGGGAATCATGAACAACGTATCTCCGAACATCCGGAGATTTACGGGAAGACAGGGAAAAACTATGAGTCAGCATTGAAAAAGCTGCCGCTGATACGGTTGCGTAATCAAAAAATACAGCTGGAAAAAAAAGGAATACCGATCACTGTCTATGGCCTTGAACCGGAGGAACAGTTTTACGATAAGGGATTTCGAAAGAATGGTATGGTAAAAGAACTGAAGAAACACTTTGGAACTCCGGATACGGATCGGCTGACGATTCTTCTGGCACATAATCCACGCTATAAAAAAGAGTATCTTTCCTGGGGAGCAGCGATGACATTTTCCGGGCATTATCACGGAGGAGTTATGATGCTTGGAAAAAAGAGGGGAGCAATTGCCCCTGATTTTCGGATCTTTCCGGGTGAATGTGGCGGGATGCATCAGAAAAACGGATGTGCGGTTATTGTCAGTGCCGGTCTGGGAGAACATACGATTCCGGTAAGAATCCATAACCCCAGAGAACTGACTATCGTTCGAATCTCTGCTTTACAAAATGAGGAAATGCCTGTAAAATAAAAATTCAGGTATAGAGTGAGAAGAAAAAAGAGGAAGAAACATGGGAATACCGGTAAAACTGGAAGCATTTGAGGGTCCGCTGGATCTGCTTTTGCATCTGATCGAAAAAAATAAGATCGATATATATGATATCCCGATTGTGGAGATCACAGAACAGTATATGGAATATATCCGGCAGATGCAGGAAGAAAACCTGAATATCATGAGTGAGTTTATGGTCATGGCGGCTACTCTTCTGGATATCAAGTGCAAAATGCTTCTTCCCAAAGAAGTAACGGAAGAAGGAGAAGAGAAGGATCCCCGTGAAGAACTGGTTCAGCAGCTGCTGGAATATAAGATGTTTAAATACATGTCCTATGAGTTGAGAGATCGTATGGCAGATGCTTCCCGCTGTGTATATCGGGCGGAGAGTATGCCAAAAGAAGTACTGGAATATCAGCCACCGGTGGATATCCGGGAATTGATCGGAGATCTGACACTGGCCAAGCTTCAGAATATCTTCAATTCTATCATTAAACGTCAGGAAAACAAGGTGGATCCGATTCGAAGCAAATTTGGCCGGATTGAGAAAGAAGAAGTCAGCCTGGAAGATAAAATGAGTGATCTGGAATTATATGCCGGAACACATCACTATTTTTCTTTCCGCGGACTTCTGGAACGACAGTCCGGTAAGATCCAGGTGATCGTTACTTTTCTTGCTATCCTGGAATTGATGAAAACCGGCGTGATTACCATAGAGCAGGAACATTTATTTGATGATATTCAGATCACATCTTTAATATACGAGGAGCAGCAGGCAGATGGAGAAACTGGAAGCAGCGATTGAGGCAATTTTATTTTCCGCAGGTGATTCGGTGGAAACCGGAAGAATCGCGAAAGCAATCGGACAGGATAAAAACACAACGGAAAAAATTATCCGTAATATGATGTTAAAATATAATGCCAGAGACCGTGGAATCAAGATCCTGGAGTTGGACGGAGCATTTCAGATGTGTACCAAACAGGAGTATTATGAATATCTGGTAGAGATTGCATTGCAGCCCAAGAAAGCAGTACTGACGGATGTGATGCTGGAGACACTTTCGATTATCGCATACAAACAACCGGTAACGAAACAGGAAATTGAAAAAATCCGTGGTGTAAAATGCGACCATGCGATCAATAAGCTGGTGGAGTATAATCTGGTTCAGGAACTTGGACGACTGGATGCTCCGGGACGTCCCATTCTTTTCGGGACAACGGAAGAATTTCTGAGAAATTTTGGAGTACAGTCGACAGAGGATCTGCCTACGATCAGTCCGGTAAAAATGGAAGATTTTAAGGCAGAGGCGGAAGAAGAGATTCAGTTGCAGCTGGATCTGTAACAAGAGAAAAATCGGTTCTAAAAGAAAGAAAAATGCATATAGTATCTTTGGAAAACTGTGATAAAAAACGGGAGGATACTATATGGGAAAAATAAAGCTGGGATTGTTGCTGCTGCTTTTGGTACTGTTGGGAACACCGATGACAGGATATGGTATGCAGCTGAGTGAATCAGAACTTTATGCGCGTTCGGCATGTCTGATGGATGCAGACTCCGGGCGTGTTTTGTATTCTAAAAACAGTGATCAGAAACTTCCGATGGCAAGTACTACAAAGATTATGACCTGTATTCTTGCACTGGAAGAGGGACGGATGGATGATCTGGTTACAGTATCCGCCTACGCAGCGAGTCAGCCGAAGGTACATATGGGTGCAAAAACAGGAGAACAGTTTTACCTGCAGGATCTTCTGTATGCGCTGATGCTGAATTCAGATAATGATGCTGCTGTAATGATTGCAGAGCAGGTGGGTGGATCAGTAGAAGGATTTGCAGAAAAAATGAATCTGAAAGCAAGAGAACTCGGCTGTGATGATACATATTTTATTACACCGAACGGTCTGGATGCAGAGAATAAAAATGGGATCCACAGTACAACGGCAAAAGATCTTGCAAGAATTCTTCGCTACTGCATCATGGAGTCTCCGAAAAAAGCGGAATTTCTTGCAATTACGCAGATGCCTGCCTATACATTCTGGAATTATAGCAAGACCCAGATTTATCAATGCACCAATCATAATGCGTTTCTTGGGATGATGGATGGAGCATTGACGGGAAAAACCGGATTTACAGGAAACGCAGGATATTGTTATGTGGGCGCTTTACAATGGGAGAAAAAAACACTGATTGTATCGCTGCTTGCCTGCGGATGGCCGAATAACCGTGGATATAAGTGGGAAGATACCAGAAAGCTCATGACTTACGGGCTGACCAATTATGAATATCGGGATGTGTTTGAACAGAAAGATCTTGGACGGATCGCAGTGCTGAATGGCCGGCAACAGGGAACGACCATAGATGAAGTGGCAACCACCAGTCTGGAATACGGATCCGATGTGGAACAGATGCATCTGCCTCTGCTGTTAAGGAAAGATGAACAGATCACGGTGCACTATCAACTGCCGGCACAGCTGGAAGCTCCGGTCCGAAAAGGACAACAGATAGGGGTGGCGCAATATTTTCTTGGAAAGGATCTGTTGCAGGAATATCCGATATATGCAGGCGAACAGGTGGATGTGAGAGATTATTACTGGTGTCTGGAACAGATAGGGGCAGCTTACTGTGCCTGACAGGAGGGAAAAACATGAGAAAAATAATGGAAGAACTGGAAGACTGTCCGGTGATTGCGGCAGTGAAAGATGAGAAAGGACTGGAAGAGTGCCTGAAGATGGATGTGGGCATGGTATTCGTTCTATATGGAACGGTATGTACGATCGGTGAGATTGTAAAGAGGATCAAAGAACAGGGAAAAATCGCAGTGGTACATATTGATCTGATTCAGGGATTAAGCGGAAAAGATGCCGCAGTGGAATTTCTGAAGACATATACCTGTGCCGATGGTATCATTACCACGAAACCAGCTCTTATAAAGTGTGCAAAAGAACTGGGGATGTTCACCGTGCTTCGGTTTTTTGTGATTGATTCCATGGCATATGATAATATTCAGAAACAGACAGCAGGGTATCGTCCGGATGTGATCGAGATTCTTCCGGGACTGATGCCGCGGGTAATCGAAAGAATCAAAAAGAGTGTAAGATGTCAGGTGATCGCAGGCGGACTCATCAGTGAAAAAGAAGATATTGTGGCTGCACTGAAGGCCGGCGCCGTAGCGATTTCCACCACAGACAAAAATGTATGGAAAATGTAAGAAGATAGACAGTATTTGCCTGTTGTGTTTTCAGAAAGTTCGTTATATAATTTTTCCATACGAGAGAATGCTGTAAGAAGAGAAAACAGCAACACAGATTATGGAGGAAACAGTATGTTTTGTAAATATTGTGGGAACCGTCTGGAGGACGGGGATCGTTTCTGTGGGGCATGTGGACATCCGGTAGAAGAGAAACCGATGCAGGAGACTGCAAATGAGGATTCTTATAAAAAACAGGAAGAGAAAGTGCCTCGCATCAAAAAGAAAAAGCCGGAACCTGAATATGACAATCGTATGACCGAAGGAATGGGATATGGTTATCAGATGGAGCAACGTCCGGAAGACGATGATGACGACGATGAGGAAGAGTGGGAAAGGGAAGAGAAAAAAGAGAAGATCACTTTTGCTGTTCTTGGAATTATTATCGTTGTTCTGGTAGTAGCTATCGTATTTGGTGTTGTAAAGCTGGTAGGTGCAGGAAACGGAGATACGAAAAAAGTGCCGCAGCTGAATGAACAGATGAAAGAAGATATGCAGAAGATTCAGGACAGAGATGAAAAAGATACAGAAGAGAGTGCGGATGCATCAGTTGCGGATGAAACAGTGAAAGAACCGGAGACGGTAACCCCCGAGGTGACAGTCACACCGGAGCCAACCCAGGAAACAGCACCGGCGCAGGAAGCAGAAACGACTGTAGCACCGACACAGCAGGTCACTCCGGAACCGACCCAGGAGGCTGCGGTTCAGGAATCTCATGAGGAAGCGGAAGTTAATGATGCAGAAACTGCAAATGATACGGGAAACAGTGATTATGTGATTCCGGACAGCAGTACCCGTTATCTTACCAACACAGATCTGACCGGTCTTTCCGAATGGCAGATTCGTATCGCAAGAAACGAGATCTATGCCCGACACGGAAGAATTTTCAAGTCTGATGATCTGGCAGATTATTTTGCATCCAAAAGCTGGTATACGCCAAGTGTATCAGCAGATCAGTTTGACAATTCCTATCTGAATGCAATTGAAATTGAAAATCTGAAACTGATCACAGCTTATGAGAAAGCACATAATCTGAATCAGTAACAGAAATAAAAACAGGAAACTCCTGAAACAGAAACACACAGTGTGTGATCATCTGTTTCAGGAGTTTTTTTATTGTCGGAAAAAACATGAAAAAATATGAAAAAACTATAAAATCTCTTGCGTCAGGAAAAAGAACATTCTGCAGAATTTCTGATGATAAAATTGCTCCATGTGTATGCGACAAAGACATTTCATCAGCTTTCTCATGTGAATCTGCACCCGGGGCAGATGCCGATGCTGAATATTCTTTACCAGCAGGAGGGGATCAGTCAGAGAGAAATCTGCAACAGTCTGTGTATCAAACCGTCTACGGTGACGGTATCCCTGCAACGAATGGAAAAAGCAGCTTCTGACGATCGCAAGAGCGATTCTTGCAGATAACCGGCTGCTGATCCTTGATGAAGCAACTTCTTCGGTAGATACCAGAACAGAAGAACGGATTCAGAAAGCAATGGATAACCTGATGAAAGGACGAACCAGTTTTGTGATCGCCCACAGGTTATCGACAATTAAAGATGCAGATGTGATCCTTGTGATGAAAGACGGAGATATAATAGAACAGGGAAATCATGAAGAACTCTTGGCAATGAACGGATTTTATGCTAATCTATATAATAGTCAGTTTGAGAAAGTAGGATAAAATCCTGGGATACAGACTGACCAATGAGATTTTCAACAGAAAATCACAGGCAAGAGACAAAGGGGGATGTTGCGATGATACAGAGAACATCCCCTTCTTTATGCATTCTTAAGGAGGAAATCAATGAGAAATCTTTTAGTAGCACAGTCCGGAGGACCCACATCAGCAATCAATGCGACGATCGCAGGAGTGATCATGGAAGCGCATGCATCCGATCAGGTTGATACGATCTACGGTGCGGTAAACGGCATCAAAGGTGTTCTGGAAGAACGGTTTGTTAATCTGAGCGAGAAGGTACCCGGTGAGGATGAACTGGAGATTCTTTGTCAGACACCGGCAGCAGCACTGGGTTCCTGCAGGGTAAAACTGAAAAATCCGGCAGAAGACGACAGTCAGTTTCAGGAAATCATCCGGATTTTCCGCAAACATAAAATTATGTATTTTATTTATGCAGGTGGAAATGATTCCATGGATACAGTAGATAAACTGGCGGCATACTGTAAAGAACACAAAATTGAAGATATTCATGTTATGGGAGCACCGAAAACCATCGATAACGATCTGGTGGGAACGGATCACTGCCCGGGATTTGGTTCTGCAGCAAAATATATTGCAACTACATTTTCAGAACTGGAAAGAGACTGTCATGTATACGATACAAAGGCAGTTACCATCGTGGAAGTAATGGGAAGAAATGCAGGATGGCTGACGGCAGCATCCGCACTGGCAAGAAATAACGGTGCAGCAGGTCCGAGCCTGATTTATCTTTGTGAGCCGGCTTTTTCCGTGGAAAGTTTTCTTGACGATGTGAAGAAAAAACTGGAACAGCAGGACAGCGTCCTGGTAGCGATCAGTGAGGGAATCAAGGATAAAAACGGTGTTTATATTTCCGAGCAGGTGCAGAGCGGGGCCGTGGACAACTTTGGACACAGCTATATCGCAGGAAGTGCCCGAGTACTGGAAGATATTGTGAGAAGGGAGATTGGCTGCAAAGTAAGATCCATCGAACTGAATCTGATGCAGCGATGCGCTTCCCATATTGCAAGTAAAACAGATATCCAGGAGTCTAAGATGCTAGGCATGACAGCCTGCCGCTGTGCGTTGCAGGGAAAAAGTGGACTGATGGCTTCCGTGGAGAGACTCAGCAGTTATCCATATCAGGTACGCTATACTGCAATTCCGGTCTGTGAAGTGTCAAACCAGGAGAAAAAAGTTCCGGGGGATTATATTAACGAGGCAGGAAATGATGTGACAGAAAAGATGATGGAATATTTAAAACCGTTGATCCATGGTGAGACAGAAGTAATCTACGAAAACGGAATTCCGAAACATTTGTACCTTTATTAAGTTTTTCTGAAGGCTTTTGTCAAAAAGTTATTGAAAAAAAAAGCAAAAAATAGTAGAATTATAATCGGCTGAAATTTTGTTTTCACTTAAATTTTTTATAAAAATGGAGGGCTGAAGTATGAGCAATACAGCACAAAGCGCAGCAAGCACAAGGATAGCCTCTTTGCTTGATGCAAACAGTTTTGTTGAGATCGGTGGACAGATTACTGCAAGAAGTACAGATTTCAACTTATCTGCAAAAGAAACCCCGTCAGATGGTGTTATCACCGGATATGGTGTGATCGACGGCAGCCTGGTGTATGTATATAGCCAGGATGCTACCGTACTGAACGGAACTGTTGGTGAGATGCATGCAAAGAAAATCGCAAGACTGTATGATTTTGCAATGAAGACAGGTGCACCTGTGATCGGTCTGATCGATTGCGCAGGTATGCGTCTGCAGGAAGCAACCGATGCACTGAACGGTTTCGGTGAGATCTACATGCAGCAGACAAAAGCAAGCGGTGTGATTCCACAGATCACAGGTATCTTCGGAACCTGCGGTGGCGGAATGGCTATGATCCCGGCACTGACAGACTTTACTCTGATGGAAGAGAAAAAAGCAAAATTATTTGTCAATTCTCCAAACGCCATCGAAGGAAATGAAATCTCCAAATGTGACACTTCCACAGCTGCATATCAGGCAAAAGAAGCAGGTCTGGTTGATTTCAAAGGAAGCGAAGAAGATGTTCTGGCACAGATCCGTGCACTGGTAACGATCCTTCCTGCAAACAACGAAGATGATATGTCCTACGAAGAATGTAACGATGATCTGAACAGAGTATGCAAAGATCTGGCAAACTGTGCAGGAGATACATCTATCGCGCTGTCCCAGATCAGTGACAACAACGTATTCTTTGAGGTAAAAGCAGACTATGCAAAAGATATGGTTTGCGGATTTATCAAACTGAACGGTTCCACTGTAGGTGCTGTTGCAAACAGAACAGAGATCTATGATGCAGAAGGTAACCTGACAGAGTCCATGGATGCAGTATTATCTGCAAGAGGAGCAAGAAAAGCAGCAGATTTCGTAAAATTCTGTGACGCTTTCAATATCCCGGTTCTGACACTGACCAATGTTACCGGATTCAAAGCAACCAAATGCTCTGAAGCAAATATGGCAAAAGCAGTTGCTGAACTGACCTATGCATTTGCAGATGCGACTGTACCGAAAGTAAACGTGATCGTAGGAAAAGCTTACGGAAGCGCTTACCTGGCTATGAACAGCAAATCCATCGGTGCAGATATGGTTTATGCATGGCCGAACGCTGAAATCGGTATGATGGATGCAAAACTGGCAGCAAAGATCATGTACGCAGATTCTGATGCAGCTACCATCAACGAGAAAGCTGCTGAATATGCAACCCTGCAGTCCAGCGTGGAATCCGCAGCAAGAAGAGGATACGTAGATACGATTATCGAAGCTGAGGATACAAGAAAATATGTGATCGGTGCTTTCGAGATGCTTTACACAAAGAGAGAGGATCGTCCAAGCAAAAAACACGGAACAGTATAATGAGGTGAGCATAAATGAAGCAGAGATGGAAAAAAATCGCCAGTCTGATGCTGGTTACAATCTGTGCATTTTCCCTGACTGCCTGCGGTAAAAAAGAAGATACAGCTGCTTATCAGGCAATTACTGATGAGATGGTAACAAACTGTGCAGATGTATCTCAGAGTGCAGTAGAATCTCTTGCAGGTTTCGATGATGAAACTCTGAATCAGATGACTGCAAACAGAGACACATTTACCAGACTTGCAGTAGAAGCATGGATGGACCAGGAAAATGAACTTGGCAAATATGAGGAAATGGGAACCCCGACAACAGATGTTGACCGTGACGAAGAACAGGTAACTGTTGATATTCCGGCAAAATTTGAAAAAGGTGATGCAGAGATCAAAGTTGTATTCAACTACAGCAGCGATTATGATCAGATGGTTCCGGCTTATATGACCATTTCCGAAGTAGAAACTACCGGAATGAAATTAAACGGTGCCGCTGTCAATACCGTTATGGGCGTCGGCTGCGTATTCGTTGTTCTGATCTTCCTGATTTTCGTTATTTCCCTGTTTAAATATATTGGAAAGATCGGACAGAAAGAGACAGCACCAAAAGCAGCACCTGCACCAGCAGCACCTGTAGCAGCACCTGTTGAGGAAGACCTGACAGATGATCTGGAACTGGTAGCAGTTATTTCCGCAGCGATTGCTGCATCTGAGAACACATCCACAGACAGCTTTGTGGTTCGTTCCATCAAAAAAGTGAACAGAAGTAAATGGCAGAGAGCCTGAGCATAGGAGGAATATCACATGAAAAACTATACAATTACTGTTAATGGCAATGTATACAATGTAACTGTTGAAGAAGGACAGACAAGCGGTGCACCTGCAGCAGCTCCTGTTGCAGCACCAAAAGCAGCACCTGCAGCAGCTCCGAAAGCAGCAGCACCTGCAGCTTCCGCTGGTTCTGTAAAAGTAACAGCCGGAGCAGCCGGAAAAGTATTTAAAGTAGAAGCAAGCGTTGGACAGGCTGTAAAAGCCGGTGATCCAGTCATCATCCTGGAAGCAATGAAGATGGAAATCCCGGTTGTTGCTCCGCAGGACGGAACCGTTGCAAGCATTGACGTAGCTGTTGGTGATGCAGTTGAAGCTGGTGCTACTCTGGCATCCTTAAACTAAAACTGAATTTGCAGACAATGTAAATTCCCAAACAGCGACGACTTGCTGAATTCAACAACGGGAGGTTAAAAACATGAGTATAATGAATACATTGTCAAACTTATGGGAACAGACCGCGTTCATGAACCTGGATTGGGGTAACTACGTTATGATCCTGGTTGCGCTGGTATTCCTGTATCTGGCAATCAAACACGGATTTGAACCACTGCTGCTGGTGCCGATCGCATTCGGTATGCTGCTGGTTAACATCTATCCGGATATTATGGCAGATCCTTATGTAGATGCTATGGGTATCGAACATGCCGGTGGTCTTCTGCATTACTTCTTCATCCTGGATGAATGGAGTATCCTGCCATCCCTGATCTTCATGGGCGTTGGTGCGATGACAGACTTCGGTCCGCTGATCGCCAACCCGAAGAGCTTTATCCTTGGTGCTGCCGCACAGCTGGGTATCTATAGTGCGTACTTCCTGGCTATCTTCCTAGGATTCAATGGAAAAGCAGCAGCAGCAATCTCTATTATCGGTGGAGCCGATGGCCCGACTTCTATCTTCCTTGCAGGTAAGCTGGGACAGACAGAACTGATGGGACCGATCGCCGTGGCAGCATATTCGTATATGTCTCTGGTTCCGATCATTCAGCCGCCGATCATGAAACTTCTGACAACAGAAAAAGAAAGAAAGATCAAGATGGAACAGCTTCGTCCGGTATCCAAACTGGAGAAGATCTTATTCCCGATCGTTATCACAATCGTAGTTTGTATGATCCTTCCTACAACTGCTCCTCTGGTAGGTATGCTGATGCTTGGTAACCTGTTCAAAGAGAGTGGTGTTGTAAAACAGCTGACAGAGACAGCTTCCAACGCTCTGATGTACATCGTAGTTATCCTGCTGGGTACTTCCGTAGGTGCCTCCACAAGTGCAGAAGCATTTCTGAACGTAGATACTCTGAAGATCGTTCTTCTGGGTCTGGTTGCATTCTGTGTTGGTACAGCCGGTGGTGTTCTCTTTGGTAAGATCATGTGCAAACTGTCCGGTGGAAAGATCAATCCTCTGATCGGTTCCGCCGGTGTATCTGCCGTTCCTATGGCAGCCCGTGTATCACAGAAAGTCGGTGCAGAAGCAGATCCGACAAACTTCCTTCTGATGCATGCTATGGGACCTAACGTAGCAGGTGTTATCGGTACCGCAGTAGCGGCCGGAACTTTCATGGCTGTATTCGGAGTATAATACGGTAATACAAAAGCCACAGATCCCGCTGCGGGCTGTCATGCCTGCAGTCGGGTATAATAGAAAGAAAGGATAAGACTATGACAGATATTGCTAAAAAACCAATTAAAATTACTGAAACAATTCTGCGTGATGCTCATCAGTCTCTGATCGCAACAAGAATGACAACAGAGCAGATGCTGCCGATCGTAGATACTATGGATAAAGTAGGTTATCATTCTGTAGAGTGCTGGGGTGGTGCAACATTTGACGCTTCCCTGCGTTTCCTGAAAGAAGATCCATGGGAAAGACTTCGTAAATTCCGTGACGGATTCAAAAATACAAAACTGCAGATGCTGTTCCGTGGACAGAACATCCTGGGATATCGTCCATATGCGGATGATGTAGTTGAGTATTTTGTACAGAAATCTATCGCAAACGGTATTGATATCATCCGTATCTTTGACTGTCTGAATGATATGAGAAACCTGCAGACAGCAGTAAAAGCAGCAAACAAAGAAAAAGGTCATGCACAGGTTGCACTGTCTTACACACTGGGTGATGCTTATACTCTGGAATACTGGACAAACATTGCAAAAGAAATCGAAGAGATGGGTGCAGATTCTATCTGTATCAAAGATATGGCTGGTCTGCTGCTTCCTTATAAAGCAACAGAACTGGTAAAAGCTTTGAAAGAGACTGTTAAGATCCCGATTCAGCTGCATACACATTATACTTCCGGTGTTGCTTCCATGACTTATATGAAAGCTGTCGAGGCTGGTGTTGATGTGATCGATACAGCAATCTCTCCATTTGCACTGGGTACTTCTCAGCCTGCAACAGAGGTTATGGTAGAAACCTTCAAAGGTACTCCATATGATTCAGGTCTGGATCAGAAACTTCTGGCTGAAATCGCTGACTACTTCCGTCCGATTCGTGACGAGGCTCTGGACAGCGGTCTGCTGAATCCGAAGAACCTGGGTGTAAACATCAAAACTCTGCTGTATCAGGTACCGGGCGGTATGCTGTCTAATCTGACTTCTCAGCTGAAAGAACAGAATGCAGAAGATAAGTTCTACGATGTTCTGGAAGAAGTTCCGAGAGTAAGAAAAGATCTGGGTGAGCCGCCTCTGGTTACTCCGTCTTCTCAGATCGTTGGTACACAGGCTGTATTTAACGTACTGATGGGTGAGAGATACAAAATGGTTACAAAAGAGACAAAAGCTGTTCTTTCCGGTGAATATGGTAAGACTGTTAAACCGTTCAACGAAGAGGTTCAGAAGAAATGTATCGGTGATAAAGAGCCGATTACCTGCCGTCCTGCAGATTTGATCCCGGACGAACTGGATACTCTGCGTGGCGAGATGGCTCAGTGGTCTGAACAGGATGAAGACGTTCTGTCCTATGCACTGTTCCCACAGGTTGCTACTGACTTCTTTAAGTATAGAGAGGCTCAGCAGACTAAGGTTGATGCTACTGTAGCTGATAGTAAGAATGGGGCTTATCCGGTTTAAGATTGGGTGAAATTCCATTTTATAGGGAGCTTCACAAGATTTTTGATTTTATCAGAGGTCTTGTGGGGCTTCTTTTTAGTTGGTGGCAAAGAGGACGCAAGTAGTCAGGACTCCAGGGGCAGCAAACGTGGGCAGGGCAACTTTGAACTAGCCACTAACTGCGACTATATTCACTTGGGTCAGCTGACCCAAGAGAAAGTCTCCGTAAGTGTCGGATTTCAAAGCTTGCCCTAAGCGCCCACAAAGTGTTTGCTGCCCCTGGAGTCCTGACTACTTGCTGTTTTTTGGCAGGAACTGGAAAGAGAGCTGGGAGTTTTGAAAGAATGGGAAGTAAAGTGAAAAAGGAGAAGGAATGTGGGAGTTTTAGGTGGTGGAGAAAAGGAAATTTTGGGAAAGGGTAGAAAGTAAACGAAGATATTTGCAATTTTGAGATGGGGAGATAAAAAAGGAAGAAGTGTAGATGGAATAGGGAATTTTGTGGATTTGGGTTTGAATATATGGGGGAAGGATGGTAAGATAGTGCTGTTATGATTTTGAAATAGATGAGGAGTTTTGGATGAATATTATTAATATTGAGCATATCAGTAAGATTTTTGGTGAGAAGGTTATTTTTGAGGATGCTTCGTTTGGGATTCAGCAGGGGGATAAGATTGGTATTGTAGGGATTAATGGTACTGGGAAGTCTACGTTGTTGCGGATGATCGCGGGGGAGGAGGAACCGGATGAGGGGCAGATTATCCGGCAGAATGGGTTGAAGATTGCTTATCTTCCGCAGAATCCGCATTTTCCGAAGGGGGCTACGGTGGCTTCGTATGCGTTGAGCGGGAATGGCGATAAGGACTGGCTGGTGCAGAGTAATATGACGAAGCTTGGGATTGAAGTGTCGAAGCAGGAGGTTGAGAATCTTTCGGGAGGACAGCGCAGAAAGATTGCGTTGGCGAAGGTGCTGGCCGGGGATTTTGATGTGTTGCTGTTGGACGAGCCTACGAACCACCTGGATGAAGGGATGATCAACTGGCTGGAAGAATATCTGAAAGGATATAAAGGAGTGCTGGTGATGGTTACGCATGATCGGTATTTCCTGGATAAAGTGTCTAATCGGATCTTGGAGATCAGCCGAGGGAATATGTATGGGTATGATTCCAATTATTCTCGTTTTCTGGAGTTGAAGGCGGAGAGGGAAGAGATGGAGCTTGCCAGTGAGCGGAAGCGTCAGAGCATCCTTCGGATGGAACTGGAATGGGCGAAACGTGGATGCCGTGCCAGAAGTACGAAGCAGAGAGCACGACTGGATCGGCTGGAAGCTTTAAAACAGGGAAAAGCGCCGATCAGTGATGCGGTTGTAGAGATGGATTCCGTGGAGACCCGGATGGGCAAGAAGACGATTGAGCTGTATGATGTGACGAAACGGTATGGAGATCAGCTGCTTTTAAAGGATTTTACTTATACCGTTCTTCGGAATCAGCGCCTGGGAATCGTCGGTCCAAATGGCTGTGGAAAATCTACGCTGTTGAAAATTATGGCAGGACTTGAACAGCCGGATGAAGGTCGGGTAGAGGTTGGAGAGACAATCAAAATAGGATACCTGGCACAGGAAGAACTTCCGATCAAAGACAGTAATCAGCGTGTGATTGATTATGTGAAAGAGATTGGAGAGTATGTGCAGACAAGAGACGGCAGAATCAGTGCGTCACAGATGTTGGAGCGGTTCCTGTTCACGCCGGATATGCAGTACACCCCGATTTCCAAACTCTCCGGAGGTGAGAAGCGGCGGTTGTATCTGTTGTCCGTACTGGTCAGCGGGGCGAATGTACTGATTCTGGATGAGCCGTCGAATGACGTGGATATCCCGACGGTTACGATTCTGGAAGATTATCTGAATGCATTTTCCGGTATCGTGATCACGGTTTCCCATGACCGGTATTTTCTGGATAATGTGGTAGATCGGATCTTTGAATTTGACGGAAACGGAACATTGCGTCAGTACGAGGGTGGCTATACGGACTACAGGGAAGCGAAAGAACGCCGATTTGGAGAGACGGGAGCAATATCTAGTGTACCGGGTGGAGAAAAAGAGAAGAAAGAAAAATCCACAGGAAAGGACTGGAAGCAGAATCGACCGACGAAATTGAAATTTACCTATAAAGAGCAGAGAGAATATGAGACGATCGATGATGATATCGCAGCGTTAGAGGAAAAAATTGAGAAACTGGATGATGATATGATCAAAAATGCGACGAATTCCGGAAAGCTGGCAGAAATCATGCGGGAAAAAGAAACCGCGGAGGCGCAGCTGGAAGAGAAAATGGATCGATGGGTGTACCTGAACGATCTGGCGGAACAGATTGAGGCACAGAAGAGTGGAATCGAGTAGGAGGCGGTGACTAACCGCCGTCCTCTCACACCACCGTGCGTACCGTTCGGTACACGGCGGTTTCAA
>CAKRLG010000013.1 GCA_934359255.1 uncultured Ruminococcus sp.
GAAACCGCCGTGTACCGAACGGTACGCACGGTGGTGTGAGAGGACGGCGGTTAGTCACCGCCTCCTACTCGATTACGGGAAATTGCTTTACAGTAAAGTAGAAAACGCTCTGCGAGGATGCGCCAGGGTACATTCTTTGCTCCTGATCAGATAAGAACACTGTGTATCGGAAGAAACCGGGTGAGGATTTCGACAAATGTATACACAATTAAGTAAAAATCAGGAAAAAATTGGAAAATAAAAAAGGTTTTGTGAGGAAAGAGTGGAATATATTTAACAGAATAGATGAAAATAGAATTGTTTTTGCTGTTTTTGGTAATAGAAGGGGTGATGTATTTGAATATCAGGGAGCAGGCAGAGGAGCGGGAGTTTCAGTATCTGAGCCGGTATGCTTCACACAGCAGAGAGTCGAAGGGCAGAGTGCGTGTGGAGGAGGAGTGTGATATCCGGACAGTGTATCAGAGGGATCGGGATCGGATTATTCATTCGAAGGCATTTCGAAGGTTGAAGGATAAGACACAGGTGTTTCTGGCGGCGCAGGGGGATCACTATCGGACCCGGCTGACACATACGCTGGAGGTATCACAGACGGCGAGGACGATCGCGAAGGCGTTGGAACTGAATGAGGATCTGGTGGAAGCGATTGCGCTGGGGCATGATCTGGGACATACACCGTTCGGACATGCCGGTGAGGCGGCTCTGAATGAAATCTGCCCGGAAGGATTTGCGCATTTTAAGCAGAGTGTCCGGGTGGTAGAACGGCTGGAAAAGAACGGGGAAGGACTGAATCTGACCTGGGAAGTAAGGGACGGGATGTTGAATCACCGGACATCGGGCACGCCACATACACTGGAAGGGCAGGTAGTCCGGCTGTGTGATAAGATTTCTTATATCCATCATGATATGGATGATGCACAGCGGGCAGGAATTTTTCAGGAAGATGATATTCCGATCACAATCAGGGTGACACTGGGAGATTCCTGCAAAGAGCGGTTAAATACGTTGATCCATGATACGATCCGCAACAGCTACGGAAAAGATAAAGTAGAGATGACACCGGAGATTGCAGAGGCGATGCGGGAACTTCGAACACTGATGTTTCGAAGCGTTTACAATAATCCGGTGGCGAAAAAAGAAGAAAGAAAAGCCAGGACGATGCTGCAGGAGATGTATCTGTATTACAGCAAGCATCCGGAACAGATGTCCCGGGAATATCAGAAACTGATTGCAGAAGGCGAGAACAGAGAAAGGGTGGTATGTGATTATATTTCAGGCATGACGGATCAGTATGCAATGGCAAAATTCAAAGAAATTTTTATTCCTTCAGCCTGGGCAGTATACTGAACCGCCGGGGAACAGTTGGGAAGAAAAATAAAAAAACGCATATTTTGTCGAAGAAAAAGAGAACCGGGACAAATAAAAAAGGATATTGTCGCCGGACGGGGAATATATATATACGTGGGTAAATGACAACAGTGGATAAAGGAGAGAGAAAACATGCGTTATTCGGATGATCTGATCGAAGAAATTCGAATGAAAAACGATATTGTAGATGTGATTTCCGGTTATGTGAAGTTGCAGCGAAAAGGAAGTTCTTATTTCGGACTTTGTCCCTTTCATAATGAAAAATCACCGTCTTTTTCCGTAAGTCCCGGAAAACAGATGTATTATTGCTTTGGATGTGGAGCGGGAGGCAATGTATTTACCTTTCTGATGGAATACGAGAATTTTACCTTTCCGGAGGCACTGGAGATGCTGGCGGATCGCGCGGGAGTGGAACTTCCCAAACTGGAGTATTCCAAAGAAGCAAAAGAACAGGCAGATCTGAAATCAGCACTTCTTCAGATTAATAAAGAGGCGGCAAAGTTCTATTATTATCAGCTGCGTCAGAAGATCGGAGAACAGGGGATGACGTACCTCAAAGGCAGAGAACTCAGCGATGAGACGATCAATAAGTTCGGTCTTGGGTATTCGGATAAGTTCAGCAACAACCTGTACCGGTATCTGAAAGGAAAAGACTATTCCGATGATCTCCTCCGGCAGTCAGGGCTGTTTAATGTGGATGAAAAACGTGGCATGTATGATAAGTTTTGGAACCGTGTGATCTATCCGATCATGGATGTGAACAACCGTGTGATCGGATTCGGCGGCAGGGTGATGGGAGATGCAAAGCCCAAATATCTGAACTCACCGGAGACGAAGATCTTTGATAAGAGCCGGAACCTGTACGGACTGAATATGGCCCGTTCCTCGAGAAAGAAAAATCTGATCATCTGCGAGGGGTACATGGATGTGATCTCCATGCATCAGGCAGGATTTAACAATGCAGTGGCGTCTCTGGGAACGGCTCTGACCTCTCAGCAGGCCAGCCTTCTGAAACGGTATACCGATGAAGTCCTGATCATCTACGACAGTGATGAAGCAGGTGTGAAAGCGGCTCTCCGGGCCATCCCGATGTTAAAAACCGCCGGACTTTCCACGAAGGTCATCAATCTCAGACCTTACAAGGATCCGGATGAATTTATTAAAAATATGGGAAAAGAAGCGTTTCAGGAGAGGCTGGACCATGGAATGAACAGCTTTATGTTTGAACTGAAGGCACTGGAAGGGCAGTATGATATGGAAGACCCACAGGGGCGAACGGACTTTTTTAAAGAAACGGCAAAGCGGCTGCTGCGTTTTGAAGACGAGATTGAGCGAAGCAGTTATATCAAAACCATTGCTGGAACTTATCAGGCCGAGCCGGAAGAACTCAGAAAGATGGTGAACCGGCTGGCGATGAAGGGCGTGGGAATGACAGAGACCGTCAAACCAAAATCGGGTCTGAACAGGAATAAGGAAAAGCAGAACGGATACGAAGTATCTCAGAAACTGATGCTTACCTGGCTGACTTCTTATCCGGAGATTTTCGGTGAGGTAAGCCGTTATATCGGACCGGATGATTTTACAAGACCTCTCTATCATCAGGTGGCTGAACTGCTGTATGAGCAGTACCGGCAGGGAGAGCCAAACCCGGCGAGACTGCTGAATCAGTTTACGGACAGTGAGGAGCAGTCCGAAGTGGCGGCAGTATTTAACGCCACGATCCCGCTGGATTCGGAACAGGAGAGGGAGCAGGCATTACTGGATGTGATATGCAGAATGAAGGAAGACAGTATCGCACACCGCACAGAAAATCTGGCACCTACAGACATGCAGGGGCTGATGAACCTGATGCAGGCGAAAAAAGAACTGGAAGAGTTGAAAGCCGGAAAGCTGCATTTGCATATTTCTTTTCGTTAAGGATAAAATATAAACAATATATGGAAGGATGGAAAAACAGATGGAAATGGATAAAGCCCAATTTGCAGAACAGTTGAAAAACCTTGTGGAATTAGGCAAGAAGAAGAAAAATGTGCTGGAGTATCAGGAAATTAATGATTTCTTCAAAGGAATCACCCTGAACAACGAGCAGATGGATCTGATCTTCGAATATCTGGAAGCCAATGGTGTGGATGTACTTCGGGTAACCGAGGACGATGCACTGCTGGATAACGAAGACATGCATATGGAAGAGGATGAGGTGGATCTGGAAAATATAGACCTTTCCGTACCGGAAGGAGTCAGTATCGAGGATCCGGTTCGTATGTATCTGAAAGAGATTGGTAAAGTTCCCCTTCTGAGTGCAGAAGAGGAAATTGAACTGGCAAAACGGATGGAAAACGGCGATCAGGCGGCAAAAAAACGTCTGGCAGAAGCCAATCTTCGTCTGGTGGTCAGCATCGCAAAACGATATGTGGGACGTGGCATGTTGTTTCTGGATCTGATTCAGGAAGGAAATCTTGGTCTGATCAAAGCAGTGGAAAAATTTGACTACACCAAAGGATACAAGTTCAGTACCTATGCAACCTGGTGGATCCGTCAGGCCATCACCCGTGCGATCGCCGATCAGGCAAGAACTATCCGTATCCCGGTGCATATGGTGGAAACCATCAACAAACTGATCCGTGTGTCCAGACAGTTACTGCAGGAGTTAGGCCGTGAACCTACGCCGGAAGAGATTGCAGAGGAGATGAATATGCCGGTGGAAAGAGTCCGTGAGATCCTTAAGATTTCTCAGGAACCGGTTTCTCTGGAAACCCCGATCGGTGAAGAAGAAGACAGTCATCTGGGTGACTTTATCCAGGATGACAACGTTCCGGTACCGGCAGATGCGGCAGCGTTCACCCTGTTAAAAGAACAGCTGGTGGAGGTGCTGAGCACACTGACTGAGAGAGAACAGAAAGTACTTCGTCTGCGTTTCGGCCTGGATGATGGAAGAGCCAGAACACTGGAAGAAGTAGGAAAAGAATTCAGTGTCACAAGAGAACGTATCCGTCAGATCGAAGCAAAAGCATTAAGAAAACTGCGTCACCCCAGCCGCAGCAGAAAGCTGAAGGATTATCTGGATTAATGGAATTATCCAAAAGACTTCGAATGAATGCTTCTTTTGTGACACCGGGAAACCGGCTGGCAGATGTGGGAACGGATCATGGATATATTCCTATCGCCCTTTGTCTGGAAGGCGTGATTCCATCAGCTCTGGCTATGGATGTGAATTCCGGACCGCTGGAGCGCGCAAAAGAACATATACAACAGTTTGATCTGGAAGCAGATATACATACCCGCCTCTCCGATGGTGTACAGGCTTTGTGCCCCGGGGAGGCGGATTCTGTCCTGATTGCCGGAATGGGCGGGGCACTGACAGTGAAGATTCTGGAAGCAGGTGAAAAAGTGCTTGCTTCCGTAAAAGAACTGATTTTGCAACCCCAATCAGAGATTGACAAAGTCCGGTCATACCTTCTGACCCATGGCTATGTGATAGCCGGAGAAAAGATGGTATATGAGGATGGAAAATATTATCCCGCCATGCGGGCAGTACATGGGGAAATGTCACTGTGGCAGGATGTGGAATTACAATATGGAAAATATCTGCTGGAAGAGAAACATCCGGTATTAGAAGAATATCTGAAAGAGAAACAGAAAACCTGCAGGAAAATACAGGAAAAACTCGCAGCAGACGGAAAGAAAGCAGAAAAGATCACCGCACGGCAAAAAGAGCTGGAGGATGAACTTCGGCTGATCGGGCAGGCACTGGAGGTGTATGAACGATGATATGTAAAGAAATTATGAGAAAGCTGGAAGAACGGTGGAATCCTTCCTATGCACTGGAATGGGATAACGTAGGACTTCTGGTGGGAAGAGAAGAAAAAGAGATCAAAAAAGTATTTACAGCACTGGATGCTACAGAAGAGACAATCGCACAGGCACTGGAATTCGGTGCAGATCTTCTGATCACCCATCACCCGATGATTTTTTCACCGGTAAAAAAAGTGACCGGTGCAGATTTTATCGGTCGAAGACTGATCACGATGATCCAGGCGGATCTGTGTTATTATGCAATGCATACGAACTTTGATGTGAAGGGGATGGCACAGCTGAATCAGGAATGTCTGGGACTTACGGACTGTGAAGTGCTGGAAGAAACCGCTCCGGGGGAAGGCATCGGCAGAGTAGGTGCGCTGGAAGAGCCGATGGATCTTAAACAATTTGCCGGAAAAGTAAGAACGGACTTTCAGATCCCGGATGTACGGATGTATGGGGATCCGGCAGCAACCGTTCGTCGTGTGGCAGTGAGCAGCGGATCCGGAAAAAGTATGATCCGTGGTGCGATTGAAAAAGGTGCCGATGTGATCGTTACCGGAGATGTGGATTATCATTCGGCAATTGATGCCGTTGCGCAGGGAATCGCTGTGATCGATGCCGGTCATTATGGAACGGAATATGGATTTATCGCATATATGAAACAGGAGCTGGAAACCATGTTTCCGGAGCTTGTGGTAGGCACTGCCAGAGTGCATCATCCGTACCGGGTGGTGTAGCGGCAGCGGAAAGGAGTGGTGAAGATGGGACTTAAGATGTGTAAAGTAACAGTGGGTTCCAGACAGAAAGCATATCCGGATGGAACACCTTATGGGGAAATTGTCAAAGATTTTGACCAGGATTGTAAATATGCTGTGGTTCTGGTAACGGTAGATGGAAAACTTCGCGAACTTCATAAAAAGATACACCGGGACTGTCAGATTTCACTGGTGACGGTGGCAGACAGTATCGGACATAAAACATACAAAAGAAGTATGAATCTTTTGCTGTTAAAAGCAGTGTATCATGTGGCAGGCCATGAGCATATCCGAAAAATTGTATTGCATTTTTCTGTAGGTGAAGGATTTTATTATACGATCGATGGAGATGTGACGATTGACAGGGCGTTCCTGGATCGGGTAGAAGCATATATGCAGGAACTGGTGAAAAAACAGGCCCCGGTGATGAAGCGGAGCATCTCTACAGCGTCTGCTGTGGAGCTGTTTCACAAATACGGCATGTATGACAAAGAAAAACTGTTCCGATATCGGAGAAGCTCCAGGGTCAATCTCTATAATCTGGAAGAATTTGAAGATTATTTTTATGGATATATGGTGTGGCATACCGGATATCTGAAGTATTTTAAACTGTATCCTTATGATGAAGGATTTGTCATGCAGATGCCGAAGCGGAAAGAACCGGAAATATTACCGGAATTTACCCCGTCACCGAAGATCTTCCAGGTACAGAAGGAAGCAGAAAAATGGGGAGAAATGATGGGAGTATCCGTAGTCGGAGAGCTGAATGAGAAAATCTCGCACGGTCAGATGCAGGAACTGCTTCTGATCTCGGAAGCATTGCAGGAAGGACGGATCTCCGGTATTGCGGAAGAAATCATCCGTCGTGGCGGAGTCAGATTTGTGATGATCGCAGGTCCTTCCTCTTCCGGGAAAACTACTTTTTCCCATCGATTATCGATTCAGCTGGCAGCACATGGCATGAAGCCACATCCTATCGCAGTAGATAATTATTTTGTGAACAGAGTCGATACTCCGAAGGATGAGAATGGAAATTATAATTATGAGTGTCTGGAAGCTCTGGATGTGGAACTTTTTAATCGGGATATGAATGCTCTTTTGGCTGGAGAAAAGGTTGAACTGCCAAGATTTAATTTTAAGCTGGGAAAACGGGAGTACAAAGGAGACTATCTGCAGATGCAGCCGAATGATATCCTTGTGATCGAAGGAATTCATGGACTGAATGACAAACTGAGTTATTCCCTTCCGAAAGAAAGCAAATTTAAAATATATATCAGTGCGCTGACTCAGTTAAATATTGATGAACATAACCGGATTCCAACCACGGATGGTAGACTGATCCGTCGGATCGTACGGGATAACAGAACCCGCGGAACCAGTGCCAAAGATACCATTGCCATGTGGCCGTCGGTACGCCGTGGGGAAGATGAGAATATTTTCCCGTATCAGGAGCAGGCAGATGTGATGTTTAATTCGGCACTGCTTTATGAACTGGCTGCTTTGAAACTGTATGCGGAACCGGTATTGTTCCAGATTCAGCCGGAGGATGCAGAGTATCAGGAGGCAAAACGTCTGTTGAAGTTTCTGGATTATTTTGTGGGAATTCCAAGTGAGGATATTCCGAAAAATTCGATTTTACGGGAATTCGTGGGCGGCAGCTGTTTTGATGTGTAAAATAATGTGCAGAAAATATATATGAAAAAATGTCAGGGGTAAAAGTGATTTTGTCCCTGGCATTTTGAAAAGAAAGGGTGGAAAGTATGAAAGTATTGATGTTAAACGGAAGTGCCAAAAAAGAAGGCAATACATACCAGTCTCTTCTGGAAGTAGGAAAGGAACTGGAAAGACAGGGCATCGAATACGAGATCTTTCAGATCGGCGGTCAGCCGGTGAGAGACTGTATCGGATGTGGACAGTGTAATGAAAATGGCTGTGTGTTTGCGGATGACAAGGTCAATGAATTCGTGGCAAAGGCGAAAGAGGCAGACGGATTTGTCTTCGGTACACCGGTATATTATGCACATCCAAGCGGAAGAGTACTTTCTTTCCTGGATCGGGTGTTTTACAGCAGCGGCAGAGCATTTGCCTTCAAACCGGCGGCTTCTGTAGCAGTGGCAAGACGCGGTGGATGCAGTGCTTCCTTCGATGTGATGAATAAATATTATGGCATCTGCCAGATGCCGGTAGCCGGCTCTACTTACTGGAACATGGTACATGGCTGTGAACCGGGAGAAGTGAAGATGGATGCAGAGGGAATGCAGACCATGCGGAATCTGGCAAAGAACCTGGCCTGGATGATGAAATGTTTTGAAGCCGGAAAAGCAGCAGGTGTGTCACTTCCGGAGACAGAGAGAGGAAACCAGACAAACTTTATACGATGATGAAAAAACAGTATACCAGGATTATAAAAATTGTAATCCAGATTCTGTTTTTTCTGTGGATACCGGAGTCTTTTGCTGCCAGCCTGTATGCGGTAAAAAAGCTGATCCATGCGGTTTCGGTGATGGATTTTACTTATGCGCGGGAACCGGTTCTTATACTTCTGGGAACCGTTCTGACAACAGCTGTTTTCGGGCGGTATTACTGCGGATACATCTGCAGCTTTGGCGCGGTACAGGATCTGAGTTATGATATCGGAAAACGGATACGAAAAAAGAAAAAATGTATGGTTCCGGTAAAAACAGACAAAATCCTTTCCAAACTGAAATATCTTGTTCTGGTGATTGTGGCAGCGGGTACTGTCCGGAATAAAAATCTGCCGGAGTGGATCAGTCCATGGAGTGGATTTGGCAGTTTGCTGGCTTTGGTGAAAGGAAATCTCAGCAGAGACAATCTGATCTCAGTAGGGGTTCTGACATTCCTTGTTGTTCTGGGAGTGTCTGCCGTATGTTTCAGAGCATTTTGCAGATATTTGTGCCCGATGGGAGCAATATATACACTGCTTTCCTTTTTTTCCTCGGATAGAAGAAAGCGAAGCTGTAAAAACAGCGGAGATTGTTCGATCTGTCCGTATCAGTGCAAACAGCAGAAAAGGAACCGCTGGGGTCTTGTGGTGACCATACTTGTCTTTTCCTGCATGAATCTGTATCTGTTAAAAGCAACGGGAAATGAAACGGCAAGCGGAACAGCAGATGTAAAAGTGACAGAGAAAGGGTCGTATACAGATGGAACGTATACAGGAACCGGTAATGGATTCCGTGGTAAGATCGATGTGACGGTCACTATTAAAAATGGAAATATTTCTGATGTGCAGGTGCAGGATTATGAAGATGATGCTACTTATATGCAGAGCGTTATCAGAGAGCTGATTCCGAAAGTGCTGAAAGAACAATCAACAGAGGTGGATACGGTTTCCGGTGCGACCTACAGCAGCAAAGGACTCCTGAAAGCTGTAGATCAGGCGATTTATCCGGAAAAAACAGAAAACGGAACAGATGTCACGAGTCAGATCCGGCTGAAAGACGGTAACTATGAGGGAACAGCCAATGGTTTTCGCGGAGAAATCAAAGTAGAAGTTACGGTAAAAGATCAGAAAGCAGAAAAAATCAGAATTCTATCTTATTATGACAATGAGGAATATCTTTTCCATGTGGCACCGGCAGTGATCACAGAAGTGCTGGAAAATAAACCGCTGGATACCGATACTGTTTCGGGCGCGACATACAGCTGTAATGGTCTGACCAGAGCCATAGAAAATGCGTTGCAGGTAAAGGAAGATACCTATACCATTCTGGAAGCAAAGCCGCGTGCGGAAAAACATAAGAAAGCGCACCATCAGGTTCAGAAATTCGTAGAATCGGAGGAACAGTACGAAGAACTTGTGGAAAAATACAAAGAACTGATTTACGATTCCAACGGAAAGAAAAAAGAATAAAAAGTGATAAAAAGGAGTTTTCAAAAAACGTTTGTATGTTATTGAAAACTCCTTTTGTGTTTTGCTCGGTTATCAGTTATCAAACATATGATCTTTCAACTCTTGATACCAGTTCTCTGTCTGTGCCCCGGTCTCAGCTGTGATAAATACGGTATATTGATCCGTCTGAATGGAAAGAACCGGTGATTTATCCAGTTGTACATACATTCTGCACGGACCGGTTTTCTTTCCTCTAAACACACCGAGCAGCTGATGCCCGTCAGCGGATCCGTTGGAGCGGACGAAGGAATCGTCCGGCAGGCTGTCCAGAAGCTGCAGATCCAGGATCTCGTCTGTAGAGAAAGAAGTGTCAGTGTAACCGGAAGTGATAGAAACCTGTGTGCCATCGATGGTCATCCGCATCGGAACAAAATCCATGCGTATGAACAGTCCACACATCCAGATCAGAAGTCCGGCTACTACAACGAACATGCTGACTGTGAGGATTTTTCCGGCAGGTCTTCCCATATTAGTGGTGAAATTCGTGGTGCAAAAACGGTCAGGAACCATAAACCTTGGATCAGCCGGATTGTCATACCAGCCGTTTCGCCAGTAATAATCGTCATCTACATACATCGGTTCGTCATCGGTGGCAAGGATCTGAGCTTTTTTCTTCCGTAACCGGAAATATATCACGAAGATCACAACAATCGGGACCGTCTGGAAGATAAAAAAGAGCAGGTGTGACCACCAGTACCATTCCAGATCATTTGCAAGGAAAAAGATCTCACTGATAAATGCCAGACTGTTACACAGACTGTAGAAGAAAAACATCCGGGACCAGTAACGGTGTTCCTGGGTGTTGATCGCCACATTGATCTCCGTATGGGCACTGTAGATTCGGTTACCGGTTTTCGAGTAGCCCCAGGCGAGCAGAAGAAAGAACAGCCAGAGGACGATCCAGGTAATCAGGAAGATCCCGCCGGTGGTATCGGTGAAGATATAGCTACGGATACGGGAGAAAAACAACGGGATAAAAACCATCACCAGTGGAAGCAGATGCCAGTACAGAGGGAGCGCTGCCTTCTGGGTATGTACGGCAGTACGGGTGTCGGCCGCTGCAGTAAAAGGTTCTTCGGTTGTATTTCCCAGTCCCTGTTCCAGCTTCAGAAGATACAGCTGACGGTGGGCACTGTACAGTAAAGAAACTGCACGAATCAGAAATACACAAAACCAGATACACCAGAGCGTTATGCCTATAGAAGCCAGCCAGAAAAATGGAATGGCGACTACAACGCCAAGAATCAGATGCAGCAGATAAAACTGTCTGGTATGTTTTTTATAGCTGTCTGTCAGCTGGGCCACCGGAGACAGAGAGACAGCAGACTCCGGCAGATGAACACCGAGGAGCATTCCGTTACGATACGTTGCCGAACTGCCATAAACCGCCCAGGTAATGCCGACCATGATCAGATCGGTAATTGCAAGAATCCAAAAGAGCATCATTCCACAGCCACCTCCATTTCCACGAACACCTTGCTGCAAAGCCTAAGAAAATCTTCCCGGTTCATGCCGCGGATCCGGGCTTCCGCACTTAAAAGTTCCAGTTCGTCCTCCAGCTTTTCCTGAAAAAGAGAAGAAGATTCCTTATTTTCCGGAATGTGAACGATACTTCCCAGACGCCGATCAGTATAGAGAAACCCTTCATTTTTTAATAACTGATAGGCTTTACTCACCGTCATGGTATTGATACCAAGATCGGCAGCCATCTGTCGCACGGTGGGAAGGGATTCACCTTCGGTCAGTTCCCCTTTGCCGATGCCTTTTACAAGCTGGTTGCGAAGCTGCAGATACAGAGGAATCTGCGAAAGTGTATTGATTTTTATGATCATGAAAACACCTCCTTGTATTTTGTATTATAACACACGATACAAATAATACAATAGAAAATGTATTTGACGAAAAGTTTTTCCTGTGGTAGACTGATTCGGTAAGTAGAATAAATGGTCGCGGCTGACAGAACCGAAAGGGGTCAGGTGAGGAAAGTCCGGGCTTCAAAGGGCAGGATGCCGGATAACGTCCGGTGGAGGTGACTCCAAGGCCAGTGCAACAGAAATAAACCGCCAGGTTCGCCTGGTAAGGGTGGAAAGGCAGTGTAAGAGACTACCGCCTGTCTGGTGACAGAGAGGGCACATGTAAACCCCATCCGAAGCAAGACCGAACAAAAAACTATGTGGCTGCCCGTCACGTTTTTAGGTAGGTCGCTGAAGCCTGCTGGCAACAGCAGGATTAGATAGATGACCATTCAAGACATAACCCGGCTTATCGTTCTGCTTACTTTCACAGAATATGGCTGTCGTCCGAAACATGAAAAGAAGTGTTCCGGACGGCAGTTTTTTTACGTGAGCAACGAGTCAAAGTCTGTGCTTGCACAAGACCTTGACGACTGCTGCGATAATGAGTAAAATTCGCGAAGCGTATTTTATCTCGTTACTGTATTGCCTGAATGAAAACCGATTCACAAAAAAGAGAGAATATGGCATAATAATAGAAGAAAATATTGTCGCGGAATTGTAATTGCACAGGAACGGCAGGAGGGAGAAAACGGAAAATTATGAAAAATATTATACTCGCATCCCAGTCCCCAAGACGAAGAGAACTTTTAACACAGATCGGATTAGAATTCGAAGTACATCCGGCAGGCGGTGAGGAAATCATCACAAGCACAGATCCTGTGGAAGTGGTAAAATCGTTATCGACACAGAAAGCAGCTGCGGTGAAGGAAGAGCTGGAGCCACAGTTACCGGAAAACTGGCTGGTGATCGGTGCGGATACCATTGTGGTTTATGACGGGAAGATCCTTGGGAAACCAAAAGATGAGACAGATGCGATCCGTATGCTTACGATGCTGCAGGGGCAGACTCACAGTGTATATACCGGTGTGACACTGCTGGAGGAAGGAAAACAGACAACCTTTGCGGAAGAGACAAAAGTATCCATGTACCCGATGACAGAGGAAGAGATTACATGGTATGTCAGCACGAAAGAGCCGATGGATAAAGCAGGAGCCTACGGGATCCAGGGTCTTTGTGCACGATTTGTAAAAGAGATCCGGGGAGACTATAACAATGTCGTGGGACTTCCGGTAGGACGGATCTATCAGAAACTGAAAAAAGAAGAATCCATTTGAACATAAAAATGTTGAAGTGAGAGAAAACGATTTGCGATGGTGCATTTTAAAATTGAAATCGCAAAAATGTGGAGAAAAACGACAGAACAGAAATGTATGGGACAGAAAGGGAAGAGACACAGATGGAAATGACAGAACAATACCCGGGTTACGATCATCGGGTGCAATATTATGAGACGGATCAGATGGGATGCGTGCATCATTCCAACTATATCCGCTGGTTCGAGGAAAGCCGCAGCGATTATCTGGCATATCTCGGTATGGATTATGACAAAATGGAAGCCGCAGGTGTGATCAGCCCGGTACTGACGGTGGAGGCAGCCTATCGCTCCATGACACGGTACGGGGAAGAAGTGCATATCGAAGTGTCGGTGAAAAAGTACAACGGCGTGAAAATCTTTCTGGAATATCATATCAAAGATAAAAAAGATGGTACCCTGCGTTGCAGCGGACAGACCAGCCACTGCTTCTTAAACAGAGAGGGAAAACCATTATCCCTGAAAAAAGAAAAACCGGAGTGGCATGAGATCCTGAACAGAGAATGTGAACGGGCACAGGAACAAATCGGATAACAGAGGGAAGAACCCTCCGGAAAATGAAAAAGCAGAAAAAGTACGGATAACAGCCCACATAAAAATAGAAAGAAGAGATCCAGTACGCAACGAATCCACAATTACAGGAAACAAATCCCATATTTTTCAGTGCCGCAGCATGCTATACTGAGTATAGCCTGTGAATGGAAAACAGACTGCAAAACATAACGGTGAATGTGAAAAACAGTGATGTAAAAACAATAAACTGTGACACAGACAGGGCGATAAAAAGGAGGACGAACATGGCACTTTATATTGATGAACAGAAAAAACTTTTTACGTTGTCAACAAAAAATACAAGCTATCAGATGATGGCAGATAAATATCTGGTGTTAAATCACCTGTACTATGGAGAAAATATCGGTCAGGACGATATGAGCTATCTTTTAGACTATCAGGACAGGGGATTTTCCGGAAACCCTTACGAGGCAGGAAATGAGAGAGACTATTCTCTTGATTCCAGACCACAGGAATACTCCACCAACGGTGTGGGAGATTACCGTATCAACAGTGTGAGCGTGATCAACGGGGACGGAAGCGATGCCGCAGACTGGCGTTACGTGGGATATAGCACCGAAAAAGGCAAGTATGCGATCCCTGGAATGCCGGCATTGTATGGCGAAGAAAGCGATGCCGATACCCTGATCGTGGAACTGGCAGATAAAGTAACCGGACTGCATGCATTTTTATACTACAGTGTGTGGGAAGAAAGAGATATCATTACCCGTTGCGTAAAATTCGTAAATCAGGGTACCGATGGGATCGTGCTGACAAAAGCCGCTTCCATGAATCTGGATCTGATGAGCGGTGACTGGGAACTGATGCATTTTCACGGAAGACACAATCTGGAACGCCAGATGGAACGGTTACCGCTGATGCGTGGAAAGATGACCGTGGAAAGTGTCAGAGGAGCATCCAGCCACCAGCATAATCCATTTGTCATCCTGTGCAGCAAAGATACCACCGAAGAAGCGGGACCATGTTATGGAACGGCACTGGTTTACAGCGGAAACTTCTCGATCGAAGCAGAAAAAGACCAGATGGGTCAGACCAGACTGACTGCCGGCATCAACAGCCAGAGATTTGCGTGGACACTGGAAGCCGGAGCAGAGTTCTGGACACCGGAGGCTGTCATGACCTACAGCAGCGAAGGATTCGAAAAAATGAGTTCAAACTTCCATCATACCTTCCGGGAACATCTGTGCCGTGGCAAATACAAACATGAGAGACGTCCGGTGCTGATCAACAACTGGGAAGCAACCTACTTTGATTTTGATAAAGAAAAGATCCTGAATATTGCAAAAGGTGCATCTGAACTTGGCGTGGAGATGCTGGTCCTTGATGACGGCTGGTTTGGAAAACGTGACGGAGACGTCAGCGGACTGGGTGACTGGTATGTCAATACCGACAAACTGGAAGGTGGTCTGAAACCAATCGCAGACGGAATCAATGCTATGGGTATGAAGTTCGGTCTCTGGTTTGAGCCGGAATGTATCTCCGAGGATAGTGATCTCTACCGTGCACATCCGGACTGGGCGATCCAGATTCCGGGAAGACAGCCGAACAGAAGCCGTTACCAGCTGATCCTGGATATGGGAAGAGAAGATGTCCGGGATTATCTGTACGAACGCATGACGGCGATCCTTGACAGTGCCAATATCGAATATGTCAAATGGGATATGAACCGTCACATCAGTGATGTTTACAGTGCCGTTTTGCCAAAAGAACGCCAGGGAGAGGCAAGCCATCGCTACATGCTGGGTCTGTATGATCTGCTGGAACGTCTGGTGAGCCGTTATCCGAACCTGTTACTGGAAGGCTGCAGCGGCGGCGGTGGACGTTTTGATCTTGGTATGCTGTATTATTCCCCACAGATCTGGTGCAGTGATGATACCGATGCAGTAGAACGTCTCAGTGTCCAGTACGGAACATCCTTCTGCTATCCGATCTCAGCAGTCGGTTCCCATGTATCCGCTGTTCCGAACCACCAGACCGGCCGTATCACTCCGGTAGAAACCAGAGGAACCGTAGCCATGGCAGGAAGTTTCGGATACGAACTGGATCTGAACCTGTTAAGCGACGGAGAAAAAGAAGAGGTCAAAGAACAGATCAAAACCTTTAAGAAATACTATAATCTGACCCATGAAGGCGAATACTACCGTCTGACCAATCCGATGGAAAACCGTCTGTACGCAGCCTGGGAGTTTGTATCTCAGGATCAGAGCGAGGCTCTGGTACATGGCATGCAGATCCTGGCACAGCCAAGTGGTCCGTCCATCCACATCCCGGTAAGAGGGCTGAAAGCGGATGCCATGTATGAGGTAAACGGCGAACTGGTAAGAAGCGGTCGCGCCCTGATGCACGGCGGCCTGAACTTCCCACGCCAGACAGGGGATTTCAAAGCGGTGGAGTTTTATCTGAAAGAGGTAAAATAAAGAAGCATAAGAACCATAAAAGAGCTGCGAAGTGGATTCGCGGCTCTTTTTAACGCGAACAACAGATTCTGTTTTGTGTAACATGCAACAAATCAACAACAAAATGGAAACAAAACAGATAGGCTTTTTCACTTCATAAACATATAATAAACCTATAGCAAAACCGTAATTCATTCAATCGGGGGTAAAGACAGAAATGGAGTACGGAAAACAACAAAATACATAGATTCTTACAGGAGGTATGAAGATGAAAATTACTTTTATGGGGGCTGGCAGCACCGTATTTGCCAGAAATGTACTGGGGGACTGCATGTGTACATCTGCGCTTTGTGAGGCGGAGATCGCGTTGTATGATATCAACGAGGAACGACTGAAAGATTCCGAGATCATCCTTGGCGCGATCAATAAGAATGTCAACGAGTCCAGAGCCACCATCAAAACCTATCTGGGTGTGGAAAACAGAAAAGAGGCCCTGCGGAATGCTGATTTTGTAGTCAATGCGATTCAGGTAGGCGGCTACGATCCGTGCACCATCACCGACTTTGAGATCCCGAAAAAATACGGCCTGCGTCAGACCATCGCAGATACACTGGGAATCGGCGGTATCATGCGTGCGCTTCGTACCATCCCGGTGATGGAAGAATTTGCCAGAGATATGGAGGAAGTCTGCCCGAATACGTTGTTCCTGAACTATACCAACCCGATGGCCATGCTGACCGGCTATATGCAGAGATACACAAAGATCCGTACCGTAGGTCTGTGCCACAGCGTACAGGTATGTTCGGAGAAACTGCTGGAAAAACTGGGCATGGAAGACAAGCTGGAAGGCAGAAGAGAACTGATCGCCGGTATCAATCATATGGGATGGCTGCTGGAACTGCATGACAAAGACGGCAACGATTTGTACCCTGAGATCCGCAGACGGGCAGCAGAGAAGAATGCAACCGAAAAACATGACGATATGGTGCGTTTTGAGTACATCAAACATCTGGGATATTATTGCACCGAGTCCAGCGAACATAACGCAGAATACAACCCGTTATTTATCAAATCCAGATATCCGGAAATGATCGAAAAATACAACATCCCGCTGGACGAATACCCACGCAGATGTGTGGAGCAGATCAAAGGCTGGGAGAAAGAACGTGAGGATATTCTGAAAGACGGAAAAGTAACCCACGAAAGATCCAAAGAATATGCTTCTTATATTATGGAAGCCGTTGTGACCGGCAATCCATATAAGATCGGTGGCAATGTGTTAAATACCGGTCTGATCGACAACCTGCCATCCGATGCCTGTGTGGAAGTTCCGTGTATGGTAGATGCCAACGGCATCAACCCATGCCACGTAGGAAGACTCCCGGTCCAGCTGGCAGCCATGAACATGACCAATATCAACGTCCAGCTCCTGACCATCGAAGCCGCAGCCACCAGATCCAAAGAAAAGATCTACCAGGCAGCCATGCTCGAACCACATACCGCAGCAGAGCTGAATATTGATGATATCAAGGCAATGTGCGACGAACTGATCGAGGCACATGGGGATTATATGAGTATGTATAAATAAAAGATAAGGTATGACAAAAAGGAAGGGTCTGCCGCACTGACATGGTGCGGCAGACCCTGTTTGCATCAGGTTAGAATCCAGTCTCCAATTCATTAATTATTTTTCTGAAATAATTTGTTCATGTTTGGATGCTTCATTTATATTTTTATAAGTGTTTATATCAGGGATGCAATATTCTTTATCGGGTAGGGTCGTTATATATTCACCATTGAGATAAAAATCATATGCTCCATCTGAACGTTCTATAACGAAGCAATTATCTTTGGTAGGAATGATTATATCATCAGTAAACATATCGGGTGGAAAATAATTGTCTTCAAAAATAATAAAATAAGATGATACATATATAAAGAACGAGATACTCAGAAAAAGAATTACAGCTAAAGTAGAAGTTGACTTGTTTTGTTTTTGCGTAAGTGTTTCAAAACGTCGTGCCAGAACAGAATCACAAAAGTTTATAGAAAAATCCGGGACAGGTAGAGGATTTTCTATTTGATAGGAAGCCGTTTTCAAAAGACAGGACAAATATTCGGCAGTATGCGTAGGATTACTTGACAATGTCTGATCAATCCGCATTTCCAATATCGTATCTGTGTCATTCTTTAAAAAACGACAAAAAGGATTCCACCAGTAAATCATACAAATAATATGTAACAAAAATTTTATGTACAGGTCTTTATGAAGATAATGATTTACTTCATGTAATAAAACATAGCGCCATTCGGTTTCTGACAATTCCAAAGTGGCTGGAATGAGTATGTATGTTTTTCGAATGCCCCAGATTACCGGACTCTTAAGAAGGGGAAGGGTCAGCAGCTGAATTTTTTGAACACCTTTTTTTGCAGTTTCGGACTGAATCTGAGTGAAAGTCTGCATTTGTACACTGGAGTCAGACAAAACAACTGCATGTTTTCTTACATATTTTCGAAAAGCATGATTGCGTTTGATGTATCTGAACAACGAATATAAGATGCCACATCCCCATATAATTTCCAAAATATTCCACCAGGATACCGTATCATGAAAAAAGCGTACACGGCGTGTTTCTCCCACGATAGTGGCCAGTAAATCAGGAAGATATACATTGTGGGAGATCGACAATAGTTCGACCGGAAATATCATACGAACACAAATAAGAATCACGAATCCAACCAGAAGTGGAAGTCCAAGCCGAAACATGATCTTGCGATTTCGGAAAATAAGAAACAAAAAAATAATAAAAAGATTACTTACCAAAATCGCCATATTTACAGAGGAGATAGAGAAATCTAACATAATTATGGCTCCTGTTCTTCCAAATCTTTCTTGTATGCATCTAACATTTTCTGCAATTCATCAATCGTTTCCCTTGCTTTGACAGGATCTTCCTCTGTGTCTAAAAGCGCAGAAACCAGTAACGGCTTTGAAAGCGTTTTTTCAAATGCCAGATAATCAGAAGTTACCTCATGAACAGCAAATTCTTCAGAGGTAATGGTCGGGCGGTACGAACGGGATAAAACTGTACCGCTGTATACAATATCTGCAACTTCGACCAACTGGTATTTCAGAAGCTTCCGAAGAACTGCCTGAACGGTATTAATAGTAAGATCCGGTCGACAATCGGCAATTTCTGATGCAATCAAAGGTTTTCCGCTTGTCCAGAGAATATTCATAATATCAACTTCGCGGGAAGTCAGTTTGGGAAATTTCTTTTTCTTAAATAACAAATAAAATCACTCCTTTATTTAAACTGTAAATATAATATATACCGAAAAAATGGTGAAGTCAATTTGAAAGCGTTGACAAAACAATAAAGTAAAAATATAATGAGAATGTAAAATGAATACAATAAAAGCATTTGAAATAATAAAAATGAAAAATTACAGATGACGAACGGAGGGTATATGGGAAAAGGTAGCGGAGTATTTTGTGCGTTGTTGTTCTCTTGTCTGTTACTTACCGGCTGTGCCGAAAACCCGACAGCAGACATTGTGGTCAATAAGAATGAGGGTAAACTGGAACAGGCGATTCAGAGAGAAAATAAGAAAGACAGTGACACATCAGTTCCGGAAAAATATACGGATCAGTTTCAGGCAGATGGAGAAAAAATAGAGGTATCTGTGGATGCAAGTGTTACGGGACTGGAAGGAAACAAACCGGTGGTGAGAGTAAAACCGCATCTGATCACGGAAGAAGAGGCAAAGCGGTGGGCGGATGTGCTGTTTGAGGGCGCGACGGCATATGAACCTGGAGAAAAAAGTAAGACAGAGATAGAAGACAGGATTCTTCAACTGAAAGAACGCATAAGTGATCAGGACAAACTTCTGGAGGATTATGGAAGCCAAGAAGAGGCAGACCGGATAAAAAAAGAGCTGGAAGAAGAAATCAAAGAATATGAAAAGCAATATGCGTCAGCCAGTGATACCGATGAAAAAATTCCATGTACATGGGAATTTCATCCATATGGCTATTATGATGACCTGCCAATGCCCACATCCGGTGATGCAAATTATGAAGGGCTGGACAAAACCAGTCAGCTGATTGCACATGCAACTGTGAACGGACATCAGGCGATGGTGGAAGTGGACAACAGAGAAGAGAATGACTATCGGTTAAATACACAATGGTTCCTGTATGAAGATGAACAGGATTGGATCAAAGAAGAAACAGGAATATTATCCAAAGAAGAGGCGGTAAAACAGGCAGATGAGATAAAAAATCAGCTGGGAATGGAAAACTGGAAATATGCGGAATATAAAACATCGGAAGCAGAAAACATACAAAATGTAATGGTAACCTACACACCGTCTTATGAAAGTATTACGGCATTTCAGGGACCGCTGATTGATCTGAAATCAGAAGATCTATATGCGGCAAATTATTATTATTCATCCCTGAGTATTGGATTTGAAAACGGTGTACTGACGAGTGTGGAACTGATATCTCCGATGGATGTGGTACAGATAGAAAATGAAAATGTTGAAACGATGGATTTTGAGGAGATTTATCAGACATTCAAAAAACAGGCACAGGCACAGTTTACAGAATCTGCATTTCTGGATGCGGATGCAACGGAAACAGGAAAGATTCAGATTGAAATATCTGAAATCACAGAAGGGCTTTTCAGAATCAAAGAAAAAAGCAACACGGAAGATTTTCTTATGGTTCCAGCATGGTTGTTTTCCGGAATACTTCGTGTGGATGGTGAAGACTGGGGAAAACAGCAGTTTCTGATGATAAATGGGATTGATGGGAGTGTAATCAATACATCCCTCGGATATTAAACGGAGAAAATGAATGTTACCGTATGATAGAAAAAGAGCGTTTCGAAAGCAATGGCTGTATCTGGGAACTTTTCTCACTGTGATATTTCTTACCGTAACTAATCTGGAAATGGTGGCAGAGGTGCTGAGAAGTGGCAGGAAGCTGGGTGCAGGCTGGACGGAAAGCTATATTTTGAAAGTTCTGACGGGAGATGGGATTCGGTTGTATTTTCCCCTGCTGTGCACGGTTCCGTATGCGACCGGATTTGTGGATGAATATAAAAGTGGTATCTATAAATTTGTGCTGGTTCGAAAAGAACGAAAAAAATACATAATTTCAAAAGCAATCACAAATGCAATTGCAGGTGGAAGTATTCTGGTAGCAGGGACAGTAGCTTTTATTTTGTGTACATGGATTGTTTTTCTGCCTATGGAAAAAGGATTTTCATGGAGGATTATACAAAATTTTTGGGGAAAATATGGACAGATGTTGTGTCAGTTTTTTGCTTTTGGAGCACTGGAAGCGGAAATTGGAATGTGGATTTCAACGCTGGTGAATCATCGATACATGGCATGGCTTGCACCATTTATGAGTGAATATCTGCTGATTATTTTATGTGAGCGATATTTCCCGGATTGTCGGGTGTTTTATCCGCCGGATTGGCTGGTGGTACAGGCAGACTGGCCATTGCATGGCTGGTCTGTCTTTTTCTGGCTGCTTTTTCTGACCGGCATTGCAGGATATGCTTTTGCAGATGCGGCGAGAAGGAGAATTGGATATGCGTAGAATCAGCAGAATGATACTTGTTACAACTGGTTATAATTTTCGAATGTGGAAGAAAAATATGCGCGTGATTGCAGCATTTTTACTGGCGTTTATTTTATGTTTTATGCTGACGGATAAATTAGTTTTGTTTGCCGGGGAACAGGAGACAACCATGCAGCTGGTGGAGCCGTTCATCTGGACGTTTGGTGATGGCAATTCTATTTTGCTTGCGTCCATGTTATTTTTGCTGCTGTTCGGTGACCTTCCCTTTATTACGACAGCAACGCCGTTTTTCCTGATCCGTGAAAACAGAAAGATATGGATTGCAGGGCAGTTTTTGTATATTGTGGGAGCCTGTGTATTTTATCTCATGTTTATCCTGGGTTCTACAGGACTACTGTGTATGAAATATCTTTTTCCCAAAAATACATGGAGTTATACAGCAGCAATGCTGGCATATTCAGAAAAAGGAGAAACACTGGGAATTCCTGCAGCAGTAAAAACACTGGAAATGAGCAGACCATACCAGACGATGTGCTGTATCTTTGTTCTGCTGTTACTGTATGCATTGGTACTAATGTTTTTGCAGATGTTTTTTACACTGTGGAAGGGGCAGCTGGCAGGGGTTATCAGTGCATTGACGTTCAGTGCATATGGACTTTTGCTGAATCCGGATAATCTGAAAACACTGTTGAAACTTCCAGATGAATTTTATTATAAAGCAAGGGTAATTGTAGGATGGATTTCACCGTTGAATCAGGCAACCTATTCGATGCATAATTTCGGATATGATAATCTTCCAAGCCTGAAAGAAACTTTTTTGATTTTTGGCAGCATACTGACGATTCTGGTGTTTTTGAGTACAAGACAGATGAAGAGATATAATTTTCAATTCAGAGGGACGGAAGAGTAACAGGAGGAAAAGAATGCGTACGGTGATTAAACTGGAACATGTTTCAAAACAATTTTCCGAAGAACAGGTATTAAAGGATGTCTGTTTTGAGTTTCAGGAAGGAAAAATATATGGAATCGTTGGGAATAATGGAAGTGGGAAAACGGTACTGATGAAATGTATCTGTGGCTTTCTGAATCCGTCCAGTGGAAAAATTCTTGTAAACTATAAAGAGATTGGAAAAGATGTGGATTTTCCTGAAGATATTGGTGTGATTATAGAGACACCCGGATTTTTGCCAAATCTTACCGGTATGAAAAATCTGGAGATCCTGGCGTCGTTACAACATAAAATCGGAAAAGAAAGAATTCAGGAGGTGCTTCAAACCGTAGGACTGGATCCGAAACTGAAAAAACCGGTATCTAAATATTCGCTCGGCATGCGACAAAGACTGGGAATTGCGCAGGCGGTAATGGAAGATCCCTCCATTTTGATTCTGGATGAGCCGTTTAACGGACTGGATAAAAAAGGGGTAAAGCAGATGCACGAACTGATTCTGAGTCTGAAAGGTGAGAGAAAAACGATTTTATTATCCAGTCACAGCCAGAATGATATCGATGTACTGTGTGATACGGTATGCGAAATGGATGCAGGAACGATGACATGTATCCGGGAAAGAGCAGGTGAGAGAGATGGATGAAATATGCCTGGAGATGTGTAAGATTACCCGGTGGGAACGAGGATATCGGCTGGTTCTGGATCATGTGGAATTTTCGGTTCACAAAAAGGAAAAAGTGCTGATCAGGGGGAAAATCCAGGAAGATATCAGGCAGATGTTTCTGGTGGCTTCGGGAGCAACCGCAGCGCAGGAAGGAACATGCAGAATATCACGTGCAGGTATCATACCGGAGCAATTTCCGGATCTGGAGCGGATGAGAGCAATCGATTATCTGCTATTGCCGCTGCTTACGCAAGGATATAACAGAAAGCAGGCGTGGGGAAGGATAAAACCGGTGGTTAAAGCGAGCACATTGTGGGAAAAACGAATGATATATGCAGATAATCTCACAGCATATGAAAAAGGTGTTTTACTCAGCATCGCAGCACTTTCTACAGAACCGGAAATATTGCTGGCAGGAGATGGCATCAGTGAAATGACAGAAGAAGAACGTAAAAAATTTGGAACCCTGATTTCCGGGTGGTTGGCAGATTTTGGTATGGCTTTTGTGGCATTTGGAAATCTATGGGAGGGTATTTTGCACTTTGACAGAATCTGTGAGATACAGAACGGACATCTTCTGGAGATTCATAACACACGGGAGGGAAAAGGATGAAGCGAACCATAAGAAAAGTACTGTGTCTGCTGTTGTTACTTTTACTGTTTCCCATGCAGACATGGGGAGCGGTGGTAGCAGAGCCGACAGCGCAGAGTGAAAAACTGAGACTGGATAATGAAAACCGGTATGAGGGTATGGAAAAAGCGTACCAGGATGGTTATGAACCGGAAGTAAGTGGAGAGAGTGTGTCAGTGATTCTTCCGTTGATGTGGAATGGGAAAAATGAAGTGGATACAATAACTGCATCGCTGGATCAGGGAGATCAGAATACAGCACCATTTATATTTCAGAATTATCAGAAGACATTCAAAAAAACAGAAGAAAAAATCAATGATACCGATCAGACGAGAGAAGTATTTCTGATAAAATTTGTGTTAAAACTGAAAAGTGACAGGAAAAATGGTGCATATCCGGTACAGATAAAAACGACAGTGCAGTTGGAAGAACAGGAGCTTGAACAGAATTTTACAGTGTATGTACAGATCAATGATGAAAAAGTGGCGGAAATCACACCGACAACCACGCCGATAATCACGCCAACAATCACGCCGGAACCGATGCCATCTGTTGCGAGTGGCATTTCAGAGGAGACAGACAGTAGTATTGTGCCGGAAGCAGAAATAACAGGAGGATCCGGAGGAGAGGCTGTCGTTGCAGTCAAAGGAGAAAATAAAGAGGAAAAAGCAACATCCGAACCGAAAGTGATCGTGGCAGGCTGTAAAGAAATTCCGGAACATATTTATGCGGGAGATTCTGTGAATTTGAAAGTGGTCCTCAAAAATACAAATAAAAAGAAATATGTGCAGAATATGACCGTTACAGTAGGATGTGAAGGGGATGGGATTTCGCTTGGAAATACTGCGAATACGCAATACTATGAAAAACTTGGTGCGGGAAAAACACTGGAAGTTCCGGTAGAGATCCAGACAGATAAAAAGACAGAAGCAGGAAGATATAAACTGACGTTGGAACTGTCGTATGATAATCCGGATGCAGTAACACTTACCTCAACCGGGCAAATAGAAATAACGATTAAACAGAAAAGTGAACTTTCGATGGAGATCGGTCAGATTCCGGAAGAAGTCAATGCAGGAGACCGTTTGCAGATACCGGTACAGCTGATGAATGTTGGAAGAGGAATGGTTTATAATGCGAGATGCACAGTGGATCTTCCTGGGCTACAGACAGATAAGAGTCTCTTCCTTGGAAACATTGAGGGAGGAACCGCTGTTTCGGGTGAACTGGACGCTTTCGCAGGTGTGGTAAACGCAGAGGAAGAGACAACAGAAAAAAGATACGGACGGACAGGTGGAAGAATTCTTCTGACTTATGAGGACGAGGATGGCAACAGCTATGAAGAAACCAGCGATATTGTACTGACGATCCAGCCATTAAAGATAGAAGAAAAAAATACAGATAAAAATGGAAAAGAAAGCAATAAGATCGGTCGCCAGTTTCTTATCGGAGTAACCGCAGTTGTCGGTTTGGGTATTGGCGGAGTAGTTCTTCCGGGCTGGATTCGAAGAAGAAAACAGGGACAGTTTTATGAATAGAAAAGAAATATTCTGGTATACGGGGAAAATTGTATGGCGAAAAGATGCAATCATAATCTGCCTGTTCTGGAGTGTGGTATTTTTTTGTCTGAACGGCCTGATTGTTTGCGGAAGACAATGGAATGAACAGAAAAAAGCTACGGTGGAAATTCAGTGTGAAATTTCTCAGGAATATCAATCACAGAGGGGAGCTCTGTGGGACATGGAAGGGATACAGACGATAACTTTGTGGGAAGAGAGCACACAGGTACTTGAGTGGAATGGATATGAGACGGAAGTTACGTTGGTGGGAACCGATCCGGAATATTTACAGAAACAATTTCCGGAGGCATACAGTCAGGGGAAAATTTCATCCATGGCATGGGCAATCGTAGATGAGAGTATGATAAAACAGCTGAAAGATACGAAAAAACATGTAATCCAGGGATATGTGCCGGAAGATCTGTTGTACCAGACTGTGGAAATCAATGGGGAGAAAGTAAGGATATATGGAATCAACAGTCAGGAAGAAAAACAGGAAGAATCTCAGGTTTTGGTGTATATGGATATAGAAAAATACGAAGAAATAGTAATGTCGGATGCAGAAAATAGAGAAAGCGTTACAGATAGCGATACCTTGCAGGGAGAAAGCCATTCTGACTGGAAAGTATATCACTATCGGATCCAGGTGGTAAACGAAGCTGCTGCAGAAAAAGTTGTTGATACACTGTCTCTTTCCGGAATCCCTGTGCAGAATACAGAAGATCTGGAAAAACAGCAGGAACAGAGAGAAAAAATTACTGAAAAAATGTGGCAGTGGATCTTCGGACTTGCTGGCTCCATTTTGAGCGGAATTGTCCTGATATGGCAGCAGGGGAAACTGTGGATGGCAGAACACCATGCATTTGTCCTATATATGCAACAGATAAGCCAAAGAACATGGGATAAAATCTGGAAAAATCGGAAAGTGTTCTATATCGTTACAGGAGGAATGGCAGGGGAAATCGTTTATTTACTGTTGTGTATGAATGGTTGGAAAGGGTATTAATATTATAGTATCAAAAATCTTAAGAAAATTGTTAAGAGTGCGGATAAAGCAGAAGCAGATTGGGTATACAATTATCCATATGCAGCATTGGAAGAAGCGCTTGCTTTGAAACGATATAAGGTATCAAATCGCAGATATAGAAATCGGCGTATTGGAGAAATTTTGAAAGAATTACATTTGACAGAAGGACGAAATACTGGATTTGGCAAGATTCTTAGAGCACTTGAAGAAAATGGATCGCCGAAACCTGAGTTTGAAACAGATGATGATCACAGTTATTTTATCTCAAGATTATTTGTGCATGAAGCATTTTTGAGAGAGGAAAAGAAAGAGCGTGAACAAAAAGGAGCCAAAAAAAGGAGCCGAAAAGAAATGGGATATTTTACAAAGAATGAAAGAAGAGTCGACGATAACACAGGTTAAGCTTATGGAAGAATTCAACCTTACAAGAAAACAAGTCCAGAAAATAATAAAAGATCTGCGAGAGGATGGATTAGTTGAAAGGCAAGGCTCCAATAGAAGTGGAAAATGGATTGTGAAAAAGAAAATGTGACTTCCATACTCGAATCACATACCGCAGCAGAGCTGAATATCGATGATATCAAAGCAATGTGCGACGAACTGATCGAGGCACATGGGAATTATATGAGTATGTATAAATAAAAAGATAAAGTATGACAAAAAGGAAGGGTCTGTTGCACTGACATGGTGCGGCAGACCCTGTTTGCGTCAGGCTGGAATCCAGTCTGCAAGCCATTGATTACTTTTCAGAAATGATCTTTTCATGTTTTCGGGCTTCTTCTATGTTTTTATAAGTGTGAATCCTGGAGATACAATACTTCTTATCAGGATAAACTTCGATATATTCACCCAGAAGATAAAAATCATATTGTCCATCGGGACGTTCTATAAGAAAACAATTACTTTGGGTAGGGATAATTATATCATCAGTAAACATATCCGGTGGGAAATAATTGGCCTCAAAAGTAATAAAGTAAGATGTTACATATATAAAGAACGAGATACTCAGAAAAACAATTACAGCTAAAGGCGAAGTGGATTTGTTTTTGGTTTGAGTAAGTGTTTCAAAACGTCGTGCCAGAACAGAATCACAAAAGTTTATAGAAGAATCCGGGATAGATATTGGATTTTCTATTTGATAGGAAGCTGTTTTCAAAAGGCAGGACAAATATTCGGCAGTATGCGCGAGGTTATTTGCCAATGTCTGATCAATCCGCATTTCCAATATCGTATCTGTGTCATTCTTTAAAAACTTACAAAAAGGATTCCACCAGTAAATCATACAAATAATATGTAACAAAAATTTTATGTACAGGTCTTTATGAAGATAATGATTGACTTCATGTAATAAAACATAGCGCCATTCAGTTTCCGATAATTCCAAAGTGGACGGAATGAGAATGCATGGTATTCGAATCCCCCAGATTACCGGACTCTTAAGAAACGGAAGAGCCAATAACTGGATTTTTTGCACATATTTTTTGGCAGTTTCAGACCGGATCTGAGTGAAAATCTGCATTTGTACACTGGATTCAGATAAAACAATAGCATGATTTTTCACATATTTTCGAAAAGCATAATTGCGTTTGATGTATTTGAACAACGAATATAAGATACCACATCCCCATATGATTTCCAGAATATTCCACCAGGATACCGTATCATGAAAAAAGCGTGTACGGCGTGTTTCTCCCACGATGGTAGTCAGCAAATCTGGAAGATATACATTATGGGAGATCGGCAATAGTTCGACTGGAAATATCATACGAACGCAAATAAGAATCACGAATCCAACCAGAAGTGAAAGTCCAAGCCGAAACATGATCTTGCGATTTCGGAAAATAAGAACCAGAAAAATAATAAAAAGATTACTTACCAAAATCGCCATATTAACGGATGAAATAGAAAAATCTATCATATCATATGACCTCTATTCTAACTCTTTTTTGTATGCGTCCAACATTTGTTGCAATTCATCAATCGTTTCCCGAGCTTTAACAGGATCTTCTTCGATATCCAAAAGTGCAGAAACAAGAAGAGGCTTTGAGACTGTCTTCTGAAAAGCAAGATAATCAGATGTCAGTTCCTGAACTGCAAATTCTTCTGAGGTGATAGTGGGACGATAGGAACGAGACAAAACCGTACCACTATATACAATATCCGCAACCTCAATCAACTGATACTTCAGGAGCTTTCGCAGGACTGCCTGAACAGTATTAATCGTAAGATCCGGTCTGGCATCTGCTATTTCAGAAGCAATTAATGGTTTTTCATTTTCCCATAGGATATTCAGAATATCAATTTCACGGGAAGTCAGTTTGAGAAATTTTTTTTCCTTAAATAACAAATAAGGTCACTCCTTTATCTTTATAATGTGTAAATATACTATATACCGAAAAAATGGATGAGTCAATTTAAAAGCATTGACAAAATAATCCTGTAAAAATATAATGAGAATGTAAAAATAATACAATATTAAAAATGAAACTATTACGAAGTATTAGAAGATAAAGGAGACTTAATCTATGAAAATACACAGAAAATTATTTTACACAGGAACTGTCATACTAACCTGCCTTCTGACTGCCTGTCAGGAAACTCCGAAGGAGGATATTGTAAAGAATAAAGCGGAAAGCAATCTGGAAGATGAGGTACAGCAGAGTACGCAGGCGGATACCGAAGAAGACAGCAGTACAAAAATTTCAGAACAATACCCGGAGCAGTGGACAGAGAGCTGGGAAGATGGGGATATGGTTGTTGATGTACAGGCAGAGGTACATATTCCGGAGGCATCGGAAATTGTAAGCAAAAAAGTAATGCCGGCTGTTATGTCACAGGAACAGGCGCAGGAAATAGAAAAATACTTTTTTGGAGATGCGGATGCATATTATGCGGACAATGGTGTGACAAAAGAGGATTTACAGGAAGAAATTATCGCTATCCGGCAGGAAATAGAAAGCCTGAAAAACGGAACAGATGATTCGGCTATTTTACAGGGGGATGGAGATGTCAGTCAGCAGATCGAAGAGCTGCAGTCGCAGTTAAAAGAAGATGAGAAAAAATATACAGCGATGGATGAACAGAATACACAGCCGGTAGATGAGGTTGCTTTTGATTCGGATGATGCGATTGAGCTGCAGGCAGATCTTGGAAGGGATGAAACGGCAAAATTATATCTGTATAATGACGATGACCGAGGTGCAAGTATCAATTTTGTCAATTACATTGAGGCGGAAAATGTGGTAACTGCGGACAGCACTGTGGGAAATACGCAGGGAGATAATAAGACTACAGAAAATGAAGCGGAGTTGAATCTGTCTGAGGAAGAAGCGGAGAATCAGGCGGAAACTCTTTTGGATGAATTGCAGCTGGGCCAACATCGCGTAGTAAAGATAGAAGAAAAGACGCAATTGTTACACGGAAGTCGTGTGGGATATTATGAGATTTCCTACAGCAGAGATGTGGATGGAATGGATAACCTGTATATGGAAGCTGCTGCCGAGGTGCAGACTGACACAGGAGACAGCAGTGAGGATGATTACATGGCACATATGGAACAGGAAAATGGTCGGATCCAGGTGGATGACAGTGGAATCATCGGAGTGCAGATGGATCTGCCACCACAGGAAATAAGCACGGTAAATGAAAACGTGCAGCTGATGGATTTTGAAACTGTATGCCGGAAATTTAAAGAAAATATAGGAAACAGAGTCTATTCTGCATCCGGTGCAACTGCTCATCTGGAGATTACAAATATTTATCTGACCAGCATGTATGTGCTGAACAAAGGAAACAGCGGAGAATACCTTACGGTTCCTGTATGGGATTTCTGTGGATATATCTATGATGAAGAAACTCCTGAAAATGCTGTATATTCCATGAAACAGAAGGATGAAGAGAATGCATATAAGGTTTCTTATTTAACATTGAACGGAATTGATGGAAGTGTGATCAGCAGATATAATGGGTACTAAGAATGACAGAAATACGTCTGGTGTTTACAGAGCAGAAGCACTTCGGCTGATACAGAGCAGGAGAATATGGATACTCTGTGGGATTCTGTGGCTGTATCTGATGGTTCAGGGAACGGAGATTTATCGGGAACTTGGAGCAGACCGGGAAATCATAAGAGGATTCTGGCAGCAGACTGTGATACAGATATTACGTAAAAAGGAAACGGTGGTGTTGGTTGCATCGGTAAGTGGCATTGCGCATGCTGCATCATGTATGGAAGATTTTCAGAGCCGATTTTATAAATTTTACCTGGCAAGAATGGATGTGGGAGCATATATCAGAGGAAAGATTTTTGGGAATTTTATCGGAGTTACCGGTATGATCCTGGCAGCAGGGATACTGGGAATTATTGGGATATATTTGTTATATTCTCCGGCAGAAACAGGAACGATTGAGTGGAAAAAAGAACTGGAAGCATGGCAGATAATCGTAAATATGCTTTTTACATATTGTATTGGCTGTATGGTTTTAAGCAGTATGGCAATGTATTTTTCGGTGGCTGCGGAAAGTGTGTATCTTGCGTATCTGATTCCTTTTGTAGCTTTCTTTGTTATATATATTATGAATCAGAGATTTTTGAAAGAAATCTATTATTTGAATCCATATCACTGGTTTCTTATAGAAGATTACCTGAGTCATGAAAAGCTACAAATGTGGGGAATGCTGTTCCTGATGTGTCTTGGATGGAACGGGCTGTTTGCTGATCAGGTTGTGCGGAGATTAAATGGTGAATAATATAAGAAAAATATGGATGGTAGTGGTATTTAACTTCAGACGCTGGCGATATGACAGAAAGATCTGGCTGGCGTTTATTCTGAATTTTATTATGTGCTACTTCCTGACAGAAAAGATTTTGCAGTTTTCAGAAAAAGAAAATACAATTATGCAGATATTCGAACCGTTTATCTGGGGGTTTGATGATCTGGAAGCTATTTTTTTTATGACATTGTTGCTGTTGTTATATTTTGCAGACATTCCTTATCTGGGAAATGAGGTGCCATTTTATCTTTGCAGGATGACGAGAAAAATCTGGCTGGCAGGACAGGTGGTATATATTGTCTGTGCAACGGCAATTTATACAGTAGCGATACTGCTATCAACGATTCTGATCTGTGGACAGAGGTGTTATGTAGGAAATATGTGGAGTGAGACGGCGGTAAAGCTGGCGTTTACAAGTGCAGGAAAAAAGTTGTCACTGGCAGCGTCAGAAAAGACACTGGAACTGACGCGACCATATGCCTGTATGACAACCATCTTTTTTCTGTTATTCGCGTATGCGCTTGTGATGGTGTTATTGATTTTCTGGTTCAGGATTCTGTGGAATGAGCTTGCAGGTATGATAGCCGGCGTGATTTTTAACGGTATTTCGTTCATTTTTTCGCCGGGAGTTTTACAGAAATTGCTGGGGATCAGTGAACGGAAAAGTTATCTGGCTAATGTGGCAGCCGGATGGATATCTCCGTTAAGTCATGCGACATATCATCTGCATAATTTTGGGTACGACAGGCTTCCATCACTGAGAGCCAGTGGAATCTATGATATGATTCTTGTGATGGTGTTGATATTGCTTAATTTATATAGCATCCGAACATATCATTTTGTATTTGACGGGACGGGAGAACGATGAGAGAAGCAGCAATTCAGATAGAACAGGTAAGTAAAAGCTTTCAGGGAAGGAAAGTGCTGAAAAACATCAGCTGTGAACTGAACTGGGGGCAGGTATATGGAATCGTAGGAAATAACGGAAGTGGAAAAACAGTACTGATGAAATGTATCTGTGGACTGTTACCCTATGATGAGGGAAGTATTCGGGTCGCCGGAAAAAAGATTGGAAAAGATGTTGATTTTCCGGAAGATATGGGGATGATTATCGAATCGCCTGGATTTTTGCCGGGAATGACAGGAATAAAGAATCTGAAGATCCTGGCGGCAGTAAATCACAGAATTCAGGAGGCACAGATCAGGGAAACCATGCGTGTTGTCGGGCTTGACCCGAATCTGAAACAACCGGTGGGAAAGTATTCCCTTGGAATGAGGCAGAGACTTGGAATTGCACAGGCAATTATGGAGAAACCTGAAATATTGATTCTGGATGAACCAATGAATGGTTTGGATAAACATGGAGTGAAGGAGATCCGGGAGGTACTGCTTCAGATGAAAGAGGAGAACAGGGTGATTCTGCTGTCCAGCCATAATCCGAAAGATATCGATTATCTTTGTGATGTGGTTTTTGAGATGGATGATGGATATTTACAGGAGACGAATGATGCGAAAGAGGATAAATAAAGCAATAGCACTGCTGGCTGTATTAGGTATTCTGACAGGCAGTGGAACCGTGGTTTATGGAAATGAAGAGAACATAGCTAATCAGGAAGAACAGCAGACAAAGGAAAAAGAAAGTATTTATATTGATAATACCGGATGCTATGAAGGGATGGAAACTTCTTACAGTGAGGGATATGTTCCGGAAATCACAGAAAATGAAGTGAAAATTGTGTTACCGCTGTCAGTGAAAGGAAATTTAAAAGAAAAGAAACTTCATGTACATCCGGATCTGGGATCTGCAACGCAGGCCCCTTATGTGTATAAAAACTATGATAAAGATGTGGTAGAGGAAGAAAAAACAATAAGTACAGGAGAAGTACGAAAAGTTTATTATGTGAGTATTCTGTTGCAGTTAAAAGAAGAAAGAGAAGCGGGAACTTATCCGATCAACTGGGAAGTAACCGGTGTACTGGAAAATGGAGAAACACTTACGCAGACATTTAGTACTTATGTAAATATTGACGCAAAGAAAAACGAGAGCAGCGAAGACAATCCGGCAGATCAGGAAACACCGGGAACAGATACGAATGAACAGAACCCTGGAAATATTGTCGTTGATGGAGATACCGGAGGCGGAAGTTCTGTGGAGAATACCGGTGAAACAGCGACAGAGGTGAAACACAATCCGAAATTACTTCATATAGAAACAAAATGTAATAAAAAGACGGTAGAACCAGGAGATAAGATAAAACTGGAATTAACCTTTCAGAATAAAAGTAAAAAAGAAACGATTCGAAATGTGGCGTTGCGGGTAGAAAGTAATAATGAAAATGTAGCTATCCGGAATAAAACAAATACCTGGTATTTTGAAAATATTGCCCCACAGGAAAAGATCACGGTAAAAGTGAGCGCACAGATTAATCTTGGAGTGGAGGGGGAATTTGTAGATTTTAATTACACAGAGCAGTATGATGATAAAGATGGGGAACAAAAAGAAGAGACAGGAACGATTGCCGTCACTCTGACGAGACTTCCGAAAGTCCAGTGGGAGATCACAGCATTAAACGATGTTGTGTATGCAGGTGACCGCATAGCGTTAAGCGGAAATATCATGAATGTAGGGCAGGGAAAAGCCTATAATGTAAATGTTACGATGGAAGTTCCGGGACTGCATCTGGAAAAAACGATGTTTGTAGGGGAAGTGGAGAAAGGAACTTCAGCAGAAATCGATGGTGCGGTACTTGTGGATGGAAAACCGGACAAAGAAAAATATGGAAATACAGAAGGGAATCTTATTATTACCTATACAGATGAGACAGGAAAAGAATACCAGGATACTCTTGGAGTTATCACAGAAATACAGCCGCCTGTAATCGTTACAGATACCGGCACGGAAGATAACAGTAAAAGAAGTATGCAATGGTGGATGATCTGTTTTGTGAGTGTAGAGTGTATCCTGGTTGCAGCGGTGTACTATTTTTTGAAGAGAAGAAAGAAATGAAAAAGAAACGATATTATATGATTTGTCTTATTATTGCGATTTTTTTTCTGATGCTGTTTCGGGATGTAAGAAGAGAATATCAAAATCTGAGAAAGGGAATGGAACAGCAAAGTGTGATACTGCTGGATGTACATCCGGATGCAAAAAATATTTCAAAGCTGAAAAAATATAAAGGAGTGCAAACAGCAGCGCTTTTGTATCGGTTTCAGGCAGAAACGGCAGATGGAAAGATTAATATTCAGGTGTTGGGAAGTGAGGAGTTTCCGGGAACAGACAGGCAGAAAGAAGATATAGAGGATACGATTCTGCTTCCTGAAAAATTAGAACAGGAACTGGAAGAATCGGATGTAAACCGCAGAAGATTTCTTTTTAAGAGTATAACGGGAAGGAAACAAATGTATCAGTTTTCAGCCTGCGAGTGGATAAAGGGCGAGTATGCCATCATCAGCTGGTCTATGGCGGAAAAAATTATCCGTGAACTTGATACAGAATCCCGTCAGCCAGATGGAATTTATCTTGTGGCGGACAGTACGGAAGGTTTGAAAAATATCAAAAGTATTATGAAAGAGTTTTCTGACACAGCCAATGTTGATATTGATGGCATGATACAAAAGAGTGAAACCAGAGAGAAGAAGATGCAGAAACTTCTTGAAAAGGCATTGTTTGATGTGCTGTTTCTCCAAATAGTAATTTATCTGACGGGACGAAATGCAGGAAAAGATTTTTTCAGGACAGAAAGAACTGTATTGCTTATGATAATCATGCTGGTTATCGTAAATGCCTTAAAAATTATATGATATAAAAGGAATACGCATCAAGATATAAATATCATTAATACGCTTCCGGGAGGACTTGTTCATTTGTATGGAAGCATCTGTGATGTGGCTACGGGGAAGGAAAGAATTATTTATCAGGATTACTGCTACATTCATTATAATGAGAAAACGATAGAATTTCTGAGTAATGCGCCGGAATTCAAATGGAAAGAAAACGATACGGTAGAGATTCAGGGGCATGAGATAGATATTCATGAAAAACAGGTGTATAAAGTCAGCTGGAATCATGTATATGAGGAACTTCATTAAAGACGGGAATGTACACCGGGAAAAAGCACCTTCTGTCTGATCCAGAATTTAAGGAGAGGACAATTATTGGGAGTATATACGTGAAGTAACACGTGTAACAGCCACATCTTCTAAATTCCTGAATGATGAAGAAAGTAAATATCGTCAGGAACATGGTGAAGATTGCTATGTCCTTGATGAGAAAACGGGGGTAATGGTCGACAGCTGGGATGCAGAAAAAGAAGAAATAATAAATAAAATTATTGCAGATGAAAATATGCAACTTGAATGAAATATTATAAAATATACTGGTCGATATGGAAATTATAATGGCCAAAATAAAAAAATATGATATAATACATATAACAAAAACGATATGAAAAAGTGAGCGAAGAAAATAATGGCAGGAGGTGAAAAAGTAATGAAGAAAAAGATACTCTTTGCACTTGGAATCGGAATCGTAGTTATAGCGGGTGCAGGAACGGTTTATGCGACTCGCAGTCAGGAAGCAAAAAACAGCAGCGATCAGGCGTATGAGCTGGGGCAGATGATTCAGGAACAGGACAAAGAGACGGACACATCGGATGAACTGTATGCGGTCGGAAAGGATATTCAGATCACGAAGCAGGAGATGGAAAATCATGAAAAGCGCTTCGCGCTGGGTGAGGAAGATGCACAGGATTCGGTGACGGATGATGGGAAGTCTTCGGAAGAAAAGGCATTTCAGGCGCTGGTTCGGAGAAAGACACTGGCGGTTGCGGCGGAAACGGCAGGGTATACAGTCAGTGATACAGAACTGGATCAGATCGTCAGTGAGAAACGGGAAGCCATGGATGCGGGCATCGATGATCCGGAAAATAAGGAATACGGGGAAACACTGAAAGCATTGTATGATTCCTTTGGCGGTGAAGATCAGTACTGGGAATATATGCGCGAAGAGACGAGAACATCGGTGGAGATAGAAAAGTATTTCGCGGATAAAGAAAATGAGTACAAAGAACAGCTTGGCTCCGATGGAGAGACCGCTCAGACGTGGGATGAGGCACGGGAAGAGCTGGTGGATCAGCTGATTGCGGAGCAGGATGTGAAAACTGTTTAAAAATCAGACAGATGTATAGACAAGGAAAAGACAACTCCTGGAGACAGGGGTTGTTTTTTTGATGCAAACCACACTTTACAGTAGTAATTTACCGAAGGCTCATGTATAATAAAATACGGAAATGTTGATGCAAAAAGGGAAGGGTCCTGGGACAGGAGCTTTCCTGCGTGAAAAAACGGAATATGGAAACATATTCTGCGAAAAAGGGAGAACAAGATGAGTAAGAGAAATGACGTACACAAAGTATTGATTATCGGTTCCGGTCCAATTATTATCGGTCAGGCGTGTGAGTTTGACTACTCCGGAACACAGGCGTGTAAAGCACTGCGCCAGCTGGGATATGAGATTGTACTGGTAAACTCCAATCCGGCAACGATCATGACGGATCCGGGGATTGCAGATGTCACGTATATCGAACCACTGAATGTAGAGAGACTGGAACAGATCATCGCAAAAGAGCGTCCGGACGCGATCCTTCCGAACCTTGGAGGACAGTCAGGACTGAATCTTTGTTCAGAACTTGCAGAAGAAGGGATCCTGGACAAATACGGTGTGAAAGTCATCGGTGTTCAGGTGGATGCGATCCAGCGTGGAGAGGACCGTATTGAATTTAAGAAGACGATGGACCGTCTGGGTATCGAGATGGCACGAAGCGATGTGGCGTACAGCGTGGATGAGGCGCTTGCGATCGCTGACAGACTGGGATATCCGGTTGTGTTGCGTCCGGCTTACACCATGGGTGGAGCAGGCGGCGGTCTGGTATATAATGTAGAAGAACTGAAAACCGTATGTGCCAGAGGTCTGCAGGCCAGCCTGGTAGGTCAGGTTCTGGTAGAAGAGTCCATCCTTGGATGGGAAGAGCTGGAGCTGGAAGTTGTCCGTGATTCCAAAAACAATATGATCACTGTATGCTTTATCGAAAATATTGATCCGATCGGTGTACATACCGGTGATTCTTTCTGTTCCGCTCCGATGCTGACCATCTCCGAGGAGGTACAGCAGGAACTGCAGAGACAGGCCTATAAGATCGTAGAAGAAGTAGAAGTGATCGGTGGAACAAACGTACAGTTTGCCCACGATCCGGTCAGCGGAAGAATCATCGTTATCGAGATCAACCCGAGAACCTCCCGTTCCTCCGCACTGGCAAGTAAAGCAACCGGTTTCCCGATCGCACTGGTATCCGCGATGCTGGCTTCCGGTCTGAATCTGGATGAAATCCCATGTGGAAAATACGGAACCCTGGACAAATACGTTCCGGACGGAGACTATGTGGTAATCAAATTCGCGCGCTGGGCATTTGAAAAGTTCAAGGGCGTAGAGGATAAGCTGGGTACACAGATGCGTGCCGTCGGCGAGGTTATGAGTATCGGTAAAACCTATAAAGAAGCGTTCCAGAAAGCTATCCGAAGCCTGGAGATCGGTCAGTTCGGTCTTGGCTTTGCCAAGGATTTCCATGAGAAATCAAAAGAGGAACTGTTAAAGATGCTGGTAGAACCCAACAGCCAGAGACAGTTTATCATGTATGAAGCACTGCGAAAAGGTGCAACGGTGGACGAACTGTTTGCGCTGACAAAGATCAAACACTATTTCATCGAACAGATGAAAGAACTGGTGGAAGAAGAGGAAGCACTTCTGGCAAACAAAGGTCAGGTGCCGGCTCCGGAAGCCCTGAAACAGGCAAAACTGGACGGTTTCTCAGACAAATATCTGGGACAGATCCTGGAAGTTCCGGAAGAAGACATCCGTAATGCGAGAATCGCACAGGGTGTGGAGGAAGCATGGGAAGGTGTCCACGTAAGCGGAACGAAAGATAATGCTTACTATTACTCCACCTATCACTGCAAAGACGAAAGTCCGGTCAGCGATAATAAGAATAAGATCATGATCCTCGGCGGTGGTCCGAACCGTATCGGTCAGGGTATCGAATTTGACTATTGCTGTGTACATGCGGCGATGGCACTGAAAAAAGCAGGCTTTGAGACGATCATCGTAAACTGTAACCCGGAAACGGTATCTACCGACTATGATACTTCCGATAAACTGTATTTTGAGCCGCTGACACTGGAAGATGTACTGTCTATTTATAAGAAGGAACAGCCGCTTGGTGTGATCGCACAGTTCGGTGGCCAGACACCGCTGAATCTGTCTGCAGATCTGGAAAAATACGGGGTGAAGATCCTTGGTACTTCTCCGGAAGTCATCGATATGGCAGAAGACAGAGATCTGTTCCGTGCGATGATGGACAAACTGGGTATTCCGATGCCGGAAGCAGGAATGGCAGTGGATGTGGATGAAGCACTTGCGATTGCAGAAAAGATCGGTTATCCGGTTATGGTTCGTCCGTCCTATGTACTGGGTGGTCGTGGCATGGAAGTGGTATACGATCCGGAAAATCTGAGAATCTATATGGAAGCAGCAGAAGGTGTGACACCGGATCGCCCGATCCTGATCGACCGTTTCCTGCGCCATGCAACCGAGTGTGAGGCAGATGCGATCAGCGACGGCAATCATGCATTTGTTCCGGCGGTTATGGAACATATCGAGCTTGCCGGTGTACATTCTGGTGACTCTGCTTGTATAATTCCGTCCAAGAATATTTCAGAGGAAAATCTGAAAACGATCAAAGAATATACAAAGAAAATCGCAGAGGAAATGCATGTGCGCGGTCTGATGAACATGCAGTATGCGATCGAAGACGGAACCGTTTATGTACTGGAAGCCAATCCGCGTGCATCCCGTACCGTACCGCTGGTATCCAAGGTGTGCAATATTTCCATGGTACCGCTGGCTACACAGATCATTACGTCCGAATTCAGCGGTGCACCGTCACCACTGGATGGTATGAAAGAGAAAGAAATTCCATATTATGGTGTCAAAGAGGCTGTTTTCCCGTTCAATATGTTCCCGGAAGTTGACCCGTTGTTAGGGCCGGAGATGCGTTCTACCGGTGAGGTTCTGGGTCTTGCGGAAACCGTGGGAGAGGCATTCTATAAAGCACAGGAAGCAACCAAGAGCAAACTGCCGTTAGAGGGAACTGTCCTGATCAGTGTCAGCGACCGTGACAAAGGAGAGGTTGTGGAAGTTGCAAAACGGTTTAAGGAAGCAGGATTTGCTATCCTGGCAACCGGTCACACGAAAGAGCTGATCGAGCAGGCGGGCATCGAGGTGGAAAGAGTATTCAAACGTAGTGAAGGACGCCCGGATATCTACGATGTGATCACCAACGGTAAAGTACAGCTGATAGTCAACACGCCAAAGGGTGACGAAGATGGTCCGGATGACAGTTATGTAAGAAAAGCTTGTATCAAGAGCCGTGTACCGTATATCACAACGATGGCAGCAGCGCTGGCAAGTGCAGACGGTATTCTGGCAGAGCAGAAGCAGGAGAAGAATGAAGTGGTTTCTCTGCAGGAACTGCACAGCCGGATCCGTGAAAAATAAAAGGCAAAAAGGGAGTAACGAGATATGATGGATATGAGAGAATTTCAGGAAAAACTGGAGCAGCTGATGGAGCTGGCAGCAAAGCAGGAGAAGAATCTGAATAATGAGCAGATCCTTGAGGTGTTTGGGTTGAATCAGTTATCTCCGCAGCAGTTACAGAGTCTGTATGAATATCTTCGTATCCAGGGGATCCGTATCCAGGGGGCAGATCTTGCCCCTGTGGATATCGGAAAGGCACTGGATCCGCAGGGAGAACAGGAGGAAGAGAAGAAACCTGTGATTCTGGAAGCAGAGGATGAGCAGTGTCTGAAGGAGTATGAGGAGATGCTCCGGCAGTTCCCGACGGAAAAGGAAGGCGAAAGACATGGATTGTTAATGCAGGCTATGACAGATCCGACTGGAGTACAGGAACGACTGGCTCAGTTGTATCTGAAGGAGATTCTGCAGTATGCCCGTGCTTTGTGGAGGCAGGGAATCTATATTGAGGATCTGATCCAGGAAGGGAATATGAGTCTTTTGCTGGCACTAGGTGAGGAGATACCGGAGGATAATGCGGTAAACTGGATGGAGAAGCGTTTGCTGGCAGGCATGGAAGCCTGGGTTAAGGAGCAGACGGAACAGAAGTATCAGGATGAGTGTATGGTGGAACAGGTTCGAAAGCTGGAGGCTGCGATTCGGGAGCTGTCGGATGATGAAGAGCAGAAGTTTAGTGTGGAGGAGCTGGCGGCTTATCTGGATATGGATGAGGAGGAGATCCGTGCAGTGCTTAGCCTTACCAGTGAGGGGCATGAAGAAGAAGAGAGATAACACCTTTTAGATATACAACGGGACGAAATTTTAGATATACAATGGGACGAAATCGGAGTTCTCACAGAAGGGGACAGACTACCGCTGGTAACGCTGAACTGAACTAATCGTTAACTGCATCTAAGACTCTCGCGAGAGCGCTCGAGCCTAAGATTCCGTAAACGATGGATTTCATTTCAGCTAAGGGCACCAGCAAAAGGCAGTCTGTCCCCTTCCGTGAGAACTCCGATTTCTGCGTGTTGGCAGGCGATTATTCATGATGGTTTGCATTCTTCATGATTGTATCAAAACACTAAGAACCCCCATAGGTTAAATGGAGGTTCTTAGTGTTTTATGGATATGTTGGATTAGATTCAGAAGTTATTTGTCTTTGGAATCGGTATTAGTATCAGGTGCCTGATCTGGTGTTGGTGGAGTTCCGGTTTGATTGCATCCGGTCCAGGGGTTTTGGTTGTAGTTTCGGTTCAGAGTTTGCTGCTGTTTTTCGGCAGCTTTTTTTGCGTTGTGTTTTTTTACTTTGCGGATGATCTTGCGGATGATCAGGAAAAGAATCACCAGGAAGACAGCCAGGGTAAGCAATAGTGGCAGGTCTGAGACGATGGCTACGAAGAAGTCTACAAAGAAGGTGCCTACTGCGTAGAGGCTGTTTTTGAATCCGTTGCTGATGCGTGTGCCTACGCTGTTGGATACAGGTTGTTCATAGGCTACTTCGTCGATATTGAAGTATACGGTGCTGTAGTCTACCAGATTGTCGTAGGTGCGAAGCTGGGACTGGTAGCTGTTGATCTGATAGCGCAGGTCAGAGAGTTTGGATTCGAGAGCGAGGATCTGATCCAGATCGGTAGCACTCTCAAGTAGTTTGGTTACTCGTTCGTATTCGGTCTGCAGGGATTCCAGGTAAGCTTTTTGATCGACGTACTGCAGTGTAATATCTTCGGTATCAATATTTTTTCTTGTGATGGTCCCAAGGGCACCGGCGGTTTCAAGAAAGCTGTCCAGCTTCTCGGAAGGAATACGGGCTGTTACGTAATAGGAACGGCTGCCGTAATCGTTTTGCATTGTATTCAATGTGGAAGATTCAATGTATCCGCCGCAGGCTGTGATCGCGGAATCCAGTTTGTCACGAAGAGTGTCCAGATCCTGGGTATCCAGGTTCAGGGTAACGGTACGGATCAGTTTTCGCGCTTCCTGGCCATGCTCTGCTTTTGCTGCATCGCTTGCGGATGTATCGGAAGCCGATGAGTCGGATTCGGAAGTAGTTTCCTCGGAACTGTATACATCGTCAGAGTAGTCGTAGGAATCATCGTAGGAAAAGCCGGAATCGTAATCGGCTACGGCTGCTTCGCTTTTGTACGAAGAAGTTTCGGATGACGATGCATCGGAAGTGTTGCCGCATCCGGCAAGAAGAATGCCGGAGAGCAGAATTGAGGTGACAAATAAAGTATTCTTTTTCATAGATACGCCTCCTTTTTCATGAAAATCAGTAAAAATAAAAAAATTTAAATTTTTTCAAAAAAACACTTGCATTTTGAAGAGGGATGTAGTATTATAATCAAGCAAGGTTCGTTGGTCAAGCGGTTAAGACGCCGCCCTCTCACGGCGGAAACAGGGGTTCGATTCCCCTACGAACTGCTGAAACCCGGAAGTCGGAAATGATTTCCGGGTTTTTTGTTGCTATAGATTTAACGTAACTGTGAAGGTGCCTGCCGAACAGTTATGATAAAAAGTAATTTATGCAACAAAAGCATTAAAATAATGGGTGGTTAGCAAGTCTTTCTTTATATTTATTATAAGTGATATATATAGGAAAAACAAGAAAGTTCAGAAAATCTTTGAAAAAGTTAGAAAAATGTAAGCAATTATGATCACGGCGTTTGGCCTTTGTCCTATTATTCATTTCTTTGATATCCATGTGGCAGACAAACTGTTGAAAACAGAGAAGCATTCAGAAAATTAAATAGAGAGTAGTGCAGCGATAAAAAACAGAGACACATTTCAAAAACAAAGATATGTGCGCTCTGTTTTTTTACGCGAGCAACGAGCCAAAGTCCGTGCTTGCACGAGACCTTGGCGACTGCCGCGATAACTTGAGAAAACCGCGGAGTGTGTTTCTGACAGTTATGCGAGTTGGTTTGAGTTAGCTATACTGTACAAAAAACAAAAGAATGGACTCCGAAAAGTAAAATATAGGAAAAATATATAAAAAAGGAAAGAATAATTAGCAAAATCAGACAAAATACAAAGAATAGATAAAAAAGAATGTAAGTTGTCTAGACGATTGTGCACATGTGTCATATTATATTTATAAGTTCAAAAATGAAGGAACCTGAGAAGGACATTCACATTGTATAATATGTTCCCATATATCATCTCTCTGCTGGTTCTTGTATTTGTATCTAAGAACTCCAGAGCATCGAAGGCGGAAGGGATTCCGTATGATAAGGGACAGAGATAAAGAAAGGTGGAAATATCGTGAAAAATTATTCAGAAGATCCAAGCAGACAGTATCATATCCAGGTGGCGAAAGGAGAAGTGGGACGTTACGTACTGATGCCCGGTGATCCGAAACGTTGTGCGAAAATCGCAAAATATTTTGACAATCCGGTGCTGATTGCAGATAACAGAGAGTATGTTACTTATACCGGAACATTAGACGGAGTAAAGGTAAGTGTTACTTCCACAGGTATCGGCGGACCCTCCGCATCCATCGCCATGGAGGAACTGTATCGCTGCGGAGCAGACACATTTTTAAGAATCGGCACCTGCGGAGGTATGCAGACAGAAGTAAAGAGTGGTGATGTGGTTATTGCAACAGGAGCCATTCGTATGGAAGGAACATCCAAAGAATATGCGCCGATCGAATATCCGGCAGTAGCAGATCTGGATGTGACTAACGCACTGGTTGCAGCTGCAAAAGCAAAAGAGTATACCTACCATACCGGTGTGGTACAGTGTAAGGACGCGTTTTATGGACAGCATGAACCGGAAAAAATGCCGGTAGGATATGAGCTGATCAACAAATGGAATGCATGGAAAATGATGGGTTGTCTTGCCTCTGAGATGGAATCCGCGGCACTTTTCATCGTTGCAGGAAAATTAAGAGTAAGAGCCGGTTCCTGCTTCCTGGTAGTTGCCAATCAGGAGAGAGAAAGCCTGGGACTGGAAAATCCGGTGGTACATGATACCGATATGGCGATCCAGGTGGCAGTGGAAGCCATCCGTAATCTGATCAAAGCAGATCAGGCAGAAAAATAATGATATAAGAAATGGAGATAAAAATGGATATCAAAGAAATATTAAAACATGTAGACCATACACTGCTTCTTCAGGGGTCCACCTGGGAAGAAATCAAACAGATCTGTGACGATGCTATGAAATATGAAACTGCATCGGTATGTATTGCTCCAAGCTATGTAAAAGAGGCAGCCGAATACATGAACGGAAGAATCCCGGTATGTACCGTTATCGGTTTTCCGAATGGTTACATGACAACTGCAGCAAAAGAATTCGAGACCAAAGATGCCCTGGCAAACGGCGCTTCTGAGATTGATATGGTTATCAATATCGGATGGTTAAAAGACAAAAAATATGACTTGATTGAAAATGAAATCAGAACCTTAAAGGCAGCATGTGGAGATAAGATCCTGAAAGTGATCATCGAAACTTGTTTCCTTACGGATGCAGAAAAAATCAAAATGTGCGAGATCGTTACCAACGCAGGAGCAGATTATATCAAAACATCCACCGGTTTTGGCGGAGCGGGTGCTACCTTTGCGGATATTGAACTGTTTGCAAAACATATCGGACCTAATGTAAAGATGAAAGCAGCAGGCGGAATTTCTTCTATCGCCGATGCAGAAAAATTCCTGGCACTGGGCGCAGACCGTCTGGGAACCAGCCGAATTGTTAAAATTGTGAAAAATGAGGAAGCAACTGGTTATTAAAAGAACGAGAGGTGTATAGTATGGAAAAAGCAATGATTGAAAAGTTGATCGACACGGCAATCAAACAGTTGGATTTTTCCTATACTCCCTATTCCGGCTTTAAGGTAGGCGCAGCACTGCTGACAAAGAAGGGAGAAATATACACAGGCTGCAATATTGAAAATGCATCCTATACGCCTACAAACTGTGCAGAGCGGACAGCTATTTTCAAAGCAGTCAGTGAAGGAGTCAGGGATTTTCAGGCCATCTGTATCGTAGGCGGTAAGGATGGAGTACTGACAGAATATGCGGCACCCTGTGGCGTGTGCCGTCAGGTTATGATGGAATTTTGTGATCCGGAGACCTTTCAGATCATTCTGGCAGTAGATAAAGACAAATATGATATTTTTACACTAAATGAACTGCTTCCGCTGGGGTTTGGACCATCCAATCTTTTATAGAGCGGAAGTAGTGAACATGGAATGGAGTGGTGAGAAGTTATGACACGGGAAGAACTGCTAAGATTGCCGAAGGTGGAACTGCATTGTCACCTGGATGGATCCCTCAGTCAGGAATTTATCGAAAAAAGACTGGGAAGACCCGTAAGAAAAGAAGAACTGAGTGTATCGGATGACTGTACAAGCCTTGCAGAGTATCTGGAAAAGTTTGATATGCCATGCCAGTGTCTCAAAGATGAAGAAGGTCTGGAAGAGGCCGGCTATGATGTATTGAAAAGCATGAGCAGAGAACATGTATGCTATGCAGAGATCCGCTTTGCACCACTTTTTTCTGAAACAGAATCCATGAGCTGCAAAAGGGCGATGGAAGCACTGATCAAAGGGCTGGAGAGAGGAAAACAGGACTTCGCTATTGAGTACGGAGTAATCGCCTGTGCCATGCGTCATATCGGCGAGGAAGAAAACTGGCGGATGATCCGGGCTGCAAGAGAACTTCTTGGATCCGGTGTCTGCGGAGCAGACCTGGCTGGGGCAGAGGCTTCTTATCCTATGTCACAGTTCATGAATCTGTTTGAAAATACAAGAAAGATTGGTATGCCATTTACGATTCATGCCGGCGAGTGCGGTAGTGTGGATAATATCACAGATGCAGTGAATGTAGGTGCAAAAAGAATCGGACATGGGATTGCCATGAGAGGTCATGAAGATGTGATCCGGGAACTGGCAGAAAAAAAGATCGGAATTGAGATGTGTCCTATCAGCAATCTGCAGACCAAGGCGGTATCCGGTCCGGAATTTTATCCAATCAGGGAATTCCTGGATCAAGGAGTACTGGTTACTGTGAATACAGATAACCGGACCGTCAGCAACACGACCATGACAAAGGAACTGGAATTTATCCAAAAAACATACGGAGTCCGGGATGAGGAGGTCCTGCTTCTGATGAGGAATGCAGTAGATGCGGCTTTTGCAAGTGATACTGTCAAAGAAAAGCTGTACCGGAAGTTGGCAGAAAATTAATAAGAAAGAGGTGGACGAAGATGAAAAAGTACAACAGAATTTTTGTAATTGTCCTGGATTCTTTGGGTATCGGAGCTATGCCGGATTCTGAAAAGTTCGGAGATGTAGGGGTAGATACTTTTGGACATATCCTGGATCAGATGGGAACCCTGGAGATCCCCAACCTGAAGAAGCTGGGGATGCTGAATCTCCACTGTGGAGGAAACATGGAAAAAGCTGCAGAACCTATGGGTCGTTATGCCCGTCTCGGGGAAGCAAGCAACGGAAAAGACACCATGACCGGACACTGGGAGATGATGGGAATCAAGACGGAAAAACCATTTATCACCTTTACAGAACATGGTTTTCCGCCGGAACTCATCGCAGAACTGGAAAAGCGCTGCGGTAAGAGAGTCATCGGCAATAAGAGCGCCAGCGGAACAGAGATCATCGAAGAGTTGGGCGAGGAAGAAATCAATACGGGTGCAATGATCGTATACACTTCTGCGGATTCAGTACTCCAGATCTGTGGAAATGAAGAAACCTTTGACCTGCAAAATCTCTATCGTTGCTGTGAGATAGCAAGAGAAATCACACTGAAAGACGAATGGAGAGTGGGACGGGTTATCGCAAGACCATATGTAGGAAAGAAAAAAGGTGAGTTTAAACGAACCAGCAATCGTCATGATTATGCGCTGAAACCAACAGGCCCTACAGTATTAAATGCTATGAAGGATAAAGGCCTGGATGTGATCGGTGTAGGTAAGATTAATGATATTTTCTGCGGAGAAGGAATCACGGAAACCTATCATTCTACCAGCTCTGTCAACGGAATGGAACAGACCATCGAAATCAGTAAGAAGGATTTCCATGGCTTGTGCTTTGTCAATCTGGTTGACTTTGATGCACTCTGGGGCCACAGAAGAAATACAGAAGGTTATGGCCATGAGATTGAGAAATTCGACAAAAATCTCGGAGTATTGTTGGAACAGCTGAAAGAAGATGATCTTCTGATCCTTACAGCGGATCACGGAAATGATCCTACCTATACCGGATCAGACCATACGAGAGAATATGTTCCTTTTATTGCCTATTCGAAACAAATGGAAAACGGAGGAGAACTGGAAGGCGAGAACACATTTGCTGTCATTGGTGCTTCTATTGCAGAAAACTTTGATGTGGATATGCCGGAAGGAACAATCGGACATTCCATTCTGGAAAAAATAGTATAAAAATATCTAACTATTCAGTAGCCACTGTCCCGCGAGGTGTTTTGACATGAATATGTCAAAATCCCGAGACATACAAGCCAAAATGCCATCACCGAAGGTGATTTTTTATGCATTTTGGCTCGTAACTGTGAAGGTACTGAACAGTTACAAAAATATAATAAGTAAGAATTGAGAAACAGAGTCTAAACAAATCAAGTAAATCACCTGCTTCAATTACGAAGAGCAATAAGCAGTAATTGAAGCAGGTGATTTATTCTCAGGAAACAAAATTGCAAATAAAACAGGGATAGGATATAAGTAACTATCAATGCAACGAGCTGATGTCTATTGTTTCTCAGAAATACCTGCTGTGGATTTTCTTTCAATCAGCTGCGCATGCAAAAGGAATGTGCTGATGGAAACATGATTGAGAAGGCTGGACAATGCAAAAAATCCACTTTTACCCAGTTCGGTTCGATCCTGACGGATGGTGGTAAGGGGCGGTGATGTATAAGCAGCTATTGGCAGATCGTCAAAGCCTACGATACTGACATCTTCAGGAACCCGATATCCGAGCTGTTGACACTGAACCAGAGCAGCACTGGCAATGGTGTCCTGGCTGCAGATAATGGCAGTCATTCCACTTTTTAAAAAGTTTGGAAGATGTTTTTCCATACATTCGGAAAGAAAACAGGAACAACCAGCATTGGCATAAGAAGCTGTCAGTCCGTGTTCGCGCATAGAACGGAAGAAAGCAGAGTATCGGATCTGGATAATCTGAGAACCAAGAGAATTGCTGAGATATGCAATTTTTTGGTGCCCTTGTCTGACAAGATGAGATACCGCCAGTTCCATACCCTCGTCATTATCAATACCCACATAGGCAGTGGAAGGGTTGCCTGTAATATAGTTATCATAAAGTACAGTTGGTGTACAACTGTTTTCAAAATCCTTAAGCCATGGATCGGCAAGAGAAAAACCGATCACAAAAGACCCCACATAATCATGTTCCAGCATATAAACATCATAAGGCTGGCTGCGTTGTATCCGAATATCAACAGGTTCGATCACAACATCAAATCCCTGTGGCTCCGCCATCTGCCGGAATCCCATAATGATATCATATGCAAAATGATAGGGTTCTTCATACTGTATATTATCTTTTTCTATTAAGACACATATTTTTCTAACAGAATTTCGATAGCGCCGTAACTTTGTATAACCAAGTGCAACGGCAGTTTCTAAAACTTGTTTTCGCAAAGTCTCGCTGATGTCAGGGGCGTTATTCAGAGCCTTTGATACAGCACTTTTGGAAATCCCCATTTTATCAGCAATATCCTGGATCGTGGTCATGATGAAATATCCTTCCGTGTAAAAATGATACAGGGGTCAAAATATCGTTTGCCCACAACATCATTATATAGAATATAATTGTAAAAATCAATGGAACAATGAAAAGAATTTAGTAAAGTTTTGCTATAAAATATGAGCGTCAATAATTAATATAAATATAAGAAAATAATTGTATAGAATACACAAAATAAAATGGAAATAACAAAAAAGATTGACGTTGAAAGGAAAAAGAATTATAGTAAAGGCATCGAAACAATTCGAAACAAATATCTATAAATTTAGTTTCTTATATAATTTGGAGGAAAATCAGATGGAATTTGCCAGCGTATATCATAAGACATCGGAACAGATGAGTTATGCATTGGACGAGAACCAGCTTGTTGTAAATATCAAGACCGGATATGATGTAAAGAAAATTTTTATCCATTATGGCGATCCCTTCGATGCGGGAATTCTGGGAGGAAATGAGAAGTGGACAGGAAAAAGGGAAGAGATTGTATACAAAAAACGTCTGTCCCATCAAATCTGGTGGACAACAACACTTTTGCCTGTTTATAAGCGATGCAAATATTATTTTGAACTTCATACAGAAAAAGAAGTCTGGTATTACTTCGAAGATGGTTTCCTGACGGAAGATCAGCTTAAGATGGACGGTCGTATGCTGCAGTGCTTTATTGTACCGTGGATGAATCCGGCAGACATAAACCGTACACCTTCATGGGTGAACGATACAATCTGGTATCAGATCTTTCCGGATCGATTCTGTAATGGAACTCCGGAAAAAAAAGGTGAAAACATTCTGCCGTGGCGAAATCAGGGCAGGGTGACCAATGAGGAAAAATTCGGGGGAAATCTGGAAGGGATTCGTCAGAAATTATCCTATCTGGAAAAGCTTGGAATTACCGGTATTTATTTGAATCCTATTATGGAAGCTGAGTCAAACCACAAATATGATACAACAGATTATACGAAAATTGATCCGTCTTTTGGCGATGGGGATACAATGAAGGTACTCTGTAAAGAGGCACACGAAAGAGGGATTCGAATCATGGTGGATGCTGTATTCAACCACTGTGGAAGAAAATTTGCTCCCTGGATGGATGTGCTGAAAAATGGAAAGAATTCCCGCTATGCGGATTGGTTCATGGTTGAAAACTGGGAGCAGATCGGAAAGAGAGCGGATACCAGAGACAGACGTTTTTATTCCTTCGCATTTTCCGATGGGATGCCAAAGCTGAATACCAATAATGAAGAAGTGATTCAATATTTCTGCAAGATCTGCGAAGACTGGATTCGGGATTATGATATAGACGGAATCCGGTTTGATGTGGGTAATGAAGTATCCCATCGATTTTTAAAACGGATAAGGGAGCATCTGAAAAAGATAAAACCAGATATCTACTTGCTTGGAGAAATATGGCATGATGCAAGTCAGTGGCTGCAGGGTGATGAATATGATTCTGTAATGAACTATCCTCTGTTAAGTGGAATCCATGATTTCTTTCTGGATCAGACCATGAAAAAAGAAGAATTCGAATATATGGTAAATCGTTGTTATACGATGTATATGCAGCAAAATAACAATGTATTGTTCAATCTTCTGGATTCTCATGATACAGAGCGTCTGATAAACCGGCTTCATAATCTGGATATTTTTTACCAGCAGCTGGCGATTCTTTTTACACTTCCCGGAAGTCCATGTATTTATTACGGGACGGAGATCGCTATGGAGGGTGCCCATGATCCGGATTGTAGAAGGTGCATGCCGTGGAGCGAAATCGAGAGTGATGAGAACCAAGAAAGAATTGGGACGATCAACCGTTTGATCATGCTTAGACGGAATGAGAGAACCTGCAGAAGTCCACATTTTCATTTTCCAAATACCTATGAAAACGGACGATGTGTGGAATATATAAAAATCGATGAAGAAGGAAATAAAATAGAAGTATTATTAAATGCGTCAAATGAAAATGTAAGAGTAAAGGGAGAAGGAGAAATCCTTTTTGCACGGAAATTTGATGGTGACATACTTGGAGCAAACGGAACCCTGATTCGTAAGATCAAAGTAACTATTCAGTAGCGAATATCCTGTCAGGCACCAAGGTCTAGTGCAAGCACGGACTTGACTCGTTGCTTACGTAAATGAAAAGGCGGCGGATTTTGTGATCGTACAAAATCCGCCGCCTTTTTGTCTGTGAAAATCAGAATATAAGATTTCATGAGGGGAAACAGTAATTAATATTTTTTATGTTCTTCCTCGGACATAGCCTGATAATCATAAATTGGATGAAATTCCTTACTGCAATCAAAAGATTCATACTGCATAAAAATCCGATCCATAATATTCGGGATCGCGGATTCCAGAGGCTGGAACAGAAGAATCAGGTATTGCATGGAACTGTAACGAGTGCAGATATCGATTTTTCGAATACTCTTACGAATGATTTCTTCCATTTGTAATAAAGCCTGTTCAGCTTTTTCGATGCTTGGCGAGGTTTCACCGGTGGATTCCATGGTGAGCATGATCAGGTAACATCTGCAATGGTTTCGGATGACCAGTTGATGGATGTAGGAATACTGTCTTGCAAAATCACGGTAATCCAGATTCAAAGCACCCATATAGCTGCCGCTGTCCTGAAGAGATTTTGCAATCTGAGTCAGATTATTGCCGGCTCCGGATACGCTGGCGGCCAGATGGGCGATCTGAGGCTGATAGAAGGAAAACTGATTTTTTCCATTTTGCTTGGCATAATATAAAGCATTGTCAGCTTTTGAACTGCAGTCAGGAAATGGTTCATTACCGGAACACATATACAGGCCTGCAGACAGAGAGGCATATTGAATCTCCGCATCATCCCTGGTAAGCGTATGGAATTGTTGGAACAGTTGTGTCATATGTTCCGAAGCTTCCTCCCGAGTGATGTCAGGAAAGAAAAGCAAGAATTCATCACCACCCAGGCGACAGGCATATCCATTTGATGCAAAACGTGCCAGAAGTTTGCCCAGAGTCATCAGAGCGCGGTCACCAGCCTTGTGTCCATGCACATCATTAATTTTCTTCAGGTTATCCATATCCACAAACGCAAGACATCCTCTGTGATCCTGAACGGCACAGGCAATTTGTTTTTCGCCAAGAGTACGCAGTGGAAGACCGGTAAGGAAATCGTAGCTTGTGATATCTTCCTGACTTTTGATGGTCGTAAACACATCGGATATAAATTTGTTGATCGTGTGATTGGAATCCACATACAGAGAATTTTCCATATCTTTGTATTTGGTTACAACATCCTCCAGATGCCCTTCGTCCATTAAGTCCAGAAGAATGGCAGAGATTCGAGGATCAAACTGCTTGCCGGCGCTTTCCGAAAATTCTTTTCGAATCTGATCCTCAGACAGAGCATTTCGATAGATCCTTCTGGAATTCATGGCATCAAAACTGTCTGCCACGGCGACGATTCGTGCATAGAGAGGAATAGCTGCTCCGGAAAGACCTTCCGGATAGCCGGTTCCATCATAGCGTTCGTGATGACTTTTTGTTACTTCAACCAGGTGAGGAACCAGTGTAATATCTTTTAAAATATGGGCGCCTATGAGGGTATGCTGCTTGATAAGAGTATATTCCTCTTCGCTGAGTCTTCCCGGTTTGCTTAAAATCTGATCCGGGATGCCGATGGCGCCGATGTCGTGCAGGTAGGCACAATCCTTCAGATTTTCTATTTCTTCAGAAGACAAACCAAGTCGTTTACCGATCAATGCAGCATATTCAGCGACACGGATGGAATGTCCACAGTTATTCCGATCCTTTCCTTCAATGGTTGCAGCCAGGGTGCGCATCATTTGCAGGGTCATTTCCTCTGTCTGCTTTTGCTTCCTTTCCAGTTCCTGTTGCTGACGCATATCTTCCATATGCTGGATTCCGCGAACCGTACGGACTACATTTACAAATAATAGAATGATCATGCCGATACCGGTAAAGATACCGGACACCGAGGTGACGAAGTATACGGAGGCAGATTCAATTGTTACACAAACCATGATGAGCAGCAATCCCACCAGCAGTAACCGGTCCGTGTGGTATTTGCTCTTATGAAGATACTGAAAGAGATGGACAAATACCATGACGAAAACGGCAACGAGGATGACCTGGCCAAATGGCAGCATCTCAATATAGTCTTTGATTCCTGTGCTGTACAGAATAGAACTGAATGCAAAATTGGCCAGAACAATTCCGCCGGCGATCAGATACAGACGTCTGTGCCGGCCATTTTGTATGCTGTCTGCATAAAGCAAAAGAGGAATCGGACACAGGATGATCATGACAAAACATAAGCTCCCAAGTGCCGAAGCATTGGGAACGAGAATCTGCCTTAATTTGGATTCTCCCAGCAGCCAGACAGCACCCATGATCATGCACCAGCCAAGGTATTCCATATCAAAGTTAATATGATAGAGAAAACCAAGGATCATGCTGAATAAAATGATAGTCATTCCGGAAAAAAGAACAAAGAAACCGATAAAAGTAGAAGGTCCATATTGATGGAAGATGATCTGCCAGATGGCTGACTGATCTCCACAATAGATGGAATTGACTACCCCGGAATAGTTTGATGTATAAGTCGTCAGTTCCAGACGGAGTTCTTTTCCGGCGTCCTTATAGGAAGTAGGGCAAAAGACATATCTGCTGGCGGAATTCTTTCCAACCAATCGGGTTTCTTTGGTGGAGTATTCGGTTCGGAGTTCTCCTCCTATATAAAATTTTACATCCTGAAGAGAAGAACGAATAGCGAATGCTGTCTCATCATAATTATCCGGAAGTGTTGTGGTGAGAACCATAGTCTCACCCGCCGGAACTTTGTACCTTCCCGGTACTGTGATTTCTTCTGAGGTCCCATCCTCCTTTTCCCAGACAAAGGTACCGGAATATAGTGCGGCTGTTGAAGTGCGGTTTGCACTTTGCTCATCTGCACCAAATAATTCCATGAAGAGAAACCAGCCGAAGATCGCGGCCATCAGAATATAGAAAAAGTATCTTAATTTATGCAAAGATGTTTTTTGCGTGTTCAAGGAAAAGCTCCTTTCGTGCTGAAAAAATATTATCATTAACAATATACCATTTTTTTTGCGGATAGTCATTAGATTTATCATTTTAAATTGTGAATTGTTTGTGACACGGATTCAAGACTTCGTTACAGGAATGTATATGGAAACAAAAGAAACGGATGATAATATGGTTATAAAACGGAGATTAAGGACAAAACAGCAATATTAATAATTGGAAATCGATGGTATAATACATATGAGATTTGGTAACTGATGCAGATTGTAAAAAACTATAAGCGGTTAAGCGAATCAGTAAGGATTTGCGAAAGTCAGATAAAACAAAAAGGAGTACTCAGGCAGATGAAGAGAAGGAAAATACTGCTGAAAGATATTATAAGTCAGCATTCTGATATGGAGTATCAGCAGCTTTATGCCTATGTTATGGGACTTATCGAAAATAAAGAACTGGAACCAATGAAAAGTGCGAAGAACAATGGAAGAACGCCTGCTTTGCCAATTAGTTTTTGGAAATATGAAAAAGAAAGGGATTATACAGCTGTTTACGAAGAATTGAAATACAAGTACCATCCATTGATCAATACTTCTTATTACAGAGAACATCCGGAGCACTATGAAGCAGATAAGAATAATCTTCAGCTTTTAAGTGATTATTTGAAGGATCATTCCGAGCTGCTAAAGATTAAGGAGACGATGAACGAGCGCAGCTTTGAAATTTTCCATAGAGAAAAATATTTTCAGAAGGAAGGCGGTCTTGAATTTTGCAAACGAGTTGCTGTTGATGTGGATAAGCTGGGCTTTTACGGAACATCGGAGCCTCTTTCGTATTATTCTCATTCTAAACGAACTCCCCAGAATATTTTGATTATAGAGAATAAAGATACATTTTTTGATATTCGACGATATATGAACAAGGGACGTAATCGGATTCTCGGAAAAGAATTTGACACGGTGATCTATGGAGCCGGAAAAGGCATCTGGAAGACATTTTCGGATTATATAAATGGTGCAGAAACTTATTTTATGGGTGATAATCAACTGTTTTATTTTGGTGACCTTGATTATGAGGGGATTCTGATTTACGAACGTCTTATCGAAAGCACGTCTGCAGTTATTCACATTTTTACGGAAGCTTACGAGGCTATGCTGGATAAAGCACTGAGAATTGGATTTTCTGCTCTTCCGTACATGAAGGAAAAGCAAAATACCAACATAGGCACCAGATTTTTAGACAAATTTGAAGATATGCGTAAAGTCCAGATTTATGAAATACTGGAGATGGGAAGATATATACCACAGGAAATTTTGAATGAGCATGATTGGTGATAAAAGATGATGGAAAGAGATTTTTTGAAAAATTTTGTGCAGCGTATGAAATGTGTCGGGCGCTATTCTGTACTTTGCAGCAATAGTTTTGATAAAAAACTGTGGAAGGAATATGGTGTGGAGACCAGAGATGAGCAGATGAATATGCTATTTACACTACTACTTTTTATCATGGAGTATTCTCTCCGAGAAGAAAATTGTACGATGGATGAAATAGCAGCTTTTGTAGAAGATGTCAGCTATGAATATTATACACGACGACTTAATTTTGAAGAAAGCTCAAACTTTGCCAGATTTATGGTAGAGGATATTCTTGGAAACAGTGGTTCATTAATGTATTTCAAGGCCTTTGACTATGAGAACAGGGCATATGAAGATATCAATATCCGATATGTTGATAACAGGGTCGTGTATCTGGAAAGTGGAGTTCGGAGAACCTCTTATTATCTGACAGACGAGGGGTATAACATGCTGCTTGGTACTATGGAGATGGAAAATAATCTGAAGCTTTCCATTCACGAGATGCTGTTCAAGATGCACCTGGAAAAAGCAGATTATAACCGGGCAGTAGATGACATTAAAAATATTTTCGGACAGCTGCGGAAGCAGAGCCAGAAAATCGAGGAAGCAATCCTGTCTGTACGAAGAAATGCATTATCCTATTCCGTGGAGGAATATGGACAGTTGGTGGAAGATAATATCAATACCGTGGTGAAAACCAGAGAAAAATTCCGTCTTCATCGCCAGTTTATTGACGAAAAGATTACCGAATTTGAAGAAAAGCAGATGAATGCGGAAGAATTTACGACAAAAGAAAAGGACAACCTCAGCAATCTTCGTACCATTGGCAGATATCTTACCCGTACACTGGATGAACATCAAAGAATTCTGGGACAACATTTTGATTTGAAAAAGCTGTACGATGAAGAACTGGAAAATTACTCCAACATGACATTAGTGCAGAGATTTCCGTTTCGGAGTGATGTCTATGATGTAATCTTAAGGGATGCATCTTTATTGGAAAATATTGACAAGATATTTAATCCTCTGTTTTGTGGGCAGATGAGTAAAATCTTTAATCCGGAGAAAATGCTGGAATATCAGAAAAAAATAAAAAAATCCAGTGGTAACGATGAAGATATAGAACTGGATTTTGATGAAGAGGAGTTTAACCGGGAAAAAGAACAACGCAGACTGGAACGCATGAAGAAATATGAAGCCTGTATAGGAGTGATACTGGACCAGCTGATAAAAAAAGAGAAATTTACGTTGCAGGATTTAAGTGAGAACTGTGATCAGGAAACATGGGAAAAGCTGTTTCCAACGGCAGAGATTTTCCGCGAAGTGATCATTGAATTTCTGACAGCAGGAACGATTGATATTCCGGAACTTCAGAAGAGTATTTGATGTCTCTACAATCAGAAAAAAACTTAACGAATATGTAAAAGAAGGATTGTTGCTAAGAAGAAAGAACGGTAGGAGTCGATATAGGTTGTGGAATGTATACTGTAAGGCTGCAGAATCGGGTGATAGATTTTGAAAAAATAGATGAAGCATGCCATTATATCCCTTCAGGAATGAATGTATGGGACGGGAGAATGGAACGTTTTGATTTGACACAGCTTAAATGTTATAGATCTTTGCGAGATGCAAAGAGATTGGAAAGATCACTTGGAACACTGGGAGGAGGAAACCATTTTATCGAGATTGATCAGGCAAAGGATGGTACATATTATCTGGTCGTTCATTCAGGAAGCAGAAATTTGGGGAAACAGGTGGCTGAGATTTACCAACAGCTGGCAATTGATTTGCATGCCGGAAAAGAAGCGTATTTCAAAGAACGAGATGAGATTATTCGTACTTACAAAGAGCAGGGAAGAAAAGCGGAAATCCAGGAGGCACTGAAGCAATTAAAACAGAATTATGAGACACAGGAGCTGAATACGCCAGAAGATATCTGCTGGCTTTATGGATCATTTATGGAGGATTACCTGCATGATGTAGAAATCTGTCAGCGCTTTGCAAAAAGGAACAGAGAACGTATGGCAGAAATTATTATTGAGAGAACCAGGATGGTAGCAGCAGATGCTTTCCATACCATTCATAATTATGTAGATGTGGATGAGATGATTCTCAGAAAGGGTGCAATTGCAGCACATACCGGTGAACAAGTGTTGATTCCAATTAATATGAGAGATGGTTCAGTTCTTGCTGTGGGAAAAGGAAATGAGGAATGGAATTATTCGGCGCCGCATGGAGCAGGGAGAATCATGTCCAGAACGAAAGCAAAACAGTCCATTGATTTAGAGGAATACAAAGCATCCATGGGATTTGCAAAAGACATTGAGATTACTGCATAAATCAAATCCAACATTATTTGAGTGGTTTTCTTCGCCAATTGTTTATCAGGAAACAGAATTTTCCGACAAGTTTCGTGATTTGATGATGCATTATTTTTCATCAAAGAAGACGATGTATCATTATGTTAGTATGGCTGAAGGAAACTATCGGGAATATTTGAAAGGTGATCTCATTAGAGCAAAAAAATATTTCTACGTTTTGCGCCCGGTACTGGCATGCCAATGGATTTTAGATTGTGGTACGCTTCCGCCTATGTTGTTTTCAGAATTGCTAAAAGCAGAGTTGCCAGTAGAATTAATCGATGTAGTGAATCAATTGCTGGAATTAAAAATGAACTCTCCAGAAGTAAAGTTGATTAAAAGAATTTCAGAAATAAATGAATATCTTGATGAAAGTATTCCGAGGATCAAAAGGGCAGTGAGATTACTGGAAGATAGTCTTACACCAGATTGGAATGAGTTGAATCAATTGTTTTTGCAATCATTAGAGTGGAAAGGGGTATATAACAATGATAAATTGTAAATGTGACGTAAAAAGAGTCACGTTTATAAAAAGATGTTTTGCAAGATCCATCGATTTAACATTTAAGTGCATAAATGTAGTGGAATTGCATAAAATAATAAAGCAGACCTAACCAAGCATCTGGCTCAAACCGGTTAGGCTTTCGGCGGAGTGTTACGATAAACACTTCGCCATTTTTAGTTTGATAAAGAACATCCACTTTTTACATATAATCGCACAATTTGAACGAAAAAAGTCTCATGATCATGTGCGAAAATGAAAGTGAAATTTATTAGACGATATAATCTATAAGTATAAAAGTTGAAAGAATATTTTGGAGTATAGGCATCTATTTTATTGAATCTATCTGATTTTGAAACAGTTGTTATATCGGCTAAAAAACAATGCGATGGATAAAATGGATAGAATTTTTGCCGATGGTGTGATATACTAATCAGAAGATTAGTACGTTTTTGAGTTGTGATGGAGGAGTGTAGATGAAATACCTTTTAGTTGCTGAAATAGCAAAAAAATGGAATATGTCAGAACGCAGTGTTAGAAATTACTGTGCTCAGGGGCGTGTGAATGGTGCATATCTTATCGGTAAGACATGGAACATTCCGGAAAATGCGGAAAAACCAGAGCGTATCAATAAGAAAAAGGAAGAACCGATTACGCTACTGGATATTCTAAAAGAGCAGAAGGCAAGTAAGTACTCCGGTGGAATTTATCATAAGACACAGATTGATTTGACCTATAACTCTAACCATATGGAAGGAAGCCGCCTGACGCACGATCAAACCCGATATATCTTTGAAACCAACACCATCGGCGTAGAAAAAGAAGTGCTGAATGTGGATGATGTGATCGAAACAGCAAATCACTTCCGCTGCATTGACATAATTATTGATCATGCGAAAGCAACTTTGACGGAGAAATTCATAAAAGAACTTCATTTAGTTTTGAAGAATGGCACCAGCGATTCCAGAAAAGATTGGTTTGCTGTTGGCGAGTATAAGAAACTCCCGAATGAAGTCGGTGGCAGGGATACAGCCCTTCCGGAAGAAGTTGCCGATAAAATGAAGGTATTGCTGACGGAATACAACGCCAAAGAAGAAAAGATCTTTAAGGATATTCTTGACTTCCATGTGAAGTTTGAGAGGATTCACCCGTTCCAGGATGGTAATGGGCGCGTGGGCAGGTTGATTATGTTTAAGGAGTGTCTGAAATACAATATTGTTCCGTTCATTATTGAGGACGATTTGAAGCTGTTCTATTACCGTGGATTGAAGGAATGGGACAACGAAAAAGGATATCTGACAGATACCTGCCTGGCAGCACAAGATAAGTATAAAACGTATTTGGATTATTTTAGGATTATGTATTGGAATTGAACAAAACAATATGATGTGTGAGACTAACTATTAAAAGTCAAGTCTTAAAATGATATTTTTTGAATAAAGTACAGAAATGTATTTTAGATATATTTGGAACTTAGTTAGAGTTCCTTGAACCTTGAAAACTACATGACAAAAAGAGCATCGTGATAGGTGCTCAAAAAGGAGTATTGAATTAGAAAGATTTAAGCTGCTGTTATGTATTGCTGCTTTGTTTTTTCAAGATGATAAATTACTCGAACCAATTTTTTTGCAGCGTGCGATATGGCAACATTGTAATGCTTACCTTCCGCTCGTTTTTTAGCAAGATAGGCTGTAAATGTTGGATCCCAGTGGCAGACATACTTGGTGGTATTGTACAGAGCGTATCGCAGGTATCTGGAGCCACGTTTTTCCATATGTGCGTAAGCACCGTTCAGTTGTCCAGATTGATATGTTGATGGCGAAAAGCCGGCATAAGCTAAGATTTTATCAGGAGAATCAAAACGACTGAAATCACCAATTTCGGCAATGATCATGGCTCCCATGCGATAACTGATTCCAGGAATACTGAGAATCGGGGAGTTGATTTTATCCATGATGATTTTGATTTCATTTTCGATTTCGTCAATCTCGGAATCAAGTTCCTGAATCAACTTGATGGTGTGTTTTAGTTCAAGTGATTTCGCAGGCATATATGAGCCGATAGAAGCTCTTGCAGCATCTCTAAATGTGATTGCTGTTTCCTTGACGTAATGACCTTTTGAGGATTCAGAAAGTAGATTGGTAAGTCTGGTAAGGTGAGCACTGGCTACTTGTTTTGCACCGGGAAATTCAGAGAGCATTGCATAAACAGATGCCATATGAAGTTGAGGAACCAGCTTTTCCAATTCAGAAAAAAGAATACAGACAAGTCTGGAAATGGAAGTTTTCAGCTTTGCACGTTCTTTTACCTTATCAAAACGATAACGGGTTAATGACTTTAGTTCCTCGTTGTGGTAAGATGTGTCTGAGTAGGACTTTAAGTTCACATCAGACATTAGCATGGAAGGTAAACGTCAAACCATACGCCTGTGAATAAACGAACGCCGCTTCATCAGCGGCGTGGTTTTCTACATTCCTCTGGA
>CAKRLG010000014.1 GCA_934359255.1 uncultured Ruminococcus sp.
TATATCCTTCCCACTACCGGGTGGATTCGGGACTTTAACCCGTTAGAAACGTGCGCCGCTAGGCGCACAAGTAAAAAGCCGCTGTTCTCAAAAGAATACTGAGAACAACGACTTTTCGCTTTTTCATTCATCCATTTTTACATAGCTATCCATCCAAATGCATTGGCCACGGAGCTTGCCAGAATGATCAGAGCAAAGATCGGGCACAGATATTTGATCATGACTACGAAGATTTTCTTTCTTCGGAAAGCACTCTCGCCGTGGCGGATCTCTTCTTCGATCTTGTCCACACCGATCACACGGGATACCAGGAGGCTGGTCATCAGGGCCGCGATCGGCATCATTACAGAGTTGGTCAGGAAGTCAAAGAAATCCAAAAACTGCATACCGATGATCTTTACAAAGTCCAGAGGACCATATCCCAGACAGGACAGGGTTCCCAGGGCGATCATGATCACACCGGTCAGAATGGTGGCTTTCTTTCTCCCCCAGCCAAGTTCGTCCTCGAAAGTAGATACCGCACTTTCTGTCAGGGCGATAGAACTTGTCACTGCCGCGAACAGAACCAGCACGAAGAACAGGATACCGACTGCGGTTCCGAATCCCATGTTGGCGAATACTTTCGGGATCGTGATAAACATCAGGGACGGACCTGCCTGCAGGGTATCCGGATCACCGCCGGAGAATGCGAAGACCGCCGGGATGATCATCAGACCTGCCATCATCGCGATGGCGGTGTCAAATATTTCCACGTTTCTTGTAGAATCTTCAATCGAGGTATCTTTTCTCATATAAGAACCGAAAGTTATCAGGATACCCATGGCGATGGACAGGGAATAGAACATCTGTCCCATGGCTGCCACTACCGTCATCCATGAGAAATTTTTCACATTCGGTACGAGGAAATATTTCACACCTTCGATGGCTCCCGGTCTTGTGACCGAATAAATTGCGATGATCACGGACAGAATGATCAGAATCGGCATCATGATCTTTGACACACGTTCGATACCATTCTGTACCCCTGCATAGATGATCACCAGGGTGAACATGCAGAAGATCACAAAACAGATTTCTGTAGCTCCTCCGTTGGAGATAAAACCTGAGAAGTATCCGTCTTCTGCCAGTTTGTTTCCATTTCCTCTGATATACTCAAACAGATATTTGACTACCCAGCCTCCGATTACGGAATAATACGGCACGATCAGTACCGGAATGATCGCGTTGATCCATCCGCCGAAACTGAGCCAGCCGACCTTCTTTCCCTTTGCAAAACTTCGAAATGCCCCCACCGGACTTTTTCTTGTCATACGTCCAAGGGCAGACTCCGCAACGATCATCGTATATCCGAAGGTCAGTGCCAGTATGATATACACCAGCAGAAAGATTCCTCCTCCGTACTTTGCCGCCAGATACGGGAATCTCCAGATATTTCCCAGTCCGACAGACGCACCGGCCGCCGACAGGACATAGCCGATTTTCCCTGAAAATGCGCTTCTTTTCTTATTCATCTGCGTCTTTTTCCACTCTCTTTCTTTTAACTTTTCCGACATTTTCTCTCAAAATGCCCTGCGGGACTCCTCACCCACAGAATACTTGTTATTTTACCACGCTTACCGGATAAAGTCACGACTAACAGAAAAAAACGCAAAAAGATTGTTTTACTTTTCTACAGAATATTTCCGGTTATTCCACAATCTTATAATATGCCCTTGCCGTGATTGTATACACGATCAGGTACACCATAGCGAACGCCACAATCGTCACTGCCGTAGCTACCAGAAAAATACCGCTGTCCGGGAAATTCATCATCGTCATCAGCTGTCTCGTCACCGGAAATGCCACCACGGTGTGCAGAATAGCCACTGCAAGCGGCAGGAAAAATACGGTAACAACCTGTGCACGGATGGTCTGGCGGACTTCCTGACGGCTCATACCCACCTTCTGCATGATCTGAAAACGCTTCCGGTCATCAAAACCTTCTGAAATCTGTTTGTAGTAAATAATCATCACTGCACCCATCAGGAACAAAGTACCGACAAAAATCCCAAGGAACATGATGGAGCCGTAAAACTGATAAAGGCTGTCTTTGTTGTTTTCCCGTACTTCCACATAACCGTCACATTGCGCCTGGTTCACAATCTTCTCAATTTCCTGTCCAATCCGCGTCTCCAGCTTCGTATCCCCAATCAGATCTATCTGATACTTCCAGCTGTATCCGGCAGGTGTTCTTCCGGTCACTGCCACATATGCTGCCCGTGCTTCTTCTTCGTCTGCAAATACGATAATTCTGGTATCATACATTACATTCGTGGTTTCCACCGTATCTTCCTGTATATTTTCCGTATGTTTTACCTCACAGCTGATCGAATCTCCGAACTGTATCGTATCATATTTGTATGGTTTCTCTTTTCTGGTAAATACAAGCACCTGACCCGGTTGCAGATCTGCAGATTTTCCTGTCATTCGTTCATATTCCGAAGCTTCCATGAATTCGATCAGGCTGAGACCGTCCTCAAACCCTTTCAGTTCCTGCGTCAGTCCTACCCAGTTTTCTTTGTTTTCTGCCATTGCTAACCAGTAGGTTTCATCCCGTTCAAATCGTTTTGACACCTGCTGCTCCTCCAGATAGTTGTTAATCTGTTCCCGCACAGAACTGATTTCTTCTTTTGTCAGCGCACTACCGTCACCATTGGCCGACATAAGAGTGTCGTTGACTTCCACCGCTATCTGATGGGGAAATCTTGTCTGGATAATTTCCTGCATGCCAAACCACAGACAACTGGTAGTAGAGATTACCAGAAGCACACCGGTAGACAGGATACAGATATTGGCAAGTCCCATCGCATTCTGTTTCATCCGGTATAACATTCCGGAGATACTGGTGAAGTGTCTCGTCTGGTAATAATATCTTTTGTTACTTTTTAACAGTTTCAGCAGTGCGATACTACCTGCCGAAAACAGACAGTAGGTTCCCGCCATAACCAGAAGTACCGCACCAAAAAACTTGCCCAGAGCCTCCATGGGATTCTGACAGGTCAGTGCCAGATAATACCCAAGCCCCAGACAGATCAGTCCGATCAATGCAGTAAGAAGCTTTGTTTTCGGCTCTCGCTCTCCCTCCTGTTCACCATGAAGCAGTTCTATCGGCTGAGCCGCGTGGATCTGTTGGAGGCTTTTCAGATAGTTGATCAGAAAAATCACGGCAAATAAAACCACCGTGTTTCCTAATGCCTTCCAGTTAAAAGCAAAATGAATCGTTCCCTGAAGCCGGGTCAGTTTTAACAGCACCAGGAACAGCAGCTTGTAACACAGGATTCCCAGCAGAATCCCAGCTCCGACCGACAGGATCCACAAATACAGGCTTTCAAAAAACAGAACCTTTGCAAGATGTTTCTTTTCCATGCCAAGGATCTGAAACAGTCCAAATTCTTTTTTTCTTCGTTTTGTCAGAAAACTGTTACTGTAAATCAGAAAAATCACAGCAAAGAGACCGATAATGTATACTCCAAACTGCATCACTTCCTGAATCGCGGCTTCTCCTATCATTTTTTTAAATCCATCGCTCACTGCCAGTGTACTCATAATATAAAACATGATTACAGTACCGATACAGGACAACAGATAAGGCAGAATATTTTGTCTGTTCTTACTGAGATTTGTTTTTGCAAGTTTTGCATACAGCAGACTATTCATGACGCTCACCACCTGTCGCAATAATAGTCAGCGTATCCGAGATCTTCTGATACATCCCATCCCGTCCCAAATTTCCCCGGTACAGCTGGTGAAAAACTTCTCCGTCTTTGATAAAAAGTACCCGTTTTGCAGCACAGGCCGCCTTCACGCTGTGAGTGACCATCACAATGGTCTGTCCCTCCTGATTGATTTCCTCAAACAGCTGCATCAGTGCATCTGCCGCATGGGAATCCAGAGCCCCACTGGGCTCATCCGCCAGTACCAGCTGAGGGCTGGTGATCAGTGCCCTTGCCACCGCAGCACGCTGTTTTTGTCCACCGGACACTTCATACGGATATTTTTCCAGCAAATTACTGATTCCCAGTTTTTTGGCAATAGGATCTGCTTTTTGTTTCATTTCCCGGTAATGTTTTCCTTCCAGTACCAACGGAAGAAAAATATTATCTTTCAGTGAAAAGGTATCCAGCAGGTTAAAATCCTGAAAGACAAATCCCAGATTTTCTCTTCGGAATGCCGCGATCTCTTTTTCTTTCAGATCTCCCAGATTTTTTCCATTTAACCGGATCTGACCACCGGTCGGTTTATCAAGTGCCGCCAGGAGATTAAGCAGTGTGGTCTTACCGCTTCCGGACTCTCCCATGATTGCCACAAATTCGCCCTGTTCCACATTGAAAGTAACGTCCCGTAACGCTTCCACCCGATTGCTTCCCAGTCGAGTAGTATATGTTTTTTTCAGATGTTCTACTTCCAGAATTGTCATTCGTTTTCTGTCCTTTCTGTACTCTTTTTTCCGAAATCCGGTATTTTCTATTCCTTTACGGGAATCTGCCGGTTCTGTTCTTATTTACAGGTTTATTATAACAATCCATCCTTCCGGCTGCCTTAACCTCTGCTTACAAAATACCGGGAACCTTACATTCGTGTAAGGTTCCCGGCAAAATTCACAGTTTATCGCGCCCGATCTTTTCTGATTCGTTTCTCTGACATGCTCTGATTTTCGTTTCCGGCGCTTCTACAATTCCACCGTATCCAGCCCCAGATACACCCGGGTTCCCACACCCATCTCCGATTCGATCCGGATCGTGTGGGAAAGCCGGTCCATGATCTGTTTGCACAGATACAGGCCGATACCGGTGGAGCGTTTATCCGCACGACCGTTGTAGCCGGTATACCCACGCTCAAAGATCCGCGGAAGATCTTCCGGTGCTATCCCGATACCGGTATCTTCGATCACCAGTGTCTTCGGGCTTTGTGGATCCATATAAATTTTTATCTTTCCCTGCCTGGTGTATTTCAGGGCGTTCGAGAGAATCTGTTCGAGGACAAATTCCAGCCATTTTTCATCGGTGAGCACCTCACAGTGGACATCCTCATATTGCAGAGAGATTTTTCGACGGATAAACAGCTGTGCGTATTTTCGTACTGCCTGATGGATCAGCGGATCAAGTTCCTGTCTTTCAAATACCAGATCCGTGTTCATCTTTTCCATCCGCAGATACTGTAATGCCATCTGCACATACTGTTCCACCTGAAAAAGTTCCCCCTGCATTTCTCTCGAAACCGGCGTTTCTTCTTCCTGCAACAAGAGGCGCATGGCGGCAATCGGCGTTTTGATCTGGTGCGTCCACATCGTATAATACTCCACCATTTCCCGGTATCTGTCATCCATCTGCTGTTGTTCTTTTCGCAATTCCTGTTCATACTGCTCAATGATCTGCCGGTACAGTTCTTCCGGCAAAGTGTCCGGTTTCGGGAATGCATCTATTTTCTCTCTGGGATCCGTTGTCAGCAGTTCCAGTGTCTTACAGCGCTTCCGATAGCGGACGAAACGAAAGAGTAATACTGCGATACCACTGAAGAAGGCAAGTTGCAGGGTGTAAATGGTGACATCCTGTGGAATATCTTCCAGGAAACACAAAAGCCAAAAAATTCCGATAAAAAACGCCACCCAGAGAAGGATCCCCGCCTGTTCCCGCAAAAATGCAAGGATAATTCTTTTTTCCTGATTCTTTTTTCTTCCCTTTTCCTGCATCGTTCTTCTCCGTTTCTCTACTCCTTGCTCTCACAATCTTTTCAAAAAAGTAACACTGCGAAAATCTCCTGAACCATATGCTAAATCCCATATTATGTCAACAGATATCCCACACCTTTTTTCGTCTGAATATAATCCGAAAGTCCGATTTCTTCCAGTTTTCTTCGAAGTCTCGTCACATTCACGGTCAGTGTATTGTCATCGATAAAGCTGTCCGATTCCCACAACCGCATCATCAGTGTGTCTCTGCTCACCACTTTTTCCTTGTGTTCCATTAAGACCTGCAGGATCCGCCACTCATTTTTCGTAAGTTCGATCTTTTCTCCCTGATACGTCAGAATCCCGTTTTCTTTATCCAAGATCGCTCCGTTGTGCTCCAGCAGATTCGTGGCTCCGGCAAATTCGTAGGTTCTTCGAAGCAGTGCCTGTACCTTGGCAGTAAGCACATTCAGGTCAAATGGTTTTGCAACAAAATCATCGCCACCCATGTTGACTGCCATGATGATGCTCATATTATCAGAAGCGGAAGAAAGGAAAAGCACCGGTACTTTCGACACTTTTCGGATCTCCTGGCACCAGTGATAACCGTTAAAGAAGGGAAGATGAATGTCCATCAGCACCAGTTGCGGACTGGTTGCGGCAAATTCTGTCAGAACATCGGAAAAATCCTGCACACAGAATGCATCCATGCCCCACGAAACCAGGTGTTGCCGGATCGCACCGGCAATTACTTCGTCATCTTCCACAATCATAATTCGATACATAGATTCCTCGTTTTCTAAATCTTCCCATGGATAGGTCATCAGGAAGATTCCTGGTTTGAACTTTTATAAAACGGGCTGTATACCTTTTGTGGCACACGGAAACATTCTATATAAACTCTCCCGTTTCTGCCCGCTTCAGGACACAACCCGTTTTCTGTTTTTCTTATCTTTTTATTTTCGCACTGCCTGTTCATGTTCGGAGCAGTTACGAGTCAAAATACATTTAAAATCACCTTCGGTCTTCCTATACTCTGACGATATAGTCCGCTTTTCTTTTCTTTGCTTCCGGGTATTCACAGTCACGATATCCAAGGATGCAGTGTCCGATGCCGACCAAATTTTCCGGAAGTCCCCACTCTTTTAAGAGTTCTTTTCCCTCTGCACTCTCAAATTCTTCTTTTGCCCGGTGGATCCAGCAGGAATCCACACCTACAGCATGAGCTGCCAGCATCAGATTGCCCATAACCAAAGAACCGTCCTCATGATAGGTTCCGATCTCCGGATCTGCGAGTACGATCAGAACCGTCGGTGCACCGTAAAACGGATCATTGCTGCTTCCCATCACAGCCGCGTTCATCTTCGAAAGTTTTGCGATCAGTTCCGGTTTCTGCACTACCACGATCACCGGAGACTGTTTTCCCATTCCGGTAGCCGCATAGGTTCCGGCTTCCAGGATCGCATCCAGCTGTTCGTCTGTGATCTGCTCCGGTTTATATTTGCGGATGCTTCTGCGGGTTTTCATTGCTTTCAATACTTCATTGTTCATGATAAAATCCTCCTTTGGCCCATTTTCATCGTTTTTTTCTGATACCTATTATAGTACAGATTCCTGTGAATCTCAACGCCAGACACATGCCTGTTCTTTTTATTTTTTTCTTAATATTACTGTTCACTCCGTGCCCGGTAACACGCTGCGCGATGCACAGAATTTATGCTGATCGCATAAATTCGCGCGGTATGTCTCGGGTTTTCTGTGACCTTCGCTCACAAAAAACGCCTCGCGGGATATTACCAGTGAACAGTAACCTTTTAATTTTTCTGTGTTTCCTTCAGAAGTTCTTCCGCCGAAACACCAAACAATTTCGCCAGTGCCATCAGATTCGTCGTGCTAGAAGCAGAGGCTCCGCTTTCCCACTTGGAAACCGCCTGTCGGCTGACACCTAATGTTTCTGCAACAAATTCCTGCGTCATTTTGCAGTTCAACCGATGCTGTTTCAAAATCTCCCCAAGCGTTTTTGCATGTTCCGCCTTTTCCTTTCTCACCGGCACCGACCTTGTGTATTTTTTGAGCGCCTTGATCCCCAGATAAACCACATACCCCGCTACCGCCACAAGAAAGATCCATAAGCAGATGTTGATCAGGACGAAAATAAAATTCAATTTCATTGGAACACTCTCCTTTCTGATTTTGTACCTCCATCATACGGATTTTCCCCGCGTTGCGCTACCAACTATTACGCAATTTTGTGGTTGCGAGAGATTTTATCATGATTCTATCACTTTTTAACACCAAACTACTATCTTGGAGTGTTAAATAATATTTCTATATGGCAACTTTTCTACTTTATGTTTTTTTATCTCTTTCTCACATATTTCATGAATTTTTTTATAATCACATGACTCTTCACATATTTTTTCATACCACCCATCTACGCCTCTGTCTTCATTTCGAAAAAATGGATGGTCTTTATCCTTTTGCACATTTTCCCAAATATATTTGAGGATATCATCAAGTTTTTTCTTTTCTCCATACCACCCACACACCAGTGCAATATCTTTGTATTCTTCAAACGATTTTCTTTTTGGATTACTTAAAAAGAGTTTATATCCTTCTATAATTTTATCTATTGGAACATCACCTTCAAGTGGAATCAACAATTTATTTTTTAATCGTTCTGCCGAAAATATATATCTTTCTTCATGTTTTTCTAACGCTATTGTTTCACTGGTACACTCTAATGATGTTATGATGCCAGACTCTTCACTGCATAAATTATGTACATAAGCAACTGGTGTATAGTATGTATTTCTAACCACTTTTATATAAATCCCTGTTATCAGCGGACCTAGTCTATTATCCAGTGAAAGCAAGCCGGTCTTTTTTAATTCCGGAAAAAGCTGCTGCCAGTCATTTGTGATCTGCTTTCTTGTTGCCATTATTCTATCCTCGCTTTCTACTATCTGATATTTAGTGCTTCATATTTTCATCAGCATACGAATATATCTTGTTCCAGAAGTCTTCATAATTATTGTTCAACGCAATTTTTTCATAACAACTGTCCAGCACTTCTTGTGATGTATTTCCTTCCAGAGGCATTAAAGCCTCTGCTTCAACTGCTAACCCCATATCCGTCAGGGCAGCAATCGTATCCTCGTAAGATTTAGCGTCCAGTCCGTCCATAGTTAGTTCTGTGTCATAATCAATGACTGCTATAATATTTCTGATCCACAATGGATAATTTTTCAGTGTTTCTCTTACCTCTGGATGTTCATAAATATCTGCCATAGCCTGAACAAACGCTTCACCATTCGTAAGATCTTTTAACGCCTGCTCTATAAAATTCATTTGTATTCACTCCTTTTATAAATTCCATATTATCCGTATCGTATTTTCCTGACTTTTGTCAAAAAATCTCATATCTGCCTCCTTTACGGCACAGACATGAGACTTCTGTTTATTTTTTCATCATTTCCATCACACATTCATGTTTCTTGGTTGTCTTATTATAATTGATTCCTACAAGCAACAAATTCCCCTGATACTCTTTCAACGCATTTCCATACTGTTTTTCTTTGATCTGCTCTATCGCTCCACCTGCATGGAAATTTCCTCATGTGCCTTCTCGATTCCCTCTGCAACCGCATCTGCATCCATGTTCCACAGTGCTTCCAGTAATTTACGGGAAGATTCCACGGACTCTGCCACGCCATGCCAGTTCATGGTGCTGATGGCATTTACATATTCCTGGGAAACCTCTTTATTTGGTATACTTACGGTTCCATCTACACTGTCATAGGTCAGATATCCCAGATGCACCAGCAGAGTCAGCACATCGTCTTTCGTTGCAAAGGTAGTCATATCGTTGCTGAATGTTCCGACATTAATGGGGACAGATTCTCCCGCAAGCATGCGAACCACGGAGTCCTTTAAGCCGTCCATATCCATCTGAATATAGATTTTTAGTGCTTCATATGTCTCCGTCTGGTTCCAGTAGGTTCCGAACTTATGACGCAACATGGCTTCTACAACCGATTTGGGGCTGTACATGGAATAACATTCATTTCCTGTCTGTCGATGGGCAATTAATCGATAGCCATCATACCATGTTTTTGCTTCTTCAAAATTCATTCCATATTTTCCACAGAGAATCGACACTTCCTGTTCAGTAAAGCCAAAATATTCTGCCAACTCACCGGGATCTGTCATGGAGTATTCTGTAAACATATTTAATGCCGAATGAGAACCATATTTCTTGATTGGCAGAATACCAGTCATATAGGCCAGAGCGACATAATCTTTATCCTTGAGCCATGCCCGCAGGAAGTCCAGATATTTTTTCTGTGCTTCCTGATCCTGCTGATACTCCCGAAACAAACAATCCCATTCATCGATCAGGATAACAAACGAATGTTTCGTCTTACTGTAAATATCCTTCATCACCTGAATCAGATTATTTTCATCACGGAAACGGACATTTTCAAAATGATCTGTCAGATCAAAGATCAGATACTTCTGCAACATGGACAACATCTCATCCATACTGTGTGTCATGCTGAGAAATTCCTGCATATTTACTTTGATAACATCATATTGATTCCGATTTTTTTCATAAGACTCCGCTTTACTGATTTTTAACCTTTCAAACAGTTCAGCAGAATCTTCTCCACGCTCATAGTAAGCAGCCAGCATATCCGCAGCCATCGACTTTCCAAACCGTCGCGGGCGGCTGACACACAGAAATTTCTGACGGGTATCAAGAACCTCATTGGTTTTTTCAATCAAACCAGTCTTATCCACATATATTTCCGAATTCAGACTTTCTTGAAAACCCTTATTCCCAGGATTCAGATAACTACCCATGCAAATTCCTCCCCGTCAAGATTTTATAATATTTATTATACTTGATTCCGCTGGTAATCACAAGGTCGGTATTTCCTGTTTGCAGCTATTTTCAACAAACGAAAAAGCATCTGCATATTGCCTCCGCAACCCCGGTTTTCCAAACCGATTTTCCATTATCTGCTTTGCTTTTTCATACTTTTGTTCATTCATATACGCGCTTGTAACATATAAATATTGATTATTATCCCATATAATTCGTGGATCTTTCTTTTCAAATCGTGTCAGATAATCGCTCTCATCCTTCAACTTATCAAGTAGCGGCATTGTATACTCACGAAAGAAAGTAAGGATTGCCTGATAGAGCAATACGTATGTCTTTTTTTCTATTCCCAATCAAATTCATCAATACTGTTTTTAATCTCCGAAGAAACCAATCTGTCATTTTTCAACTCTTTTATAAGTTCAGCGAATTTTTCACGTTTCGGATTTTCCGTATCATTATAGCAGCGGTGCACCATCCAGATATTGTGTGGTGTTGGATGGTTTCTTACTGAAGCAATCAGTAATTCTTCATATCCGTGTTTATAAAACTGCTCCACAAAATGAACCAGATCCCCTGGCATACCAAAATCAACCTGTGGATTGGTAGCTATAATTTCTAATATTGGTTCCACCAGTTCAAAAGGTTCTGGATATTGGTTGATAGCGTCTATCAAATCATCCTCTATAAAATACTCCTCTTCCGGTTTTATTGCAGCTTTCAATTCTGTAATGATTTCTTCTTTTGTCATAGATTTCATCGTTCTTCCTCTCTGAAATTCCGCTGCCAGATCATCACATAATTTTTTTCACCGGTAAGTTTATCCAAACCTTCGCATTGAATTTGGAAGCCTTCTCTTCGATAAAAATTAATAGCCCGTATATTCTTCTGATATACGTTTAAAAGTAGTTTTGCTTTTTTACTTTTCACATAATCCAGCAGCATTTTTCCGATCCCCTGCGACTGCATCTCATCGGAGACAAAAATCCCTTCGATATACTCGTCATTTAATCCAGTAAATCCCTGTATGTTCCGGTCGTCCTCGTATACGTAGACTTCCGCCTGTGACAGCATTTCTTTCACTGCTTCAAAATTACTTTTCCAGTATTGCGCCGGAATAAAATGATGTGCTTTCAGATTGCTGTCTAACCAGATCTCAGCGACTCTGTCTATATCCGCTTCCTGTAATGCTCTAATCATAAACATTGTTCTCCTTAAAAAGCCCCATACCTGCTGTCTATGTCACGCAGATATGCAATCCCCTATTATCGTGAGCAGGTCGCGCTTTCATCATCCTTCTGATAATCAAATTTCCCGTCATTTTTTTCTTCCATAGCTTTTATGATGTGATATGTGTATTCGTTATATGGTGTCGGGATTCCCAGTTCTTTGCCCATACGGATCAGCGCGCCTGAGAACATGTCGATTTCTGTGTGGCGTCCTGCATCCAGATCCTGCAACGTGGAATATCTTGCGGATGGCGGAACGGCGCTTCCGTGACTGGATGAATCATCTGCCTTACGGATGTCGATTCCTTTTGCTGCTGCAATCGCCTCCAGTTCCTCCCGGAGTTTGTTACTGATTTCTTTCATATGCACACTGTCCCGATAGCAGCCTACGCCTGCGCCGAGAACTGCCTGTGGGAGATTGTTGCAGACATTCAGACGGAATTTGCACCACATTTCTTCTTTGATATATTCTGTGGCGCGGTAATGCAACCCGGTATCTGCAAAAAGATCCTCTATCGCCTGCACACGTTCGCTCTGATACGGCGCAGTCACTTCACCGAAAATAATTCCGATCGTCGTTTCCGGGTTGAAACAATATCCGTTTCCTTCTTTATGAGAGGCTACTTTAATCACAGCATGCAACATATGAGCAACTCCGATCTCTTTCGCGATAATTTCTTCACTGTCCACACCGTTCATAAGACTCATAACGGTCGTATGTTCTCCGGTGATCGTGCGGATGCTCTCCAATGCACCCGGCAATGCCCCGTACTTTAAAGCCACAAGTAACAGATCCGTTCCATTAGCTTCCTGTGGGGTCCATACTTCCGGGTGATAGGTGACGCCGTTAATGATGCATCCTTTTTTCAGTCTTTCGGCGCGTTCTCCCTCTGCTATCACACCCAGCCGGATATCTTTCCGATTGGAAAGTCCCCATATCACATACGATCCAACTGCTCCCGCACCAAGAACTGCAACTGTTTTTATCTTCATGTTCTTTCTCTCCTTCTATCGTAATTTATGATGTACTAGATCCGACAGATCAATCTCGCATAACTGTTTTCCGAATCCTCCATCACCTTGATGTTTCCCTGCTCTATGAACTGCTGGATTCTCTTTGCATACCACCAGTCACCGATACTGATCGGATATTTTCCTAGGATATTTCCGATCAGCCTTGCTTCTTTTATCGGTTTTGGGGAAAGTTCTTTCCAGATCAGGAAATCGTAAAACTCCTCCCCGACTCCCATAACCTTTCCATTGATAACCGCACGAAGAGGCATATTGTCTTCCTGCAATTCCATCCATAAAGTCCGATACATTCTTACTTCTTCTCTGGACAGTTCTCTTTCATACCGCAAAAATCCGGCAAATTCCTCCGCCGCAACTTCACCCCAGTGCTGGTACGAAATGATCTCGCTTCCACGAACGATATGTTCCGGTAATTTCACAACCCGAATCTGATTGTTAGCTTCCGAAAGGATGCTGCATACATGATAGAAACCGCACACTGAATAGGGGGCATCACTGTACCAGATCCGGATTGTTTCTCCTTCTTCCAGATAGTTCTTCAGTCGTTGCAGTTCCCGTACATATACATCTGCCAGATTCCAGAATTCTGCATCTACTTCCGGATTCTTTCCCCATGCTTCCTGCGTATACAGATCGTGGATCAGCGTTTTCCGATATGCACTGTCTACATTTTCCCGGATGCCACCGATATCCAGCAGAAATCCAAGGCAGATCACTTCTTCGGGCGTTCCCTCGATCCCTCCCGCAGGTTCTCTCTTCAGAGGTTTCTTTTTCCCGGCTTTCATGGACGCGGCTTCGCTTTCCGCAAATAATACCTCTATCATAATTATCCCCCTCTTCCATAATTATTTCCAAAGTTTTTCACTCACAATGTTGTATTTCCACAGCTTCCCGGTATAATTAAAAGCAAATATAAAACGAAATGGAGAACACACCTATGACCAATCAAGAACTCCTGCAAATCGCCCTGCAACAGTCGGCAATTGACTGCAATTGCAAGCCGGAAGATTTTCTGCAAAGTGAAAATCTGGTTACTACATCGCGAAAACATCCTTCCGCACGTGCTTATCTCCCACTGCCATTTGCCTGTGATCTGGTTTCCTATGGAAATAATATTGTGGCACAGGTGCGAGAAGATCTGCGAGATACCGTTAAGGACTACATCGATACCTATCCGACAGAACACTGTTTTGAGACACCGAATATGCAGGTGCTGGAAGAAAAACTGGCTCCTTACGGGCTGCAGATCTGCTTTATGGCAGAATATTTTCTGCCGGATCTTACCAGCCTGGGAACCCACCCGTGTAAATACGAGATCCGCCTACTGCATCCGCAGGATTTTCAGTCTCTCTATCTGCCGCAGTGGAGCAATGCGCTCTGTGCAGACCGAAAAGAAAAAGATGTCCTGTGTGTCGGTGCTTACGACGGGGATACCCTGATTGGTCTTGCCGGGGCGTCTGCGGACTGTGAAACCATGTACCAGATCGGGATCGATGTCCTGCCGGAATACCGGAGACAGGGGATCGCCGCCGCACTGACTTCCCGGCTGACCGAGGAAATCTTAGCACTTGGCAAAGTTCCGTTTTACTGCGCTGCCTGGTCCAATATCCGTTCCGTGAAAAATGCCATCACCTGCGGCTACCGCCCCGCCTGGGTGGAACTTACCGCACGCGAAAGATCCTTTGTAGAGCAATGCAACACACCGCAGAAATAATTCTTTCAATTACTGCAAATATATCATACTTTCTGACAGATTGCTACTGCTCCCTCCGTTGCTTTTTTCTTTTGGTTGTATTACAATCATAAGTAAGATGTTGGAGGCAAAAGGTATTTTGCCCGGAGCAATAAAGGAGCGGCCGCCATTATGGACAAAAAAAGTGTGACAACTCTCACGTTAAAACAAATCAACAAACATACCGTCTATCAATACATCTACCGCCAGCGGGAGACTTCCAAATTTCAGATCGTACAGGATCTGAACATGGGGCTTTCTACGGTCAGCCAGAATCTGACCACGCTGGAAAAAGAAGGACTGATCGAGCGAAACGGATATTTTGCCTCCACCGGAGGACGAAAAGCGCAGATCATACGGATCGTACCGGATCTGAAAATTGCCATCGGGATCGGGATTTTAAAAAACATGTTTCATCTCATTGCGGTGGATCTGTACGGAGAGACCGTTGCAATGGAGACGATTTCACTTGCATACGAAGACACGCCGGAATATTACGACGTATTTGCCGGTGAAGTGCTTCATTTTATTGAAAAAAATCAGTATCCGGTGGAAAAAATCTCTGGAATCTCCATCGCCACACAGGGAATCATCTCCCCCGATGGCTCGTCCGTGACTTACGGTGCCATTATGGGAAATACACGGATGCAGCTTTCTGATTTTGCTTCCCGCCTCCCTTTTCCGTGTCATCTGGTGCACGATTCCAAGGCGGCCGCGGATCTGGAACTCTGGAATCATCCGGAACTGGACAGTGCACTCGTCTTTTTGTTAAACCGGAATCTGGGTGGTGCGGTAATCACCAATCACAGCGTTCATCAGGGATTTTCCATGCACAGTGGTTCTCTGGAACATATCTGTGTGGAACCGGATGGTCCAGTCTGTTACTGCGGAAATCGCGGCTGCCTGGAAACCTTCTGTTCCGCCAATGCGCTGGAACTGCGCAGCGGACTTCCAGTTAAAGAATTTTTCCTGAAATTGCGGGATCCGGATAGCTCCGGGGAACATTTACAGGACATCTGGCAGGACTATCTGCATCATCTGGCTTTCGCCATCCGTAATCTCAACCTGCTGATCGACTGTCCGGTGATCCTGAGCGGATATCTTGCACCTTATTTTCTCCCGGAGGATCTGGATCGGCTGCTTGGTCTGATCAATGAGCGTACACCGTTTCCTCTGACGAAAGATTCGCTTCTTACCGGCACCCACGGACAGTATACACCGGCAATTGGGGCGGCGCTGTTTTACGTGAAAAATTTTCTGGATACATAGACATAGCCATGGTACTTTCTCCTTACGCTGTTTTGTTCTTATGTAAACCAATAAGGAGATGATAATTCAATGTTACCGGCCACGGAATGAACCGCAACAATTTCATATATTTTCCGGTATTCTCTTGCACCCTCTTTCCATGAGTGCTATAATCCTTTCAAACAGCAGAGAAACCCTATGTGTCTGCTGTTTCGATTGAAATACTATGCAAAATAGGTTTCCATGCGTCAAGTGTTTTGTGGATGGGGAGTTGCCACAGAAACGAAAAGTCGGTTCGCCTGCGGATCGGACTTACGATATGGTTACCGCACCCGTTGCAACAACCAGATGATAAACATCCGATTGTGAAGGGATATACTCATAGTTATTTTTCAATAGCTTTATTTTCTTCACATCAGGGTGTTTTTTTCTTACATATTATTATTCTGTACATCTATGCAGAACATCCTGATGCATATTTTTTTATGCTCAGAATCTTTCTATATCCGATTTTACAGGAAGTTTCTCAGCATACAGCATTTTATTTACACAGGAGGTTTTGTACCATGATGGATCACGAAAAAATCAAAGAAGGCGTTCGTCTGATGCTGGAAGGTATCGGCGAAGACATAAATCGAGAAGGTTTACTCGAAACACCCGACCGTATCGCCAGAATGTGCGAGCAGATCTACGGCGGGCTCTATGAAGATGCCGGTGTGCATCTGTCCAAACAATTTCACGCAACCAATAACAATATCGTTCTGGAAAAAGATATCACCTTTTATTCCACCTGCGAACATCATCTGTTGCCCTTCTACGGAAAAGCTCATGTAGCTTATATCCCGGATCAGCGCGTGGCTGGTCTTAGCAAACTGGCCCGCACGGTAGAAGTCTATGCAAGACGCCCCCAGATCCAGGAAAATATGACCGCACAAATTGCAGACGCTCTCGAAGAACATCTGCAGCCAAAAGGTGTGATGGTCATGATCGAGGCAGAACATATGTGTATGACCATGCGCGGTGTCCAGAAACCGGGCAGCAAGACCGTGACCACCATCGTGCGTGGGGCTTTTGCGGAAGATTTTTCCCTGCAGCAGACCTTTTTACAGATGGTAAAGGCTTAATCTGCCATGGAACAGCAAATTTCCATGAAACGCATCGATCAGATTGTATCTCACCCCGTCTTTCGGGAACAGTTTGCGCTTTTGCAGGAAGCAGAAAAAGACCGGATATTCTGCCGGCATACAATGGAGCATTTTCTGGATGTGGCGCGGCTGATGTATATTTATAATCTGGAAAATCAGGCTGGCTTTTCCAGGGAAATGATCTACGCCGCCGGACTTCTTCACGATATCGGCCGTTATGAACAGATGGAAAAAGGTACTCCTCACCACCTGGCAGGGGCAAGATTGGCGGAACTCATCCTTACGGACTGTGATTTTTCTCTTAATGAGCAGGAACCGATTCTTGCTGCGATCCGAAGCCACCGGGTAAAAGATACTGCGGAAACTCCCTTATTTTCCCGCTATCTCTACCGGGCGGACAAACAGTCGCGTAACTGCTTTTCCTGTCCTGCCCGTGCAGCATGCAACTGGCCGGAGGAGAAGATGAATCTGACGATTCGTTATTAATACATAACTTATGTAAACCGCAAAAGGAGAAAATACGTATGAAAATTGGTAATCGTGAATTTGATACAAAGAATGAAACTTATATTATGGGAATCCTGAACGTGACTCCCGACTCTTTTTCCGACGGTGGAAAATTCAATCATATGGATGCTGCTCTCGCTCACGCCGAGCAGATGATCCGGGACGGTGCTGACATTATCGATATCGGCGGGGAATCCACCCGTCCGGGACATACCGTCATCTCCGATGAGGAAGAAATCGCAAGAGTTACTCCGGTCATCGAAGCTGTCAAGGCACGGTTTGATGTGCCGGTTTCCATTGATACTTATAAAGGAAATGTTGCAGAAGCCGCTCTTCAGGCAGGTGCTGATCTTGTCAATGATATCTGGGGCTTCAAGTTTGACTATAAGACCGCCGAGATAACCGCCCGTTATCACGCGGCCTGCTGCCTGATGCACAACCGGAACGAAGCGCAGTATCAGAACTTTCTGGAGGAAATGGTATCTGACATGAAGGAATGCGTCGCTATCGCTCACAAGGCAGGGGTTCCGGACGAGAAAATCATGCTGGATCCGGGTGTTGGCTTTGGAAAAACTTACGAGCAGAATCTGGAAGCCATCAATCATGTAGATGTGTTACAGGAACTCGGACTCCCGATCCTGCTCGGCACTTCCAGAAAATCCGTCATCGGTAACACTCTGGATCTGCCGGTTGACCAGCGCGTGGAAGGAACTCTCGCCACCACCGTGATCGGCATGCTCCGCGGATGCTCCTTTATCCGAGTACACGATATCAAAGAAAACCACCGGATCATTCAGATGACGAAAGCGATCCTGTCCTGCTAGGAGGAAATTTATGGATAAAATAAGAATTGAGAATCTGGAAATCTTTGCAAAGCATGGGGTATTTCCGGAAGAGAATTTTTTAGGACAAAAGTTTGTGCTCTCCGCCGTTTTGCATACCGACACCCGAAAAGCCGGACTCACCGATGAGCTTTCTTATTCGGTACATTACGGTGAAGTCAGCCATCTGATCAAAAAGATAGTGGAAGAAAATACCTGGAAACTGCTGGAGACCGTGGCAGAAGAGACGGCAAAAGCGATCCTGCTCTCCTACCCCACCGTCTCTCAGGTGGATCTTACCATCAAAAAACCCTGGGCACCCATCGGTCTGCCGTTGGATACCGTATCGGTGGAGATCAGCCGCGGCTGGCATACCGCTTATATCGCGCTCGGCTCCAATATGGGTGACAAAGAAAAATACCTGAACGAAGCGGTAGAAAAACTACAGCAGACTTCGGACTGTCAGGTACTCAAAGTGTCTGATTTTCTCGTAACCGCACCGTATGGTGGGGTGGAACAGGATGACTTTTTAAATGGTGCACTGGCACTGAAAACACTGCTGACACCGCAGGAACTGCTCGAACGCCTCCATGAGATCGAACAGGAAGCCCACCGGGAGCGTCTGATCCACTGGGGACCACGAACGCTGGATCTGGATATTTTACTGTACGACGATCTGGTTCTTGACACTCCCGATCTGATCATTCCTCATGTGGAGATGCATCTTCGTGACTTCGTTCTGATCCCGCTGGCACAGATTGCTCCGTGGAAACGCCACCCGGTACTGGGACTTACCGTTTCACAGATGCTGGCAGATCTGCAGGCGAAGCAGGAATCCTGATCTGCTATACGGATTCCTTATTCTGGAAATTATGTAAACCCTTCTGCTATTTCTGACCGTCAGACTCCTCCTTCGTCTGCTCATTTGACAAATCCCCCGGATTGCCCTGTGGCGGGTCACCCTGCGGGCGTTCCCCGTTTTGCATATCCGGCGGGGTCGGACGGTCGGAATCATCGGAATTGTCAGAATTATCATTGTTCTCTCCCATCGGACCTCCCTGCGGCATCTGACCGCCGCCCTGTCCGGGTGCATTGGCTGCTTCTCCGTCGGTGTATACCAGACCGTCCATGGTTACTTCCTGACTGTTCTCTCCGGTGTGGATCGTATAGGTACTTCCATCGCTTAATTCTGCGCAGCTGATCACCACAGAATTATATTCACGTACCGGTGTATAACTTAACAGCGTATTGCCATCCCCATCTTCCAGTGTGATCTCCCCGCTCTGGTTATCCGTCAGGTTCACCATCAGCGATCCCTGCGTGGAATCGGAACCAAAGTTCTGTGCCATGCCGCTCATGCCAACTGCCACCAGCGTTCCACCGGTGATCGTTGCCGTTCCATTGTAATCCAGAGCACCATTTCCGTTATTACTCGGACCGGAAACGTAGATGGTTCCTCCGCTGACGGTCAGATTCCCGTTGCTGTCAATTCCGTCTCCGGTGGCATCGATCGTGACAGTTCCACCGGAAATTGTGATCCAGGAATCCTCGTCTGCGGAGAACATATCCCCGCCAAATCCGCCCATGCCACTCTGGTCGTTTCCACCGGCTGCATTCAGTCCGTCATCGCTGGCTGTGATATCGATGGTTCCACCGGAGATCTCCACATTCTGTCCTTCGATTCCTTCATAACAGGTTTCGATCGTAATTTCTCCGCCGTATACCTGATTTGCCTCATCCGCATGCATGCCGTCATCTCCGGTACTGAGTGTGTAAATTCCGTCGCAGATGGTCATATTGCCGTTGGTATGGAAACTGTCATCGCAGGAATCTATCGTAAAGGTTCCGTCTTTTACCAGCAGATCGCCACCGGCCTTGACTCCCTTGGTACTGGTATCTTCAGCACTGGTGTCTTCGGTACCGCTATTCTGTGTTTCACTTCCGGTAGCTGTATTTTCGGAAGCTGTGCTTCCAGTAGCTTCACTGTTAGCCTTTGCACTGCTTTCTTCCGTTCCGGTCTTTTTCACACTGGCAGTCTTACTGGTTTCCTCCGTACTGCTGTCCGTTCCACTGTTCTGCATATCGCCGCTTTCCTCATTTGCTGCTCCCGCATCCTGCGGTGGCTGCATATCCGACTTTCCAGGGCCGCCCTGACCGAAATCTCCGCCAGGTCCCTGCCGGTCGCTCTTTTTCGTCGCATTGGTGCTTCCACCACCGGCTGCGATGTCATACGTTCCATCGTCGATCTGCAGCACACCGGAAGCCGAGATGCCGTCTCCGTCTGCTGTCAGTGTATAAGTTCCCCCCGCCAGATAGACCCATCCTTTGCTCTCATCCTCGCTGTTTTCACTGTGAATCGCATCTTTTCCAGATTCGATTGTAAAAGTTCCATCTGCGATGCGGACACTGTCCTTTCCGGACACTCCCTGTTTTTCGGCAGTAATCTCATACGTTCCACCGGTGACCACAAGATCATCCTTCGACACGATTCCATGCCCCGCCGATGTTACTGTCAGACTACCGCTTCCATTGAGTGTCAAATCTTCTTTTGAGAAAATCGCACCATCCACGCTACTGTCAGTATCGTCAGAAAACGACTCAGAGCTCAGTGTATTCTCACTTCCGTCCGCCAGCGTGACAAATACTTTATCAGCCTGTGTCACCTGGATCGCCGCATCTTCTTTGTTGGTGATCGACACACCATCCAGAACCAGCTGTACCTTCTCACTGTCGTCCACATCCACCACCAGACTGCCGTCTGAGAGGCTGCCGCTGATCAGATACGTTCCCTCGCCGGTGATCGTTACGGTCTGACCGTCAATCGTTACATTTTTATCCTCACATGTGGAAGTCTCATCATCCAACGTGATCTGCACGCATTCGTTCTCCTTATAACTACCATCCAGATCGCGGTCAGAAAACATATCGTTCGTATCCACCAGATCCTCTGCATTCTGTGCATCCGTCGCATCTGCTGCCGTATCTGTCGTTGCCACAGCAGTGGTACTGCTGCTCTTTTCTGTTGTTGTATCCGCGGTTGCCGCCGTGCTGCATCCGGTCATCCCCAGTGCCGCTGCCATTAGCACCGCCATCATCTGCTGTCGTTTCATGTTGATTCCCCCTGTCTTTTCTGACATAGATTCTGTATCGTGATTACAGATTTTCTGTTACATTTTCCTGGTTGCTGATCACGATCTCCAGATTACCGTTTCTGCACCGGAGTCCGTCGATCATTTCTTTTTCCTGGTTACTGTCTTTTAATGTCACCTGATACGTCAGTTTGAAAAGACTTCCCATATTCGTCGTCTTCACTCTTGCAAGTTCGCATTTTTCCGTATATGTATCAAACAGATCGTCAAATACACTCGTATAATCCAGATCTTCCGGAATGGTGATTGTCAGCGTTTTTTCCCGTTTGTCTTTTTTCTCCCACAGGTTCAGGTGTACATATCCTGCCATGATCAGTGCAAGGATCACGGTATAAAGTACGGCATATCCCAGATACCCCATACCACTGACCAGACCTGCACCCATCGCGATAAAGATGGCACCGATATCTTTCGCACTTCCCGGAACGCTTCGGAAACGTACCAGCGAAAATGCTCCGGCAACGGCAACACCCGTTCCTACATTGCCATTGACCATCATGATCACCACGCAGACCACTGCCGGAAGGATCGCAAGCGTCCGGACAAAGCCTGGATTATAACGGGTTTTGTATGCATACGCTGCCGCCAGGATCACGCCGATCACCAGGGAAACTCCCACGCACAGTAAAAACTGACTGACCGGGATCACCGTTGTTGTGCTGCTGTCAAAAATACCTTCAAATAAATTATGAAACATGTTCCAGTTCTCCTTTAGATTCATTTTTTTCTGTCAGTATTGTCCGGTACGCATTGCCATACTTGGAATACGAAGTCCGGTAAATCTTATGTTCTGTGAGATAATGCACCAGCCACAGCGGCATGCCGTGACCGACTTTGATCTCCATCAGTGCCTGATTTTTTTCCAGCAGCGGCCGTCCGTAGACCGGTGCGGAAAGATCCAGCTGTGTGGTACGCCAGAGGATATTCTGGTCAAAGGTAATCCGAAGTTCGTGATCGTCCTTTCCATAAAAAGCCTCCCGCTCATAGGAGAGATACACGGCCGGGCGAATTCCCTGATACATCTGCATCGCATAATCTAGTTCCCGCCGGATCTGGCTGTGTTCGATGGAATCCTCTCCCTGGCAGAGGTATCGGACCGCATCCGCATATTCAGTCCGTACTCTCCGTTTGTAGACCACTTTTTTATATTTCTTTTTCAGCTCGATAAAGGCTTCGCTGTCATCCTGTGCCCGTCCGTAGGTACGCAGCCGGATCTTTTCTTTGTACACCTTTCCTTCGATCGATCTTCGGATCAGAAGATAATCCGGCGTATCAAAATACAGGTTACAGATGGTATTGCGTCCGAATGTATCCGATTTCATATAGGTTTCCATATAAGCCAGCAGGTCTTTTTTCTGATCTGCGGTAAGCAGATATTTGTATTCATATCGTTTGAAAATTGTCTGATTTGCCATCTCGGTTCCTCCTTATGGATGTGATTGTATCGGAGAAACCTTAAATGAAGTTTAAAGAAACATAGAAAACACAGAATCTACACATTTATTCAAAACAAAGAATATACTTTCTCGTTATCGCGACAGTCTCCAGGGTCTCGTGCAAGTACAAACTTTGACTCGTTGCTCGCGTATTAAAAAGCAGAACCCGCATAAAATCTTTACGCAAAGTTCTGCTTTCTATATAACTTTATATAAATAATATCATTTTTTCCCTTCCACACAGATCCAGTCCGTGCCCTCTTTTACGTGGATCCGAATGTCCGTGAAACCAGCTTTTTCAAACAGTTCCCTGAATTCTTCAGCAGTCGGAGTGAAGAGGTGAAAACGGTAAATATTTTCCAGTGTCTTCGGGTCCAGACCTTCTTTGTTATAGGTATCTGCCACCAGAAGAAAGGTTCCTCCTTTTTTCAGAACCCGCTGTACCTCTTTCAGATTTTCCTGTGGATCGGGCCAGAAATAAAAACTTTCTACCGTGATGATCTTGTCAAATCTATCGTCTGCAAAAGGCAGCGCTTCCACGGAGTCTTCCAGAACTTTCACCTTTCCGCTTTCCACATCCTGTCGATTTGTTTTCAGCGAGGTTTCCACAGACACCGGTGAATAATCTACGCCCGTCAGATGACCTGTCGTTATCTTCTCACCCATCCGTTTTAACGTAGCACCACCACCGCAGCCGATGTCCAGAATCTCCTCTTCCGGTGCAATCTTCCAGTGCTCCAGTGCCCAACATGTCACCGGTGAATGACTCTCATTCATTCGTTTCAACATGGCTGCTCCATCCTCACCCTGTGGTTTTGCCGGGTTTCCGGAAATGGTGATTTCTTCCTGCGTTCGTTCTGTTTTCTTTTCTGTATGAGTGTTACATATATCACATTTTTCCATTACACTTATCTCCTTTACAGTCATTTCCATATAATACTGCTTTTTCATTTCCGTCATTTGTAACTAACTCTAGAGCGTGTTTGAAAAAGGCTTTTCGTGAGCTGCGAGTCCCAGTTTGTGGAAATGATTTTTCAGACACGCTCTAGTATAACCCACCCCACAACTCACCGCAAGTTCACGTTGTATTTTCCTTTCAAGTCATGTATACTCGTTTTAAACAGCAGCTTTTATCCCATGGTAAAATAATAAGATATGTATTTGTCCGTGTATCAGAAGATTGTCATGCACATAATATACCGTATTTTTCCAGGTACTTTAACAGGTTCAGAAAGGATTTTTATGATTCAGGATATTACCCCACATCATCTGTATAATGAATTTACACCCCGATCTCCACAGAACGGAGATCTGATTTTTGCTTTCCGTGAACGAAAACTTTTGGCAGATCTCTCATCAAATACCTGCCGTTTTCCACTGTGGGAAGATGTTTCTTCACAATTTTCCACCACCACTTCTCTGATCTGGCTGTTTTCTCTGGATCAGACTTCCTGTTTTCTCGTGATGGATGCGGATCTGGAGTGTCCGGAAACTTATACATTCCACTCTCTTCAGGAAATCCGCGGTCGAAAGCCCAAACACCAGATTTTCGCTGCAATGACGGCTTTTCATCTGTATGACTGGTACCGGAATAATCGCTTCTGCGGACGTTGCGGAACTCCTGTTGTTCCGGATCCTTCCCATAAAGAACGGATGCTCTCCTGCCCACAATGTGGAAATACCATTTATCCGAAAATCTGTCCGGCTATTATTGTCGGAGTGATCGACGGGGAAAGAATCCTGCTGACAAAATATGCCGGACGGAATAATCCTAATTATGCGCTGATCGCCGGTTTTACTGAAATCGGGGAAACCGCCGAGGAAACAGTAATGCGGGAGGTTTATGAAGAAGTAGGCGTAAGAGTGAAAAATCTGCGGTATTACAAAACCCAGCCCTGGGGAATGGCGTCGGATCTCCTGATCGGCTATTACGCGGAGCTGGACGGTGATCCCTCCATCACTCTTGATCGCAGCGAACTTTCCACCGGACTCTGGATGGACAGGAAGGAGATCATCATTGAAGACGAAGACTTCAGCCTGACACGGGAAATGATCGTTCGGTTTGCAAAAACCGGTCGGGATGTGCTGAAATAATATTGTACTGTATTTACATGATTTTAGGAAAAGGAGAACTCAGACTATGTCATCATTAACACTTTCAAAAGAAGAAGAAAAAAGACTGAAAGGGCTTGGTTTTTTGAATAATAAGGGGACAGATAATTTTTCTGCCCGTATTTTAACAGTAAATGGAAAAGTTACTGCTGCCCAGCACCGGGCGATGGCAGATGCGGCAGAAAAGTTTGGAAACGGGATTCTGACTTTTACCACGAGACAGACAGTTGAAGTACAGGGCATTCCTTATGAGAAACTGGAAGAGTTTCAGGAGTTTGTCCAGGATGCCGGTATGGTCATCGGTGGTACGGGTGCTAAGGTTCGTCCCGTAGTTTCCTGTAAAGGAACCACCTGTCAGTATGGACTTCTGGATTCGTTTGCGATTTCAGAAGAGATTCATAAGCGTTTTTATGAGGGGTATCACGATGTGAAGCTGCCTCATAAGTTTAAAATTGCAGTAGGCGGTTGTCCCAACAACTGTGTAAAACCCAATCTGAATGATCTGGGTATTATCGGGCAACGGATTCCTCATTTTAAGGCAGAGCTTTGTAAGGGATGTAAGAAATGTAGTGTTGAGGCAGTTTGCCCCATGGGAGCTGCCAAAGTATCGGATAAGAAATTACACATTGATGAGAATGTCTGTATTCACTGTGGGCGATGTGTGGGAAACTGCAGATTTGATTCAATTACAGATGGAACGTATGGGTTTAAAATTTATGTTGGCGGTCGCTGGGGGAAGAAGATCTCTCATGGCCGTGCACTGAGTAAGGTGTTTACTTCTAAGGATGAGGCAATGGATGTGATTGAGAAAGCGATTTTGCTGTTCCGTGAGAGAGGACTCGCAGGAGAAAGGTTTGCGGTTATGATTGATCGGATTGGGTTTGAGGCAGTTGAGGAAGCGCTTTTGATGGATGATTCGTTATTGGAGCGGAAAGAAGAAATCCTGGCCCGTGAATTATAAGAAGCTATTCGGAGGAGATTGTCTCTACACAAGATGATTATCGCTGCACGGACGAACCGTATGGATGAGTGCAAAAGACAGTTCAGCTGCATTTATAATGCATTGCTGAGCTGTCTTTTCGTTTTATCTTTCTATTTTGTTTTCATCTTCTATATCATTTCTGGTGCTATGCCGTTTTTACAGCTGCCTGTCCGTAAGTCTTTTTTCTCACAAAGTAATAGCAGATCACCTGCATGATGATGGTGATGAGCCAGGAACCCGGATAGGAAATAAAGAGGACGTAGAGACTTCTGTGGAATGGGAATATTCCAAAGATCCACAGGATTCTTGTGCCTACGGTTCCTATGACAGACAGTATCATGGGTACGGTGGATGATCCCATGCCTCGCAGGGCACCCGGAAAAAGATCCATGATTCCGCAGAGGAAGTAGGGGACAGTTGTAATGGACAGGATCTCAAGGCCTGCTTTGATAACTTCAGGATCCTCTGTGTAGATAGAGAGGATCGGGGAGCCGCCGAAATAGGCTCCACAGCCGAGAACACCTCCTACGATCACCGAGAGGATCAGGCAGTCGATCAGAACTTTGTCCATTCGTTTGTATTTTCCCACACCGTAGTTCTGACTGGTAAAGCTCATGCATGCCTGTGTTACGGCATTGATGGATACGTAGAGGAATCCGAGGATATTGTTGGCTGCCGTGTACCCTGCCATAGCTATCGAACCGAAGGAATTTACCGAGGACTGCAACAGGGCATTGGAGAAGTTAATAACCGTACTCTGGATACCCGCCGGAACACCCACCTGAAAGATCTGCATCAGATAAGCTTTTTTCATGGTCAGTTTTGAGAATCGCAGCTGATAGCTTCCCTCTGACCGATACAGACACCGCAGTACCAGAATACATGAAATCAGCTGAGAAATGACCGTTGCAATGGCAACACCTTCCACCGCCATATGAAAGAAAATGACCAGAATCATATTTAACACAGCATTGATCACACCAGAAATAATCAGATAGAATAACGGGCGCTTGGTATCTCCTACCGCCCGCAAAACGGCAGCACCATAGTTATACAGCATAAAAAATGGCATACCCAGAAAATAGATCTGCATGTATAATGTTGCCTGGGCAATCACATCCTCCGGCGTTCCCATCACTTCCAGAGACCAGCGGGAAAAGATCAGTCCGATCACTGCCATTGCCACACCGCTGATCAGTGCCAGTGCAATGGACGTATGAACCGTTTCTGACATTTCTTTTGTTTTTCCTGCTCCGTAGAACCTGGCCGCCAGTACATTTGTTCCCAGGGAAATCCCAATAAACAGATTGGTAAAAACATTGATGAGTGCTGTTGTAGATCCTACGGCCGCCAGTGCCTGGCTGCCACTGAATCTTCCCACCACCACGATATCCACAGCATTAAACATCAGCTGCAGAATACCGGAAATCATCAGCGGCAATGCAAAAGATATCAGTTTATCCATGATCGACCCGTTGCACATATCGATCTCATATTTATTATTTTTCATAGTGTGTTCTCCCTTACCTACTCCAGATGATCTGTTTCTTTTCTTCCTATTTTGAACTATTTTCCCTATAAAATCAACATCTCTTTCTTTCATATTATGCAAAATAACCTCTGACTTTTTGCAAATTCGACATTTTTGAATTAAATACATCAATCCATTGAAATCACTGTTTTTTTTCAGTATAATGACTAATGGTGATAGTGATTATACACCTATTGATAAGGAGGAATATATTATGGCAACATGGAAAAATCTGGACACCCTCTCATCTTATGATAAGCTTTCCGGACTGAAAAATCATGTGGATATTGCCGCTGCAATGTCCGGAGAACAGGGTGGCGAACGTGTAAAGAACTACAGCACTCCAATGGCTGCAGGTTTACAGTACAATTACGCAGCAAAAGAAGTAGATGAAACTGTCCTGGCAGCTCTGGCTGAACTGGCAGACGAAGCACAGTTAATTGATAAATTTGAGGAGCTGTACAACGGTGCTGTGATCAACACCGGTGAAAAACGTATGGTTCTGCATCACCTGGCACGTACACAGCTGGGTAATCCTGTCGTTGTTGACGGCGTTGACAAACGTGAATTCTATGTGGCACAGCAGAAAAAAGCTGCTGATTTTGCTAATAAAGTACATGCCGGTGAAATCGTAAACGAAGCCGGCGAGAAATTCACAACAGTTGTACAGATCGGTATCGGCGGAAGTGACCTTGGTCCCCGCGCTTTATATATCGCGCTGGAAAACTGGGCAAAAGCCAACAATACCTTCAAAATGGAAGCAAAATTCATCAGTAATGTAGACCCGGATGATGCAGCTGCTGTTCTGGCATCTGTAGATCTGGCACACGCACTGTTTATCGTAGTATCCAAATCAGGTACAACTCTGGAGACCCTGACCAATGAAGCATTCGTAAAAGATGCGCTGACAAAAGCAGGTCTGAATCCTTCCAAGCACATGCTGGCAGTTACCAGTGAGACCTCTCCACTTGCTAAGAGTGATGAATACCTGACTGCGATCTTCATGGATGACTATATCGGAGGACGTTACTCTTCCGTATCCGGTGTAGGTGGAGCGATCCTTTCTCTGGCTTTCGGACCGGAAGTTTTCGCAGAACTTCTGGACGGTGCTGCAGCCGAGGACAAACTGGCCACCAACCGTGATCTGTTGAAAAACCCGGATATGCTGGATGCTCTGATCGGCGTATATGAAAGAAATGTACAGGGATATCCTTCCACAGCGGTTTTACCATACTCTCAGGCACTGAGCCGTTTCCCGGCACACCTGCAGCAGTGTGACATGGAATCCAACGGAAAATCTGTCAACCGTTTCGGTGAACCTGTAGATTATGTAACCGGACCGGTCATCTTCGGAGAACCGGGAACCAACGGACAGCACTCTTTCTACCAGTTACTGCATCAGGGAACTGACATCGTTCCGCTGCAGTTCATCGGATTTAAAAACAGCCAGCTGGGTGTAGACGTGGATATTGAAAACAGCACCAGCCAGCAGAAACTGTGTGCAAACGTAGCTGCCCAGATCGTGGCATTTGCCTGTGGTAAAGAAGACGAAAATCTGAACAAGAACTTCAAAGGAAAACGTCCTTCCAGCATCATTGTAGGAGACAAACTGACACCGGCATCTTTAGGTGCCCTGTTAGCTCACTTTGAAAACAAAATCATGTTCCAGGGCTTTGTATGGAATCTGAACAGCTTTGACCAGGAAGGCGTACAGCTTGGTAAGATCCTTGCAAAACGTGTTCTGGCTCATGATACCGACGGTGCACTGAAGGTTTTCAGTGATATGCTGAATATCTAAGCCAAATTATTAGAGCGTGTTTGAAAAATCATTCACGGATTTCTGAACGTTGTCCTCTATACAAAAAGAAGCCATATCATCTTTTACAGGATGATATAGCTTCTTTTTGTCTCTTTACACATTTTCTGTGGCAGTTTCTTTTTTATACAGATCATAGTATTTTGAGGTTCTCTGCCGATATAACATCAGACAGCCACGAACACAAAGTTCCACCGCCATAGCGATCCACATACCGGAAAGCCCCAGACTTTTTACAAGAATCATTGCCAGACCCAGCCGGACGATCCAGATGCTTCCCAGATTCATAAGGCTTGGAACAAAAGTATCACCTGCGCCACGAAGTGCTCCTGCTGCCACGATAGATGCTCCAAACAGTGGTTCCGCCAGAAGTTCGATACGAAGTACCTTTGTCGCCAGCATCCGTACGGATGGATCCGGTGTCAATATTCGGAATACAATCGGGCAGATCAACATCATGATTGCTCCGGTTGCAGCCATGAAGCATGCACCCATCGCCGTACAGATATTTCCATACCTTTTTGCCTGTTTCACCTCGCCAGCACCCACGCTTCTCCCAACCAGGGTTGTTGCCGCAGAACCAATACCATATCCCGGCATATAGCACAGACTCTCCGCTGTCACTGCAAAAGAATTTGCCGCAATCGAAACTGCGCCCAATGGGGCGATGATCATTGTAGCTGCCACCATCGCGCTGTCTATGGCTATTTCCTGCACTGCTACCGGCGTTCCGATCCGGAATGCTCTCTTTAATATCTCCGGATCATAGTGAAACCCTTCCGTTCTCCTGAGATGCAGTTTTTCATTGTGGATACAGCACCGCGCTGTCATGGTCAGGCTGACACATGCACAGGCGAGCGCCGTTCCCATCCCTGCACCCATAACTCCGAATCTTGGTATCAGAAGTGCATTGAAAATCACATCCAACACACACATGATTGCATTCAGGATACTTGGTGTCACCATGTCTCCGCTGCACTGCAGGAAAGACGAATTCAGGGAATTGATCTGTGAAAATGGTACCATCAGCGCATAGACCATAAAATACGCCGATGCATCTTTCCGTATCTCCGGATTACCGCCCAGCCACACCGGCAGTCTTCCGCTGATGGAAAGTCCGATCAGACACAAAAGTCCTGATACCAGAAGTGCAACCAGCAGACCATGACAGACCACCTGTCTGGCTTCTTTCTCCTTTTTCCCTCCGATATGATGTGCGACCTGTACGGAAAATCCCGCTGATATCGCATAAGTAATTCCGCCAAACAGCCAGGTAGTTGATGCTACAAGGCCGATCGCAGCAGATGCATTTGCTCCCAGTGCTCCCACCATCGCAGAATCTATATATTGCATGGCTATTGTTGTAATTTGTGTCAGAATAGCCGGCAGACTCAAACGCCATACTTCTCCAATCTGCTGCCACAATTCCCGACTGCGTTGTTCTCTCATTTTTCTTCCCCTTATCTTCCCGTTTTTCCAAAACATTGCCATGGCACGAATCATCTTATTTAGTTCCATCGGCATTTTATCTATATTATTTTAAATTTTTTCTCATTTTTGTTATACTTTCACAATTGATTATACTATCTCCCGGAGATTTTCACAATGGATTTACCACAAGTTTCTGCTCCATATACATGATAGCTGTTTCTGCAAATGTTTATGTCCTTCCGATACTATTTTTTCTACCATCAATACCTGATTTTTTACTGTAATACCTGGTATCTGAGGCAGGGTGGTATCTGTATGATAGGACCGATAAAGATCTGCAAGTCTCACCGGTGTCTGTGACGATGAATCGGTACGGTTTTCATACAGTCCGGTAAGAAAATCTCCCAGTGAGATCCCCTGCTCTTCCACAGCCTGCGACAGTTCCGAAAGACTGTCTGTGGTGAAAATACAGGGGCTGTTTCCAAGACTGCTCTCCGCCTCCATTCCCCTAAGCACTTCTCTTAATCTCTCCCTGTCTTCCCGGAGAGAGGTACCAAAAATTACTGCTTTTACATGTCCGATATCCAGATACTGTTCCCTGGTTGCTTCGTAAGCGGCATGGATCTGAGCCCCATCCGAACCGGTAAAATACAGCTCATTTCCCGGCTGTGTCTCTGCGCTTTGTTTCCTCTGCCCGGTGTCTTCTGCAAGAGATGCCATATGCATCCACACCGTATATCTTTGCTCTTCTTTCTTCCAGTCGATGCCGATCACCTGCGGATACGCCCGTTTTTCCGGTTCCACTGCCTGACAGGCAGTAAGAAAAACAAATCCGGATATAATCAGGCAAAACAGAAGTTTCAGCCCATTACGGATGCTCCGCCTTTCTTTATCTTTCTCCATAAGATTTCCTCCTCGCCCATGCTGCACAGACCGTTATCACCAAACATACGGGCAGATAGACCTGACTTAACAGTTTCGGATACTGACGACTCCAGTTCCACTGCTCCTGCACTGTTGTTCCCAGTAAAAAGCAAAGAATCGCTGACGGAAGGCGGCCAATGGAGATATGAATCCTGTCTGCCACATAACTGCTGTAAAAGAAAATACTTCCCAGCAAAAAAACCAGTGAAAACAATAATATGCTCAAAAAAATCAGATCTACCCGCCTGAAAAAGCCGCCTGGGAGCTCAACTCCCGCCATTACTTCCAGAATCGGGCAGGTATTCATAGTTGTTGCATCTGTTCCAAAATTTGCAGTGAGAAGCAGCGCTCCCGTCAGAAACCAGAGGGACAACTGACCAATGGCCCGCGCAAGTCCTTCTTTTCTTCTTTTTTCTTTGCTGTCACGAACCTGTACCGTCAGCCAGGTCATCAGACCGATGCCAGATCCGTATGCCACATAGTTTCCGATGCTTTTCACACTTCGTGTCCAGTCAAATATTGCCGTTTCCGGATGGTGATCGCCCCACACCATCTCCAATGAAAGACTGTTTTGAACTGCTGCCAGCAACAGTAAAATCCCTCCCAGCCATGCTGTAATCCACCATGAGATTTGTGCCAGTCGCCCCCGTGCCTGTATATGGTGGGATCCTCCCAGTGCCGCAAGAACAAAAATAAGGGAAAGCAATGTCTCCGGCACTCCGGAAACCAGATATTCTCCCGCCAGATGTCCGACTTTTCCCACCAGCCATCCACCGGTAAGCACCAGATAGCTCTCCCAGATTCCAGCTATCAGCCAGGCGGAACCTTTCCCCAGATACCGGATCGGATCCCGGAATACGGTCATCTGTCTTCGAAGGATCCCGCTCCACAGGACGAGAAGTGCACCGCCGATCAGGATTCCAACGACCCCTTCTCTTCCGGTAAATTCCGGAATTCCCCATATCAATCCCACGCCCAGTGCCGCAAGCAAACACTGACAGTGCATCTGCGACCACGAGATTCTATTATTCTCTGCAAACATGGTCTCTGTCACTCCTTAATTTTCCATTTTTCTCTTAAGCGAACTCTCTGGGATCTTCGCGCATAGATCGGACGATACCGCATTTTCCTCATCGGTGCCCGTACCAGAAGATCCCGTTCGTCCTGATATCCGGCAACACCTTTTCCGGTAAATGGCATCAGATATGGAATCTTAAAACTGGTCAGCCGGGCCAGATGACCAAGAAGCAGATACAGACCCAATACGATTCCATACATGCCCAACAGTCCTCCAAGCAGAATAAAACCATATTTGATCATCCGGAATGCCGAAGTACATTCTTCATTCGGTATGGCAAAAGAACTCAGTGCACTTAATGCCACGATCACCACTGCCATCGGACTCACCAGATTGGCACTCACCGCCGCATCACCGATGATCAGCCCTCCTACAATGCCAATAGTTCCACTTAAGGCTCCAGGCATCCGTATTCCTGCCTCACGGATCAGTTCAAATGCCAGTTCCATAAATAATACCTCCAGAAGACTGGGAAATGGAACCCCCTGCCTGGACTCCGCAAAGGACAGGATCAGATTGGTCGGCAAGATCATCGTATGGAACCCAATCACTGCCAGATATGTTCCGGATAACAAAAAAGAAAAGATCATCGCCGCATATCGGATCACCCGCTCAAAAGAGGCAATCTCAAACCGGTTATAACGATCCTCCGTCACATTCATAAAATCCTGAAATACACTGGGAAGCAACAATGCCACCGGTGAATTGTCACACAACAAAACAACTCTTCCATCCAGTACTTCCATCGCAGCCAGATCCGGTCGTTCGGTAGTCTGAAACTGTGGAAACGGTGACACCCAGTCCTCCTCTGTCAGCTGCTCAATGATTCCACTGTCCAGAACCCCGTCAATTACAAATTGATCAATACCCCGCCGGATCTGTTCCAGCACTTCCGGATATACCAGTTCTTTCATATATACCAGTACCAGCCTTGTATTTGACCGGACACCTGCGGTCAGTTCTTCTACTTTCATATCTGTACTTCGGATTCTTTTTCGAATCAGTGCTGTATTGGTTTTTACCGACTCGGTAAATCCTTCGTTTGATCCTCTCAGCACCTTTTCTGTATCAGTATTATCTACAGAACGTGAGGGATATCCCTTACTTCCGATTTTCAGCCCTTTATCATATCCCTCTACCAGAAGAAGCAGATTTCCCGCCAGCATTGCATTCATCCCTTCTTCCCTGGTCTGCAGTGGCTGTGCTTCCGAAAGCCCCAGGCTGTTTGCTTCCACTGCCCGATACACTTCTTGCGGATCTTTCCCTGCCATCTCGATAAACATCCGTCCAAGCACCGATTCTTCAAGGATCAGATTCGGCACAGTATTTTCCACATAGATGGCAAGTGCAGGGACACTGCCGTCTTTCCCGAGTCTCATGGGCTGGAGTTTAATATCCGAACACCCTTCGCAGCGGCTTCGAAACCAGATTTCGTTTTCTTCCAGATTTTTTGTTACCGGTGTTCTATCTGCCATCCTTTTCCTTCCTTTCTTTCACCCTCCTTATTCTCCCCGGTTCTTCTGGTTCTATACCCGGAAAACCCGGACATATAAAATAAGCAAAAAAAAGCAGAAAAACAGGAAAACCTAATGATCTTCCCATCTTTCTGCTTCTCTGTCTCCTTACTTTTACTTTACCTGTTCGTCTTTATTCATCTGCTCCAGGCTTCGCAGAATCGCATTCTGCTGATTGACAATATGAATGCAGATATCTTTCACTGCCTGTTGCTGATTTCTGGCTTTGAGTGCCCTGTAGACAGCATAGTGTTCTTCCACCAGCGTCTTACGGCTCTCCACATCTTTCAGATATTCCACACGATAGCGGTACATCTGTTCCCGAATATTACTGATGATCTGTACCAGTCGCTTGTTATGGGTACTTCCATAGATCACTTCATGTACTTTTACATCCGCTGCCGCAAGTACCCCCAGATCGTCTTCTTTCATTGCTTCCTCGAATTCCTTCACAGCCCGTTCCAGTTCTTCCAGCTCTTCTTCCGTGATCCTCTGACACGCGATCCGTACCGCCAGTTCTTCCAGCCCCAGACGGACTTCCAACACATCTTTCAGATCTTTCTCGGAAATCTCAGCCACCTGTGCACCTTTTCTCGGAATCATGATCACCAGGCCTTCCTGTTCCAGCATTCGGATGGCCTCCCGTACAGGAGTACGGCTGACCCCCAGTCGCTGAGAAAGTGCGATTTCCATCAGTCGTTCTCCGGGCTTCAGTTCCCCTCGAAGAATTGCCTGACGAAGTGTATTAAAAACCACATCTCGCAGTGGCAGATATTCATTCATCTCCAGGTGCAAATCACTCGCCATCGATTGTTTTTCCTCCATAGTTGTTAAATGGTACCGTCAGAAATACCTGCTGGCATAATCCGCTCTCCCGCAGCTTCTGACATGCCTCCTGTGCTTTTTCTTCATTGTCAAAAATTCCAAATACCGTAGGACCGCTTCCGCTCATCATCGCATTCACCGCTCCCAAGGTCTTCATCTGTTCCTTGATTCTTTCCACTTCCGGGTAGGCAGGAATCGTCACATCCTGCAAGACATTTCCCATCCGTTCCGTAATGCCATACAGATTTCCGTCTTCCAGTGCCTTTTTCATCCCGTCAATATCTGGATGTACCGTATCCGTATTCAGATCAAGTGTTGTATATACATATTTTGTGGATACACTGATCCCTGGTTTTCCGATCAGTATCCAGCAATCCGGCATCGGCGGAAGTACCGTCAGTTTTTCTCCGATTCCCTCTGCCAGTGCAGTTCCGCGAAGCACACAGTACGGAACATCCGCACCAATCTGCACACCCAGTTCCATCAGTTTTTCTTTGGATAATCCACAGTGAAACAGGCGGTTCATGCCTACCAGCGTCGCTGCCGCATCTGAACTTCCTCCTGCCATACCTGCTGCCACCGGGATCACTTTATGCAGATGGATACTTACACCTTCCATGATTCCACAGGTATCCATCATCAGTTTCGCCGCCCGCCATACCAGGTTATTTTCATCCACCGGGATATATTTTTTATTGGTTGTCAGATGAATCCCCGGCTCCTCACTCTTTCGCATATCCAGCTGATCATACATCCGGATTGTCTGCATGATCATGCGGACTTCATGGTATCCGTCTTCCCGTTTTCCTAACACATCCAACCCAAGGTTGATCTTCGCAAAAGCCTGTAAACGCATCCTTTCTGCTCCTTTTCTTCTGCACCTGTCTTTTTCTTTCTGTATCCCGATGTTGTTCCGTAACATTCGATCAACAGATCACAAGCTGTGCAGCTATGTACTTTGTATACAATATTCATATGAAAATATATTACACTGTTTTTTTCAAAAATTCAAGCAGCACTTTTTGGGTTTTTTTCTCAGTTACCCCCGCTGTTTTTCACCACCAGAAGTGTCTGGCGCGGTTTGACCTCCCCTTCTCCGAGATCATTCAATTTCCGGATATCCTCCATTGTAGTATAAAACATTTTTGCAATATCCCACAGAGTATCCCTGGGCTGTACTACATAACATACGATTCCCGGCAGTTCTTCCAGTTTTTTCTGATCCGGTTCCCGCGTCTGGATCTCCTGTATGAGTTCTTCTTCCCACTGCATTACCAGCAATGCATTCAGATTCAGCACCACCTTCACCTCAATCTCACTGCTGTCCAACATCATCATCGACAGCTGTTCCAGATCTGTCTGCAGCTGATAACCACATTGTCCGTTGATCTGTTCTCCCTCGATCATCTGAGAAAACGGTATCACAGTTTCCATCGAATAAAACGGCATCTCATCGTCACTGATACTGTAAAGAATCCTTACCTGTACAATTCCTTCCACCCGGATCCCATGCTCTGCCTGTTGCACACTATCCACCTTCACTCTGCCCTCTCCATGACAGATCTGAAGAATCTTTCCCTGGGCTTCTTCCACAGATATCCGGTCACTGACACGACATTTGGCAGCATTTCTTACCACCAGCTGTTCCAGCATCTGCGGTTCCCGCTGCGGAATACATTCCAACTTTGGCGTATAGATATCCAGAAGTATCGTTTCCGTTTCTTCCTGATAAAGCCTGATATCCAGTTCCAATACCACATCCACAAGAAATATCCGTTCTTCTCCGTCCGCATCCGGTTTGATCTCCAGACTGGACTGCAGCATCGTGGTATCAATATATGGAATCATATCCATCGTACATCCTGTACAGGAAAGCTCACCGGAAAATGTTATAGTCTGTTCCAGCCACTGCAGCGGATTAGCCTCATCATCGGACACATACAGCACAAATACTGACAATTCCCCCCGCGCTGTCACCTTTCCTTCCTGTGCCCGCATCTCAAGCCCCCGTACCTGAATATCCTTCCACAGAATCTGGTGAATATTCGGTTTATTCGAAGCAATCGTAATTTCCTCCTTCTTTCGCAGAGTGTCTTTTTTATGTACCCCAAGTGTCAGAACTCTGATTGTCTTTTTCTTTGTGGAAATCTGTTCTTCTCCTTTCAGTTCCACCGGTATTGTTATCTGCTTTTCCTCATCCACAACTGCCAAGAATTCCACGATTGCCTTCACATTCAACTTCCTGGAATTAATCAGATGAATCGTCAGATCTTCAATCTCCCACTTTAAGCAAACTTTGTCCCCGCTTTGTACCTTATCCAGATGCAATGTTTCTTCGATCGGAAGCTTTCCTTCCAGACTGGAAACTGTTCTTCCCGGACTGTCTGCCACATACAAAAGCCGGAAGATCAACTGTCCCTGAATCACTGCTTTTCCTTCGCTCACCTGTACCTGTTCAATCTCCACCTCACCTTTCTTCTGGATGATCTGACCGATATCCGCTTTATGATCCGGCACATTAAAATCCTCATCAAAAGTAATCTGATTCTGAGCTTCGCTTTTCTTTTGCATCATATGTAAATTTTTTTTTCGCAGTTCCATATACTCCCTCCTAATCAAACACTACTTTTTTATGACGGTTTTCCACTTTGATCACAAGATACGGACAAGATATCCCCTCCGTTTCTCCATCTTTCCCCTCCGGGCCGATCAGTTTTGTCTTTATGTGAAGCTCCGTATCGTTTTCACTGACTTTTTCCACGCGGATGCTGTACCCTCCACTGCTCTGAATCCCATACCCCTGTAACAGATACAGCATATCCTCTTCCTGATATGTCATCTGAAATTCTTCCTGCTTTTTAACATCCAGCACTTTCCGAATCTCGTCAGGTATCTGGTCCTCCCCCAGCACCGTATATTCCACTCCATGTTCTTTTTCCTTCTTCTGCCGCATCCTTCCACATCCCCAGATACTCCCTGCCAGCACAACAATCAGAAGCAGCAATACCATACTTCTGTTCATCCGCATCCCCCCACGATTGATCCTTATTATTTTATGTGGATTTTTTCCATAAATTCCTATATAATAAATGTACTGCAGTGATGTTTCGTATATTTATACTCGAAACACCCATCTGAGAATTCATGTATATGGAGGCACATATGATAAGATTTCTTTTAGTATGCATTACTGTTATCGGTTTTCTGATCCTCTCAATTCCTATTCTTATCATTGAATGGATCATCGGTAAATTCAAACCCTACACAAAGGATATCAGTTCTCTGCATCTGATCCAGGCGGTTTTTCGTTTTATCCTGTGGCTGACCGGTGTAGAAGTTACTGTTATGGGCGAAGAACTGGTTCCGACGGATGAAGCCGTTCTGTATATAGGCAACCACCGAAGCTTTTTTGATATTCTTCTCACCTACACCCGCTGTCCTCGACTGACCGGCTATATTGCCAAAGCTGAGATGGAGAAGATACCTCTGCTCTCGAACTGGATGCATTATCTCCACTGTCTCTTCCTTGACCGGAAAGATATTAAAAAAGGACTGAAAACCATCCTGTCTGGGATCGAGCTGATCAAGTCCGGTATCTCTGTCTGCATCTTCCCGGAAGGCACCAGAAACCGGAATGAAAGCGATCTGGAACTTCTGGAATTCCATGAGGGAAGCTTTCGTCTGGCAACCAAAACCGACTGCCTGATTGTACCGATTGCTATGAACAACACCGTATCGATCTTCGAAAAACAATTTCCGAAGATTCGGAAAAACCATGTAGTTCTGGAATACTGCAAACCATTTCGTCCATCTGAACTTTCCAAAGAGGACCAAAAACATATCGGTGAGTATACAAGGTCACTGATTCTTGAGACACTGAAAAAGAACGAGCCACTGGTTTAATACCGGTGACTCGTTCTTTTTTGTTGTGTGATATATTTTTATTTTTGTAATGTTTCCACTATTTTTCCAAAATTCATAAAATGGGATGCTTTTACAAGAATCGTATCTCCCTGTTTTACCTGTTCTCCAAGATGCATCAGAAGTTCTTCCAGCGTATCGAAAGATACGACTTCCAGCTGTTTTTCCGCCTGTATGTTGCTTTCCTTTGCCGCTTCAGCAATTTCTTTTGCCAGGGTTCCCACACAGATCAGAAGGTCAATACCACAGTTCCCCGCGAAAGTTCCGACTTCCCTGTGCAACTCTTTTTCGTTCTCGCCCAGTTCTCCCATGTCTCCCAGAATGGCAACTTTTCTTCCCGTCGCATCTTTCAGTATACTAAGAGAAGCCTTCATGGACATCGGGTTGGCGTTGTAACAGTCATCCACGATCGTGTACTTTTCGTTCTCAATGATATGGAACCGGCCACTTAATGACTGCAGACTTTCAATTCCTTTCTGAATCTCAGAAAGTTCCATACCGTATGCCAGTCCGACCGCTGTTCCCGCAAGTGCATTATAAACCATATGATGTCCCGGAATCGGTACAACCACGGAAAATGCCCCCTTCGGCGTATGAATCCGACAGGCAATCCCCTTCAGTCCCTTACTCTCGATCTCGTCAGCATATATCGGAAACTCCTCATCCAGTCCGAAATATATCGGTTTCTTTCCCTGTACTTCTTTTACAGTGATCAGTTTATCATCATCTCCGTTTAAGATCACAGTAGCATCCGGTTTCAGATGGTCAAATACCTCCGTCTTAGCTTTCAGCACACCGTCACGATCTCCCAGATTTTCCAGATGACAGGTACCAATGTTGGTGATCACACAGGTATTTGGCTGTGCAATGGACGCCAGACGATGCATCTCGCCGAAATCGCTGATTCCCATCTCCAGAACTGCAATCTCATCTTCCTCGCGAAGTCGGAACACCGTCAGGGGAAGTCCCAGTTCGTTGTTAAAATTGCCCAGTGTTTTCAGTACCTGAAATTTCTGTTCCAATACCGCAGCAATCATCTCTTTCGTACTGGTCTTTCCCACACTTCCAGTGATACCTACAACCGGAATCTGCAACTGTTCCAGATAATACGCTGCCAGATCTTTTACCGCCTGCAACGAAGACTCAACCTGAATATAAGGGAAATCCACTTCTCCTAACGGGCGTTCGCTCAGAGTAGCCAACGCTCCCTGTTTCATTACCTGATCAATAAATTTATGACCATCTGCTCTTGCACCCACAATCGGGACAAACAGACAGTCCCTTTCTACTTTCCGACTGTCTGTTGTTACTGCTTCAATGCACTGACTCTTTTTTTCTTCCGATCCGTAATAGGTACCGTGGCAGGCAGCCGCGATATGTTCCAGTGTAAGATTTTTCATCATTACAATTTCCTCTTTTTCCGTAACTGTTTCATATCTTCACAGTTACTTTTCTTTTTTGCAAACCATCATTTACTTCTGATATTTTCTCATGGAAATTTCAATCAGATTTTCACACAGCTGAGCATAATCAATGCCCAGAACTGCCGCCTCCTGCGGAAGCAGACTGGTCGGGGTCATACCCGGAAGCGTATTTGCTTCGAGGCAGTACATGGAACCATCCTCTTTCATCAGGAAATCCAGTCTTGCATATCCCTCAACTGCCAGTGCCTTGCATCCTGCTTCTGCATATGCCTGCATCTGCCTGGTCTGTTCCTCGGTCAGAACTGCAGGACAGGTGTCAATGGTCGCACCTGCGGAATATTTATTTTTATAATCGTAGAAGCCTTCTACCGGAGCGATCTCGATGATCGGATAGGCCTTACCATCTACCACACCGACAGAGAATTCTCTTCCCTCGATATACTCCTCTACTACCACTTCATCCTCGTAGGAAAATGCACCTCTCAACGCCTCTTCGTATTCTTCCGGTGTCTTTGTGATATACACACCAACGCTTGAGCCTCCACAGCAGGTCTTAACCACAACCGGAAGTTCCATATTATAGTCAGCCAGATTCGTGCTGTCTTTTCCCTTTTTCATTTCCACGCCGCGTGGTGTCGGAACACCGGAAGTCAGAAAGATTTTTTTTGTGATTCCTTTGTCCATCGCCATCGCGCTGCTCAGATAACCGGTTCCGGTATACGGGATACCGCACAGATCAAAATAGGCCTGCACTCTTCCATCTTCACCATTAGCTCCGTGAAGTGCCATAAATACCACATCCGCTGCCTTACACAGTTCAATCACACCCGGACCGAAGAATTCTCTTCCGCTTGCCACCGCATCCTTCACCTGGTCGTTAAAGCTGCTGATATACGCTGCTTCTGCGTCCACATCATAGTCTCCTTCAAAAGCAGTGGCAGGATCTGCACCTTCCTTACCGAAAAATACATCCACAAGAATCGCCTGATGCCCCTTAGAACGAAGTGCCTTACACACATTTGTTCCTGATACAATAGAAACCTCACGTTCTGTGCTGGTTCCAGCTGCCAATACTACAATCTTCATTTTTTTCTCCTACTCTTTCTTTCCAAAATGATTTATAACTGTTCCTGTTTCCAGTCACTGTTTTCTTTTAATATACGATAACCGGTGTTCCAATTTCTACGGTATTAAAAATCTTTTCCGCATTTGCCGTCGGCGTGTTCACACATCCGTGGGAACCACTGGTTTTGTAGATCTCTCCACCGTATTCGGAACGCCAGGTATCCGCATCGTGAATTCCCACATTGCCGTTAAACGGCATCCAGTAGGTTACAGGCTGTGTATAGCCTTCGCCTTTTAAGACTGCATCATGTTTTTTTGCATCAATTGCCCAGACACTTCCTGACGGTGTATCATATCCTTTTGACACATTACCCGTTACTACGGGCGTATCTACAACGACCGCACCATCTTTATAACACCACATTTCCTGATCCTGAATACTGATCTCTACGTAGGTGCCACCGATATCGTTGGTATCCCGGCTCTTTCCTTCATACAGATAAACCGGCTCTACTGTTCCGGTTTTCCCTTCTTTTATGTATTCCACAAGGGCTGCGGTGGTTTCTTTTTTCTTGATGACCCATCCATAATCGCCGCCCTTCAAAGTGATTTTCTTTCCTGCATGTGTGGTAAATTCATGGGTCAGACCAAAGGTATCATATTTATAAGCAAGCTGCTGTACATAATCAGCCGCTTTGCTTTCATCCACCGTCCAGTTCCCATCACTGTCCTGGATCAACCAGTCTTTTACCACAGAACCATCTACAGTCTCACTCCGATCTCCGAAGTCATACGTAACATCTACTTTCAAAAGCTGATTTTTCGCATCTCTCTCGGCAATCAGAGCAGGATCATCCTTCAATACCGATGGTTTTTCATAGCAACCCAGTTCTTCCAGATTAATTTCTGTCTTTCCGCTTTCGATTGCATCCTTTACTGCCTTTTCCACCTTTGTGCGATCCAGTGTATTTCCTTCTTCCTCCGGCACGATCACATACTCGCCATTTTGCTCCTTCAGACAGGCATCCTTGGGTGCAACCACATTTTCTTCCTGAAAACAGCTCATATCATCCAGAGCTTCCTTCAGTTTTTTCTCATCATAGGTAGTCGTTACTGCCAGTTCATATGTCTTTTTTGATGAAAATGCTGTGATCCATTTCCACTGTTCCTGTTCTTTTAACAGTTCATCTACTTTATTATCATCCACGTAAGTCAGATCAATCTGAGTTGCCTGAATTGTCTCTGTCTTTCCATCCAGTTCCGCGATCCGCAGTTTATACTGCCCAAGCTGTTTCTGAATCTTCTTTTTCACCTGCATGGCTGTCTTGTTGCTGCAGTCGATGCCACTGATCGTAGTTCCTTTCAGAAAATGGCTGGAGAAATAATAGGACACACCCATATATCCAAGAGCCATAATCGCTACATAGGCAACCAGTACGCCAAGAACCAGTTTCTTCGCATTCTTTTTTTTCTTTTTTGCCATAACTATAATCCCTTACTTTCTTCTGAACCTGCAGACCTTCCGGCATTTTCTACTTTTCCTTCTCTTTTTAAAAACTACCGGTATTTCTGCATCATCCCTTCATTTACTCCACAGACTTGCGCATATCCCCCTCGCGGCTGTCTGTTCCACATTATTCTAACACTGAACCTATGATGGGTAAAGGCATTTTCTGAAAAAAGAGCAAAAGAAAAAGACCATTTACCGGAAAATTTTTCTCCGGTAAACAGCCTTGTTTTTCCTGTGTTTTATGCTTCGAGAAGCTTATCGATACTTACTAATTTTACGCTCAGTACAAAGATTTCAACGGCAACCGCCAGTTCTTCTACCGTCGGGAAAGACGGAGCGATACGAATGTTACTGTCTTTCGGATCTTTTCCGTATGGATAGGTTGCACCTGCACCTGTCAGTACCAGACCTGCTTCTTTTGCTTTCGCAACGATGGCTTTTGCACATCCTTCCATAGAATCAAAGGAAATGAAATATCCACCCAGAGGTTTTGTCCAGGTACCGATCTCCAGACCACCCAGTTCTCTGTCCAGAACCTCCCATACTTTTTCAAACTTCGGACGCAGGATATCCGCATGTTTTCTCATGTGCGCATACATTCCCTGCATATCTTTAAAGAATCTTACATGACGCAGCTGATTCAGTTTATCGTGACCGATGGTCTGCACACGCATATATTTTTTCGCATCTTCCAGGTTTGCTTCGGATGCTGCCAGTGCTGCGATACCGGATCCCGGGAAAGATACTTTGGATGTGGAAATAAACTTCAGGACCATATTCGGATTTCCTGCTTTGACGCATTCATTTAACAGCTCCAGGATCACGTCTCTCTTGTCATCATACAGATGATGGATGGAATATGCATTATCCCAGAAAATACGGAAATCTTCTGCAGCCGGTTTCAGGTGTGCAAATCTTTTTACAGTCTCATCTGAGTACGAGATACCGGTTGGGTTTGCGTATTTCGGTACACACCAGATACCTTTGATTGCCGGATCCTCTGCTACCAGTTTCTCCACCATATCCATATCCGGACCGGTCGGCAGTAGCGGCACATTGATCATCTCGATTCCAAAGAATTCGGTAATACCAAAGTGACGGTCATATCCGGGTACCGGACAGAGGAATTTTACTTTATCTAATTTACACCATGGAGTGCTTCCCAGAAAACCGTGAGTCATGGCACGTGCAACGGTGTCAAACATAACGTTCAGGCTGGAGTTTCCATAAATCAGAATATTTCTCTCAGGCACTTCACTCATATCCGCCAGCAGCTTTCTTGCATCGCTGATACCATCCAGAATTCCATAGTTTCTGCAGTCTACTCCGTCAGAGCTTACCAGATCGGTTTCACTGTTCAGAATGTCCATCATGCCGTTACTCAGATCCAACTGAGCTTTTGCCGGTTTACCACGGGACATATCCAGTTTCAGACCCTTGCCTTTTACATCCTCAAACTGCTTCTCCAGTTCTTTCTTCAGAGCGGTTAATTCTTCTTTGCTTAACTGACTATACGGTTTCATAGATCTCCTCCTGTGCTTTTGCTTCCATCATGGTTCATTATGCAGCATCCGTACTTTCACGCTACACAACGCTACTAGAAAATATTTTATCCAGAAAGTGACCATATGTCAAGAAACACTTGCATTTTCGGCATATTATACGGATATATTTTATTTTTCCAGGCCCTTTATGCAACTTTTCTTCATAAAACTTGCATTTTTAAATAGCTGTTGTATTGTCTTTCCGGTTTATGGTATGCTATAGAGAGGTATGGACAAAGAATTATTATTCAGAGATACATTTATATAGAAAGAAAGGATATTATTATCATGTGGATTGCAGATCAATGGAAAGATTATCAGGTGCTTGACACCTCCAAAGGAGAAAAACTGGAACGTTGGGGCGACTATCTGCTGGTTCGTCCGGACCCACAGGTTATCTGGGATACCCCGAAGAAGAATCCGGGCTGGAAAAAGATGAATGGCCACTACCACCGCAGCAAAAAAGGCGGCGGTGAATGGGAGTTTTTCAACCTGCCGGAACAGTGGACCATTCAGTACAAGGATCTGACCTTTAACCTGAAGCCTTTCAGCTTCAAACACACCGGTCTTTTTCCGGAACAGGCAACCAACTGGGACTGGTTCGGTGACAAGATCCGCAAAGCCGGACGTCCGGTCAAGGTGCTGAACCTCTTCGCCTACACCGGTGGTGCTACCCTTGCCGCTGCTGCCGCCGGAGCAAGCGTTACGCATGTAGATGCATCCAAAGGTATGGTTACCTGGGCAAAGGAAAATGCCGTTTCCTCCGGTCTGAAAGACGCTCCCATTCGCTGGATCGTAGATGACTGTGTAAAATTTGTAGAACGTGAGATCCGCCGTGGCAATCACTACGATGCGATCATCATGGATCCGCCATCTTACGGTCGCGGACCAAAAGGGGAGATCTGGAAGATTGAAGAAGCGATCCACCCACTGATCAAACTGTGTGCAAAACTGCTCAGCGACGATCCGTTGTTCTTTCTGGTAAACTCCTACACAACAGGACTTGCTCCTGCAGTACTGACTTATATGATTGCTACCGAGCTGAAACCATTTAACGGTCATGTGGACTCTCAGGAGATCGGGTTACCGGTTCGTGATACCGGACTGGTGCTTCCATGCGGGGCTTCGGGACGCTGGGAACGGTAATCATTGTAAACGATTGGTACTATGCAACATTATTATGAGAAACAGGCAGAAGAAATCCATTTTTCCGGATCTCTCCTGCCTGTTTTTTCTCTGATCTATTTCATTTTCCCATTAGTTTGTACAAATCGCCACAAACTGTTTCATACAACGGTTTCCCACATCATTGTTCATCTGTTCCGGATGGAACTGTACACCGTAGACACGTTTTGCACTGTTTGAAATAGCTTCGACTGTTCCATCTCCTGCCCGCATATCTACCTGGAAACCAGGTGCCAGATCACGGATGGACTGATGATGATAGCTGAGGACACTCACAGAACCGGAATATACTCCGGAAAGCCATCCACCGGCAACCACATGTGCCGAATGCCATACACCCATATGACCTCCAATGTTCTGATTCAATGTTCCTCCAAATGCCACATTCACCAGCTGTATACCTTTACAGATGCCAAGAACCGGTTTTCCGGCTTCGGCACTTCTTTTCACCGCATCGATCTGTCTGTCATCCAGTGCATTGTCAATATTGCTGCTGCCTGTATTCGCCTGTCCATATCGCGATGGATCCAAATCTCCACCGCCCGGAATGATGATTCCGTCATATTGTGAAGGATCATAGTTTCCTGTGACGATTACAGCATCAACACCCATTTCTCTGACTTTTGCCGCCGTAGTTGCCGCTCCTGCCTCATTGTTACCGATGACTCCGATAAGAATATTCTTCCATACGCCATTTGGTTTCAGATAATAATTTCTCTTTCCATCATTGATCCAACCGGTTTGCATGGCTCCGTTACCGCCAAAATAGTACCAGGAACCTTCAATCTGACCCCAGCCTGTCTGCATCGCTCCACTTCCATTAAAGAAGTACCAGGAGCCACCCACAACGTTCCATCCGGTGAGCATAGCTCCGCTTCCGGCGAAATAATACCAGGTTCCATTGATTTTTTTCCAGCTATTAGTGATTCTGCTTCCATCTGTTCTTTGGTAATACCAGGTGTTACCCTCCTGTACCCATCTTGCATTCTGATCCGGGTCGTAATTCGGGATCCAGTTTCCGTCAGCTCCTACCCAATATGAGCCAACCCATGTATTTGTCAGCATCGCTCCGCTTCCACCGACATAATAATTTCCGATCCATCGGTTGCTGCACATGGCACCACTTCCGTTCATATAATACCAGGAATTATCGATCAGATGCCATCCGGCTCCGACCATGGCTCCATTCCCCGGCACCATATAATACCAGGAACTGCCGATATACGCCCAGCCTTCCACCATAGCTCCGCTTCCGGTCAGATAATACCAGGTTCCTCCACGGTTCAGCCAGCCTCGTTGCATCGCTCCGCTTCCATTCATATAATACCAGATGTTTCCGTCTTTCACCCAGCCGACCTGCATCGCTCCGTTTCCCGGCTGAAAATAATACCAGGTACCACCGATATTTCCCCAGCCTTCTACCATCGCTCCGCTTCCGGTCAGGTAATACCAGGTTCCTCCACGGTTCAGCCAGCCCGTCTGCATCACGCCACTTCCATTGGCATAATACCAGGTCTGTCCATCCTGAAACCAGCCGCTTTGCATCGCTCCGGCAGAGTTCATATAATACCATTTTCCACCGATCCATCGCCAGCCGGTAGCCATAACTCCCTGATCATCAAAATAATACCAGACATTTCCCAACAATCGCCAGCCAGTCAACCGATTCATGTTTTCATCCAGATAGTAGGTTTGTCCGCCACTCTGATTCCATCCCGGATGTGGTGCTTCCACCGTCTGCGTCTGAACCGCAATCTGAGCTTCCTGGGACTGTACAGCGGGCTGCTGTGCTTCCTCATTCAGTTCAGGAACTGCTGCACTTTCCGATGCTGACTGTTCTTCTGCCCTTATCTGTGCTTCAGATTCTGACTGTTCTTCGGAAACATCCTGCGTTTTGCCCTCTTCCTGTGTTTCCACTTCGGCAGCTTCTTCTTTTTCTTCCTCCTGATTCCGTGTCGTACTTTCCACTTCACCGGACCCTGATTCCGCAGGCGTTGCTACATCTTCTGTACTTTCTGTAACTTCTGCCTCCTGTGTATTCGCCTGCGCCAGATACTCCCCTGTATCCGCCGCATAAACAGTCGCTCCCGAAGCCAGAAGCACCGCACTGGTCAGGACTGCAACAGCCAGTTTCTTTCCGTATTTTTGTAATCTTTTGTAATGCATACACTCGCCCTCCTTGCATTCTTTCTGTTATGTCTTTTCTTTTGTTTCTTGAAGCATTACAGTTTTTGGTTTTCTGTTGCGTTCTCATTTATATAGATACATAAGATCGCTTTTAGGTTCTACTTTTACTGAAATTTTTCTATGAAATTATTTATTAAAAATGCAAAAATTGATTTTTCCAAATGCTGCCAGTCAAGATTGGTCTACTGGAGCAATGATTGTTATGCAATATGTAACTGTTCAGTACCTTCACAGTGGCTACTGAATAGTTACTGCAATACAATATAAAAATACCCCTGACAGTCTGAAATTTCCCAGACCATCAGGGATATTTTCTTAATTTATATCACCCATTAGCTGAACAGTTAAAAATAATTTGTGTCTCTTTTCCATTCAGGACTGCCTTTACCCGAGCCTCTCCTGGTTTGCATATTTTTATCTTATTTCCTTCCAGAATTTCTACAATTCCATTCTCCGATACAGTTCCAGCAGGACTACTATGTCCACTCCATACAATAGAGAGTTCCACATCGTTCAGGTCAAATGGATAGGTCACAGGATATACCTGTATATTGGGAGTTATAATATCACCAACTTTTACAAACTCATACTTATTACTTGAATCTGTATATTTCCATTCAATTTTATCCAGTTCTGTGTTATCACCGACTCCTTCTACCTTGATCGTGCAGCTGACTGTAATAGATGGATTTTTGTTATCTGGGCTGAAACCTGCTTCTAAAGATCCTTCCTGTACACTACATGTAATGGTCGTTTCGCCTTCACTCATGGCTCTTACAACACCATCCCAGTCAACTTCTGCCACCTTCGGATTGCTGGATTTCCAACCATATGCGGAAATCCAGGCATTTTCCGGTAATGTACTTACCTCAAGCTGGCGTTTATCTCCCATTTTCATATTGTACACACCCTGTTCAAAATAAACTTCCTGAAGTTTTTGTATCGTTTTTACTACAACAGTTGCAGTTCCGATCTTTCCTCCCCATTCTGCTACGATTGTTGCAGTTCCATCTGAGATTCCTTCCAGATACCCATCTTCATTAAAGTCTGCCACATCTTTGTTCAAAGAGTACATTTTCAGCTCATATTTATCGTTCAACATTCCATCCTGATCGGATACCCCTACATAGCATGCTCTGCCTGTCGGTAAAAAAAGACCATTATCGTAAATCCTTACTGCGAGATATTCTTTCGATGTGATCGTACAGCTCGCTTTCTTTCCATCCACCTCTGCTGTGATGGTTGCTTCACCATTACCAACCGCTTTTACTTTTCCGTTTTCTACAGTCGCAACACTTTTATCTGAACTGCTCCAGGTTACTTTCTTATCTACGGTAGTATTGGACGGGTTATACGTAACTTCCAGTGTTTCACTCTCTCCTGCCCACATTTCCAGAGAAGTCTGATTCAGGCTGATGGATTGCAAAGCGATCTCCTGTTTTTCAGGTTCTTTTTGTTTATTCGGTACCCATTTTCCGCTACCATCTACATAATACTGTCCGATCCAGGTATTCGTTGCCATGGCTCCGTCAGCTCCCAGATAATAATCACCTGCCCAGGCATTTTTTACCATTGCCCCGGATGCATCCATGTAATACCAGCTTCCGTTCACCTGTTTCCAACCGGTGACCATCCAGCCGGATCCGTCAAAGTAGTACCAGGTTCCGTTGATCATTTCCCAGCCGTTCATCGTATAACCGCCATCCGCATGTCTGTAGCACCAACGGTTTCCGCTCTTCACCCAGCCGGCCTGCGTTTTCACTTTTCCGGGAATCCAGGCTCCGCTTCCGTCTACATAATTGTCACCGATCCAGGTATCTGCCTGCATGACTCCACTTTCATTCATGTAATACCAGGTGCTTCCTACCTGCACCCAGCCGGTGGCCATTGCTCCGCTTCCCGTCAGATAATACCAGCCACTCGGACGTTTTAACCAGCCCGTCACCATCCAGCCGGATCCATCGAAGTAATACCAGCTTCCGTTGATCACTTCCCAGTTGTTGGTCGTATAGCTTCCATCGGCATGACTGTACCACCAGCGGTTTCCGCTTTTCACCCAGCCGGTCTGGGTTTTTGCTTTTCCGGGGATCCAGGCTCCGCTTCCATCCACATAATTGTCACCGATCCAGGTGTCTGCCTGCATGACTCCACTTTCATTCATGTAATACCAGGTGCTTCCTACCTGCACCCAGCCGGTGGCCATTGCTCCGCTTCCCGTCAGATAATACCAGCCCCCGGAGAGTTTTAACCATCCGGTTACCATATAACCGTTTCCGTCAAAATAGTACCAGGTTCCGCCGATATTTTTCCAGCTGTTGGTCGGATAACTTCCGTTATCCTCCTCCCACCACCAGCCGGTTTTGTTCTGTTTCCAGCCACCGGCTGCCTGTACGCTGACCGGCGTAAATGTTGACGCGAGCATCAGCACAGACATCCCGATCGCCAAGGCTTTTTTGATTGTTTTGTTCTTCATATTCTTCCTCCTTCGAAGTATTTATTATAAATCCTCTTGGTTTATAAACAGTTAATGCAGATATTTTTTCATATCATCAACGGAAATCCCCATCCAGTTTGCCCAATATTCTTCTCTTTCCTGCTGAGAATAGTTTGCTAGTTCACTTTCTGATGGTCCGATGGTAAATATAAGTCCGCGTTTTTCTATTTTTCCATCCACCTTCAACACCAGAACCGCACAGCCTGCTGTCAGTGGCTGATCGGTCTTTTTCATCAGTTGTATCATACAGGATGAATTTTGTATCAGAGCATCCAAGGCTGCTTCTTTCGTAAAGTCCTTATCATCTCCGTACACCAGCTGAACATCCTGTGTTTCCTTATTTTCATCTACACCTGTAATTCCGTAAATGTCAAAATCAGGTTGCACATGCATTCCCACTTTGACCTTAGAAGCATAGACCGCATCTTCTTCATTCCACACAAATGGTTCTACCCCATTTTCTGTTCTCATTTTGTTGACTTCATCAAAAAGATATTTGGCATATTCTGTGTCATAAGAGTATTCCACGACATCTTCCTCACCGGTTACGATCACTTCACATTCTGCCCGTTTACCAAGAATCTCTGCATATACGGTTGCTCTTCCCGGTTTTTGTGCGACAATGCCAAAACGATCCGCTGTCACCACACTTTCATCGCTGCTTCCCCATCTTATTCCATAGCCGTTAGCATACTGATAATTTGCATACTCCACAGGTTTTGATGTTAACCGAAGGTGTGTTGTCTCGTTCTTTTCCATATATAACGTTGTCTGATCAAAATAAAGCTCTTCTAGGTCTTTATCTGCCGATACTACCTTTATCTGCCGACTTAACTCGATATCCCGTATCGTTATATGAATCGTGGTCTCTCCTATATCCGTTGCCCACAGAATACCTACCGGAGAATTGAGCATAAGGATATTTTCATCATCGACAGACATTCTGCTAAGATTGGTAATATCATAGTTTCCCGGCTGCATATGGACAGATACTTCTGCTGCTTCCCCATATTTGAGATAATCAGCATCCGATGTGGGATACTTGATTTCTACCGATATGGATGAAGCATCTTCCGGTAACACAAGCATTTCCACCGACCGTGAAACGCCGGAAACTTTCAATGTGATTTTTACCACTCCCGCTTTATGCGCCGTAACTTTCCCATCCTTGACTGTCGCAATCGATTCATCCGAAGATGTCCACTTTGCAGTCAGATCATCTGTCGTATTTTCCGGATAATACTGCCAGTCTATCTCCTCTTCTTCTCCCGGCTTCAATGGCTGACCTGTTGTCTGCAAACGAATCGTTTCCAGCGGAACCCGTACCGGTTTCGTTCTGTCCCAGTTTCCATCCGAATCCAGATAACGGTCACCGATCCAGGTATTTTTCAGTTTCGTTCCGTTTTTTCCGACAAAGGAATCTCCGATCCACTGATTTCGAACAAGCACTCCATCCTCGTCGACATAGGACTCTCCGATCCACTGGCTGGTTACTTTTTTCCCATCCCCGTCGACATAAGAATCATCGATCCACTGATTTTTCAGTTTTTTTCCATCCGCTCCTGCATAATAGTCCTGCACCCACTGATTTTTTGTTATTTTTCCGGATATTCCTACATAATAATCATCCACCCAGCAGGCAGTCATCATCTTTCCATCGGAACCGAGATAACTGTCATCCACCCACTGATTTTTTCTCATCACTCCGTCGCCTACCGTTCCCAGATAGTACCAGCTTCCGTCGATCTTCTGCCAGCCGGTCTGCATCCAGCCGTTTTTGTCAAAATGATATTTTTTCTGATTAATGGTCTCCCAACCATTTACCGTATAGCTTCCATCACTGTGTCGATACCACCAGCGGTCATCGGAACGGATCCACTGGCTCTGAACAGCATCCGGTATCCATGCACCGGATGGGTTGACATAACAAGATCCGATCCAGGTATTTTCTGCCATCTTTCCATTTCCATACAGATAGTACCAGGAACCATTGATCAGCTGCCAGCCGGTCAACATTGCCCCACTGCTGTTCATGTAATACCAGGTAGTTCCATCTTTTACCCAACCGGTCTGCATCGCTCCATTACCCGGCTGCAGATAGTACCAGGTTCCCCCGATTTGTTTCCAGCCTTCCGCCATCGCTCCGCTTCCCGGCTGCAGATAGTACCACACTCCTCCGATCTGTTCCCAGCCCTCCGCCATCGCTCCGCTTCCGGTCAGATAATACCAGGAACGTCCATCCCAGTACCATCCGGTGCGCATATAGCCATTCCCGTCAAATGCATACCAGGTTCCGTGAATGTATTTCCACTGATTCGCCGGCCAGCTTCCATTATCTTCCTGCCACCACCAGCCGGTACTGTTCTTTTTCCACGTTCCCGCCTGTGATATGACAGGCAGCAGCACGATCATAAGTGCCAATACCGCCATGCATATTATTTTTTTCCATCTTTTCTTTTTCATATGTACTTCTTCCTCACTATTTGGCTGCACCACATACCGAGCAGACATACCCTCTCGTCACCACTTCATCGTATGCCGGTTCATCCACCCACACCTGCTGCGTCACCGCATCATGGTGAATACTTCCGGTCTGGATCTTCCTGCTGCTGAATCCGGCATTGTGTATCGCTTCGTGTTCCTGTGCATTTGTCGTTACATCTGCTCCGCAGGTATTACAAAAAACATGGTATTCGTAAACAGGCTCCTCGTATGCCTCCTGCACCGTCTTGGTCTCATAATGCCCGGATGCCTCATGATGAATCTTTTCTGTCTGTGCTACCCACTGATGGGTATGCTGATCTGTTTCTGATATGGATGTCCCCTGCTGATTTCCCGTACTTTCTGTATTTCCTGTGCTGTCAGTATTTTCCGTGTTTCCTTCCGTTCCCTGTGAACCGGTCGCAGCTGTCGGCTGGCCATTGTTTTCTGCCGTTGACTCTGTCTCTACTGCCGGTGAAACAGGCTGGTTTTTCGTCGGTTCCGGTGTCGTTGTAGGTTCCGAAGTTACGGTGGGTTTTGGCGTATTCTCAGGTGTCGGCGTCACCACATTCTCTGTATTTCCGGTATCTTTTGTATCTTCCTTCACACTGGCTTCCGTCTCTTCGTTTTTTTGATCATCTGTATCCACCAGCAGCTCCTGTATCTCCTGCACCTGCTGATGCCTGTCCGGAATTCTCGCAGCTCCTATTCCTACTCCCGCGCAGATCGCAGCCGCTGCAATTCCTGTAACAATCGCTTTTTCTATCCCCGCTTTCACCAGGAACTTCGCTTTCGGTATCTGTTCCTGAACTCCCCGAAGTTTCTGAAACAGATACATGAGAATCGGAATCGGTGCAGCTGTCCGCAGGATAACTCCCTTTTTCTCCAGTTCGGCGATCTCTTTTCCGATCTTTTTCCTCGCATAATTCAGACGGCTCTTTACAGTATTTACGCTGCAGTTTAAAGCTTCTGCGATCTCGTTGACCGACATCTGCTCATAGTAAAACATTCCCACAACCATTCTCTGCTTTTCATCCAGTTCTCCCAGAATCCGGTCTATCAGTTCTTTCGTCTCTGCCTGATCCACTACAATCTCCGGTAAATGCTCCAGTCTTTCGTCCTGCAGTTCGGCGATGCTTTTTCCCCCTTCACCGTCTGCTTCCGAAAATAAAACCCAATCCACTTTCCGCAAATGTGCTTTTGCTGTATTGACCGCTATTTTTTTTATCCACACCGGGAATTTTTCCGGTTCTTTCAGCTGTTTGATCTTTCGCAGGCTTTTATAGTAGGTTTCCTGTACAATATCCTGTGCTGTATCTTCATTATGTATAAATACTTTTACAATATGATATACTTCTGAATATGTAAGTGTATATAAATGTGTAAATGCTTCTTTATCGCCTTCCGCAGCTCTCTGAACCAGTTCTATGCGGTCTTGTTTATCATTTTCTATGTTGTCATCTGTAATCTGATTGTCTTCCATATTATGTCTTCCCTTTTTTCAGAGTTTTTTATATGAATAGAATTGTTTTATTTAGCAGTCTGCTAATCTGTTTTACTTTATACATATATCTATCCTGCATACTCTACATTATATAGATGCATGAATCGGCTATTTGGTTTTAAATTTTTCTGATTTTTTTAATTCTTTTGTTTTTCTTTGCAGTTAACAATATAAATCCCGGCACACACCAGAAGCAGTGCCACTAAGCTACCGGTATTAAATGCCTGTTTCACCTCACCAAGAATCAATGCTGACAGGATCACACTACATAACGGATTGACAAATCCGAAAATCGCCACTTTCGAGACATCGTTCCAGGCAAGCAGTACCGACCACAGCGTATAGGCAACTGCCGAAACCATTGCCAGATAGAAAATGATCACGACACCCACCGCGGTAATACTTCCAAGGTGTCCGCCCATTCCGATGCCGATCAGTGTCAGAACGATCCCTCCCATAGTAAATTGTGTTCCGCTGAGCACCACCGGGGATACTTTTTTTGAATAGATATTAATCAGGATCGTGGAGATTCCATAAGCGACCTGCGAGATCAGGATAAATCCCTCACCGGTAAGCGTGAATCCCATATCCAGGGACTTTCCCATCAGGTTGATCACAACCACACCTGCAAATCCAAGCACGCAGCCCGCCATTTTTCTCCCGGTCATCCGTTCGTTTCGAACGATCAAGCAGGCCATCAGGATCGCAATAAAGTTGCCAAGTCCGGTAATAATGCCTCCTTTTACTCCGGAAGTGTGGGCAACACCGATGTAAAAGAAGAAATACTGTCCCACCGTCTGTGCCAGACACACCAGAACCGCGTATTTCAGGATCGTCCGATCCGGAATCAGCACTTTTTTCTCCCTGATGGATGCAAAAATCAGAACCAGCAGTCCCGCCAGTGTAAACCGAACCCCGGCAAATACAATCTGACTCGCCGTATCCGCCGCATCCACCTCCATCAGCCGATACCCTGTCTTGATCACCGGAATCGCGCTTCCCCATAAGATACAACATACACACGCAAGAAGCGCGACAATGCCTGTTTTTGTTAACGTATTTTGCTTTTGTGCCATTTTTCTTTTCTCTCCCCTTATTTGTTTGTATTTTTCTGATAGTCCTATCATATAGCAAAAACTGACAAATTCAAAGCGATTTTTATTCTGTTTTTATATATTTTCGGACAAAAAAGTCCTGAACATCAGGCATCTTAGGCTTAATGTTCAGGACTTTTTTATTCATATATCAATATACTTTTTCGATATGGAAAGATATTATTTTTATCAATCATATATTCTTTCTCTTCAAAAATTATAGGAATCTGTCATTTGATAAAGCAAATGCCGGAAACCCGCATAAAATGGTGTGCCACCCGTCAAGTAGACAAATTAAATAACGAAAAT
>CAKRLG010000015.1 GCA_934359255.1 uncultured Ruminococcus sp.
TGGATTCGAACCACCGAAGCAATTTGCAGCAGATTTACAGTCTGTCCCCTTTGGCCACTCGGGAATCCATCCATATCTTGTCAAAGCATCCACACGCTCTGACAAGATAGAATTATAACGCAATCTTTTTTAAATTGCAAGTCTTTTCTAACTGATTTGCAAGATATTTTTAGTTTTTTAATTATTGAGAACTGTGGATGCATCTCCCTCTTTCTCAGCAGCTTCTTCGTCCTTCTTCTGTGGAAGTTCACATCCCCTGCACAGGACAATTGCTTCCAGCGGGGACATCTCCAGTTCCAGGTAGCCTGCCACTACCGGGTATTCTTTCTGTTCCATATCGTAGGCGATGGCGTTGCTGTCAAGAATTCTGGTCATGGTAGTATCGACACTTCTGCTGATACCGGTCTCCCATACCGGAATCTCTACTTTCTTGTTTTCGTTGTTGTTATTAATGACAACGACAACCTGCTCTTTTTCATTAAATCGGCCAAAAGAGAGCAGATTATAATCCTCTTTCAGTATCTTTACAGATCCGTATTTTAATACCGGAAGTTCTCTGTGCATCCGGATCGCATCCCGGTAAAATTGCAGCAGGTACTGATCCTCATGTCCCCAGGGATAGGTTCTGCGGTTATCCGGATCGGTGAAACCACAGACACCGGCCTCATCGCCATAATAAATCGTAGGAGCACCCGGCCAGGTCATCTGAATGGCAACCGCTTCTCTTAAAATAGCCTTGTTGATTCCTTCTTCTGCTGCTCTCGCCCCAACCGTATTGATACGTCCCACACGGCTGTTGGTTCTCGTAAGGAATCGGGAGTGATCGTGATTATCCAACTCGTTCATCGCAGTCAGAAGAGAAGGCGCATAGAACCGGGAACCGTTATAGCGCATGGAATCACGGAAACACTCTGCATTCCCTTTCAGATCCTGCCGATACTGGTCACTGTGTTTTTCAAGTCCGGTCAAAAACCAGGAAATCGGCTCCATGAATGCGTCATAGTTCATAACGGTATCCCACTGATCTCCCTGCAGCCACGGGCTGGCATCTCCGTAGTGTTCTGCGATAATAATCGCCTCCGGATTAGCTTCTTTTACCACCTTACGGAACTGTCTCCAGAACTTGTGATTATATTCCGCACTGTGTCCCAGATCCGCAGCCACATCCAGACGCCATCCATCCACGTGAAACGGCGCAGAAACCCATTTTTTTGCGATACGCAGGATATCCTCGTATAGTTTTTCAGAATCTTCATAATTCAGCTTTGGAAGAGTATTATGGCCCCACCATCCATCATAGAATTCATTGTAAGGCCAGCAGTGTTCATTATGGAACTTGAAAAAGCTGTGATACGGGCTGTCTCCACTGATAAATGCACCCTTTTCATATCCCGGCTGATTCTCATAGATCCGTTCCCGGTCCAGCCATTTGTTAAAGGATCCGCAGTGGTTAAATACACCGTCCAGGATCACTTTCATGCCTCTTTTGTGGATTTCTTCCACCAGCTCGATAAACAGCTGATTGCTGGCTTCCAGATTTTCTTTGTTGGTCACACGGTCTATATATCGTTTGGCATGGGTATTGTCTTTGTCCCAGTCTGCCAGCAGATTACCCTCGTCATGAACGATCTTTCCAAAATGGGGATCCACATAGTCATAATCCTGAATGTCATACTTGTGGTTCGACGGTGATACAAAGATCGGATTCAGATAGATGACTTCCACACCTAGATCCTGCAGATAGTCCAGCTTATCCATAACACCCTGCAGATCGCCACCATAGAAATTGTTCACATCCATATTGTCCGGGATCTTGCTCCAGTCTTCGATCTGTCTGCTGTGGCCGGAAATATAAAAATATTCATTGGTCAGCACATCGTTGGAGCTATCTCCGTTATAAAAACGATCCACAAAAATCTGGTACATTACCGCCCCTTTTGCCCAGTCCGGTGTATGGAATCCCGGGATAATACCAAAAGAATACTGTTCCTGTAGCTGACGGGTCACACCAAGTTCATTGTAATAACAGACAATTTTTCCTGCCCGGATCTCAAAATAATAATGGATCGATTCACTTCCCACCGGAATCTGAATCCCATAATAATCAAATCCTTCCCGGCTCTCCTCCACTTTCATCTCTTTGCGGATCGTACCGCTGATAAAATAAACAGCATCTACATTGTTTTTCAGTGTCCGGAATCGAACCGTCACGATATCTCCCGGTTCCGGTTCCATCGGCGTTCTGTACTGTGCTGTTTCATCGCTGTATAAGGCCCGTTTATTGAATACCGGTCGCATTTTATTGATATATTCCTGTACACGGAGTACATTATTCAAATCTTCCATGTTTTCCCTTCCCTTCTCGCAGTCGCTTATACGTAACTGTTCAGTACCCACGAAGGATACTGCCTGCTAAATAGTTACACTTATATTCTATTTTATTCTCATCCTTCTCCTGTCAGTGCAGGAAAATGCTTTTTCATGATATCGCCAAGCCACTGGATCACAGGCCCCAGTGCCAGGATCATAATGACAGTCATCGCTCCGATCTTTCCACCAAAGGAAAACCCGAGCATAGTTACCAAAAAATCAAAGGCGATCCGTATCACCTTAAATGGTACTTTTGGCAAATGTCCGGAAATAATAATCGGAATGGCATCATACGGAGCCGTTCCCATATCCACATCCATATATAAAGCAGCTGTCAGAATGAACAGTATCACCGATGGAATCAGTACTGCGATCCGAACCGGCAACGTAGTAAAAAAGTCTGCCGGCAGTACCCGGTTCCAGATCCATGTGAAGAAGTCTACAAAGTATCCGATGAGAAACATATTCGCCAGTGTTCCAAAGCCAAGATTTCTTCCTCCGAAGATTACAACCAGTACCAGAAGCACCGTGTTCATCAGTGCCTGCCAGTTTCCAAAACTCATACCGATCTTTGCGGAAATCGCTTTGCTCATCATACTGCACGGATCTGTTCCCATATTCACCAGCAGCAGCAACGATAATGCAAATCCCATTCCAAATACTGCCATCAGCACCACACCTAGTCTCAGCCAGAAATGTTCTTTCTGATAAAATCCCTGCAAAATTGCTTTCATAAATCGCAAGCTCCTTTATTTTCTGATAATACTTTTTCATTTTATTATAGCTTTCTGTGAATTGCAAATATTATTTTCCCATACAAGCCATGATTTTCCCGGCATTTATAGCAGACATTTATTACCACACCGAACCGATTATTTATATACAAGAAAAAAAGACAGCCAAAGCTGTCTTTTTTGGAGAAGGTATTTCTCTTATGGGGTGTAGCAAAAACTATATAATGTATTGGGGGGTTTTTACAGTTATTATAATAGCATGTAGCCAGGGAAAAGTGTGCACAAACATGGATTTTTTTTGTGCAATTTTTTATTCATTTTTTTACAGATAAAAAAGCGCTTATTTTTCCTCTTCGGAATTTTGTACAATTTCCCCGGAAGCTGCCGCATTTTTTTCCTCTTCGAATAATTTTTCGAATTCTGCTCTTCCGATTTTTTCCTTTTCCAGAAGAAGCTGTGCACAGTGTTCCAGCACATAACTGTGTGCCTGGATACTTGCTTTCGCTTTTACATAACACTCATCGATAATTTCTTTTACTTCCCGGTCAATCGCTGCCGCTGTCGTCTCACTGAATCCACGGCTGTGCGCAAGATCTCTGCCGATAAAGACTTCATCCTGGTCATCACCATAGGTCACCATACCCATATTGGCAGACATACCATATTTTGTCACCATCGCTTTGGCGATGCCTGTAGCACGGCGGATATCTTCAGATGCACCGGTGGTGATATCGTCAAAGATCAGTTCCTCTGCGATTCTTCCACCCAGGCATACCTCAATATTTTCCAACATCTTTCCTCTGGTATTAAACATCTCATCCCGGTTCGGAAGCGGCATCGTATAACCCGCTGCACCGGCTCCTGTCGGAATAATGGAGATTGTATACACCGGATCCATCTTTTCCAGCACATGGAACAGGATTGCGTGACCTGCTTCATGGTACGCTGTGATCTTTTTCTCTTTTTCCGAGATCACGCGGCTGTGTTTTTCCGTTCCGATACCGACTTTGATAAATGCTTTCTGGATATCTTTCTGGCACAGGAACTGACGATCCTCTTTTGCCGCCAGGATGGCCGCTTCATTCAACAGATTCTCCAGTTCCGCTCCTGTAAATCCTGCGGTAGTCTGTGCGATCTGTGCCAGATCTACATCATCTCCCAGGGGTTTGCCCTTTGCATGGACCTTCAGGATCTCCTCTCTTCCCCGGACATCCGGTGCACCTACCGCAATAGTACGGTCAAATCGTCCCGGACGAAGAATGGCCGGATCCAGGATATCCACACGGTTGGTTGCGGCCATCACGATGATTCCCTCATTAACCCCGAAACCATCCATCTCTACCAGTAACTGGTTCAGCGTCTGTTCTCTTTCGTCATGACCGCCGCCCATACCGGTTCCTCTTCGTCTTGCCACGGCATCGATCTCATCAATAAAGATAATACACGGACTGTGACGTTTTCCTTCCTCAAAAAGATCACGTACACGGGAAGCACCAACACCGACAAACATTTCCACAAAATCAGATCCGGAGATAGAAAAGAAGGGAACGCCCGCTTCCCCTGCAACTGCTTTTGCCATCAGTGTCTTACCGGTACCCGGAGGTCCTACCAGAAGTACACCTTTCGGGATTCTTGCGCCTACTTTGTTATATTTATCCGGACTTTTCAGGAAATCAACGATCTCTTTCAGATCTTCTTTTTCCTCCTGCAGACCGGCAACATCACGGAAAGTAAATCGTTTGCCGGATGGTTGTGTCAGCTGTGCACGGCTTTTGCCAAAATTCATCATTTTGCTTCCACCACCACCGCTTCCGGCGTTTCTTCCCATCAGCATAAACAGCAGGATCACCATCACACCCAGAGAGGCGATCGGAACACCCACGCTGAGCAGTTTACTTTCCTTCGGTACATCTGTCATCTGGTAAGATACATTTGCATCTTCCAGCATCTGACGTACTTCTTTGACATCGTCAATATACATATCTTTGCTTCTTCCGTTCATAAGAACCGCAATCAGCTGGCCGGTAGGCGTCTGCTGGTTCTGATGAATCACCGCCTCTGCCACCCGATGATTTTCCAGATCCTCTTCCAGTTCTTTATAGGAATAGTTATTCTGCGTCTGCAGCTTCTCGCCAAGATAGGACAATCCGGCAATCATCAGCACCAATACAATCAGCCAGACTCCTACCCCTTTCAGTTGTTTTGACACGTTGTTTCTCCTTTCGGGTTTAAGGTACGCAGGAAATCTCTACGAAATATTTTCCGGAAGATATCCTGCGTACACTCTATATTTTTTTCAGTCTGTGACTGTTTTTATTCATTTATAAAACTATGCGAAACACGCTCTGCGAGTTTCTCAGGTTATTATTCTTCTCCTGCACCCGGTTCTACCACGCCGATAAAGGGCAGATTTCTGTAACGCTGTGCGTAATCCAGACCATATCCTACAACAAATTCATCCGGAATATTAAAACAGGTATAATCTACATGTACTTCTTTCACACGACGTTCCGGTTTGTCCAGCAGTGTACACAGCTTCAGGCTTGCCGGATTTCTCTTTTTCAGAATCTCGATCAGATAACTTAAAGTACGTCCGGAATCAATGATATCCTCCACGATCAGAACATCTCTTCCTTCCAGTGGCTGATCCAGATCTTTCACGATTTTTACAACACCGCTTGATTTTGTATCATCTCCATAGCTGGATACGGACATAAAGTCCATGGTTACCGGTACACTGATTCTTTTTGCAAGTTCGCATGCAAAAAATACGCCACCTTTTAATACACAGATCAGATGTACGCATTTTCCTTCGTATTCTTTGCTGATTGCCGATCCGATCTCCTGAATTCGCTTTTCTACATCTTCTTCGCTGATCAATACATTGATTTTATCACTCATGAGTACTTCCTCCTTTAATCTCTGCCTGTAAGATTCGACTGCTTTGCTCCTTCACTTTATACGCAGCACTGATTCTGTCTCCTATGATCCACAGGATCTCAGAACCGTCCGCCAGAAGCCACAGCTGATCCCGTTCTTCCGCCGGAATCTTTCGGTCGATCAGGTAATCTTTCAGTTTCTTACTGCCTCCTCCATCAAAAAGGCAGATCCGATCTCCCGGCTGTCTGTGCCGGATCACCAGTTTCTGTTCTATTCTATCATAATCAAACCATTTCGTATACTTTTTTTCCTGTATTTTCCCAAAATCACGGGAAATCAGACTTACTGTAAGAATCAGGTCTCCTGCCTGGAAAGATTCCGGCTGCGAACTGTGTACCGTTACCGGAATCGCTTCATTTTTGCCGGTATTACTGGTTTTTTCTTTTTTCTGTTCCAACCGGATCCCATCATAGGTTCGCCTTGCCTGCATCTCATAAGGAAGGTCTCTTCTTGCCCCTACCTTCTGTTTCCATAACTGCTGCACCGCTTCTATATGGATTCTGGTAAAATTCTTCTGTTTCCCTGAAATCTCTTTTAAAAGTGTGTGTATGATCTGCCGGCTGATCAGATCCGGTTCTTTTTTCAACGCTTCCAAAAGTATCGCACCGGCTGTATCTTCTTTTACATAGCGTTTTCTCTCTTTCTCTGCCACCAGGGCAAGCACTTCTCTGGTTTCTTCCAGTTCTTCACTCAGCTGTGCCATATGCCTTACCGCCTGTGGATTTACCTCTGTCTTCAATTCTTCCAGCACATGATGCCGGATCCGGTTTCTGGTATAATCATCTTCCAGATTACTGCTGTCTGTTCTCCAGGACTGTCCTGCCTCTTCCAGATATGCCAGAATCTCCTCTTTTCCCAGACAGAGCAATGGCCGGATCCGGTTGCCGGACACCGGTTTCAGGCTGCAAAGACCCGCTATGCCTGTTCCTCTCACCAGGTGATGAAGCATAGTTTCCGCAAGATCATCCTGATGATGAGCAAGGGCAATTTTTCCTCCGCCGGCCTCTTCACAGACTTTTGTAAAGCACCGGTACCTTGCAAGTCTTCCAGCCTCCTCAAGACCTGTTTTCTCCCGATTGGCAATTCCCTGTACATCCTCATGAAACACCTGGCAGGAAATCCCTTCTTCTTCACAGAGTCGTCGAACAAAGGCCTCGTCATCATCCGCCTCTTTTCCCCTCAGCTGATGATGTACATGAACCGCCTTCAGGGAGATCCCCCATGATTCTTTCCATCTTGAAAGAATCTTCAGCAGACACACCGAATCTGCCCCACCGGAAACCCCCAGTACAATGGTGTCACCCGGTTCGATCATGTAGAATTTTTCCACATATGTTTTCACTTTCTGTTCTGTTTTCCACATCGTTTTATCAGTTTGTCCACTTCTGCCTTTTGTACTCATTTATTTTCTCCATATTCCCGCAACCAGTACTGTCATGTCATCTTTTGCCCGGTAGTCTGCATACTGTAAGGTTTTTTCCAACAGATACCGTCCCAGTTCTTTTGGCATCTGTTCCTGTGCCTGCAGAATCCACTCCTTTAAGATGTCTTCTCCCGATTCTTCCCCAAAAGCATCCAGTACACCATCCGTGACCATTACCAGATAATCACCGTCATATAATTTTTTTGTTGTTTTTTCAAATTCCAGTTTCTGTACCAGTCCTGCTGCCATACTGGTAGAAGTGATCGTCTCCACCCAGTTACCTCTCCGTATAAACGTTGTAGCAGCCCCTGCCTTTAAAAATTCGCAGATACCCGTATACAGATCCAGCGAACACACATCCAGGCTGGAAAACATCCCACCCTTTCGCTGCAAGATCAGTGCCGAATTCACCATTCGTACCGCAGTCTCTCTGGAGAACCCGGAAGTTACGAACTGTTCCAGTAATTCTACCACCGTTTCGCTTTCCTTACTTGCCTCCATACCGGACCCCATCCCATCCGAAAGACACATCGTAAACTGTTCATCTGTGGCCGCGCAGGCATAATTATCCCCGGAAATCGTCTCCCGTTCTTTCGTCACTCTGGCCACACCGTAAAGTACTTTATAGTTCACATCCTCACAGAACAGTACTGTACGCCACTCGCTGTTCAGTACGGCCTTACTGTCCCGTGACGGAACCATCCGACAGCCACACACGTGCGAAAGATGCTTCGCCACTTCTTTCATGGTCAGACATTGTCCTCCCCGTGTGCGCATCGTGAGGGAAATCCGTTTCTTTTCGTCCTGTCGATCAAGAAACCAGATCTGTTTTACCAGGATCCTCTGTTTATGCATATATTTTCGCATCCGCTCTTCTTCCTCATCCGGCAGGATACACACTGCACTGACATCGGAAGAAATGTTCCGGATCGTCCGTGCCACCTCCTGCAGCTGTTCTGCCACAGCAATCCTGTTTTCGATCAGACGATTGCGATACAACAATTCTTCTCTGGTTTCAAAAAAGATGCGCTGCAGCTCCTCTGTAAACCTGAAAGCCTGGTGACACTGTCCGAGCCATTCACTCTGTGCACGTAAAAAGCGATCGGGATTGCCCTCTTCTATGATCTGCAGCAGTTCAAATACCTGCTGGCTGGTTCGCGGATCAAGATCTGACCAGCAGTTTTCTCTTCTGGGGCACTCCATACACACCCTCTGTTGCACCTGCAAAAACATATCCTGTACTTCTGCCTGGCTCAACTGTTCCTGCCTTCCGGGCATCTCATAGAATGTATGGGCAAGTTTCTGTAAAGACCGTGCATACCGGTCAATCTTTTCTTTCTGTGGATAAACATCGTATACCGGACGACCTTTTTTTCTCCCCGTGAAAACAAGTTTTGCCATGTCCCGTAGTATCAGCACTGCACTGACTGCGAGCATGGCAACCATCCATATCTGCATGCATCCATAACCCCCTTACGGCATCTTACACCGATAACTGTTTTGTAACCGTTCAATACCTTCACAGTTACTCCTGAAGACTTATTATAGATGATGCACTGCAAAAAACTTGTCAAACAGACAGGCTGTCCGGTCAGAAATTTTTGACACGAACAGCCATTTTTTGCTTATTTATTTTCTTTAAAGATAATCTCGTTGTCCTTCACCAGACCGATCTTTTCTTTTGCAATCTTTTCCGCATATTCGTCGCTCTGCATATATTCCTGCATATCTTCAATATCTTTGGTACGAGCCTCTTCTGTTGTTATCTCTTCTTCAAGCTGAGACTTTCTGTTTTCATTTGCCTGATATTTCACCTGCAGCGAATGTTCTTTGAAAGCAAGCAATACCACCAGCATACAGACTACCATACTGATAGAAATCATCGCGACTCTATTCTGAATCTTTATCCGTCGTGCTCCTGCGTTTTTTCTTCGCGCAGCACTTTTCCTTTTTTTCATTCCACGCTCCCTTACTTTTATCTATCCCCGGGCCTTTACGTATTTTTAACCAGAATTTACGCATTTTTACAAGTAAAAAAATTGTAACTCTTTGTAAACAAAAATGCAACCTTTTTGCCAAAATAAATGCAAATTCCCTATAAAAATACCCGATTCCCCAATACCAGACACCTGCTCCCAGCAAAATTCCGCAAAGTAGATAACACCGCACGCTTCCCCCGTTCTCTCTCAGACACATAATAAATAAAAAAAGCCCGGCTGCGCTCCAAAATAAAATATCCACCGCAGCATCCAGACTTTTCACCCGTTTTCCTATTATCCGAAAGATTCGTATTCCATCATAAACCAGAACAAGAAGAGCACCGCAGATCATACTTTTTACCAGCAGTTCCAGTTCTCTCCCCATATAGGTGCTCATCTACTGAAACAGCCTTTTTAACAGGCTTCCTTTCTTTTTTTCTTTTCTCCCCTGTGTATAGATCAGACTGTCTACTTTTCCCTCAATCTCTGCCTCTCCCTTCTCAAGCTCCAGACGGCATACATGGAGACTGCTCCCCCTGATCGCCAGTGTACCCTGGCTCGTTTCCATGAAAATGTTTTCATCATCAAATGATTTCATCTCAGTGACCCCGGTGATCCTTCCATGCCCTCTCTGTTCCAGATGGAGGCTGTGGGTTACTTCTTTCTTTTCTTCCATATAAAAATCCCTCCATACAATGTACTGATACATTATATGAAGGGAGTCCACTTCTCATGTTATTTCCTTAGCTGTTCCTCTGTGCCCTCTCAAAAGGCTTATGCCGAACTGTCCTTTTCGCTCTACAGATAACGATACAGTTCCTGTGCCTCTTCTTTCTTTACAGTCTCCTGTACATTCAGCACTTCCACTCTGACAGCTTTGCTGCCGAACTGGATCTCCAGAACATCTCCTTCCTTCACCTGTGCAGACGCTTTCGCCGGGCGGTCATTGATCAGGACTCTTCCTGCATCGCAGGCCTCATTTGCCACAGTTCTTCGTTTGATCAGGCGGGAAACTTTCAAATATTTATCTAATCTCATAAGTAAATTATTCGTTTACCAGATCTTTCAGAGCTTTTCCGGCTTTAAATTTTGGAGCTTTGGAAGCTTTGATTACCATGGATTCACCGGTAGCCGGGTTTCTTCCTTCTCTTGCTGCTCTTTCAGATACTTCGAAAGTACCGAAACCTACCAGCTGTACTTTTTCTCCTTTTTTCATTTCTTCAGATACTACATCGATAAAAGCTTTTAAAGCAGCTTCTGCATCCTTTTTAGATAACTGTGTCTGTTCAGCCATAGCTGCAACTAATTCTGTTTTGTTCATGATATTCCTCCTGTTTCGTAAATTAGTAATTACATACCTTATAGCTTTTTCGTACCTTCCCAGGCTTTTCCTGATGAATGGTTACAACGCTACACCTATTTATATACTGCCTCTCTTGTTTTGTCAAGGTTTTTAGATGTTTTCGCCCTTTTTCACAGCTATTTTTCAGCAGAAGCTCTGTAAAAAACGTTGCCACGGCTGCCAGAGTGCTGTTGCCTGTTCTATTTTTTCAATGTTTTTTCTGGATATCCATACCTTCTGATTGGATGCATAATAGTTTACCAGTTTCCAGTACCTCCACGGATAGGAAAGGCACAGTTTCAGATGTTTCCACTCTTCCGCAGACAGGGATCGTTTTCGATTATACTGTTCTGCCATTCTTCTTCCAAGCTCAGGATCCCAGTTATGTTTTTCCAGGATTTTTCTCATAAACAGACACAGATCTTCTGTCTGTGGTCCGCAATGCCAGTAATCAAAATTCATAAAACCTATGTCTTCCCGCGTAAAAATAATGTTATGCTGGTTACAGTCCCCGTGACATACTGCCTGCCTGTGCTCTTTACAGAATCTTTCATAATCGGAGTCTTCCAGTTCTTTTACCATCCTTTCCCCTGCTTCCAGAAAAACAGTGATGCTCTGCGCCAGCCGCTCTTCAAACGGGTTTTTCGCCTTCTTTTTCTGCACAAATTTTCTGGTCCTGCGAAGCTCCCGGTTATGTCTGCGGCACTCTTCCAGAAGATCTGCCCCGGGCATATCTTCGTCCTGCTCTGCCTGCATTACCGTATGTAGTTTTGCCATTGCCTCCATACTGTTCAAAACATCTTCTCTGGATCTTGTGTTACATTCCGTTCCCTGAAACCATTCTTTCACTACATAGGGGATCCCATCTTCTCCCGTAGTGACCACCTGTCCTTCCAGATTTTCCTCCACCTGATCCACCAGTATGAATCCGGTCTCTTTGCAGCGTTTCTGTATTTTTCTCTGCTGCTCCAGCCTCCCGGGGGAGCCCCAATATTCGCGGATACTTTTCCATCCTTTCTCCGTCTGACAGATCAGCGCTCCCCTGCCACGCAATACCGTCTCCGCTGTCAGACCATACTGTTCCAACACCCCCAAACCACGATCGTACAATCCTGTTCCCCCTTTACTTCTCGCCGTTCTGTCTATTCTATGTAAAGGCGGAAGGGATTATGTCCATCTATCCTTTTCCTTCTCTCCGGTTTACCTGACGGATGTTTTCTGTTTTGTTTTTCTGTTTTGTTTTTCTGTTTTCATTTCCTATCTTTACTCTCCAAGATGCAGATATTTCTCCCTGGTCGCCATTCCTCCCCGGATATGGCGTTCCTGCTTGTTGACATCCAGCACATTCCGGACCGCCCGTGCCATGGACGGGTTGATCTGCTGGAGCCGGTCGGTACAGTCTTTGTGTACCGTAGACTTACTGATCCCGAATTGCTTCGCCGTCTGCCGCACCGTTGCTTTTGTCTCTATAATATAATCTGCGATTTCTACTGCACGCTCCTCGATATAATCCTTCACAATAAAATCCCCTGCGTACATTATTTTTACAATGTATGCAGGGGATTGGGGTGGTATGTCTCTGTGTGTTGGTTATATAAATCAAAGACTTCTCAATATTTATAGGTTACTATGATTTTTTAATAAATACTTTCTTGTTTTACGTTCTCCCTTTACAACCAAAATATCGTCTTCAACCATCTCTTTTAATATTCTTTTTGTAGTCGAATCGGCAAGCTCCAGTACTTCTCTTGCTTCTTTATTACTTATTGTTCCATAGATTTTCAAATATTGTATTATTTTTTCTTGTCGTTCAATTTTTATCGGCTTTTTATCGGCTTTTATCGGCTTTTTATCGGTTTCCTGCATTTTTTCCTTTGCCGATGAACGATAAAAGCAAACAACAAATCCTGTTTTCTTTTTTTGAAATTCATACTGTACCCCTGCATTTTCACAGGCATCTGCTATACGTTTTAATCCCGTTCCAAAGCTCTCAATATCTTTTGAATAATACAAAATTCTAGCTATTTTAGGATTTCTACGAACTGGTCTTTCTACTCGCTCTATATAATCTCTAGGATCCAAACCTGCTGGAAATGTCCCTGGATTATATATTTCAATTCGGTCTTTATAAATTGCAACTTCATTGCTTTCCCCTGATGAATAATCTTTATGGCAAAATGAATTCAACAAAGCTTCACGAATTGCATCAGCCGGTATTTCCGGTATTTCTTTTCGTTGCAATTCTCCTGTAAATTCAACTCTCCAATGAATATTATTCTTTATATAATTTTCTGCAATATCAACCAGCTTCAATACCGGCCCATGATATCTCTGAATATCGTTAAACGTTAATCTTTCATTTGTAGCAAATATTGCCATTTGAACATCTTGAAGCATATCATCACTAAAAAGTACTCTTCCTGCATTTATGAGTTTATTCCCTTCTGTTAATTCTAACTGATTCAAAACCGTTTTTCTGTCTGTATACGAAATAGCAATACGTCCGACCTCATGCGCCTGTGCTATATATTTTTTCAGGAGGTCTTCATCCACATCTTCAATCGTCTTGTTCGATACTAAGTTTTCCCATCTGTTTCCATCTCGTCCGCTCTGAAGAAGGAGATTCGTCAGTTCTTCTCTTGACATAACTAAGTCTTCATCAGCGACTCTAATTCTGGCTACATTATTTGCAAAATACGGCACTTGATCTCCAGAAAATTTCACGCGAATGCAGTCACGTCCATCTAAGACAACCTTCCCTATTTCTGGGTATATCCTTGGTTCAATAAAATTTTTAATTTTTTGGCTAACTTCTCGCAAAGATTCTTCCGTCACAACTTGTCCAATCACAGTACCATCATTCTTTACTCCAAAATAGAGTTCACCATATTGATGTTTATTCAACATCGCACCTATTGATTGGATTGCTTCCTTTAATTCGCCTGTTGATTTCTTAAATTCTAACGTTTCTGTTTCTATTCCAAGATTCAAACCAACACCTACTTTCATTTTTTTCATCAATGTTTCAAATATGTCATCCATATTCTTCTCATACTTCCCTATTCCCAGTTCCTGAAATTTTTCATTCCAAAATTTCTTATATTCCGACCTGTGGTTATTTACCGTATAATGTGCAAAATGTAACATAAACCAGAATTCGATACACTCATTATTCCACGCCGCATGGTACTGAACATCCGGATTCTTTTAATTTAATACTTCTGCCGTTGAACCACTCCATTAACATCGCTGGCTGGAAAGCTGTCTTTATCATAGACACACCATATCTGTCCTTTTGTAATCTTATTCTCACGCACATATTCTTCCGACTTTCCAATTACCCGCATCGTCTCAGCCTGGCAGCTCTCAATTTTGCTCAAAACCATATCCCGGTAAATAAGGGTTATCTTTCTCTTTTCTGCCTCTTTTAGCCATTCACCGTCCCCCAATCGATAATCTTTCTAAGATAAGGATCTGCACCATATTTTCCTTCCAGATACTGCTTATCAAATTTCGCATCCTTCCGTACAGATTCACCCTTCTTATTTTTAAATTCTACAAGAGAATATAATTTTGAGTTCTGACGGTTTCCTTTCGCTACAAACCAGATTTCGTCCCTTCGAAATACTTCGCTGTTCATAGTAGACAGGTCATGTGAGGTAAAGATCAGCTGTGCACCTTTTTTATTTTTTTCCATATTGCTGAATGTCATAATCAGATATTTTAGCAATACCGGATGTATCTTTGCATCCAGTTCATCAATTACAAGTGTTGTTCCCTTCAACAGGCTTTTTGCAATAAATGGCAGCAATCCGAATAATTTCTTTGTCCCGCTGGATTCATCAAGTAAATTCAATTCCGCCTCATATTCGTCTACTACATGTTTGGTAAATACTTCAATCCGATCATTTTCCTTCTCTTCTATTCGGAAATCTACAATATCCAAATCCATCTCCTGAATCATTTGAAGCATCAGTTTTTTTACATCTTCTGATTCCGAAACAGCCATTCTCGATTCCTGCACAGGATTTCCATAATTTAGGAAATCAATTTCTTCGTCAAACCATTCAAGCACATCCTGTACCACTTCGTTTTTACTGTAAGTGATTCCAAGGTACGATAACAACGGCAATGTATCGGACAATTCATCACTGGTTTTCAACTTTGCAAATGAACCTTTTAAAGTAATTTCGTCTTTATCTCGTTCAAAAAGAGCGGATCTCCGTCCCGTCTCCAGTTTTATACGATCCAGCCTTTCGTATTCGATCACTTCTTTTTTAACAGTCAATTCATAACGATACTCCGCCAATGCCGTTCTGAAGAACAGCTCAAATTCTGTTGGTTCCTTTCTTGTCCCTTCATCAAAAGCAAATGGCTCTATCACAAGTTTTTTCATTTTCATTGCAATCTCTTCGTTATTGCATGTGGCATATAATGGTCTCAATACTTTCATAACCAGACTATGCAACGCTTCAAGAACATTGGATTTTCCTCCGCCATTCGGTCCGTATACGGCAGACACCGGTAAATATCCTTCCCCATCTGTGTCTTTTATAATTCTGTCCTCATGCTCAGAAATGGCGGCAGCCTGCATGTCAAATGTTACGTCATCCCGTATACTCTTAAAGTTTTTTACTGTAAATTGGCATAACATCTTGTTTACCTCCATTTGTCCAAACTTCTTGCTTATACTCTTATTATATCCCACTTTTTAGTTTTTTCAACATATTTTCCGAGATATTTTCTCATATTTTTAATTATAATTTTATTTTCTGCGATTTTAACAAAAATACACCTTTTATTACTGGTGGAGTCCTGTTTCCGCAAATTGTACGAAATCACCCCACTTACCTTTTCCATTTGACTCTAATATAACTTATTTTTATCCGGATGTCGAACGAAAATGTTCTTTACAACCATGCCTTCTCCCCTATATATTTATAATAGTTATTTTGATTTTACACAGAAAACTAAAAGGAGTATTTACTATGTCTGATCAATTAAATTTATCTTCCCGTCCTGACTTTTCCATCTCCCGGATAACCCCGGAAGATCTCCCAACGGTACTCAATTGTATGAATGAAGTCTACCGGGAGCTTCCTGAAAAAAGCTGGTTCAGTATGGATGGGCAGGAAGATCTGATTCGTTATATGACAGTCTCCGGGTTTGGGTTGAAAGCGGAGGCAGTTGCTGCGGATGGCAGAAAGGAACTGGCGGCGGTTTTTGTGGCACGGACTTCCGATCTGGGTGATGAAAATCTGGGAAGTTATCTGGAACCGGATGATTCACAGCTTTCCCTGGTGGCACATATGGAGATTGCCATGGTGCGCAGTGCCTACCGTGGCTATGGGTTGCAGAAGAAACTAATGAAAGCCGGAGAAGAGCAGCTGCGTTCTGCAGGTTTTCGCTGGCTGATGGGAACCGCACATCCGGATAATGTGTACAGCGTACATAATTTTCAGAGCCTTGGTTATGATATTGTGGCAGAAGCCTTAAAATATGGAGGACTCCCCCGTTATATTTTCTGCAAAAAGATTTGACTATTTTCTAACGATTTCCGCTAACTTTCTCTTTACTTTCTTACCGTTTGCTGTACAATAATATTATTGAGAATATTTCTCGGTAACATTACTGATAAAGCGGAGGATACGATACTATGAAGAAACTGAAAGTAAAAAAAGGCAGTACCTGTATGGCATGTCTGGCATGTGTCAGAGCCTGTTCCGAATCTTTCTACAAAGAATTTGATCCGGACAAATCCTGCATCCAGATCGTAGAGAAAAAATCGGTTCGCCCGATGGCCTGTCCACAGTGCGGTAAATGTGCGGAAGCCTGTCCGGAAGGTGCTATCACACAGAATCCAAAGGGTGTTTATATGATCAACAAGAAAAAATGTACCGGCTGTGGTAAATGTGCAGAGGCCTGTCCATTTGGTCTGATCGTAAAAACAGAGGGCAACCCGGCATCCAAATGTATCGCTTGCGGTATCTGTGCAAAAGCCTGTCCGATGGATGTACTGGAAGTTGTTGACGAATAATTTTCCAACCGGAATCGTCAGACGCATATTACCTAAATAACCACAAAACAGATCCGATTCTTCCGGTATACTCTTTCTGAGTATCCATCCCGAATCGGATCTGTTTTTTTATTGCATATCAATCCTTGGTCCGGTGGACTAGTTTTAATTCCATTCTTTATGCAATTTTAGATTTTCACCTTTGCAGACACATCTACGTCCTTCTTTGTGGCAATCATCCCGGAATCGCCATATCCGGCCAGCTTAATATCAGTTCGCTGATCTCTTTTTCGTAATTTCCGGTAATATCCTCACTTTTTCCGGCATGATATACATTTGTCTCCACGCCCCAGGTGTCACCATCCACAAATTCCCAGATATGATACCGCAGTCCACGGAACTGAAAATCAAGACTTCCGCAATTGTCCTCTTCTGTATAGGTAAATATAATATTTTTTGTTTTCAGCGCTTCCTGTATTTTATTCAGACGCATGTTATTCCTCCGTTTTTATAAGATCCGGATGCGGTTTTACAGTCGCCCAGATCCCTTTTTTTCTTTTCCATACTACTGCAAAGCAGATCAGATGAACACTCAGTGTGATAATCCAGGTAATCGGATACGACAGGTACAGGACAAACAGTGAATGTTTCCATACAAAGACAGTAAAGATCCACACGATCCTCAGTCCACAGGCGCCTGCCAGAGATACCAGCATCGGCATGATGGAATATCCCATACCTCGCAGAATACCTACCGCCACGTCCATCATTCCACAGAGAAAATAAATCTGGCAGATGACTTTCATACGATCCAGACCATACGCGATCACTTCCGGATCAGACGAATAGATGCCAAGCAACGTGCTTCCGCAACGATATGCCAATGTACCAAGCGCAAGTCCGACGGTAAATACAATTGCCATACAATATATGGAAATTTTGGGAATCCGCTTCTGCTGACCAGCTCCCACATTCTGACTGACAAAGCTCAGTGCCGTCTGGTAAATAGCATTCATGGAAACATAGACAAATCCCTCAATGTTTCCGGCTGCCGTATTGCCCGCCATGGCAATCGCTCCGAAAGAGTTGATGGATGACTGGATCAACACGTTAGAGATTGAAAAAATCGCTCCCTGCAGACCGGCCGGAAGTCCGATCTGAATAATACGGATCATCTTTTCTTTGTGAATCCGGATCCGTTTCAGATACAAACGGTACATTCCCTCACTTTTCATCAGACAACGTACGATAAGCGCTGCTGATATACACTGGGAAACTACGGTCGCGATAGCAACACCTGCAACTCCCATCTGAAATCCGATTACGAAGATCAGATTCAGGATCACATTGACCACACCTGCCTCCAGCAGATAATACAACGGTCTTCTGGTGTCTCCTATGGCACGCAGCACAGCCGCCCCAAAGTTATAGATCAGCATTGCAGGCATACCGATAAAATAAATCCGGATATATAATGCAGCCTGTCCCAGCACTTCCTCCGGCGTCGCCATCAGTTCCAGCATCATCGGTGCAAAAATCATGCCTGCCACGATCAGAAAAATTCCGCCGATAATGCCAATCGCCATCGAGGTATGTACGGTATCCTGAATGTTCTGTTCATCCTTTGCCCCAAAATACTGGGCAACCAGTACATTCGTACCGATCGAAAATCCGATAAATACATTCGTAAACAGGTTAATCAGTGCACCTGTAGATCCCACAGCAGCCAGTGCATGACTTCCTGCGAACTTTCCAACAACCACGATATCTGCGGCATTAAACAACAGTTGCAGCACACCGGACAATATCAGCGGAACTGCAAAGATCAGCAGTTTCTTTAACAATGGCCCGGTACACATGTCCATCTCATATGACTTTTTCATCTTCCCCAAAACCTCCCATAGTTTTGCTGTGTAAAAAGCGGACAGATGAAGTCCTGCACAGTCCCCACTGTGTACATACTCCTCTCTGTCCGTCTCATTGGTTCTACTTTTCGCTCTCAGCAGCCAGATACCCCTGATACGCTTCCTGATATGCTCTCAGTGTCTCTTCCCCGTGGCATACCATTGTCACTTCTTCCACTACCTGCGTCCATTTCAGGAAATCACAGATTGTCCGCACCGCGATCTTAGCCGCCTCTCTCACCGGATATCCGTACACGCCGGTACTGATCGATGGAAATGCGATCGTCTTCAGTCCGTGCTGTTCTCCAAGCTTCAGACAATACTCATAACAACCCTGTAACAGCACATCCTCGTAATTATATCCACCATGCCAGATCGGTCCCGGTGTGTGAAGCACATACTGTGCCGGCAGATTATACCCTTTGGTAATCTTTGCCTTTCCTGTATCACATCCGCCTAATGTCTTGCATTCCTCCAGCAATTCCGGTCCCGCTGCGCGGTGGATCGCACCGTCCACACCGCCGCCACCGAGAAGCGTCGTGTTGGCAGCATTAACAATTCCGTCTACCGCATAGGTGGTAATATCGCCCATTTCAATCTTAAATTTTCCCATAATAACAAATCCTCCCGTTTTTTGGTTATTTACACAGTTCCCCCACTACCTGATTAATAACCTTACCGTCAGCTTTGCCTTTCAGTTCTCCCATGACAGCTTTCATGATCTGTCCTTTATTTTTTGTTGCCAGAACTTCTGCAAATTTCTCCTGCAGACAGGTCTTTACTTCTTCTGCAGACATCAGCTGCGGAGCATATTCATTGATAATATTATAACGGGTCTGGTACTCTTCGATCAGATCGGTACGTTCTGCCGGGCAGGTATCAATCTGCTCTTTTACGGTTTTCAGTTCTTTTAAGATCACCTGATCCACCAGTTCCGGTTTTATGTCATCTCTGTGGCCTTCGTCAATTGCTACTTTTTTTACTGCAGAGATCAAAGAAGAAATAGCCTCTTTTCTTACTTTGTCTTTTGCTTTCATAGCTGCCACCATGTCTTTTTGCAATACTGCTAATTCCATTGTCTTCTCCTCCTGTATATACAATTATCGCTGTGTCTTATTTTACCTCGAATCGACATTTACTTCAAGCCCGGGATATCATCAAAATTGGTTCAGCGGCCCAATTATTGATATGTAATGCAAAAAAAGAGAAAAAGCAACCGGGCTTTCTCTCTTTTTCTGTAACCTATTCTTAACGCAAAACATTAGTTCCCACTATCATCTGAGGAGCTGTCCGCACTGCTGTCAGCCTGCACTTCTGTCACATTTGCATTTTCCAGGATCAGATTGCTGACACGGTTCAGCATGATGCTCTGTTCTACATTATCCTGACCATATGTCTGGATCAGTTCATCTTCTGTACAGCCGTATTCTGTCAGCATATCCTGCAGAGCTTTCTGATAATCCTCATCACCAATGGCAAATCCTTCTTTGTCACAGATTGCCTGGCATACCAGTGCCTGCGCTGCTACGTTCTTACCGTACTCTTCCATATTGGACTGATATTCTTCCTGGGTCAGTCCGGAGGACTCAATATAAGCATCCAGTTCCATTCCTGCATACTTTGCATAAGTCTCCACCTGCTGCTCATACAGTTTTTTTCCGACTTCAACCAGTGTCTCCGGATATTCATTGATGGTACAATTGTCAATCACCTGTGTCCATGCGGCATAACGAACCTGATTCTCTGCTGTCTGTTCATTGCTCTCTTCCTGTTCTGAACGGATACCTGCTTTGTAGTCCGCTATATTGTCATATCCTTCGATATTGTCTGCCACCCACTGATCCGTAGGCTCGCTTAACGGCTCTTTCACCGCATTGACTGTAACGGTAAATTCTACGGCTTTTCCGGCAAGATCCTGTGTATAATCTTCCGGGAAAGTCAGATTCAGTGTACGGGTCTCTCCTTTTTTTGCACCGATCAATCCGTCTTCAAATCCATCGATGAACTTTCCGGAACCCAGTTTCAGATCTGCTCCCTGATCACTTCCTCCGTCAAATTCTTCTCCATCGATCTTACCTACATAGTCGATATTTACTGTGTCACCTTCTTTTGCAGCCTGGTCTACTTCCACCGGATAGTTTGCCAGTGCATTATCGATCTCATTCTGTACATCTTCGTCTGTTACAGACTGGATAGTCTTTTCTACGGTCACACCTTTATAGTCACCGAGTGTCACACATTTTTCCACATCGATACCTGCCATCAGCTCTGCGGTTGTCGGTGTATCTTCGGAAGTATCCTCCGTGTCGTCGGACTCTGTTTCTTCCGCGTCATCTGTCTTGGCTGTCTCTTCTGTTTTTGTATCCTTATCTTTTGTAGCTGTCTTCTGACTGCATCCGGTTACGGAAAGTGCCATTACCAGAAGCATGCTGATCATTATCGCTCTTTTCTTCATAAATCCTCCATTTTCATCCAATTAACAGGCATAATACCTTTTGTTTATATCATATTTTTCATTAAATGAAAAGTATATCTGCCAGATTTCACATTTTTTTCAGACTTTTTCATCTTCTCCCACTGCAGCCTGTGTATCCGTTTCACTCGCTGCCATCGGTCGTTTGCTGTCATAGATTTCCTGAAAATCCAAAATCCCCGTAAAACGCCCGGCATCCTTATACAGATCCTGATACATCCGGTAACCATCCACATTCATATAGCTGCATCGGAGATACTGCTCCGTCAACTGTGTTTTTGTTCCGCTGATATCCATGCTGCCATAATACAGAAATCCCTGTTTTTTCAGTATCTGATATACCGGATCCGACTCATCATATGCTTTCCATCCACGGCTGTCTGTACCGGACGGAAACAACAGAATCTTGGTGTTTCCCACAAGTGTTCCCACACTTTCGTTCCATTTTGTAAGATCCGCAGATACGGCATCTCTGTCACTGCCATAAGTTGTTCCGTCATATCCATTACAGGCAAATTCCCATCCGGCACTTTTCAGAGCTTCGATCACAGGCGCTGCCGCCTCTTTTTCTGCTGCTGTATCAAATACTCCATATTTTGCTGCATAACGGTTATCCGTTGATGTTGCCAGGGAATCATCTGTCCGATAACCAAGAATTCCGTTATATCCGGTAAGTCCCAGGATTCCTCTGGCTCCATTATTTGAAAAATCCGGGTGTTCCTGAACAAATGCCTCCACACACGGAACCACATCAAAGGCTCCTGTCACAGTGCTGCCATCTGAAGCCTGACGTTCACAGGTAAGTGCTCCGTTGCCATCCAGTACCAGCCTGGATGCCAGACCCTGTCCGGACAGTTCCAGATCATAATTCACATTCGTCTCTGATAGCAGCAACGGTTTTTTCCCGGATGGCAGCATCAGATTTTTGACCACCATCGCACCATCTTCATTGACCGCTGCAAGATCAGAAAACCGCACCAGCACATATCCTTCTTCATACAACTGCCCCAGCATGGCGTTGAACTCATCCACCGTCACGCGGGTCTGATCCAGTGTCGCTGCGGCACTGCTGTCTTCCTGTCCGAAAGCCTGATCGGTATCTGCGATCAGACTTTCGAAAGACAGATGGAGAACATTCTTAAGATCCACCGCTTCCATCTGCACAGTTTCTTCTGTCACCTGGGTTTCCTGTTTTTTGGAATCTTTTTTCCCGGCTGCTGACTGCCTGTACTTTTTTACTCCGCAGGAAACGGCGGAGCCGATCCCCACAAGGATCAGTACAAAGATCAACACAAGGATTCCTCTCAGAATCAATGCTTTTCTCCGTCGTCTGCGGCGCCGTTCCTGAATCATACGCTGTCTGCGTATCCGGCGTCTGCGCTCCTCAGGCGATTCTTCTACTTTCTGTCGTGTTGTATCATCCATGTTCTTTCCTTATATGTAACGGTTTCATTCCCGCACCGTTCATCTTATCCTTGTATCCTTTTATAATGCCGGCATATCCGTACGCGCCGGATCCAGAATCTGTGTCGCATCAAACAGATCACTGGTTCGGTTTTTCTCTCCGTGGACATCGTTCCACAGACGGTAGCCATCCAGGTTTCGTCTTCCCTGACGCACATAATTATCACGGATCTGTAAGAAATACTGTGAAGAATCCACATTGCAGAAGAAATTAAATCCCTGGCTCTTCAGATATGCGAACTTTGCATTATCACTGGAATAATCATGCCAGTCTGCAAGATCCTGTCCATGAGCAAAAATAATCGTATCTGTGCCGCCTACCAACGGTGCTACATAGCTGAGCCATTTCTCTGTATCTTTCTGAATACTCTCAAGACTTGCATCACCGATCCGGATATGTCCCCAGGTATGACTGGCGAACTTCCATCCGTCTGCTTTGATAGCATCTGCCACTTTTTTTGCTTCTTCACATTCTTTATCATAATCAAAATCCGGATTGGCATCCAGCCATGCCTGCTGATCTGCTGTCAGATTCTCTCTTGTCTTATAAGCAATATCGGTACGATATCCCAGAATACCATTGTATCCTGTCAGTGCAATCGTTCCCCTTGCTCCATGGTATGCACCGTCCGGATGTTCTTCCAGAAACTGATCCAACAGAGGAATACAGTCGTATGCACCGGTTACGGTAGTTCCGTCAGCCTGGATATACTCACAAGTCGGTTTCCCGTTCTCATCCAGTACTATTTTTGAAGCGACACCGCGACCGTCATAACTGTGATAGTAAGACAGATCATCCAGCGATAATACAAATGGTTTTTTCCCTTCCGGAAGCATAATTTGATTCGTGGTAAAATGAACCGTTCCGTTCTCATCTGTCGTTTCTGTCACCATATCATGAAGATCGATCAGCACATAACCATTGTCATACATCGCCTGTGTGATTTTGTTGAATTCGTCTACCGTTGTCATCCACTGCTTGAATCCGGCTGCTGCACTGTCGTTGCCGGCAAACCCCCGCTCCGGATCTACCACTAGTGAATGATAGAAAATATGAGTGATCTCGTTCATGTTGACCGCTACCAGCGTAGATTTGTCCGCTTCATAGCCTGCGATCTTCGCCACGATATCCGCATCTTTGTCATAATTATCCAGAGATTTTAACAGTTCGATCGCACCGTCATAATCATATCCCTGTGCCATAACCTCTGCCTGATCGATGGATTCCTTCCGCTGTTTGTTTTTTGCCTCTTCCTCCTGGATCAGTTTCTCCTGTTTCGCTTTTTCTTCCGCTTTTTTCGCCTTTGAACGGCGCACCTGGGCAGATACCAGCGCGATGGATCCGATCAGGATCAGGATCAGCACGCCAAGAACTGCAGCACGCATGATCAGCGCCTGCTGACGTCTTTTTCTTCTGCGTTCTCTCCGCAGCCGCTCGATTCGCCGCTGTCTTTCTTCTTCCGTCATGGGTGGTCTTTTCTTTTGTTCCTGACTCATTTTTTTACTCCTTTATTTAGACTTTTGTATGGTCATCACAGGTCAGTTCTTATCTCTTTAAAAAAATGCTGACACCTATCAGATATTATAGCATGAATCCGTTTGAAAGCTATAGTAAAATCGGATTTTCCTGAGATTTTCCCCGATTCTGATTGCCTTTTGCTAATTTCAGTGATAAAATAGACAGGCATGGAATGATGGATTCGTGCTTGTATTACAGGACAGGAGGAAAAGTATGAGAGTCTGGCAGGTATTATTAATTATTTTAGTGATTTTGATTGCCGTACTGGTTGCCCTTTATTTTCTCGGCAAACGTGCACAGAAAAAGCAGGATGAAAATCAGGCACAGATTGAGGCTGCAAAGCAGACCGTCAATATGCTGATTATTGATAAGAAGAGACTTCGGATCAAAGAATCCGGACTCCCGCAGATGGTAATCGATCAGACGCCGAAGCTGATGCGCAGAACAAAACTTCCCATCGTAAAAGCAAAGATCGGTCCGAGAATTATGACGATGGTTGCTGACGAGAAGATTTTCGATCTGATCCCATTGAAAAAAGAAGTGAAAGCTACAATCAGTGGTATCTATATCACAGATGTCCGCGGTGTCAGAGGTCCTCTGGAACAGCCAAAACAGAAGGAAAAGTTCTTCCAGAGAATGAAAAACAAAATCGCAAAGAAAGACAAATAAAGACAAAAACGGAGCTTATTTTCCAGTGATGGATGATAAGCTCCGTTTTTTGATTATGCTCTGAAAAATGTAGTCTCTTTACTGCCCTTCGGAGTCACACGGATATGCATCTGACAGTCCGCTACTTTCTGACCATTCATCCCCAGAACGTATTCTGTCTTTATCTCCAGAAGTTCCTCTTCTTCCCCTAAATTTACTCCGGTTGTTGTGATATCCATCTGGATCGGACCATATGGTGTCTGATAGCAGGTCATGTTCTGTTTTTCTGTCTCAAAAATCATATTGGTCTGTACCGGTCCTTTTTTTCGCACTTCCATATGGCCGGGGCGGATCTTGACCAGGTTATGTACCGGTTCGTCAAGTCCTTCCAGCTGTTCGTCATACAGCAGATAGTGGGTATTGTTCCGGTAATAATATTCTCCGATGGTGATCAGCTCCAGAGGTTCATCCGGACCATGGGATTCATCCGTGGTCTGCATACCTTTCAGATGGATCAATACTTCTTTTGTCATCTTTTTATTCCTCCAGATTCACCTGTTTTGTCATCTCCACATCATAGGGGAGAATGGAGTTGGCAAAGCTTTTGAACTTTTCTGCCGCATCACTTACATAGAAACGGTATGGAAATTCTTCTTCTACCGATCCCTGATTTAGCAGGTCTTGTTCGATCAGTAATTGTTTTAATGCCAGTGAGGTTTCATATGCCGGGTTTACCAGCTGTACCTGATCTCCCATAATAGATCCGATCACCCCACGGAGTAATGGATAATGGGTACAGCCAAGGATCAGGGTATCTACTTTTTCGTCCTGCATCTCTTTCAGGTATCTGCGGGCCACGATCTCTGTGACCGGATCTTTTCGCCATCCCTCTTCTACCAGTGGCACGAACAACGGGCAAGGTTTTCCGATTACAGTGATTTCAGGATCAATCTGCTGGATCAGTTCTCTGTACAGGTGGCTGTTGATGGTGGCTTCGGTTGCGATAACACCAACTCTTTTTTTTGTAGTCTCCCTTGCCGCTACCCTGGCTCCCGGTTTTACCACACCGATGATCGGGATGTCGATTTCTTTTTCAAGGGTATCAAGTGCCAGCGCACTGGCTGTATTGCAGGCGATCACAATCGCTTTCACGCCCTGTTTTTGCAGGAATCGGACGATCTGTCTGGAATATCGGATAACGGTTTCTTTGGATTTGCTTCCATAAGGAACGCGGGCGGTATCTCCGAAGTATACGATTTTTTCCATGGGCAGGTTTCTCATGATTTCTCTGGCTACCGTGAGCCCGCCGACACCGGAATCAAATACACCTATCGGTGCGTTACGATCTATTTTCATGTCTCTTCTCCCATTCAGGTTTCCTGTTTTTGCAGTTAGATTTTCTTCTATCACTGCTTACATACTTATCATATTCTACCTGTTTCGCAAGAAGAATTCAAGTCTAAACCGGATTTTCAGCTTCTGTGGATGCAGAAGGAGGTCATAGGCATCTTCATCGAGTACCTGTTGCAGTTTTTCTTCGCCCTCTTCGGTCATGGAAGGCTCCAGCGCATCCGCAAAACACAGGGAGGGGTAGAGGACGCACCACCAGTTATGGCCTTTTGCCTGTCCGATATCTACGCGAAGGGCATCATAGATTCCTTCAGGGAAGGTACAGGTTCCATAGGTTTTTTCAGGGAACCATTCTTTTTGAAGGGTTACGGTGACGGGTTCCGGAGCGGCCATTCGGGTGGCCTTTTTCCGGATGTCCGGGAGATTTTTCTTGATACATTGTATGGTTTCTGATTTATTGGTGTTTTCGGAGAGGATGGGTGTCAGCCATTCCAGGAGGGATTGTTTTATCCGGAGTTTTTTTTGCTGGTCGGCAACGGTATCGCTGTTGGCTCTTATGTGAAAGCGCAGTACTTGTGTTGAGATTTGTTGCTGGAGGGTGGACGTGGACTTGTCTTGGAGATAGTTGGGGGATTCTGTCACGAGAAGTAGGGAGAGGAATAGGAGGGCTATTAGGATTGCGGGGGATTGGTGTTTCATTTTTTATGGCTCCTTTTGTTTTTTTAGAGGATTGACGGGGGTGGGGGATGTTATTCATTTTTTTGGGGGAATATTGTGGTGGCGTGAATAAATCATTGCTAACCGATGCGGACGAAACAATGCCCCTGCCCCGGAGCGGGAGACAACCGCCGGCAACGCAAATCTGAGCTAAGCATTAACTTCGGCTATGTTCACGAGGGTCAGCGGACCCTCGCGAAAGCCTGCGTAAATGCTGGATCTCATATTTGCTAAAGGCACCGGCAAAAGGCTGTCTCCCGCTCCGGGGCAGGGGCATTGTTTCTGGGTGTCGGAAAGCGGCAGGTATTATAGTGGTAAGTTTTGGATATTGTTGGCAATTATTGTGTTTTTCTAAGATGACAGGCACATAAAAAATCAGGAGAACGGGGGATTATGAGTTCCTGTTCTCCTGATTTTTTATGTATCGCTTATACACTTGTCTACGAATCCGATTGCACAGGTCTAAAAGCCTCAGCGTAGCGGGCTACGGCAACCGAATGAGGGTAAAATATACCGCAAAGTGGGGCTTGCAGATTGCGGAAATGATTTTTCAGACACGCTCTAGTACATCGTTTCGTAAATAACTGTATCATTCACGCAGGATACGGATTCGAGTGTGCAGTTCAAAAAACGTAGGCGTAGCGGGCTACGCTGAGGCTTTTTAAACTGTGCAATCGGATTCGTAGACAAGTGAATGATACAGTTATTTCGAAAACGATGTACTAGTTCTGGCGGATGTCGATAATGCCGTTTGCAAGAATTTCGTCATCGAACTGGTAGGAGGCGCCTGTGCCGTTGAGGTTCAGGTATATTTCTTTCAGGTCGCTTTCGTTGACGATCCATGCCATGGATATCTGGATGCTTTCGCCTGGTTTGAGGGATGGGATATAGTTTCCGCCATTGCCATAGGTATCGGTTACACTGCAGTATTTCATTTCACCGGTTCGGGCTGCTCCATCCCAGGTGTAGCGATCGTAGCCGTCTCCGGCTTCTTCGCCAGGGGTATACACTTTGTATGTACTGCCATCGTTGTGGCACATCATCAGGGAACCAAGGTAGAGTATATGGTCCGCTTCCCGGTCTGATGTGTTGGTGTATGTGACGGTAGTATATACCAGTTTTTGCTGTTCGGTCTTTGTTTTTACGACTTCATCCAGCGTATTAACCCCGTCTCCTTCCCGGATGTAGGAGATTGTGTTTTCTTTCAATTTTCCGTCTTCTCCGACAGCATCTTCCCATTTCTCCGGAATCTGACCATTCAGAAGCTGAAGGTCATCTGCGATCTGAACAGAATCTACCGTTGCCTGTATCGGAAGATTGTCTACGTGATTTCCATCTTTATCTTCACCGCTGGCTGTCAGATTGACTTTCTCTCCGACTTTGGCAACCGGAAGCCGGTCGGCAGATACACTGGTTACAGCTTCGTCTCCCTGTACTTCTTCCGGTGAGACGATATCACTCCAGGTATACATACCGGCGGTTTCTATCATGGTATCTTTTTCTGTGATCTGAAGATTATCTGCCACCTTCAGGGCATCCTCTTTGGATACATCATCGCCCACATAGATGGTGATCACACGATATTCTTCCGGGCAGAACAGGTATATGCGCTGGTTAAAGAAGCCGTCCTGTATCACTTCATGATATCTCAGATAGACACCTTCGTACTTGCCGAAGGTATGTTCCTCACTCTCTACGATATTTTTATCTTCTTTTGCTTTCTCAAAATCATCGCTGTCAAGCAATACAGAAGTAAATGTAAAGCCACCGTTTTGTGCTGTATATTGCAGATGATCTTCATCTGTCCATGTCATGCCATCCGGAATATAATTCGTTGAGATTGCCACATCATGAATCTGTTCCGGGAGCTGCACGGATGTTTCTCCATCTGCCTGAATCCCTGTCTCCACACGGTAATTTCCCTGTTTTTCCACATACATATGGTACAGTCTGTTTCCGGCATATGCCGCTGTGGAAGTGGCAAGCAGACACAGGGCTGCGGCGGCGGCTGCCTGCACTTTGTTCCATTTCCTTTTCTTTATGGGTACCACTTTGGTGTCCTGCAGCTGTCTGCTGACTTCTTCCTGTACCATCTTATGAATAAAATCTGGAGTTTCCGGGATATTGTTTTTCATCTCTTCTAATCTCATGTCCACGCCTCACTTTCCTGCAGATCCTGTCGTAATTTTCCTCTTGCTCTGGCCAGTCTCTTCTGTACGGCTCCTTCGCTGATATCCATAATCTGCGCAATCTCTCTGATGTTAAAATTCTCAATATAATACAGAATCACCGGCATCCGCAGATCTTCTTTCAGAGAACCTACTGCTTTGTACAGATCGCTGTAGTCACTCTTTTCATCCGCTGCAAGTTCTGTCGTCTCACACATCTCCTCCAGAGAAATCACCTTACTTGTCTTTCTCAGGATGGTATAGCACTCGTTGATCAGAATCCGCATCAGCCATGTTTTTGCATATTTGTCATTTCGCAGTGTATGCACTCCGGAAAATGCCTTTACAATCGTCTCCTGTATGGCATCTGCACAGTCCTGGTCGCTGTATAGCATGGATTTTGCAGTGGAATACATCTGCCTCTCGGAATCCAGGATCAGGGTTCCTAATTGTTCTTTTGTCACTTTTGCACCACCTTTTCTGGTTGGTTTGCCGGCCGGCTTTTTTTGTTTACATAGATTAGACGGAAAACTCCGGAAAATATCCCTCTCGGATTTCTTATTTTATCTTATCACATTTCTTTCCTGACTGTCTGAAAATCATCTTTCTATCATACACAGACAACAGGAGCCTGAGAATCCGTCTACGGATCTTCAGACTCCTGCTGTTTATAGCTGTGATATGTAATTAGCTTTTTTATTCCCGCACTTCCTTCTGATACTCTTTATTTACTTTCCACGATCCTCCGCTCTTTTCCATCTGCGATCTTCAGGAAGATGAATCCAAGGAAGAAAAAGATTGCCTGTGATGCCACTGCAATATTAATGGTTCCTCCTGCCAGTTTTACTCCTGCGATCACAGCCGATCCAAGGAAAGATGCTCCTTTTGAAAAAATATCATACAGACCAAAGTACTCTCCCGAGTTATCCGGTGGAATGATCTTGGAAAAATACGATCTCGACAGGGACTGGATGGATCCCTGAAAACATCCCACACCGAATGCCAGAAAACTGAAACCGATCAGATTCTTTAAGGTCAGCGCATACAGACAGACGATAAAATACCCCGCAATACATACCAGGATCAGCTGCACGGTATCATATTTTTTCGACAATTTTGCAAATACCAGTGAACCGCCAAAGGCAACAACCTGTGTCGCCAGCAAACAGATCACCTGTCCCACAGTGCTCAGGTTCAGATCGGTTCCAATATTGATACAGTTATCAATAATCGTTCCCACGCCATCGATGTAGAGGAAGAATGCGATCAGAAAGAAAAATACTTTTTTATCTTTTGTTGCGATAAACCTGATGGTTGCAAAGATCCTGCGGAACGCACTTCCCACTGCGTGTTCTTTCTTTTCCACGTAATTGATCTGTTTATAATTCTTTATCAGCGGAACCGTCACCAGAAGCCACCAGAGCCCCGTAACCGCAAACCCGATCGCCATGGATAACTTGCCGGAAATGATACCCACCATATCCGGTCCGAGTACATAAGCCACCAGGGCGATCAGAAACGGAATACACGATCCAAGATATCCCCATGCATAACCATAAGAAGAAACTTCGTCCATCCGTTCTTCTGTGGTGATATCGTTTAACATCGAGTCATAAAACATCAGGGACATATTGTAAAAGATCTTGGTTACTGCAAACAGGAGCAAAAATACGATCCACTGGCAGGCAAATCCATTCAAGATGCACCCACAGACACCCACTGCAACGGTACTGGTAAAAAAGATTTTTTTCATGCCTTTATAATCAGAAATCGCTCCACACACCGGACCCAGCAACGCAACCACGATCGTGATCACTGCAATCGCCATCGAGTAATAAGCCGTTGCCCGATCCGATGTCAGCTGCCCCGGCTTTGTCCCTATCGCCATCGCCTTAAACCAGATTGGTATCAGCGCACAGGCCAGCATCGTATACGCCGAATTCCCCACATCATAAAGCACCCAGGCGAACTCTTTGTCGTTCAGATTGCGAAATATTCTTCTCTTCTTCATACAACGTCCTCCATCCCCATATACATTTTCTGAAAATTCCCCTTTTCGGGCATATTATATGTTTTATTATACATGAAAATGGTTAATTTCACAATCTTCTCCATGTAAAATATTGGTTAACAGCATATGTTCCGCTGGACATCTGTTCTTCAATTGTATGTTTTTCTTTCCGCTTTACTCTCTCACCCAGCACTCCCGGATCTCAGCGATGTACATGGTATGATAATCTTTTTCCGGATACCATCTTTCATCTTCTTCCGGTTCATAGAAGTTTTCCGGTTTGATCTCGTCATGGTAAAGCTTTTTGCATACCAGAACCTGTGTGGCCTCTTCAAATCCCGGCTGACCGTCTACTTCTGTCAGATGCAGGCCGGACTGTTCGATCTTGTCCGGGACATCTTTGCCAGAGACTTTGCCGAGGTAGCCCAGTTCTTTCATGTGCTCGCCACCAAAGAAACTGAGGGTAAATGTATCACCTGCATCTACGAATTCTTTGGTGTGACGCTGCGGGCGGATATATACGGTTGCCACATTCTTGCCCCACAGAACGCCGATGCCGCCCCAGGAAGCGGTCATTGTATTGGCTTTGCCGTCTTTTGCTGCGGAGATCAGCATCCATTCGGAACCGATCTTTTCAAAAGGTTTCATCTCCAGTGTTTTCACATCAACTTTTTTAAATCCCATCATATCTCTCCTTCTTTCTATAACACAGAAGGTAACTGCAGGCTGCTGCCCCGGTTACCTTCTTTTCTCAGTAACTGTCTCATCTTTCACAGCTACTGTTATTATACTATTTTCTGCCGACACCGCAAAGTTATTTCTGCGATATCTCTTCCCGTTTCTTCTCAGCAGCCGATTCCATCACTCCACCAATGATCTGTAACAGAATCGCAAGTCCGATCAGGCTTCCCGCTGCGATCTTACCATGGAATGTCACGAAAAATGCAAGTACCCGTCCCAGCACCGGAACTGAATACACTACCTTTCCCATATAATAATCATAGCCCACCGGATACAGATCCTCTTTTTCATTTGCATCACCCTTGGTGTGGATCTGACCGGTTACAATATCATTTTTGATAACCCGGTGTGTGATGATCGCTCCCGTATCCATAGAACTGTAGAATGCGATCACATCATCTGTCTCAGCATCCTCGGGTGCTCCCGGCTGTACATAAACCAGACTTCCCACCGGTATCGCCGGCTCCATACTTCCGCTGATGACTGTATAAATCTCATACCCGAAGACCCGCGGAAGAGTTAATGGCAGACATACAAGAATCACTGCCACCAGACAGACCGTTCCGAATATCTTACAGATTCGGGCACATCCTGCCAGTGCCCCTCTTTTTTCTTTCTTCTTTTTTCCCATATCCTGTACCAGAACCGATGCCTGCCCGAAAAACACCTTATGACAGGCTCTGATCATCCTTTGCATTATTCAGACTTCTGACAGACTTCACGCTGTACCGGATCTCATACACGGTATTCTTCTTCCGGAACTGTGCATCGATGCGTTTCTGGATCTCCTGACAATCCTCCGGTTTTGTATTGATCAGAAGCACCAGATACTGTCCCTTCCCGTAACGGGTAACTACGTCCCCCGCACGAATACTTCTGCAGATACTTTCCCATATATACCGAGACAGTACCTCTGCACATTCATCGGATCGGATGGGATGTTCCTCCATATCCGTTAATGTACATAACATCAGCTGCACCTGTTGTCCGCTTCGCTCTATCATACGTACAACCATATGATAAATCTCCCGGAACACCATCCAGTTGCACTGATACGGCTCCTGTACCTTTTCCAGCCGTTCTGTCATATTCTCCTGTATATTATCCAGTATATCATACGGATGGTCAAGCTGTTCTTCGATTTTTCTCCGGAAATCCTTTAATTTTCCCAGTTCTTCTTCCTGATAGACCTGACGATACCTTTCCATGGTTTCTCCATACAGGATATGTACCTGTTCCGTTCTTCCCATACCGGCCAGCGCCTCGATCACCAGCAATTCCCCTTCTTCATATGGCGCTGCTTTCGATACATGCCGGCCCAGCTTCTCCAGCTGGATGTACGCCTTCTTTGTCCGCAGAACCTCTGCCATATGTTCTACCAGCTTCCGGAACATGGCACGGTAACGCTCCCGTTCCTCTTTTACCCAGCCTTCCTGCTCAGAGCCCTGAAGAAAGGCCCCTTTATACAGCAGGGCAGCCTTCCAGCACAGCTCAAGCTGTTCCTCCCAGTCCCCTGCCCTGCATGCTCTACTGCAATACTCTTCAAACACCTGTGCATCCTCTTCAAACGGAATCTCTTTGTTCCAGTAAAATCTTCCCCTTCTGGAAATAATATATTTCCCTTTCGGAAGACCTGTCTGCTCCAGTTTCTTTCTGATATTATAAATCAGACTGTGGATCGCATGATTGGCATCGTCCAATGTCCGTTCACCAAACAAAACCTTCTCCAGATGTTCCCGGCTGATCCCCTCTTCTCCGCTATGGAAAAGCAACTGCAAGACCTGTGCAAACTGCGTCTCTTTTTTCTTCTTTGCGATCAAAGATCTCCCCTGATATTCCAGGGAAAAATCACCGAACATTTTTACATACAAAACCTGCTGTTTCTTCGATATTTTGTTCTTCATACACGTTCCACATGTTTGCATACTTTTGTTTGCAGCCTCCTGAGACAACCACTTTCCTGAGTTGTATTACACTTTCACGGAAAATATGATTTTCGTTCCTTCCGTGAAATATACATGTATATTATAATACATTACGTGAAGGAAAGCAAATCTTCTTTATATGTTATTTTATGCAAAATAGAATACCCGTCGCGACTTTGATTTGTGTGGACAACAAAAAACTGCTGTATGGAGTTTTGTTGTTACTCCATACAGCAGTTTCACTGTTCTTTCCACTGTCTGATTATCTGTGTACACGTTTTCTGACGATCACAATACCTGCTGCCAGTGCTGCCAGTGCTGCTACGCCGATACCAACGCCGGCTACCAGAGGAAGACTCTTCTTTACTTCCTTGTTGCCGTCCAGGTCTTTGTCACTTTTCGGTACATCCTCGTCGTCCAGATCTTTCAGATCCTGATCTGCTTTAGGTGTATCTTCATCACCGATGGTGGTGGTGTCTTCGTTACCCTGTGCATCCTGGGTGGTTCCGCCGTTTTCTGTGCCTTCTGTTCCCTGATTATCTGTTACGTTGCCAGGTCCGCCGTTGCCGGTTCCGCCTGTGGCATCTGTGCCCTGTGCATCACCGTTTCCGGTGGTTGTGCCTGCTGCGTTACCGCCATTGGCATTGGTTCCTGTGCCACCGGTTGTGCCTGTAGTTCCACCGGTTCCTGTACTACCGGTTGTTCCGGTTGTTCCACCGGTTGTGGTTGTTGTACCTCCCGGTACGGTAACTGTCTGCTCGGTGGTGTTGGTGATGGTCTGTCCCGGTGTTGTCACGGTTACGGTCTCATATGGCAGATAATTAAAGGTAAATACATTCTCTGCTGCATTGGCAGATAAGGTTTTGGTCAGATTTCTGTATTCCGGTGTATATCCATCGATATAGGTATATGCAACCACCGGTTTGTCACCTACATTACCATAGAAAGTCTGGCTGTCTGCCAGCTTGTTGCCGTTGGCATCCTGATAATTGATGGTGTAGGCTACCTGATTGCCTTTGATTCCGTATGCTACTACGTATTCCTGGTCTTCTTTCACATCAAATGAAAGTGTATTCAGTTTTTCACTATTATCACGTCCGCTTTCTTTAATTCCACGAACATAATATTTGCTGTTACTACCCAGTGAAACTGAGGTTAATAGCTCTGACATATTTACCGGATCATTTGGATTCAGTTTGTCTATTACAATAGCACTCTTATCATCGCTAATAGAAACTGTAGCATTATTTCCTTTTACCAGATTTCCCGGTATACCTGTAAATGTTCCCTGTTTGCCGCTGTAAATTGTTACCTTATACGTATAATCCTCTGCCTTAACACTCATAGGAACCGATCCAAGCAGAAAACAAAAGGCCAGAAGAACTGTGGCTATCTTATACATTTTTTTCATCTCTGACCCTCTCCTTTCTCCTCTTTTCGCTTCTTGATCAGTACCACTGCCAGAATCAGAAGGATCACACCGCTTGCCAGCGCTACCGCACTGATGGCAAGGATCTGAGTGGTATCACCCGTTTTCGGGGATCTTACAACATTCTTTGTCGGTGTCTGCACTGTCTTGGTCACTGTCTTGTTGACAACTTTGTCTTCACCCTTCTTCGTTACGGTTGTTACCGTCACCGGATCGGCTGCGAAACTCATCTGAAGACTTGCCAGTGTATCCTGATAATCATTACCCTGTGTCTCACCATCCAGCTTTACTGTCAGATGAACAGAAGCTACATCACCTTTGGAGAGACGATCCAGATACAGATACTTCTCCAGTGCATCGGTAGCCTGGTGAAGACCTTCACCCTTCGTGGCATCCTCGCCGCCTACGGTTTCGCTGTCGTATAATACGGTTTCCTTCTTATCCGGTCCCACATAAGTCAGCTTGTAACCATATGCGCCACCCTCTGCGATGCTCTGGCTGTCTTCCAGAGATTTTAATACTTCGTTGGTCATATACCAGTCTGCATCTTTCTCGCTGGTGTTCTTCAGTCCTACCTGAAGTTCCATGGTATCTCCCGGCTGTAACTGGAAGATATCTTTCTTCATGTCTGCGGAAGTAAAATTACTGCTCATCTTGGAGCCGTCAAATTCCACCTTCCAGTCAGAACCTCCCTGCAGGGTCTCTGCAAATGCTGTTGTATGTATGCCTACGGCCATGACCGCTGCCATGGCAAGGCACAAAATTCTCTTTTTCATATTCTGCACCCTCCTATCGTAAGCTGATATTGCCATTGCCGTCTACGTCTACATCCACACCCCAGGCACTCTTGATGGCGTCCTGTGCGTTGTGGGTCTGTACTGCATCTGCTTCGGCTTCAAGCTGGAAATTATAACCATCGTATGCGTAGGTTGTGGTGATGGTTTTATAACCGTCTTTTTCTGTGACATCCTGTTTTACCTTGGTAGCGATGCTGCCGTCGATGGTCAGCGTATCACTGAGTGCCGGTGTGCTTTCACCTGCCGGAAGAATGCCTGTATAATAAAGAATGGTTCTCTCTTTTGTAGATGCATTCTTATCGATCACCCAGCCACTTCCCTCTTTCAGATTCAGATCGATCAGATCCGGGGAAAGAGTGGTATCTTTCACACCCTCTTTATTCGTCCAGCTCTTCTTCAGGATCACACGGACATAACTGTCAATGGAACCACTGTTTGTCACCTTGATCGCTTCCTCGTACTGCTTTCCCGGTACGATCTTTTCTTCTTTCAGACTTGTCAGCAGATCGCCTGTTGCCTCATCCCATTTTCCGTTGGATGCGTAATCTCTCTTGCTGATCACTTTATCATTTTCCACCAGGCTGACACCGATATTGGAAACCTCTACCTGTGCACCATAGTTCTCACTGTAATAAGTCAATGCCGCTCTGGCACTTCCCACCGTACTTCCTGCCAGCAATACCACAGAAGCGGAAAGAAGAGCCACGGTCAGTCCCCCAAGGGGCATTTTCTTTTTCTTACTCATCTCTCACCCTCCTATTCTCCGGCTGTCTCGCTGGTATCAGCGATCTGTGTCCAGTCTGCGTACGGTTCGTTGTTTTCATTATATAAAACCTTTGTGGATTCCTGAACGACGACTACATTAAAACTGTCTTCTGTATCCTTGCTGTCGATCTTAATATCCAGAACCGAACTGCTTTCTCCCGGAGCGACCGGCTCACTGTAATAATAATAGCCTTCCTCTCCCGGTGTCCACTTTCCATCAGAATCACTGTACTGCAGACCATCCTGATATTTTTCTCCTGCCAGTGCTTTTACACGGACAAAACATGCAAAATCACCAGTATTCTTCACGGTCACATGTTTGGTCCAGTTACTGAATTCCTCTGTAGGCGTTGTCTCCGTAAATCCCATATTCAGGGTTACATTACCGGAAGCCTCCGCATACGTGGTAAAATACGCCATCGCTGTTCCTGCGCTGATCCCCGCTGTCAGTGTCAGGGCTGCGGCTGCAAGGCAAAGACTTTTTTTACTTAATTTTCTCATATCCTGCACCCCTTTCCCTAATTGGCACTGGCGGGTTCATCTGTCTGCTGTTCCCAGCTCCACTCGCCGTCCTTATTCTCAAAATGGTTCACAATACCGGTTCCCGGAATCAGCTTTCCGTTGTACGTATTGGTAAAGCTGACGCTTGCCGGATTGTCTGTAACTCCCTCGGCAACGATCACTGTTTCCTGTGTGTCACCGGAAGTATTGCTGTAGCTTCCGCCTGCATACACTTCTTTAACAGTAACTTTTGTTCCTGCCGGAAGATGTTTCACCAGGACTGATTTTTTACCTGCCTGGTTGAACTTAATAGAAACTACATCACTGTAGACCTGTTCACCGTTTCTGGTGCCTTCTACCTGAAAGACGAAGAGTGCATCCTTAAGGGAAGCATTGTACTCTGTCAGATCTTTGAAGATCTCCAGATCTCCGTAACGCTGTGTCTGCTGCGGCTTCATACCGGTTGTCACATCATATACCCAGGTATCGTCCGGATTCTCTTTGGAATAATAGTTATTCGGAAGAGATACCAGATATGGGGTAAAATCATAGGTGTACTCACTGGTCTGCACGGTTTCGGCCTGTACCAGATACATACCGGTCTCCAAATTGTTGATCACACCGGTGGATTCCGGTGCATCTTTCGGTTTGGTAACTTTTACATCTGCGGTTGGTGCAATTTTATTATTCTCTACAATCTTCATGGCATCCTCTGCCATCTGTGCCCATTCCTCTGCGGTGGTAGTACTGCTCACATTTTCCAGTCCCAGACCAGCAAAATCCGTATACTTTGCAGTATCATACACTGCTTCTTCTGTAATGTCCGCTACCTTGTACACATCTACCGGAATCTCCAGGCTACGAAGCTCATCGAACTCCGTACCGTCCAATGTAAATGTAAGAGAACACTTCTTATCTGTCTCTACTCCAAGAGCACCATATACACTGGATAAACCGGCTGCTGATAAAACAGTTATTGCTGCAAGGGTCAGCGCCCCTGCGGTTTTTATTCTCTTTTTCATAGTCACCTCTATCCCTCCTTCGACATATCATCCGTCTTACCGGAGCGTTTCTTATTCTTCCGGTCAAACAGGAACTTCATGATCAGTATCACAAGCAGTGTCACTGCTAATCCTAAGATTAAGTATAACATATAATAATTCTGAATGGCACGTAACATGCTGTCTACCGGTGTACTCTCCGCTTCCTCCTCGCCGTTATACGGAACTCTCGTTCCCCGGACCAGAAGCCGGTGGGAATTGACACCATATGGGGTACAGGTGAATAAGGTCACCTGATCTTCCCCCTCCTGGATCTGCAGTGCCTCCTCCAGTGTCTCGTGATCATCTTTATCTACCATATCCAGAATCTGGTCTACCTGATATGCCAGTGTCTCATCCAGTACATGGATATAAAACATATCCCCCTGCTTCAACTGGTCAATATCCGTAAATAATCTGGCTGCCGGAAGACCTCTGTGAGCGGCAAGTACACTGTGGGTACTCTCTCCGCCGATGGGAAGGGATGTGCCATTCATATGACCGATCCCCGTCTGTAAAACATCCTCCGCGGTTCCGTGGTAGATGGCAAGCTTGATATTGATCTTCGGAATGGAGAGATACCCCATCACGCCATCACCTGCCGCATTCAAAACCTTCCAGTAGTCTGTGTCCTTCATGTCCACATCATCACTGCCGAACACATCACCATATATATTATTCTGTACCAGAGTACTGTCGAATTCTCTCGCCGCTTCCCACTCTTTCGTGTAATCCTCCGGCTGCATATCGCTGACCGCCTGTTCATAATTACTGATCAGCCTGCTCTGCCGGTAGGTATTCCACTGATTGGATACCGTGGGGTAGGCAAGGATCCCAAATCCTACCAGAAACAGCAGACCAAAGAGAATTCCCGATAATTTTCTTCTCATCTCTCTTCCTCTTTCCGGTCAGAGGCATCTTTTGGTGCCCCACCTGCTGCTGCCTGTTTTTCTTTCATTTTTCTCTTATACCGTTTGTCGTACTGCCATAAGAATATGATCAGCACTACGGTTACTGCAAGCCCCACCACTACCCATAACAGATAGTTGGTATAAAGACTCATTGGAGATTCTTTCTCTTCCTTCTCGATCGTCTCTTCCTCATAAGGAACACGATGACCTCTTACCAGAAGACGTTTCGTGTTGACCGCGTATGGAGTACAGGTCAGAAGAGTTACCAGATCCTGTCCCGGCTCCACTGCCAGATCACTGGTATTCTCCGGTTCCACGATATGGATCTGATCCACTTCGTAGCAAAGTGTCTGATCCAGTACACGGATCAGAAAATGATCTCCGTCTTCCAGCTGATCCAGGTCTGTGAAAAGACTGGCACTTGGAAGACCACGGTGTGCAGAGATTACCGAATGGGTATTCTCGCCACCTACCGGAAGGGAACTTCCTTCCAGATGACCGGCTCCTTTGCTGAGCACTTCTTCTGAAGTGGTGTGGAAGATCGGGATCTTGATATTGATCTTCGGCACTTCCACATATCCCATCATCTCATCTGTCAGGATGTTCAGACAGGACATATATTCCTCACCGGGCTTATCGGATGCTGCTGCGATTGCGAAAGAATCGGGAAGGATGCTTGGAAGAAGCGACTGGTTATAAGCATTGGCCCGCTCCCATTCCTTTTCATAATTAATGGTTCCTTTCCTTGATTCGTCTTTTACTACAGATTCATATTTCGAGATCAGTCGGCTCTGTCTGTAGTTATTCCACTGATTTGCCACCAGCGGATACAGCAACAAGGACAAACCGGCTAAAAACAAAATTCCTGCTAATACAATTGATAATTTTTTCTTCATCCGGGCTCTCCTTACTGTTGTATCTTGTTTCAACTCTAATGCTATATCTGTATACTGTCGTGTAATGCTTTTTTATCAAAAACGGGGCGGGCGAGCCGCCCCGTTTTCATGGGTTCTTCCGTTCCTCCTAAGAGTGTACGGGGTTCCTTATGATTAATTATTTCTGAGTTTTTCTTCTTGTTGCGAAGAACAGACCAGCTGCTACGATCATGATAGCGCAACCGCCGATTGTGAAGATTGTTGTACCGATACCACCGGTGGATGGCAGAGTGCTAATCTTAGTGTTCTGAACTTCTACCTTAGTATCTGCTACACCATCAATTTTAATAGTTTTATCTTTTAATGTTCCATCTGTATTGTATTCTGGAATAATCTCTACACTGTACTTCGTATTATTAATGCTGTATCCATCTTTTGCAATAGTCTCTACTAATTCATATTCTCCAGCATCTAATCCTTCAAAATGGATTTTTGCCTTAGCATTCTCAACTTTTGTCGTACATGTGTATACCTTTCCAGTAGCTTTATTAGTTAATGTAAATGTACAATCTGCTAAAGGATTTCCATTCTCGTCTACTTTTGTAAATTCGTCATCTAATTCAAAAGTATATGTATATGTTTCCTTCTCTTTAGCATTATCTGTTTCTCCTGGTTTATTGCTATACTCCAGTTTTGCTTTATTGGTTGCCGGATCTGTAGATTTTGCGCTTGCTAAAATTTCTGCTTTATAAGTAACCACAACGGCTCTATCAGCTTCAGTTTTATTGTAGTAGCTACCAACATTGCTGAAGACAATTTCAAATTTATCGTCACTTTCTGTTCCACCAGTAATAGTATAATCTGTACCTTTTACTGCTGGTTTACCACCAATTGTCACTGTGATATCACTTGCATATTTTGCATTTTTAATTTCATCTGTAATTTTATAAACAGGATCTACGAACTGTGGACCATAGGATGGGATTGTACCCGTAATCGTATAATCAACTTTATCACCTACTGCTGCATCTGACTGTGAAACCGTTTTATTAATTTCGACTTTAGATGATTTAGCTGCTGATTTTCCACCTTCAAGTGTCCATTTTTCTGTTGCACTTATTCTACCATTAGAAAGGGATGCCTTATTATTTGCATTTGAATATGCAGCACTTACTACAACAGGATTGTATGTATAATTTGTGCTTTCAATGATAACAATATACTCACCTGCTGGAACTGTTGCTGAATATCCATTTGCAAAATCTCCGTTCAAACTATAAGGTGTACCGCTAACCTGAGCAGCAATTGTTGTAATTTCATCAAACGTTGGAACGAAATTGGTATGATCTGCAATGATATACGGGGATACAACCTGATATCCATACAATCCATTATCGTTATACAATGGTTTTACAATACGATATGCCTTTACTGTTGCACCATTTTCAATTCCTGTTACTGTAATAGTTGCTTTGTCTGCATCACTAGGAGCAGTTCCTGCTGCGAATGTTGGTACGCTCATTGCCAGTGCCATAACCATCGCCATAATCACTGATAAGATTCTTTTCACTTTACTCATATGATTTTCTCCTTTTCTTTTTTATTTCCTCTCTTTTATTTTCAGTGCCTTTCTCTCCTTTTATTTGCACTGGAAATCATTGTTGTGGCTTGGAGGCCACTGAAATATTAAGGTTCCTTATTTTTTCAGCACCTCCTTGCCTTTCATCTTGTATATGATCAGAATGCCTGCGAACATCAGCAGGATTCCACTCATCAAGATGTTGAAGATTCCGGAGTGTCCGGTGGATGGAAGATCGTAAATAATCTCATTCTTTACAGTTAATGTATATTTTCCATCTGTGTCCGAAAGCGTCCACATTGTAGGTGAATCTGCAAGTACTTCTCCATCCTTATCTGTTAAAGTAATCTTACCCTTTTCCTGTTTGAAATAAATCTTGTCTGCTAACAACATACAAGCTTCCGGTGCCTTTACTTCTTCCAGATAGTACTGTCCAGATTGAAGATTTTTAAGTTCAGCTTCTGATCCTTCAGTATTTATTACCTGAATGGTTTCTCTTGTCTGATTATTTCCAGACTCATCTGTATATCCAAATTTCTGAAGTTCATATACTCCCTTATCATTCTTCTTATACAGCTTGAATTCTGCACCATCAAATTTTGTTCCGGCTACTGAAGTCTTAATCAAATCTAAATCTGCAGTTTGCTCTGAATAAGTATTCGTGATCTGAATCTCAGCGTTCTGTGTTTCTTTAAACGTGTACGTTCCAGCTGCAAACATTGTCCACTGTTTTGATGCATCAAACGTAAGTTTATCCTGTCCGTCATACTTGATCTCACCATTTCTGAATACCAACGTGTCGTTTATTCCATTTCCACTATAGAAATAGCATTTTTCTAATGTTGCTTGTGGACTAAATCCGATTCCATCTTTCTTATCACTTATTAATTGCACTATCACCCTACGTTCGCTGATGCTTACCGGTGTCCTTGTCCACACAAAGTAGCCTTCGTTTCCAGTGAGCTGTGCAACAATTAAATTAACTTTTCCAATCTGAAACTCCGTTGGTGCACATGTAGTTGTTGAATTTCCAGATGGATTATATGATCCAATTTCTGCTTTCTTTGTAGATACTGAAAATTCATTCCAGTCTGTCACCGTTTGTTCATTGACAGTGACGGTTACATCGTATCCTTCTTTATTGTAATTACTTTCGCTGACTTTGTATGTGCCATCCAAACAATCTTCCAGTTTCCAGGTGTATGTCCATACTTTTTCATCATCACTACCCTGAAGAATACTGTCTAATTTACTTACATCCATTGTAAGCGTTTTAGTCGTATTTGTTTCAGTATGACTCAATGTAATTGTATACGGACTATCTGCCTCTGCCAACTCTCGAATCTGATCTTTTGTAAGCCCTTTAAATGTTTTTGTCACTTCAATAAACGGCTTATCCTCCTGATCTTTCTTCTTATTCAGAATCGTAGTGGTCTTTCCATCACTTGACTCAGTAACCTGACCGTAAAATGCCTTTGTCGCATCTGTCTGGACTTCTTCTACTGTGTAATGGATATCTGTTTCTTTGATACCATCCGTAGTTTCGTAGAAGTATTTAGTTGGAAGATTTTCCCAGGTATATGTCCAGTTGTTTGTTTCTGACAAATTAACTTGCATGGACGTCGGAAGATTTTTTACATCTGCACTTGTAAGATACTTCGGATTATCAGCGTTTATTTGGGAATCCGCCGCTTCTTTTACATAAGCCTTCAACTCGACACCAACGGCTACTTTATCTGAGTCATTTTCCCACTGTTTAACCACTGTGTGAGAAACTGTACTGGCATTTACCTGTATAACAGGTTTCGCATAAAGTTTCGTATATGTTTCATTGTTGTACTTGTATGTTACATTAGCTGATACGTTTGAATAGAATCCTTTTTGTTTTGAAGATGTTCCATCATTCTTAGTATCTTTTCCAGGTTTTTTGTCTGCTCCAAGATATTCATCTGTATTTTCATCACCAGTGTCTGTATAGCTTTCATTCTGATACTTCAGATAGGCTTTTGTAGTTGGCTGGATTTTTGCTGTTACATAATATGTGTAACCTGATTCCAGCTTATAGTCAGATTTAAATCGCATAATAATCTGAGTCTTGCCATTTGAGTCTTCCGCTGTGCTGACAGTTATAATCTCTGATACGGCTACTTCACTTCCTGAAGCATCTTTCAGTTTGGTGATAACCTTTCCAGTTTCATCTTTGACAACCACCTGTAAATCTTGATTAACTAATTCAACTTCATCGGTTAACGTATCGGTTACAGTTACATCTGTACAAAGAAGGTCTGTAGCATCTCTGATGATTGAATCAAAAGCATTTTTCAAATTACTTGAGTCCGTGCCGTTGTAACTGCCAGTTACTGTTCCACTCGGAGCACTGCTGATCAGACTTGATAAATGATTGTAACTAGCTTTAGGGCCAACTCCCACTGTGTAGAAGTAGTTCATACTCATTGTTCCAAGTTGAGTTTTGGCCTTAGTCATTGCGTCTTCATCATATCCTGATCCGCTACCATAAACCTTTTCTTGTCCATATCTATTTGTATCGTAGTAAAAAGTCGGATCTCCATCTGATAGAAATACAACTATTTTTGTTGCATCGGTTCTTCCTTTTTTAAGTAATTCGTCCGCTTTTCTCAACCCAGCTTGATAATTTGTTCCACCTGGATCTTTGTTACTACCATCATATTTTGCAACTTTCGTAGGATAAGAAATTGTTCCATTCGTCCAATCTGTTTCAATACCCGCTTCTGTATCAAACGACACTACTGCAAATTGAGCATCTACATTTTTCTTGTTTTTCAATTTCGCAATAGCATCTTCTACAGCTTTTTGCTGATTGTAGAAACGACTAGTTGAATTGGTTTTGTAATCTGACAAATACTTATTGGAATTATCTCCACTATATGTCATTGCCCATTTCATACTGTTCGACGTATCCATCACGAACAGTACATCCAGCTTATTCGCATAGGACTCGCTTCCAACTGCACCTGAAACATTTAATGTAAGATTGTATGTACCATCTTCATTCTTAGCAATATACTTTTCATGAGACAGTTCTTTCTTTGTCTCAACAATGCCCGGTGTTGGAGGCTGTACTGGTGTGCTTGCTGAGTTGATAATCTGGTATCCACCACTGGTAAGCTTTCCAAGTTCTGTCTTACCATCTGCCAGATATATCTTTGCACTTAAGCCACTACTATCAGCAGTTACTTTTACTTTCCATGATGTTGTTGGTGTAACATAATCTTTTGGTGCCTGTGTTTCTGTTAATGTATAGGTTCCGGCTACGAGCTGCTGGAACTGAACCAATCCATCACTTTCGGAAGCTGCATACATTGTGGTCTTTGTGCTGTCATTCGTTAAACTAAACTGTGCACCAGGAAGACCTTTTCCTTCTGCATCTGTTTTATAGAATGAAATGTTTGTCATCTTTGTCTTATCGACCTGCTGTATCTTCGCTGATGGAAGAGTAAACTTCATCTCACAATTAGATGCGCCTGCACCACGTTCCATATAAAGGATTGTCAATGTATGAGTCTGTTGTTTTTGTGCTTCTGTCAGATTTTCTTTATCACCAATATACTGCCACAAATCAGCATTTCCTGTTGCTGCGCTATGAATACCACCAAGATCAATTACTATTTTCTTACCATCAAGAACTACCCATAAATCATCGTCACCTGTGAATTTGTAATTAAGTGGGCCTACATAATCACCAATTTTGAATGTGACATCATATCGCATTCCGAAATAATAGTTATTACTTGTTTCACTCTCTTCATAAGAAGGTTTCACACTGTTTAACGGATAGAAATTGTTTCCTGCGCCTGTAACCCAACCGTTATCCTTATTTCTTACGCCATTAAGTGTATAAGTATCACCTTTTCGGGCAAATTCCAAAGTGTAATCTTTATACACTTTTCTCAGATTTCTCGTTTCACCTCCGCCGAAGATACTTCCTCCGAATTGAACGCTATAATCGCTATCCACAAAAAATCCCGGTTCTGTGTAATTGAATATTACATTACCGTTATCATCAATTTCTTTTAGCAATCCTGGGATTGTACTATCTCCTCCAGTATAACAGTTTGCATCTTTTGTATTACCTTTACTATCTGGCAAACTAATCTTATACTTTTGATACTCTGGATAATTCTGCTTAACATTTGAATCATTCGATCCTGCAATAAGTTTTTGATTACCAATAATTCTTGGTGACTTGTCATTTGTCAATTGATTAAATGAATAATATTGATTACCAAAGTATGATTTTTCTTCACCGGCTTTAACTGTATAGTCATAAAATGTAGTACTTCCAGTAATCGTCTTGTCTTGAGGAGTATAATAAACCTTAATTGTGCAATCGCTTACGGCTTGGATTTCATTAAGATTTGATATTCTTTCGAATTTTCCATCTGTAGTACTCTTCTCTGCCCAGTTTATGTTCCAGTTATCAGCTATGTCATAATTGCTTATGCTTTCCCCAGGTGATAATTCCTTTTTGCTTGCATATATCATAGTCTTTGGATTCTGGGTATCATCATAGTATTCAATGGTAACGTTAACCTTCGATTCACCTTTCTGAACAATGACATATTTAGAAAAATGCGGCGCATCAAATACGACTTTTCCTTCTCCATCAACAGCACCTTTCATGTCTTCCGCTACGTTGTTATCATCCACATGCAGTACTGCTGCATTCTCGCTGGATGTGATCTCCGGGGTGTCTACGCTGACCTGTACCGGAGTGGTTGGCTGTACTTCAGATCCGTTTACCAGGAATTTGATATCGTAGGAGAAGATATTCTTGATGGAAAACTGTTCTTCGATCGCTTTTTCTTCTACTGCTTTTTCGATTTCCTTTACTTCATCTTCTGCAGTAATCTCTGTTACGGAAAGCTGTGCGTCTGCGGGAAGTGCTCCTGCTTCTGCGGTTACGTTAACGGTTGTGTTTCCAACAACCTGACTCCATGTGAGCTGCTGGTTTTCAGCTTCCGCCTGTGTTGCATCTTCTTCAGGAGTTTCAGCTGTAGCATTTTCTGATGCAGGTGCTGTCTCCTCGGTCGGTGCAGCTGCAGGTTCCTGAGCTGCTGACGCCTCTGCTGCAGGTGCCTCTGTTGTCGGCTGTTCTGCTGCAGGTGCTTCCGCTACCGGCTGGGCTGCCTGGTTCTCGGCGATTGTTTCCGGTTCTGCGACCGGTTCTTCGGCGACTTGCTCCACCGGTGCGGGTTGTTCGTCGGCTACTGCCTGGCCTTCATCTGCTGCGTAGGCAGCCACGTCCATGTCATCGGCAACGGCTTCGTCCTGAGTCTGTACTTCCGCTTCCTGTGGGTATTCGGCCTGTCCGGTCTCGGATGCGAATATGAAGCTGCTGTTGCTTATGGCAACGACCATGCAAAGCACCAATGCCAGAAGTCTTTTTTTATTTCTACTTTTCATGGTTTTCTCCCTCCTCTTCATCCAAAGCACTCTCTATCAGTTTTAATAATTCTAAAGCGCTGCGGAACTGCTGCTTTTCTTTTTTTTCCACCCAGGTCACCGAACCCTGCCAGGTGGCGTTCTGCCTGTTGTAGATATTTAAGATAAAGGTCTCCGTCTTTTTAGTAGAATCGCTCACAGCTGTTCCACCTCCTTCTGTACTCTGTTTTTATAGTTGTATTATAATAAACACACCATTACTAAAAGCATTACAGTCATTATATATTTGATGTTTTTTTTATTTTTGTTGGATTCTGTAACGTTTTGTAATATCTGTGCGGATCCTGTTCACAGCAGGCGATCCCATTATATATAGAAGAAACTCATTTTTTTATCGATCTTTCGTTGTGTTCTGATATGTGATCGGATTACAAGGATGTGAAATGTAATACTTTTTAATGTTTTCCGCCTGTACATAAAAAGCAGGAATCCTTATCTTTTCATAAGAGTTCCTGCTTCTGTACTTTTATTTTCTTCCCAGTATGGCATCCATCTCGATGATCAGTTCCAGGACACTGCAGAATTCCATTTCCTGATGTCCTTCTTTCCATGCAAGGATACCCTGCCAGGTGGCATTCTGGCGGTATTTGACGAAGATGTGGAAGGTGGCGCAGATGCCGTTTTGTCCCATCAGCTGCTGATATTCCACACTTTTCTCATGTAATTCCTCCGTCGCATGTTTTTCCGAACCGAACTCCCGAAGGACCACGGAGGATTCCGGAAAACGAATGCTGTCGTAAAAGTCTGCCATGTAACGGATCAGCTGCACGACATTTTCAAAGGACTGTGGCTCCTGGGAATAGCCGTGATATAGTCGACCGGATATCTCGCTGGCATGACTTTCGTCCACACACACCGTGATCAGGTTCGGTGCTGCCAGTACTTCTCCATTCCAAAATTGACTCATGTTTCACACTCCTGTTCCTGTTGCCTATTTCCAGCGAAATTCATTTTTCTGAAAGCTTAATCTTGCATTTGGATTCTCCACGTCTGCGATGGATGATACGTAATACTCCAGATATTTGTTCCAGGATCCATGTTTTTGTGTGAACCGCCCGGCGATACGTCGGAAGATCACATCACAGTTTTCCTGGCTGGTTCCCACCAGAAGGATCAGGAACTGAGACGGACTGTATTTGGAAAAGGAATCTCCGCGGCGCAGACTGCTTTTTACTGCCCGGTGCAGTTCCATGGACATCACATCCAGCTTTTCCCGGTTTTCCATCGGATGGCCGTTGCCGTCTGTCAGGGAGCATACCATAAGGAAGGCGGACTGTCCGTTTCGCTCGATCAGTCGGCGCACCAGCCGGTAGTTATCCCGGAAGCTTGGAAGGCTGCAGTAGAAGGCACCGTCTTCGTACTCCGGTTCTTTCAGGTCTTCCTTGATCTCTCCTGCCGCATGGTATTTTCTTCCCATCCGTTCGCTCATCTCCTGGAACTGGTTCATCATGCGCTCGGATGGTGTGATCCCCAGTTCTTCAAAGAACATTTTTGAAGTCGCATCATACAGCCGATATGCTTCTTTATAGCGGTTCATACCCATCAGGGCATCGATTTTTAAGGACTGCCATTCGTCAAACGGATAGATCTCGATGGCATTGTCTGTCAGTTCCAGGATCGTGTCGTATTCGTGCTGTTCTTTTTTATAAGCACACAGACGGCGAAGTACTTTGGAATATTTGTCTTTGTAGCGGACACTGTTCATGATGACCCAGTCTTCTCCGGACTGCATCGGAAGAAGTTCTCCTTTGTACAGCCTGCATGCCTTCTCCCACAGATCCATCTTCCTGGTTTCGTCTGCTTCCTCTTCTCCTTCTCTGACAAGCTCCATAAAATGCGCCGCATCCAGATCCACTTTCATCGGGCTGCGCCAGTAAAAGACACCTTTTTCTTTTACGATATACTCATATTCCGGCAGTCCCGCCTCGATCAGCATCTTGCGCAGACGGAATACCGTCACACGCAGGTTATTGCCCACATTGGCCAGTTCCTCTCTTCCAAAGAGATCGTCAAGCAGCTGGGCCCTGGGAATTCCTGTATTCCCGTGATCCTCCACCAGACTGGAATGTAAAAGAATCTGCAGTAATTTTACTGCTTTGGTTGCCGAGTTTCTCTTAAAAGTTATCGGCTGTTCTCCATAGGTTATGGAGAATCTTCCCAACATATTCACTTTGAGTTCCGGTAACTGATTTTCCATATGGTTCCCTCCCCTCATCTACTCTTCATTTTATCATATAAAAGTAAATCGCCTCCGGTATGGTATCTCCCGGAAGCGACTTCTCGCTGATTTTATTTTAGTCAGTAATCTCTTCTTTGTCAACGCAAAGCATTACACTTTTTTTGCTTTCCATGATTTTCCGATCACTTTCGCCAGTTCTTCCTCGCGAATCGGTTTTGCGATATAGTCATCCATTCCTGCTTTCCGGCAGGTTTCCCGGATGTCTGCTGTCGTCTGCGCAGTCATGGCAATGATCGGAATCGATGCCGCATCCTCCCGTTTCAGATTACGGATACGCTGTGTGGCTTCCATTCCGTCCATCACAGGCATCATCACATCCATCAGGATCGCATCGAAGCTGCCGGCAGGTTCTTGGGAAAAGAGAGCTACTGCCTCCTGTCCATTCCATGCTTTTTCTACTTTTGCCCCTGCTTCTTCCAGATAGAACTGTGCGATCTCCATGTTGATCTCGTTATCCTCTACCAGAAGGATCCTTCGGTCACGGAGGAGATCCGATATATGTTCTCCCACTGTGGTTGATTCTGAAGCAGCTGTCTCATTGACGGCGAAGGGCAGACGGAAGGTAAATGTGGTTCCCTCTCCACGGACGCTCTCCACCTGTATGGTCCCGCCCATCTTTTCCACCATTCCTTTGACGATGGACATTCCGAGTCCGGTTCCCTGATAGCGTGTTCTGGCTCCGTATTGTTCCTGGGTGAACGGCTCAAACAGCTGATTCTTTACAAAGTCCCCGCTCATGCCGATACCGGTATCTTCGATTCTGAATTCGTACCAGGCTGTTTTTCCGTCACAGGATACTTCTTCCGCGTAGGTATCCACGGATCCCTGTGGTTTGTTGTATTTGACCGCATTGCTGAACAGGTTCAACATGATCTGGCGCAGCTGTAACGGGCTTCCCTTCAGTGCTGTGTGCTGTATATTTTTCCGGTGTACCCGGTGTGTAATCTGATTCTGTTCCAGAATGGGATTCATCAGTACCGCCACTTCCCGCATCAGCACATCCATGTCAAAGGGTTCATTCTCTGCTTTGATCTGATTGGTTTCCAGTTTGTTCATATCCAGTACATCGTTGACAAGCGCCAGCAGATGATCGGCAGACACCTGGATCTTATCCATGCATTCTTCCATCTTCTCCGGGTTATGTTCATTTTTCCGAAGGATCTCCAGCATCCCCATGATGCCGTTAAGCGGTGTACGGATATCATGGCTTATGCGGTTCATGAAGTCTGTCTTGGCTTTGCTTTCCGCATCGGCCTCCTGCACCGCTTTTTGCAGCCGTTCTTTTTCCTCTTCTTCTTTTTTATGGAATTCCGAAGTGTTCTTAAACAGGATAATTCCATGTACCGCACTGCGTTCTTTTCTGGTCTCCCGGTCATACAGCAGTTCCCGGGACATCAGGATCGTCTTCTGAAGCCAGATCATCTTGCCATCCTGTTTTTCTTCCCGGTACTCTACGGTGATCTGTTTGTCCCCTTCCCGGAAGCGTTTCAGCAGTTTTTCCGAGGAATCCATGATCCGGTAGCTTTCCAGCGTATCGTCTGTCACCTTCTGACTCCGTTCTCTGCAGTAGGCATCGTAGGAGCATGGCATCTCCCGATCGATAATAATGCTTTCACGTTTCACATGATAGAATGCATTTTCCAGGCAGTCATTGGTCAGGTCAACGGTATATACCGCTTCCGCTGTTTCCATTAATGCGTCTACATAATTGCTGTTTTCCAGAATCGACTGTTTCATCTGCTCGTAATACCGGATCAGTTCCTGTTTTTCATCCGTCTTGTGCGGTCTGCTGTCCCGGAAGTTCTCCTGTCCCAGGATAAAATGATGAAGTCTGCCATCTTCTGTGGCATCCAGGAATCTCAGGATCACTCTTCCCCGGTGGACCACATTCTCTTTTTTGTAACGATAGGGGATCTCCAGCTGGGGATTGTCCTTTGTCAGCTTCTGTTCCAGGGAGGTAAGCTGTAAAGTCTCCCAGAATTCTTTTCTCACCTGGTCGGTTGCCAGTTCTTCCACGATCTGTTCCACTGCCCCGGAATAATTACCGTCTTCCGCGAGAAAGTATCCGGTGCTTGACCGCAGAATCTCATACTGATCCATCAGGGCATCACAGTACAGGCAGTCCGAAAAATGGTATTTTTCTTTTTTGATCCATTCCAGCAGTTCATAGGCTTTCTGCTGTTTTTGTGCCGCTTCTTCGATCTTTGCCCTGTTTTTGTCCACGTACATGTTTTTATCCGCCAGCCGGAACAGGTCCCGGAGGGTGGAACCGGCAAAGTCCAGGGAGATTGCATACCCTGCCGCATAGCTGATCGGCATCTCCGGGTGTTTTGCGGAGTAATTTTCCATCTGTGTGCGGATCTTTTTTAAGGTTTCCCGCATATTCGCATGGTCAGTCTTTTGAAAAATCGCGATGAATTCATCTCCTCCGTCCCTGCCCACAAAGTTTTCCGGATCTACCGCCAGGCGAAGCTGTTCGGCAAAGGAACGGATATATTCATCTCCTTTGTCATGTCCCAGATTGTTATTGATGATCCGCAGGTTATTCAGATCAAACACACAGATGGCTGTACTCTCTTCTTCTCCGAGAGGGGTGGGATCGCTGAGGATCTCTTCGCATTTGTTTTTATTTGGCAGTCCTGTGGATTCATCCAGATAGATTTTCTTTCGCAGGATCCTGTTTTGTGCCGCAAAGCGGAGTGCCCGAAGCAGTTCCACACCGATCAGAAGTACCAGGCAGACAATATCTGCAACTACAATCTTTTCAAGATGGTTCAATGCAGTCGCTCTTTTTTGTGAATATCGTTCCGCAACCCCGGTTACCTCATCACACATCCGGAAAAAATTCTCGCTCATACCGATTATTGCTGTCTGTTCATAGCCCTTTTGCCGTACTTTCGAGATTTCTTCTTTTAGTTCAGTAAAGTAAGCTGCAAGTTCATCCATTTTCCCCTGGAATTCTGTATCCTCCAGCCGTACCAGGTCCAGTTCGTCACTTCCGAAACGAAGTCCGTTGATGATCGCTTCCACGGTTGCTATCATCTCATCATCCGGCTCCATTGACACTTCCAGTTTGATCACCCGCTGGGTTTCTCCGCGCACCAGCCCTGCATAGTTTACGACTCTTGCCGTTCCCTGAAGGTCACTGACCATCGACATGATACCGAAAAATAAAATAATTAATATTACCGTGAGTACCGTCATTCCTGCCCGGAGAATATAGGCTGCTCGTTTTTCTCTTTTCTTCATCTATCTTTACCCCATATATGATTCGTATTCCTGTGCTCTATTCTACCTGATTTTACCGGAAACTGCAATGTGGGCTGTATCGAATCTATTTTCTGATTTCCTGCACAGGTTCCTGTTCCCTCCGTGCCCGGCAACACGCTGCGCGATGTACAGAATAAGCTCTTGACATTTCTTTACTGTCTCTATATAATTACCATTGGTAATTATCAATAGCAACTATTAATCGCATTTATGAAAGGAGTACTACAATGGACGTTGCACTTATGAAACGTATGATGGATGCCTGTTATCTGGCGCAGCGGATCCGGGGGATGCTTCCGACTCTGCCGGAGGGGGTGACTCCTTCGTATATTCATTATCTTGATATTATTGAGATGCTGGAGAAGCAGGGTGTCCGGGCGAAGATATCGGATATCAGCGATGCGCTGGATCTGCCGAGACCCGGTGTGACACGGACGGTGAAAGCGATGGAGGCCAAAGGCTATCTGAAAAAGGCTGCCTCTTCCGAAGATGGTCGTGTCACTTATCTTTCTCTTACAGAAGCCGGGAGGGAACTGTCCCGTATCTACAACGAACAGTTTTTTACCACTCTCACCTCTTTTATGGAAGATATCCCGGAAGAAGATGTGAAATGTACGATCCGCACCATCGATGCGGTACATCAGATTATGTGTGAAAGGAGATCTGACCTTGACAAGTGCAAAAAATGATTTTACACAGGGCAGTATTCTGAAAAAGCTTGCCCTCTTTATGCTTCCGATTCTGGGAGCGCTGGTATTACAGGCTGCCTATGGAGCCGTTGACTTACTGGTGGTGGGAAGATTCGGTTCCACCTCCGGACTATCCGCAGTTTCCACGGGAAGCCAGGTATTGAATCTTGTTACTTTTGTCGTGATTCAGTTTGCCACTGCGATCACGATTCTCATCGCCCGCTATCTGGGTGAAAAAAGACCGGAACGGATCGGTTCTGTGATCGGTGGCGGAGTTATCGTTTTTGCGGCAATTTCCATTGTTTTATTTTTCCTGATGGTGGTTTTTGCGCATCCTATTGCTGTACTTATGCAGGCCCCTGCCGAAGCTGTGGATCTGACCACCAGTTATGTGCGTATCTGCGGAAGCGGTATTTTCTTCATCGTCGCCTATAATCTGATGGCTGCGATCTTCCGTGGTCTGGGGGACAGTAAGTCACCGCTTCTGTTTGTTCTTGTTGCCTGTATCGTCAATATCGTCGGTGATCTGATCCTCGTTGCCGGACTCCATCTGGATGCTGCCGGAGCAGCCCTCGCCACCGTTTTTGCACAGGCTGTCAGTGTGGTGTGTGCGGTTATTCTTCTTATAAAGAAGAAACTGCCCTTTAAGATCTGCAGGTCTGATTTCCGTCTGAACGATCAGTGTGGGAAATTCTTTAAAATCGGTCTTCCCCTGGCTTTGCAGGAGTGCCTGACGCAGCTTTCTTTTCTGGCTCTGTGTGCCTTTGTAAACCGCCTGGGACTCGAAGCTTCCTCCGGTTACGGGGTCGCCTGTAAGATCGTAAACTTTGCCATGCTGATCCCAAGCTCTCTGATGCAGTCCATGGCGTCTTTCGTTTCCCAGAACGTGGGGGCCGGCAATCAGAAGCGTGCCAGACGATCCATGTTTACCGGTATCGGTGTGGGGTTGTTTTTCGGTTGTTTTGTCTTCGCTCTCGTGCTGTTAAAGGGCGATGTTCTCTCCGGTTTCTTCACTACCGAAAGTGCCGTTATCCGGAACGCCTACGCCTACCTGAAAGGATTTGCCCCGGAGACACTGCTTACTGCCGTGCTGTTCAGTATGATCGGATATTTTAACGGAAATGACAAAACCTTCTGGGTAATGTGCCAGGGACTGATCCAGACTCTTCTGATCCGCCTCCCCCTGTCCTATTATATGAGTATCCAGCCGAATGCCAGCCTGACCAAAATCGGCCTTGCAGCTCCGGTGTCCACAGCAGTCGGTATCTGCCTGAATATTGGTTTCTTCCTCTGGCTGAACCGGGAAAGTACAAAGAAAGTGGGATGATAGATTCTCTGAAATATAAAAACCCGATCCACCGGAGCTTTATCTTTACTGGTCCGGCGGATCGGGTTTTTATAAGTCTTTTTTAATGATGCCATTATACAACTATTTCATATTTTTCTTTCAGATTATTCAGCATGCTGTACTTAATCATTCCTTCCAGCTGCATTCTCGCAACTACTATCCCAGGTGCAATTCTCTGGCTCTTTGCAAATTGGAGCACGCTTCTCTCTGAATAATCTCTGCCTCTTCTGAAAGCCTCGAATTCCTCAGATGTTATCAGCGTCTCACCAGACCATTTGTCAGCAGCTTTTTCATCATCCTCAGAGGTACCGTTAGGCTGGCCTACATGACCGAGAGCAATGTGGGCAAGTTCGTGGAACAAACTGAACCAAAACTTATCTGCGTCCTTTCCTCTTGCCGTAAGTCCAACAACAATCTTATTTCCATCCATAAAGGAAGCTCCCTGAAGAAAAGACCCTTTAAGGTGTGGCAGAAACACTAAAGCTATCCCATAATCTGCAAGGCATTTCTTTATCTGAGGACAGAATTCCTTGGGCTTAAGCACAGTCATTTTTCGTAACTCTGGCATAGCGGAAATTAAGCCTTTAATATTAATCGGTGCGGTTTGGATATCCCGTGCCTTAATCTTTGCTTCCTGAGCCCAGGCCATCAACGCCAGATCACTTTTTTCTGTGATTGCCAGACGTCTGCACGCAATTCTTGTAATCTGCTCGCTTCCAAGAAGTGAAAGTTCAACAACCTCAAAGTATTTCCTGAGATTGATAACTTTCTCCTTAGCTTCCCTGGTCTCCGGAACCCATCCGAATTTTGCCATCTCACTATATGGAAATTGTTTTGCCATCTCGACATCAGCATCCATTGCGTTTTCTGCTTCTGCCTTAATAATCTTCTCTCTGTAGATTGCCTCAAGGTTATTCCAGAACTTAGCCGGAACACCTAAAACCATCTCTAAT
>CAKRLG010000016.1 GCA_934359255.1 uncultured Ruminococcus sp.
CTGTCGATAACCGTTGACCTTTTAGTATAAAAGGCTGACGGTTATTTTTCTATACACTGTTTTATTTGACGCTTACACAGGAAAAGTCAGCAGAGGGAGAGTAGCACAGGGGCGGGGACACTTTGTGGGCGGTTAGGGCAAGCTTTAAGATCCGACGCTTACGCAGGCTTTCGCGAGGGTCAGCTGACCCTCGTGAACCATAGCCGAAGTTAGCGGCTAGCTTAAAGTTGCCCTGTCCACGTCCCCGCCCCTGTGCTACTCTCCCTCTGCGTCCCTCCTGAATACACTCCCCCAACAAACTTTGACATAACCGCCTAAAAATGCTATAGTATAGACCAAATCTATTTAACCCAAAACCAACGAATCCAAAAAACAAAAAGGGGGCAAACCCATGTTTCATAAAGTCATTATCACCCTTCTGAAACCCTTATCCTTCCTCCCGGCTCTTCTGGTTATGTATATGATATTTTCTTTTTCGGCGCAGACCGGCACAGAGTCGGGTGATTTGAGTTTCAAAGTGAGTGTAAAACTGGTGGAAGTCGGATCAGAAGTGCTGGACATGAAGCTGACAGACAGTGAGATCCAGATGTATGCAAATAATTACCATCATTATGTAAGAAAACTCGGTCATATGACCGAATATTGTGTGCTGGCAATCACACTTTGCGTACCATTGTATGCGTACGGCGTGCGTGGAATCTGGCTGTATCTGCTGGCTGGATTTATCTGTGCCGGATTTGCGGCAACGGATGAATACCATCAGTCGTTTGTGGCAGGGCGAGGACCGTCAGTGCGTGATGTCTGCATCGATACCTTTGGTGCACTGATCGGTATCACAGGAACACAGATTGTCGGCTGGGCGGCCGTAAAGAGTACGAAAGAACTGGAAAGAGAGCGGAAACGCAAAAGAAAGCAGAAAAGAAGAATGCAGAAACGCTGATCGGAAAAGAAGAACAGTAACAGAACAGTAAAACAGATGAGCGGAAGTGTCAGAATAAGATTGAATTAGATGTATCGCTATATTATAATAAAATAAGTGATTCTGATCGGGTGAAGAGCCGGTTCGAATAAGGAGGAAAGCAATGAGTTACGCAGATGATTTATTTATCCGCATGTGTCAGGATATTATTGATAACGGATTAAGTACGGAGGGAGAAAAAGTGCGTCCGGTGTGGGAAGATACCGGGGAGAGCGCTTATACGATCAAGAGGTTCGGTGTGGTTAACCGCTATGATTTGTCGAAAGAATTTCCGGCACTGACACTTCGGAGAACAGCATTGAAAAGTGCTTTTGATGAGATTCTGTGGATCTGGCAGAAAAAATCGAATAATATTCACGATCTGAACAGCCATATCTGGGATAGCTGGGCAGATGAAGACGGATCTATCGGAAAAGCTTACGGGTATCAGCTGGGTGTGAAGCACCAGTATAAAGAAGGTATGATGGATCAGGTGGACCGTGTGTTATATGATCTGAAAAACAACCCGTACAGCAGAAGAATCATGACCAATATTTATGTACATCAGGATCTTCATGAGATGAATCTGTATCCTTGTGCGTATTCGATGACATTTAACGTGACAAAAGAAAAAGACAGCGACAGATTGACACTGAACGGTGTGTTGAACCAGCGTTCCAATGATGTGCTGGCAGCGAATAACTGGAATGTCTGCCAGTATGCGCTGCTTTTGATGATGATCGCTCAGGTATGCGATATGAAAGCGGGCGAACTGCTTCATGTGATTGCGGATGCTCATATATACGACCGCCATATCCCGCTGGTAAAAGAACTGATCAGCAGAGAAACTCATCCGGCGCCAAAGGTATGGCTGAATCCGGAAGTCAAAGATTTCTATGCATTTACTGTGGATGATCTTCATGTGGAAGATTATGTAACAGGACCACAGATTAAAAATATTCCGATTGCTGTGTAAGAAGGTGGATAAATACCATCACCGAAGGTGATTTTAAATGGATTTTTGACCGCAACGGTGAAGGTACTGAACAGTTACAAGCAGACAATGATCAGGGAAAACAGAAAAATAAAAGGTATCAGACAGGAGAATAATAATGAATCTTATTGTAGCAGCAGATAAAAACTGGGGCATCGGAAAAGACAACAAACTTCTGGTGAGCATCCCTTCCGATATGAAATTTTTTCGTCAGGAAACCATGGGAAAAGTAGTAGTTATGGGAAGAAAGACTCTTGAAAGCTTTCCTAACGGTCTGCCGTTAAAAAACAGAACCAACGTGGTACTGACCAGTGATAAAAATTATCAGGTGAAAGATGCGGTGATCGTACACAGCATCGATGAAGTTCTGGAAGAACTGAAGAAATATGATGATGATGAGATCTACGTCATCGGTGGAGGAAAAGTTTATGAAGAACTGCTCCCATACTGTAATGTGGCGCATGTGACAAAGATTGATTTCGCTTTTGAGGCAGATACTCATTTTCCGAATCTGGACGAGGATCCGGAGTGGGAGATCACTGCATCCAGCGATGAACAGACTTATTTTGATCTGGAGTATACATTTGTAAAATACGAGAGAAAGTAATAAGAAAAAAGGCAACTGTGAGGGTACTGAAAAGTTGTGAAAAAAGAAAGCAACAGGAAAGACCGGGAGGACATTGGGTCAACATGGAAAAAAACGACTGGCAGGATCAGAAAAATAATAACGGAAGCGATTTTATGAAAGTTGTCCAGGATGCCATCAACAGCGGGGACTATCAGCAATTAAATGAACAGGTGCGAAAGACAGTCAGTGCTTCCGTACAGGAAATGTACAATATGGGAGGAAAACTGCAAAATGGTATTATGGAGGGGATGCGACAGGCAGGAAACGGACTGCAGGAAGGTCTGAAAGAGGGCATGAACAGTGCACAGCGGGAGTGGAGAGAGTCAGCAAATACAGGCTGGAAAAAAACAGAAGTGACATACCGTACGAATTACGGCAAAGATCATACACCGGCATATCAGGCGGGTGCCTGGAAGCGGACACAGCAGGGAAAACAACTGCCTGCCATCTATGCGGCGAATCCGCCGGGAAAAATCACAGGAACGATTCTTGCCATCACAGGATACTCTCTGACCGGTGTATTTGCACTCAGTACTATTGTGACGGGAATTGTGACAGCCATTTACCCCGGTGTACCGGCAATCATCGCAACCGCCATCGTGGGATGTATTACAGCGGCAAGTCTCGGAATGGGAATCACCGGAACTGTGATCCGTGGCAGAGTGAAAAGATTCCGCCAGTACGTACAGCAGATCGGAGACCGGGCATATTGCAATATCAAAGAACTGGCCGATAAGACCGGAAAGACAGAAACTAAGGTTCGTAAGGATCTGAAACTGATGATTGAGAAAAGAATGTTTCTGCAGGGGCATCTGGATCAGAAAGAAACCTGTCTGATCGTTACGGATGCAATGTATCAGCAGTATCTGGAGACGGAAAAACAGGCGAAAACCGTACAGCTGCAACAACAGCAGCAGAAAGAACAACGCTCCCGGATGCCGGAAGAGTGCAGAAAGATCCTGGAAGAAGGACAGGAATACATTACTTATATTCATAAGTGTAATGACGATCTTCCGGGAGAAGAAATTACCAAAAAACTGAGCCGTCTTGAAACTATCATCACCCGTATCTTTCAGGAAGTGGAAAAACAGCCGGAACTGGCTTCAGATCTGCGCAGATTTATGAATTATTATCTGCCAACCACAAGAAAACTGGTGGATGCTTATCGGGAGATTGAACTGGACAGTTTCAGGACAGAACAAAATGAAAAGACGAAAAAAGAGATTGAAGATACCCTGGATACCATCAATCAGGCGTTCGAAAAACTGTTAAACAGTTTCTTTGAGGAACGTGCCATGGATATTTCTTCGGATATTTCCGTGCTGCATTCCATGCTTGCACAGGAGGGACTGACGCAGGGGGTATTTGAGCAGAAAACGGAATATAAAGACCAAGCATGAGGAGGAGAACGATATGAGTACACTGGATGAGATGGAGATGCCAACTCTGACCTTTGATCCGGCTCCGGAACCGGAAGAAAAGGCACCGGTAGTTCCGGTACAGGAAGAAAAAGCAAAACTGGATGACAGCATGTTAAATGATAAAGAACGTCAGATGGTGGAGAGTTTCGCAAAACAGATCGACCTTCATAACACCAACGGCATTCTGCAGTACGGTGCGGGAACCCAGAAAAAAATGGCCGATTTTTCTGAGAAAGCACTGGAAAATGTAAAAACCAAAGATCTTGGATCTGTGGGGGATATGTTGACGAATGTGGTGACTGAACTGAAGAGTTTTGATGCGCAGGAAGAAGAAAAAGGATTTTTCTCTTTTCTGAAGAAGCCGGTGGACAAAATCACCAGTATGAAGACAAAGTATGACAAAGTAGAGACAAATGTGGAAAAAATCTGTACAGCCCTGGAAGATCATCAGACACAGCTGATGAAAGATGTGGCGATGCTGGATCGGATGTATGAACAGAATCTGCTGTATTTTAAAGAACTTTCCATGTATATTCTGGCAGGAAAGAAGAAACTGGAAGAAGTTAAAACAACTGAACTGACACAGCTGATGGCAAAAGCACAGGCAAGCGGACAACCGGAAGATGCACAGGCAGTCAAAGATCTGACAGGGCTGTGTGACCGGTTTGAAAAGAAGATCCATGATCTGGAACTGACACGTATGATCTCGATCCAGACAGCACCCCAGATCCGCCTGGTACAGAACAGTGATACCATGATGGTGGAAAAGATCCAGACTACGGTAGTGAATACGATCCCACTGTGGAAGAGTCAGATGGTACTGACTCTTGGCGTAGAACATGCCTCTCAGGCAGCACAGGCACAGCGTCATGTTACGGATATGACCAATGATTTGCTCAGAAAGAATGCGGAAGTGCTGAAAGTGGCATCTGTGGAAGCTGCGAAAGAATCTGAGCGCGGTATCGTGGATCTGGAAACCCTGCAGAATACCAATGCATCTCTGATCTCTACCCTGGACGAAGTGATGCAGATCCAGGCAGACGGCAGAATGAAACGACAGGCAGCAGAAGTGGAGCTTCGGAAGATGGAAGATGAACTGAAGAATAAGCTGCTGGAGATTCGATAGTTGTAAAACAAAGAAAACAGAATAAAATAAACAGTGACAAAGACGGAATCATATCAGATGCATAAAAAGGATAATTTATGCAGAAGAGAAAAGAAAAAGGAAGGTGCAGCGATGTATCGGGAACATACCAAAACAATTAAAATCGGAAATCAGGTGATCGGTGGCGGACATCCGGTGCTGATTCAGTCGATGACGAATACCAAAACAGAAGATGTAGCGGCGACGGTCGCGCAGATCCTGACACTGGAAAAAGCAGGATGTCAGATCATCCGCTGTGCTGTGCCGACAATGGAGGCTGCCAGAGCACTGGGAGAGATCAAAAAGCAAATTCATATTCCTCTGGTAGCAGACATTCATTTTGATTATAAACTGGCAATTGCAGCGATGGAAAACGGTGCGGACAAGATACGTATCAATCCGGGAAATATCGGAAGCCGGGAACGCATCCAGGCTGTGGTGGATGTGGCGAAAGCACGCCAGATTCCGATCCGTGTCGGTGTAAACAGCGGTTCGCTGGAAAAAGAACTGGTGGAAAAGTATCACGGAGTGACGGCAGAAGGTCTGGTGGAGAGTGCGTTGGACAAAGTAAAGATCATAGAGGATATGGGTTATGATCAACTGGTGATCAGTATCAAATCCTCAGATGTTCTGATGTGTGCAAAAGCCCATGAACTAATTGCAAAAAAGACGGATTATCCGCTTCATGTGGGAATCACTGAGGCGGGAACACTGTTTTCCGGAAATATCAAGTCTGCAGTAGGACTTGGCATCATTCTCTATCAGGGCATCGGCGATACAATCCGTGTATCCCTGACCGGAGATCCGTCAGAAGAAGTCAAATCCGCCAAGCGGATCCTGAAAACACTGGGACTTCGAAAAGGCGGCATCGAAGTCGTATCCTGCCCGACCTGCGGAAGAACCCAGATAGATCTGATAGGTCTTGCCAATAAAGTAGAAGATATGGTACAGGATATTCCGCTGGATATCAAAGTGGCTGTTATGGGCTGCGTGGTAAACGGACCGGGAGAAGCAAAAGAAGCAGATATCGGAATCGCCGGAGGAAAAGGTGTGGGACTTCTGATCAAAAAAGGAGAGATTATCAAAAAAGTACCGGAGGATCAGCTCTTAGAGACTCTCCGGGATGAGTTACTTCACTGGAATGCGTAAGTGGTGAATAAGATATGATGACAGAAAAAGATTTTTTAGATGTATTTCCCCAGTTGAAGGTGGATCAGGAACTGGAAAGCCTTCTTGGGGAAGTAAAAGTAATGAAAGTATCCATAAACCCGCAGAAGGACTGTCTGCGGGTTTATGTTCTGAGTAGACAGTGGATTCATAAAAAGCATATTTATCATCTGGAAGAGACAATTAAGGAACAGTTTTTTGCCAATGCACCTCTGCGGGTGAAAATTATCGAAAAATTCCAGCTTTCCAGTCAGTATACACCGGAAAATTTTCTGGACGTATATCGTCAGAGTATTCTGCTGGAATTAAAGCAGTACAGTGCACTGGAATACAATATGTTCTATACAGCAGAGATTACTTTCAGTGATCCGGAGACGATGGAGCTGGTGATGACCGATTCGGTGATTGCGAGAGACCGGGAACATGAACTGGTGCGGGTGCTGGAAAAAATCTTCTGCGAGCGGTGCGGTTTCAACCTGAAAGTACATCCGGTCTATCGGAAACCAGTGGAAAGTAAAGGCAGAAAGAACAGCGAGTTGAGAATTCTGGAGGAAGCCAGACAGATTCTGCTGCATTCCAAAGTAGGGAATAAAAACAGTGACCGGGAAGTAGGGGAAGATCTGTCCGGTCAGGGCATGGAAGCACCGTTTGCGGAGGATCGGATAATCGGGGCAGACGGGAAAGAACAGAAGCCACAGGGGAAAAATCAACAGAACCAGGACACAGACGGTGGAAAACAGCCGGCAGCTGCACAGGAAAAAGGAAAAGAGGGGAACAAAGGCGGTTTCCGGGATCGAAACGGTGGAAAAAATGGTGGCCGTGGCAATTTCCAGAAAGGTCGTTATGGCGATGGTCCACGTCCTTTGAAACGTTCCGACAACCCGGATGTGATCTATGGAAGAGATTTCGATGACGATGCCATCACCATTGATTCTATCGCCGGAGAGATGGGAGAGATCACGATCCGCGGACAGGTAACTTCGGTGGAAGCCAGAGAGATCCGAAACGAAAAGACGATCTACATGTTTAATATCACAGACTTTACCGATACGATCACGGTCAAAATGTTCCTGCACAACGAACAGGTGCCGGAGATCAGCGGAGCGATCAAAAAAGGTGCCTTTCTGAAGCTGAAAGGTGTGACTACGATCGACAAGTTTGACCATGAGATCACCATCGGTTCCCTGGCGGGTATAAAAAAAATCAGTGACTTTACCACCAGCCGGATGGATAACAGTCCGGAAAAACGAGTGGAGCTGCACTGCCATACAAAGATGAGTGATATGGATGGGGTTACGGATGCCAGTGTTCTGGTAAAACGCGCCTACAAATGGGGACATCCGGCGATCGCAATCACAGATCATGGAGTGGTACAGTCTTTTCCGGAAGCAAATCATGCCTATGACGATATCGTCAGCGATTACCGAAAACAGTACCAGAAAGACCACCCGGAAGCGACAAAGGATGAGATGAAGCAGGTATATCCGCCGTTTAAGGTGATTTATGGTGTGGAAGCCTATCTGGTGGATGATGTGAAAGGTATGGTTACCGGAAGCAGGGGGCAGAGTCTGGATGATCCCTATGTAGTGTTTGATATCGAGACCACCGGTTTCAGCCCGGTGGCTAACCGGATCATCGAGATTGGTGCGGTTCGAGTGGAAGAGGGTTCCATCGTGGATCGCTTTTCCGTTTTTGTCAATCCCCAGGTGCCGATTCCCTTTAAAATCGAACAGCTGACCGGTATCAACGACAGCATGGTTGTAGATGCAGAGACCATTGAAAAAGTTTTGCCAAAATTTCTGGAATTTTCCAAAGGTGCGGTCATGGTGGCGCACAATGCCGGATTTGACATGAGTTTTATCATCGAAAACTGCAAGCGGCTTGGCATCGAGCAGGAATTTACCTATGTGGATACGGTAGGTCTTGCCCGGATGCTTCTGCCGGGACTGAATCGGTTCAAACTGGATACGGTAGCGAAAGCACTGAATATTTCTCTGCTGAATCATCATCGGGCAGTGGACGATGCGGCCTGTACGGCGGAAATCTTTGTAAAATTCATTAAAATGTGTAAGGAACGAGACATCTTTGATCTGAATGTATTAAATGAGGCAGGAAAGCTCTCAGAGCATACCATCAAAAAACTGCCGACCTACCATGCGATTATTCTGGCCACCAGCGAGATAGGCCGGGTCAATCTGTACCGTCTGGTGTCAAAATCACATCTGGAGTTTTACAATCGGCGGCCTAGGATCCCAAAGAGTGTGTATCTGCAGTATAACGAGGGACTGATGATCGGATCTGCCTGTGAGGCGGGAGAACTTTTCCAGGCAATTTTAAGAGATGAACCGGAATCAGAGATCGCCCGTCTGGTGGAATTCTATGATTATCTGGAGATCCAGCCGATCGGCAACAACATGTTTATGGTACGGGATGAAAACCGGGATAATGTAACCTCTGAGGAAGACCTGCGGGATCTGAACCGACGGATCGTGAAACTGGGAGAACAATTTAAAAAGCCTGTGGTTGCTACCTGTGATGTGCATTTTATTGATCCTGAGGATGAAGTCTACCGGAGAATCATCATGACCGGAAAGGGCTTCAGCGATGCGGATGATCAGGCACCGCTGTATCTGCGGACCACAGAAGAGATGTTGAAGGAATTTGAATATCTGGGTGTGGAGAAAGCGGAAGAGGTTGTCATCACAAACCCGAATAAAATCGCGGATATGTGTGACCGGGTATGTCCGATCCGTGACGGTAAATTCCCTCCGGTTATTGAAAATTCGGATCAGATGCTTCGTGATATCTGCTATAACGAGGCTCATGCGATCTATGGACCGGATCTTCCGGAGATCGTATCGGCACGGCTGGAGCGGGAGCTGAATTCCATCATCTCCAACGGTTATGCCGTAATGTACATCATTGCACAGAAACTGGTTTGGAAATCCAACGAGGACGGGTATCTGGTAGGCTCTCGTGGATCTGTAGGATCTTCCTTTGTTGCCACGATGGCGGGAATCACGGAAGTCAATCCGTTAAGTCCTCACTATCTGTGCGGAGAATGCTATTATGTGGATTTTGATTCCGACGAAGTGAAAGAATATTCCGGTCGTGCCGGTTGTGACATGCCGGATAAGATATGTCCTCGGTGTGGAAAACCATTGAAGAAAATGGGATTTGATATTCCGTTTGAGACTTTTCTTGGATTCAAGGGCAACAAAGAGCCGGATATCGACCTGAACTTCTCCGGTGAATATCAGAGTAAGGCACATAAATATACAGAAGTAATCTTTGGGGCCGGGCAGACTTTCCGTGCCGGAACCATCGGTACGCTGGCGGATAAGACGGCATTCGGTTATGTGAAAAATTATTACGAAGAGCGTGGTGTGCATAAGAGAAACTGTGAGATCGACCGGATCGTGCAGGGATGCACAGGTATCCGGCGAACCACCGGACAGCATCCGGGCGGTATCATCGTTCTTCCGTTCGGTGAAGATATCAATTCCTTCACCCCGGTACAGCATCCGGCAAATGATGTGAATACAGATATTATCACCACCCATTTTGATTACCATTCTATCGATGCGAACCTGCTGAAGCTGGATATTCTGGGACACGATGATCCGACCATGATCCGTATGTTGGAAGATATCACCCATTTTGATGCCCAGCAGGTGCCACTGGATGATCAGAGTGTCATGTCCTTGTTCAAGTCTACGGAGGCACTGGGAATCACACCGGAGGATATTGGTGGGTGTCCGCTGGGCTGTCTGGGGATTCCGGAGTTTGGTACGGATTTCGTTATCCAGATGCTTCTGGATACCAAACCGGCTTCTTTTTCAGATCTGATCCGTATCTCCGGTCTGTCCCATGGTACGGACGTGTGGCTGGGCAATGCACAGACATTAATAGAGGAAGGAAAAGCGACCATTTCTACGGCTATCTGTACCCGTGATGATATCATGATTTATCTGATCAATAAGGGACTTGAGAGTGAACTTTCGTTTACCATCATGGAGAGCGTCCGTAAAGGTAAGGGACTGAAACCGGAGTGGGAAGAGGAGATGAAAGCCCACGATGTGCCGGACTGGTACATCTGGTCATGCAAGAAGATCAAGTACATGTTCCCGAAAGCTCATGCGGCAGCCTATGTTATGATGGCATACCGGATCGCGTATTATAAGATCTTCTATCCCCTGGCTTACTATGCGGCTTATTTCAGTATCCGTGCTTCTGCATTTTCCTATGAACTGATGTGTATGGGACGGGAACGGCTGGAGTATTATATGGCAGATTATAAGAAGCGAAGTGATACGCTGACGAAAAAAGAACAGGATACCGTAAAAGATATGAAAATCGTACAGGAAATGTATGCGAGAGGATTCTCGTTTACGGAGGTGGATCTTTATAAGGCACAGGCGCACCGCTTCCAGGTTGTCGATGGTAAGTTGATGCCGGCGCTGGACAGTATCGAGGGACTGGGAGATAAAGCGGCTGATGCGGTGGTGCTTGCGGCGAGAGATGGTCAGTTTTTGTCAAAGGATGATTTCAGACAGCGGACGAAGGTCAGCAAGAGTGTGATTGATTTTATGGATGATCTGCATATCTTCGGGGATATACCGGAGTCGAATCAGATTTCGTTGTTTGATTTTCAATAAAAAATATTGTACAGGTTGAAGATAACTTTCAGAAATAAAAGGAAGAATAGCAAAAATCGGAAAAATATGTACAAATATTAATAAAATCAATTGACTTACAAAAATATTTTATTATTATAATAGTATAAAATTAAAAAGCACTTTTATATGGCACAGAAATATAGCTGTATGGGAGTGCTTTTATCGAATATGCAGAATGCATAGTATCATATTTTTAGGCGAAAAATCTGCATGTAATAAATATAAGGTGACAGAAAATGAGCAGACAAAAGAAAAAAGGATTTACTCTTGTAGAACTTGTGGTGGTACTGGTGATCATGACGGTCATCCTTGGTATCGCAATTCCATCGGTTTTGCACTATATGAAGATGGCAGAATTCCGAAAGAATGAGGAGAATGCGAAGACAGTGTATCTGGCCGCAGAGTCGAAGCTGACTTATTATCGCAGTTCCGGACAGTGGGAAGAGTTCAAAAAAGAAGTGATGAGCCAGGGAAAAGAAGCACCGTTTACAGATAGTAAACGGAAGGGAAAAATCTATGGAATCACGCTGAATAAAGAACAGGATGAGGCATCGGCGGCAAATAATGCAGTTCTGGAGCTTCTCGACGGATATACTTATGACAAAAGCATGCTGGATGCATCCATTGCCATCGAGATCGATATTGAGTCGGGAGAGGCTTACTCTGCGTTTTATGGAACCCGATGCAAGGGACTGAACTATGCAAGTCAGGACAGCAATGGTTATCTGACTATGGCAGACCGGGAATACAAGAGTCGCAAAGACAGGGTACTCGGATATTATTCCGTGGAAGATACGGTCAATGTTGTGGCATTGAAACCGACGAGGCTGAAGATGAATACGATTTCTCTGTTGAACGGCGAAGTCCTTTCTTTGAACTGGTCAAGTAATGTAGGAAACCGTCTGGATGTGGAATATGATATTCAGTTTTATCAGAAAAATGAGAAAGATACGGACGACAGTCTGCTGTTTTCCATGGCGGTAGCACCGGCGCAGCTTCGAAGCGCAGGATGGGATACGGACAGTTCAAAAGCCAGGAATATGGTTCCGGTGGAATTGAAAGATGCGGAGGGAAAAAGTGCGGGTACCTGGTATTTTCCGGTTACTTTACAGGATGGAAAATATGTGCTGACACTGGATGCAATGATGTCTGCGGAGATACTGGGAGTGCTTTCTTCTTCGCAAAATAAAGACGGAGAACTGGATGCAACAACAAGTACAAGTATTCTGCGTCTGGCAAAAGTAGCAGAAAGTCTGAAAGAACAGCAGACCATCTATGCAAGCATCCAGGCAGTTCCCTATTATCAGCAGGGAAGTCAGTCAACAAATGAGTATCGTTCCAGTGAAAAAGTAACTTCCAATAGTTCCAATACACTGTACGGAGATGATTCGACAGGAAATAAAATCAAAGTAGCGTATTTTCGTCATCTGTCCAACATCCGTTATGAAGAAGATACGAAAAAAGAGATTACACTGACGAATCGCAATATGGACTGGTCCGCAGTAGGAACCGGGCTTTATACCTTTGCTCTTCAGGAAGAAGGAGATAATCAGACTATTCAGAGACCGGTCTGGTATGGAAATGAAAAAGACAAAACCGCAGATTTTCCGACAATCGCGAAACTGTCCGGAAAAGATACACTGACAGGAAAAGGGAAAAATACAAAAATCAGCAATCTGTCACTGGGAGAGGACTCTGTTGTAAAAGACAGCAGTGCAGATAAACTGGGGATAGATGCGGCAAACTATCTTGGACTTTTTGGCGAGATAGAAGGAACAGTGAAAAATCTTACTTTCCAGGATCCGGTACTGAAACTTACGACGGGTCAGAGCAAAGCGGATCATGATGAACTGAAAGGTGCGGGAATCCTTGCAGGACGTACAGAAGGAAATCTGAGCGATATTACTGTTGAGGTAAAAAAAGAAGATCATGTGATCTTGCATGCATCGATGGAAGGAAGCCATAATGCACTCGGAATCGGAGGTCTTGTCGGCGTACTGGCAGATGAGGAAAGAGGACAGCTGAGAGCGGTAAAGAAAGCAGAAATTTCAAACATTTGTGTATCCGGCGTAATCCGAGCAACACTTCCGGAAATTACAGTTACCGGGGATGTGGAGAATGCAGCCTCAGAATACGCATATGGAATCGGTGGTGTGATCGGCTATGCATATATGGACAGCAGTGCGAAAAAAAGTGAAGCAGTGATCACAGACTGTGAAAATCACAGCAATATTTACGGTAATTATTTTACCGGAGGAATCATCGGCAATGTCCATGGTAATGATACGTCCGGAGATACAGAACATATCGCAGAGAGGGCAAATGTCCGAGAAAACAGCAATGACGGTCTGATTCAGTGCACGGCAGATGCAAAAGATACTTCGTTGTGCGGACACTACTTTGGTGGAATCGCTGGATATGCGGATCAGGTACTGATCTATAAAGGAAGCAGTGCATCCGGACGGGCGAGGGGATTTTCTTACAATGAAACAAAGAAAAACCAGCTGAAGGGACAGTATGTGGGAGGCATCATCGGATATGGACAAAGTACGATATTAAGTAACTGCAGTACGAAGAAAAACGGATACATTCTGGGCGATAAATATGTCGGTGGAATCGCAGGGGGATTTCGTGGTGCGATTCGTGCGGACGGCGAAGTGCAGGTGACAACAAATGCCAGTTATGTGATCGGCAACAGCTATGTCGGTGGAATCGTCGGTAAAAATACAGAAAATGTGACGATCGACAACTGTATCAACAATGGTGTGGCAGCAGGATATGACAGATATATTGGCGGAATCACCGGATATAACGATGCAACAATCGCAGACTGTGCAAGTTATCTTTCTGATTATAACAATTCGATTTTTAATATGATCGTATCTTCCTGGAAAGCAACCGGAGATTATGCAGGAGGAATTACCGGATATAATAACGGAAGGATTACTTTCAGTAAAGAAAGCCAGAAAATTACCGTTAAGTCGGTATCCAGCATCGTGGTAGGTGAAAATTATGTTGGTGGTATTGCAGGATTTAACGATGTGTCGGGAACACTGGATGTGAATTATACGTTGATCGGTGGAAAAATCTATGCTTACGGAGACTGTGCCGGAGGAGGATTTGGTTTTAATGGGTCGGCAGAGGTACTGACCAAAGAACTGACGATCAAACCGACCAGTGTGCAGGGACGGTACTATGTTGGCGGATGTATCGGTGCAAACGTGGTAAATCTTTCCAAAGATCTCACCATGAAATATTTCCGGGCAGATAATAGTCTGGGAAGTATTGTCGGAGAAGCATTCTGTGGAGGAATCATCGGTTATCAGAGAACGTATACAGCAGAGCAGTTCGGAACAGGTGCGCTTCTGGATGAGATGGATGCACGGCAGTCTGATATTTTTCCTGGAATCGATGGAAAAACAAATCTTCCGGGAGTACAGACGGCATCAGTGAATACACATACATTGACGATTCATGACAGCAGAAATAAAAACAATTCTCTGCAGAGGATCACGAATAATATTCCGATCCGTGCATGGCTGTATGTGGGAGGAATTGTTGGTTATTGTGAAAATAGCAGCAAGCTTGTGATCAGCAACTGTGTAAATGAAGGAACGATTGGTACACCGGCAAATGACGACACACAGCATACCCATGCCAAAAATGGAGTAAATCTTGCCTCATTTATTGCCGGAGAGGTGGATGAACGGCAGCTTGCCGATGGTGCAGCAGATGTCACTATTTGTCCGATCGGTGGAATCATCGGTGTAAATCTGAAAAATCAGGTGATTGAACACTGCACAAACAAAGGAACGATCACAGGAACTTCGGGAATCGGCGGTATTGTGGGACTGAATGCGGGAACCGTAAGAAACTGCAATCTGACAGATAATTTTGGAAGCACTTCCATATCGTATCTTGGTGGTATCAGTGGCATCAATCTGGGAACTATTACGGAATGTACCACAAAACATGGAAAAACCGTGTCCGGAAAGAGTAATGTGGGTGGTATCACCGGATGGAATCTGAATGGGGGAACGGTAACAGACAGCAGCAGTTATGCGAATATCACAGGAGACGGCGATCAGGTTGGTGGTCTGACTGGACGAAACAGCGGCAGGCTGCAGCTTCAGGATGAATCGTCAAACAGTCCGTCAAGAACGATCCGTGGTAAGAAAAATGTTGGTGGTCTGACCGGCATGAATGAAGCAGCAGGCACGATCACAGTTACCGGAACCGGCGGCGAACAGGTAGCTGCCGGAAATGGCATCACAGTAAACGGAACCACACAGGTGGGAGGAATCGCCGGAGATAATCAGGGTGAGCTGCAGGGAAGTGAGGGCGCTTATCTGGTAAGCAGTACAGATAAAGTCCATGCAACCCAGGGACTGGCAGGAGGAATCGCCGGTGTGAGCGAAGGATCGATCCGTTATGCGGCCAGCCGTTGCGGCAGTGTTCAGGCAGATGAAGGGGAAGCAGGAGGAATCACCGGAGTCAACCGGGCAGGTCAGGGAATCAGAAACTGTATCAATTATGGAAACGTAACAACCAGTGATGGATATGCAGGCGGAATTACGGCGACGAATGCGGGCACGATCACGAACTGTCAGGTGAAGGCAGCAGATAAAGGAACTGTAAAGATTCACAGTGCAGGAGTAAAGGAAAGCGGCGCGATCTGTGGGATTAATACAGGAGTGATCAGTGCAGCAAATGGCAGCCGGACGATGACAGATAACACAGTGACCCTGTCTGGAAAGGCGACAATCTACGGAGGAATCACCGGAAGTAATCAGGGAACTATTACCGGGGTTGCACTGACGGCCATGCCACAGATCAGTACTTCAGAGAATAACCTGACCATCGGAGGAATCGCCGGAGAAAATAAAAACAGTATAAATAATGTGAGCGCTGAGCTGAGATTTGAAAACTTCAGCAGTTACCGTTATCTTGGCGGAATCGTCGGTTCCAATAAGGCTGGAACTATTCAGAATGCAACGTTCACCGGAACAATCACGGAAAAGAACGGTTCTGCAGGAAATTGTTACGGAGGAATCGCCGGCATCAATAAGGCAAGACTGAGCAGCTGCAAAGTCGGAACCATCTATATGAACATCAACGGCGTTTACACAGCTACCAGTACCAGTACAGCCGAACAGAAGGAAAAGATGGCAACCCATGCAGGAGGTGTGGCAGGAAAGAATGAATCTGATGCAGTAATTACCGGATGTACGATCGTAAATGATACGAAAAGCCAGCTGATTGCCAAATATGGTATGTTAGGAGGAATCACCGGTTACAACAAAGGTTCAGTGACTCTGTCAGGAGCTACAGAGACGGAGCAGGTATTTGCTGATGCTCATACGGTGGATGAGCTGCATGCAAAGGCTTTCGGAGTGGTATCTGTAGATCAGTCTTATATTCGCTGGGAATCCGGAAAAAATCAGGCGCTGGAACAGGTTGTATATAACAACACCAACACAAAGGTATCTGAAAACCGTCTGAAGATGTACATGGATAAGAACGGAAATCTGGGCGGTATTATTGCATTTAACAGTACGGATGGACAGATCAGTAAATGTATGTCCGGAAACTGGTTCTTATCGAATAAGTCCACGGCAATTGGTGTAGGTACAGGTGGAATTATCGGTATGAACGAATCAGAAAAAGATATCACAGGACTGATAAATGCTGCCTTTGTGGGAAGACAGCTTGCCTCTGCGGATACAAACCGCTTTGCGGGTGGAATTATCGGAAATCAGAATAATTCCACATCCAGTGACTGGGTGATTGAAAACTGTATCAACTATGGAACCGTATACTGTTATAATACCCATTATTCCGGTGGGATCATGGGACAGTGGACCGGAACCGGCGGAACGATACAGAACTGTCGAAATTATGGTATGTTACAGACAACTTACGGAACAGACTGGTTAGGTGCGTCTGCAGGTATTGTGGCGCAGCTGTATCATGCCTATGAAGGAAATACATACAATATCATCGGATGTCGGAATTACGGAAGTATATATACAAGAGAGGGAGAAAAATCGGAAGACCGGTGCGGAGCAAACGACAGTGCCGGAATCCTTGGAAACATCACAACCTATCGTGCCGATTCTGCTTCTGATGCGCCATCCTTTACCGTTCAGATCCTGGACTGTGCCAACGAGCCCGGAGTGAAAATTTATTCCGGTTCCATGGCATCGGGAATCTTTGGTTTTCTGTCCTGCGATAATCCGAATAAGGATTCGATCACAACATCTACCGGAAATGTAAACATTCGTGTGGAACGATGCCGGAATTTTGCTAAGGTTCTGAAAGGTCATAATTATTCCTGCGGAATCTTTGGTGACCGTTATGGTTCCAGCGGATGGAAAAATACGGTGGTAAAAGATTGCTATGGTGTTCATGTGAGCAGTTCTTACTATAATGGCAAGAATGGCGGAAATGGCTATCCTGTTTTCGGTTATGGTAATGCAGGAAACAGTTCCTGGATGCAGAACAGTGACCGTGTCAATAACTTCTTTATAGAAAATGTGGATAACTGGGGCTTTACCAATGTCAGAATCGGAGAAGGGGAAAGTTCTCTGGAAAAGGGAAGCGGAAGTGCGGAAAACGGTTATCTGGAACAGGGATATAATGGTCGTTATACAACCAACCTGTTTGTGATGTATGATATCACCAATGGAAAATATTTTCTTGCAGATATTTTACCATCTGTTTTAAATGGTACGATAGAACATCCGGAGTATCAGACCATATACTGGGAAAACAATAAACCGAAGGTTACTACGGTGGTTAATGGAACCAGCCAGTATATTGATCCGGAAGATCGTTTTATCAAAGCAGAGGATGGGGCGAAACTTGCAAAAATCGTCTGCTATCTGGATACGGCAACGGCAGAAATGATAAAATACAATAGTGTGGAAGCATTTACAGCCAATGCGCTGGAAATAGCTGACAATACATTTTATCATGACCTTCGCGAAAGCTGGAGACGTCTGGAAGGAATTGAGGATGGAAAGATGTTACGGCCGAAAGAAGCAAAAGCAAATATCTCAGATGGAAAGATCACGGTAAAGATCACACCTCAGGATCGAAAAGCCCGGGATCTGGATCTGAACCAGGATTCACAGACCTATGATCCGTTCCTGTATGAAGTGAAGATCAGCGGCAGTGGAAAAACGGTGGTACAGAAGATCTATTCGGAAGAAGAGTCTTTTGCACTTCCGGCTGGTATGAGCGGGGATGTAATACTGCAGGTACGGGCTGTCAGCATGTTTGAGGACGTGGAACCTTCGGATTGGTTTACGCTGAAAGAGAGTGATATCAACAAAGTACTGCCGGACCCGGATGTGGAGATTCATCTGGTAGAAGATAAAAATGGATTCCGGGGTTACAGTTATCAGTACAGTCTGAAAAACCTGGAAGATTACACAAAGGTGGATGAAGACGGAGAAGCTGTTTATCCTGACTGGCAGGTAAGGATCCATGTACAGGGACTGGGAGAGACAGTACTGGATGCACAACATCAGACGGGAACGATTCCGGTAAAAGATGAGAGTAACCCGATCTATCAGATGGTGGCGAAAGCAACAGCCAAAACGGGAAGTACGGAGATGATGCAGGATTCCAGAGAGGTGTCAACACCAATTTATATCCCGTATTATTACCGGCCGCCGATTACACTGAAGACCTGGGATCCACAGTTAAAGACCAGCTGGGAACTGACTGGTGACACACTGGAAAAACTTCGTGTGAAAGTGACATTGGATGCCACCGGTAAGGCGGCCATGAACACACCGCCAATCTATCGGGTGGAACTGGTCGGTGACTGGAAAGAACAGAAGGATATAGTATTGGCAAAAGAAGATGTGTTGCTTGTTTCCGGCGGAAGTGCCAGTGCAACATTCTCAGATCTTCCATCGTATCTGGCAGATGCCGATAATATCCACCTGCGGATCTGGTATGCATCCTCCGGTCTCGGACCGGTCTATACCTACTATCCGCTGGAAGCAGGTGATGATGCAATTAATGTCAGTGAATTAGTGAATGTGGATCAGGATGGTAAGGAAGAATGGTCTTACAGTCACAGTACTGTGCTGAGTGAATACAGCAAACAGAATGTGGCAGATGGAGTATCTTATTTTGATCCGTATATCTATGATTCAAAATCAGCTCTTTGGACCTGGTTACAGGCACCGGTACTGGATGATACGGATACGCTTCTGACACCGGAGATCACTTCGGACGGAAAAATCTATTATACCTTTACCTGGGACAGGGATGTAAGCGGTACGGAAGATGCCTCCTATCAGGTAACACTGACTGGAATCGATACAAAAGGCCGCGAGGTGACAGTGGATACGAAAAACGCATATAAGAGTGGAAAATCTCTTCGGATCGACGCAACCGACTGGAATTACACCAGTGTAAAACTGAAAGTGACCAGGGTCGGTGATGAAAGCAAAAAACAGATCGGTCTTTCCGGCATCAGAACGTATCAGATCAGACAGCGTCTGGAAAAACCGGGACAGCCGACCGTACAGAATATGGATGTCAATGAGCTGGATTACCAGATTTCCTGGACACCGTTATCTTCGGAAGATGGATGCGAAGGATATCAGGCCTATATCCGGACGTATGACGGTGATCAACCGGGAAAGGCCAGAAAACTGGGAGATCTGGTGAAAGTCGGAACACAGACGGATGGAACCTATAAAGAACGTCTCTTCCTGGATGAATCTTATGCAGGAAAAACGGTTGTGATCTATCTGGTTGCAAAAGCGGATCCGTTCGGTAATTATCTGGATAGTGAAACTGGTGTTACGTATCAGCTGACGATCCCGAAGCGACTGGAAACACCGGACGTTACCTGGAAAGTGAACTGGGGAAATGGAAAAAGTAATGCCATAGAGGCAGCAGATTTCCGGACAGGCGGACTTACGGTCAGTCTGTCAAAGACCACGGTGCTGCCAGGAGGTAGTACCTATCTGCTGAAAGGTTATGTGTACGATACAAAGGCTGCTGCGGAAGCGGTCGCCGCAGGTGGTGATCCGCAGACAAATGCTTCTGCCACCTATCCGGCATGGAATGATGGGGTATTGGATCCGGTGGGTATGGATATGGACAGCGCCAGCGCTTATCATCACGATCTTGAGGACTTTTCCATTACAAATGCGGGAAAATACATAGTATTTTATGTGAGAAGTTCTTCCGGAGCCGGAAATTTAAGTTCCCTTTGGGTGAATTCCGAGGTATATCAGCTTCCCTATGTAAAACTGGAGGCACCGGATATTACTTCTGAGAGGACAGAGGGAAGAACAGTAACTGTACAGACAACGTCCAATAACCCGGATCTGCCATCCGCAACAGAAACCTGGAACATGACCAATACAGCGCTGGAATGGAACAGTGTGGAATGTGCGGACACCTGTCAGATAACTCTCAGCGGAACAGTACAGGTACAGAATGGAAATGATATCAGCAGTAAAAAACTGAACAGTCAGATCCGAATCCTTGAGAATTACAGAGGAAATCTTCTGACCGTACAGCAGAAAGATGCCAACGGAAACTGGTCCGCTGCTTCTGTAACCGATCAGCAGGAAATCATTCAGACGGCGGATCCACAGAAACCAAGAATCATTCATCATTTTATGCTGGACAGCTATCAGACCCAGATCAGTTCCAGTTATTCACTGAACGGTGTACAGAACTATTATCAGCTGACACTGACTGCAGAACTTCTGGCAGAACAGCAGGAAGATGGAACGTTCCATTATACACTGTTCCTTCCGGATGCAGAGCAGATGGATAATGGCGCAGGAACTACGATCACCAATGAAAACTTCTCACTGACGGATCAGGTGAGTGCAGAGGCAAATGTGGTATCCGATATCTGGCCGACCGGACTTGCCGGAGATAACGGAGAGGATATTTCCCAGAAACCGAAAGAACAGCCGTATGTAAAATCTGACGAGACACAGATTCTGTTTCAGTAACAGATGGTGAGGGAAAGAACAGAACAGACGGAGGAACATTCGGTGGAAGAAGAAAAAAGAAAGGAGGAAGCCCCAATGGGAAAACGTATGGAAAATCTGAAAGAGAACAGAAAGAAAGGCATATCCATGGCCATCGTTCTCTGTGCGGCAGCATTTTTTGTAGCTTTTGCGGCAGCAATTGTCTATACGGCGGGGCTTCTTACCGCTGAAGCCAATGAGCGGCTGGAACAGGAGCGATGTTATCAGCTGGCGAAAAGTTATGCAAAAGTTCTGGATACGGAGTTAACTTCGTATACCAGGAAAACAGAAGAAAACAGTACTACCTTTTATGGATTTGCCAGTCGTTTTCTGGATGGCAGATATGCAGAATATGATTCCGGCAACCAGGACAATACGGTCTTTTACTACCAGCCGGTTGCCGCAAGTATGCCGGATCCGAAATACGGAACTATAAAGATTGCCCTGTATAAGGAAACCGGAGAAGAAGATAATACAGATCTTCTGTCCGGTACCTTGCCTGCAGGGAGCGGAAATTATCAGGAAAAAGTGCGGGAAGTGGAAAATTATACCATTATGCAGTACATTCTGACGGTAGAAGTGATTGCATCTTATGGCGATTCCAGTTATACTTACAGTACGGAATATTACAGAAAAGAGCGATATCCTGCATCATTCTCCCATAATGGAACGGTTTTGGTATGGAGTGATGAAAACTGGCACGAAGGAAATACCGGTGGTTCGATTTATGACATGTCACAGATCACAGAAGATAGCCCAGTGAAGTATACACTGGATAAGACACAGGCAAAAGAGACAGTCTTTGAGCCGGTATATGAGGAGGCGGGCCATGAGTAAGAAAAACAGATGGAACCGGGGGGAAACCCTTGTGGAAGTCATGGCAGCCATGGTGATCTTCCTTCTGCTGATGGGAATCTTGCAGGGATCTGTCAGGTACAGCAGAGCAGCACTGGAAAAGAGCAGGCTTTTACGGGAACAGAACGAAGAAATCTGTGAGAGTGTGCGAAATGCGATACAGGAGAACAATGGAGCACAGACCACCATGACCTTCCAGGCAGTCAGCGCTGACGGAGAGGTAACAGGAAATCAGGTATTCAGCGTTCCTGTGGTTCCGGAAAAAAAACAGGCAAAATATACGGATCAGGGAAATGGAAAACAGACAATGGTTTTTTATGCCTATGGGGCAGTGGCAAAGTCCAAGGATGATCCCCTGCTCTCCGATACGAAGGAGGATACCGGAGGGGGTGAAGGCTCATGAAACAGCTTGAAAAGTGTCTGAAAAACAGGCAGGGCACCACACTGGTTGAGATGCTGGTTACACTGACACTGATCACGATCATGGTCGGTATGGCAGCTACCACACTGAGTGCGGCCTTTAAAATTTTCCTGCGGGTGCAAAAAGAGCAGTATGCCCAGTCCGTACTGGATACAACGATGACGGAATTACGGTCACTGACCAAAGAGGCTACGCAGTATGTGAAGATCTACGGCAACGATGCTTCTCCGGAAGGACAGGAGGGAGCGGACAGTGGTCCGGTTCTGGAATATGTCAATACCGACGGATATGCAGTTCTGGTAAGTACAGGAGGCTGTGAGGTTACCAATCTGTACCAGGGAGAGACACTGATGGATCAGGCTGATGCAGTTACGCCGGGGAGACTTCTGACCCGATTTTATCTGCGGGATCAGGATACTTATGTATACAGCCGTGACGGCACACCGGCGGCTCGTGCGGTGGCGACGGTATTTGCAGATAAGTATTATATGGGAAATTATCTGGGCGTGACCTTTTCCTACTGGAAAGGGGAACAAAACGGCGACCCGATCCCTTCTGTGAAAGCAGAGGTGACGCTTTACAGTGATCCGGAGCGAACAAAAGTCGTAGCGAAGGAAAGTGAGATCCTGGATCTTCGCTATAAAGCAGTAAGAAACGATGAGGCGACAGCCTCGTCCCAATCGGCGGGCGGCTGAGAGGGACTAAAAAAGGTATAGGCACGGGCACCGACGTGTTTATCGATAGACGGAGATCCGAAAGAGGAAATCCAAAAAGAGAAACAAAAGAATCCAAAAGGAGAGAAACGTATGATTAAGAAACTTAAAGAAAACAAAAAAGGTTTTACACTGGTAGAGCTGATCGTTGTACTGGTAATCATTGCAATCCTGGCAGCTATGCTGATTCCGGCACTGACTGGGTATATTAATAGAGCTAAGAATAAATCTATTGTGGCAGAAACAAGATCAGTTGTTATGGCTGCACAAACTTTGGCAGATGAAGCATATGCTAAGGCAGATGTTTCGGGTAATGTTTCATTTGATAAGACAAGTAAAGAAACAACAGGAACTACATATGCTTCAGTTGCAAATTTAGCAGAGGTGACAGTAACTAATATTTATACTATCGAAGTTGGAGAAGATAATAGACCAGGTGTAATAACTAAGGTTGTCTATAAAACAGGTGGAAAAACCTGTACTTATACAGCTGGCGTTGCAACCGGAACCGATGGAGCATATAATGTAGAATAATGTGAAAAAGAAAGGGAAGGCGAATGAACCAGTTTAAAAAGTTCAATTTTAAAAAGAATATATACCGCTGGATCAAAAAATCCCTCACTTTTCTCACTCTCCTTCTGCTGACCCTGTTCGCAGGAGCCCCTGGGGTTCTGCGGTTAGTCTATCGGGCAGATGCCCAGGTAGCTCTTGGACATGCCAAATCGGTGCGCATGGCGATCCAGGTAACTGGAACAGAACAGTACAGCAAAGGAAAAGGTTTCTGTGACGCCACCCAGGAGGGTGGCGTTCCGGAAGCTCTTTATCAGAAGATTCTTAACTTAAGTGATGCCCCGGGAGAGTTCTGGGTGCTTCAGGTCGGAAACGACGGATATAAAGTAAAACAATTTGTATACCGGGAAGGAAATTATACCGTCTGGTATCAGGCAAATCCCCGATCCTATCAGGTATACCGGGGAGATGAGATGATCTCCACAGAGAAAATACAGGATGAAACAGGAGAAAAGTAAGATGATAGTACTGACAGAAGGATTTATATGGCTGATTCGATTTATGATCGGTGCCTGTATTTTCAGTTTTTTAAATGTGGTGGCAGACAGACTGCCACGGGAAGAGAGCGTGGTACGTGGAAGAAGTCACTGTACCGTATGTGGGCGGACACTGGGCCCACTGGAACTGATCCCCTGTGTAAGCTTTCTGGCTTTGAGGGGAAAGTGTAAAGGCTGTAAAACAGCCATTCCGAAACGATGTTTTTTATCTGAATGTCTGGGTGGAGCGGCATTTGTATGCTGCGGAATGAAATTTGGCTGCGGTGCTTTGGGGATTCTTTCCCTGGGTGGTACTGTGGTATTTTCTTACATAGGAATATTACTGGTTGTGGCCCTGATCGACTGGGACACACAGATGATCTACGATAGATTTCATATATTGATTTTATTACTTGGCATGGCGGCACTGTGGCTGTTTCCACAGCACGGACCGGTCGATCGACTGATCGGGGCTGTGGTGATCGCAGTGCCCATGTTACTGCTTACGCTGCTGATACCGGGCGCCTTTGGAGGCGGAGACATTAAACTGATGGCGGTATCCGGCTGGTTTCTCGGATGTGCACCGGTGATATGTGCCATGTTTTTCGGGATTCTGACCGGCGGGACATATGCCGGCGTAATGTTGGCAACAAAGAAGCTGGGTGGAAAGGATCATTTTGCCTTTGGTCCTTTTCTTGCGGCAGGACTGATGATCGGGGCTGTCTGGGGGGATGCGATCGCCACCTGGTATCTTCGATTTTTATAGAAAGGAAAGGATATGGCACAATTTCGTTACACGGCAAAAAGTATGAATGGTAAGACAAGGCGCGGAACCATGGAAGTGCCGAATGAGACTGTCTTGCAGCAGAACCTGAAAGAACAGGGACTGTTTCTGATACAGGCCAAGAATCTGGCGGAAGCAAAAGACTACCGCAAACTGAAAACTCCCCAGTTGGCAAGCTTTTGCAGGGAGTTATCCACACTCCTGGAATCCGGTATCACACTGGTAAGGGCACTGGATATTATTTCCCAGCAGGAAGGGCTGACCGGCTATGAAAGAGAGATTTATCAGGCTGTCCTTCTCGATGTGAAAAAGGGTATCACACTGTCGGAAGCGATGGAGACGAAGAAGTGTTTTCCGGAACTGATGATCGGTATGATACGTTCCGGCGAAGGAACGGGTAATCTGGATCAGGTAACACGGCGTCTGGCGATGCAGTTTGAAAAGAACAACCGTTTAAACCATCAGGTTCGTTCAGCGATGACGTATCCGATGGTTCTTCTGGTGATGTGTGTGGCGGTTGTCATTCTGATCGTGACATTCATCCTGCCACAGTTCCAGTCACTGTTTGATCAGCTGGATGAACTTCCGGCGATGACACAGATGCTGGTGAATCTGTCTGACTTTCTTGTAACGAAATGGTATCTGGCAATCATTCTGGTGTGTCTGGCCGGGATGTGTCTGAGAATTCTTATCGGGATCCATCAGGTGCGAAGAACTCTGGATTATCTCAAAGTCCATATCTGGGGCTTTGGGAAACTGTGTAAAATTATATATACGGCACGTTTCGCACGTACGCTGAGCAGTCTGTACTCCAGCGGTATGCCTCTTGCGACCGCATTGAACATCGCAGGAAAGACGATTGGCAACAGTTATGTGGAAGAACAGTTTGTTCAGGTAACCGTGCAGGTACGCAGTGGTGTCCCTCTTTCTCGTGCACTGGAACAGGTGGATGGTCTGGTGAAAAAACTGGTGAGTACGATCCGTGTCGGCGAAGAAAGCGGTCAGCTTGACAATATGTTGGATTCCATTGCAAATGCGCTGGAAGAAGAAGCTGAGAATGCAACCAAGAGAATCGTGACCTTACTGGAACCGATTCTGATCTGTATTATGGCATGTATCGTGGGATTTATTATGGTTGCTGTCCTAATGCCAATCTATCAGTCCTATGCGGCCATCGAGGCAGCGGCATAAAAAGTGCTGTAAAAGAGAAAACGTAACTATTCAGTAGATAACATTCCGCGAGGTGTTTTGGCATGGTTTTTGCCAAAATCCCGAGACATACAAGTCAAAATGCCATCACCGAAGGTGATTAGAAATGCATTTTGACTCGTAACTGTGAGGGTACTGAACAGTTACGAGAAAACAAAGAAAGCAGGGAGAGACCGAATGAGTGAGACAGTCATTGTTTTACAGGAATCAAGTGTTCTGATCGGAACGGGAAAAAGCGGACAGACACCGAAACTTCAGGAGACCAGAAAAATTCCGATGGAAGGGTACGGCAATCTGATCGAACAGTGGGACAACGTCCTGATCAATTATCAGAAAAGTCATAAAGGAGAGCAGATACGGCTGGTACTTCCGGCAGGATATTCCAGTGTGCGTGTCAGCAGAATTCCCTATGCCACAGGAAAACAGCTGAATCAGATGGCAGGAAAAGTTCTGGAAGAGGGCTTCCGGGATGGGATATTTGATTATGGGATCATCGATGCAAACAAAAAAGACGGCATCTGCCTTTGCTGCGGCGGAGCAGAGAAGGATGCGATGGAACACATCCGAAATATATGCAAAGAAAACGGTCTGCAGATCTCCGGGATCACGGTGCCGATGGAAGGATATCTGCGGCTGCTGAAACAGAAAAAGGAATACCAGGGAAAGACCGCCGTCTTTTTGTTTTTTGAAGAAAACAGTGTGACAAGCGTGTTGTATAAAAAAGGAATGTATCATTATTCCACCAGAAGCAGAATCTTCAGTGAACCCGGAACCCTGGATTTTGGGACAGAGATTGTACGAAACATTTCCGGTATCATGCAGTTTTACCGCGGATCAAGAGAAGAGGATCCCATCACGGATGTCTATTATGTGGGCTGTGATCAGGACGATTTCGAAGCGGCGGTAGAAGGACTTCGGAATATGAATCTTCAGGTAGCACCATTTCGGCTGGGAGATGACTTTGGTATGCCGGAAAAAGCGGTGGAACCGTGGCTTCTGTGTATCGGTGGCCTGTATGCAGATAAGAAAAAGAGCCGGAACCTGAATCTGTGGAAAGCGGCGTGGCAGGAAGGCGAACAGGGAGAAAAACAGAAAGAACTCTGGCAGCATCTTCTTGTGCCGGGTATCGTACTTGGCGTATGTGTGGTCAGTATCGCCGGTGTAAAAGTTCTGAATCAGGTAACAAGCTCGCAGATCCAGAAGATGGAAGACTGGATCTTCAGTGATTCTGTGCAGGAACAGTATCAGCAGGCGACGGAACTGGAAAATAAAAGTGCGGATATTCTGATGGCAGAAAGGCAGGTTGCTCAGGCAACGAAGAACCTGGACAGCTATCCGGATCTGACAAAAGAGATGATTGAGGAAATCGTGGATGCCGGAGGAAAAGATATCACAGTACGGATCCGGCAGATGGATGCAGATACAGGTATACTTGAATTCGATGCGGAGAGTCAGAAGGTTATCGATATTCCGGGCTATATTGTAAAGTTACAGAATACCGGATTATTTTCGGAAGTAAATTATACCGGATATGTGTATCAGGATGATAAATATTCATTAAGTCTTTCCTGTACGCTGGAAGGGGTAAGTACAGATGGAGAAGGGAGCGGAGAAGAATGAAACTGGAATTCGAATTAAAACCGACAGATATTTTACTGTTGAAGGTCCTCTCCTGTATTCTGATGGCAGTTCTTACCCTGAATCTTTTTATTTTTCCGGGGTTGAATAAACAGGCTGATCTTTCTGCACAGAAAGAAGAGACCAGGCAGGAAAAACAGCAGGTGGAAGAAGCGATCGCTTCGATGCCGGCGACAAAGGCCAGAATTGAGCAGCAGCAAAGTGACCTGGCAGAGCTTTCGGAGGATTATTATACGCAGCTGGAAAACAATAATGTGGATGAACTGGTAACCGGAATCGCTCTGGCACACGGACTTTTTCCGGCAGCACTGAACATCGAGGACAGCGTGCCGGGAGGTCCGGCAGCATATGGTGTTGCGGGAGATACCAGGGATATAACATCTGCATCGGAAGTGGATCAGATGCAGGAAGAGGCAGAAGGATCAAATGACGATACAGACGATACTACCGGTACAGAGAACCGGCTGATCGCAGAACCCTACGTATCTGACATTCAGTATATGAACACCACGCTGGCAACGCTGACGTTGCAGGGAACGGAAGAAGAACTGCAGGCATTTCTGGATGACATTGCAAAACATTATCCGGCGATCCAGGTTCGTTCTATGCAGGCAACACAGCAGACCTATGTGGGACAGGATCTGAAAGCGGTGAATCAGCTGGATATTACATGTACTCTGGCAGTATATACCTGCGGCGACAAGAATCATGAAGAGGTGACGACAGGTGAGAACTAATCTTAGAATCGGAGAAATCCTGACAGAAAAAGGATATGTAACAGAAGAACAGATGAGTCAGGCACTGGTTTATCAGAAAGAACACCGGGACAAACGAGTGGGACAGATTTTGATGGAGCTTGGATTTGTCACGGAAAAGCAGGTGCTGGAAGCACTGGCGGACAGACTGCATCTGCAGATCGTCAATGTAGCAGAGCTTCAGGTGGATCTGAAAGCTGTAGGACTGATCGAAAAGGAACTGGCAGAGAAAAATAACCTGCTTCCCGTAAAAGTGGAACAGGAAGTGATGACGCTGGTAACCAATGACCCACTGAATTATTTTGCTCTGGAAGAAGTGCGCCAGCAGTCCGGCTGCCAGCTTGAGATTCTGTTGAGTGAGGAACAGCCGCTCCATCAGGCGGTTGCTTATTATTTTGCTGAGGTCAATGCCAGGAAAGCAGCCAGCAAGGCAAATGTGGGATTTTCCACCACTGCGGCAGAGGAACTGGCCATTGCGGATCTTTCCGAGACGAGCGATGAAGCTCCGGTTATTCATCTGTTAAACAGCCTGATCGACCGTGGGATCAAGAGCGGTGCCAGTGATATTCATATCGAACCTTTTGAAAACGAAACAAAAGTCAGGATGCGTATCGACGGTGTGATCATGGAATATGTATCGATTCAGAGAAATGTACATCAGCCACTGATCGCCCGCATCAAGATTCTTGCAAACCTGGACATTGCAGAGAAACGTATCCCACAGGACGGGCATTTCCGTGTATCTCAGGAAAATGGATTTATCAATATCCGTGTTTCTATCTTACCGACGGTATTTGGAGAAAAAGCGGTACTTCGTATCCTGGCTTCGACAGGAAAAATGGATCATGCCGGTCAGTTTGGCATGGATAATTTCAGTTATCAGCAATTTGCGCCAATGCTGAACGCACCAAATGGGATCATATATATCACCGGTCCCACAGGAAGCGGAAAGTCTACGACACTTTATATGATCCTGGAATATCTGTCCCGGAGAAATGTGAATATTTCCACCATCGAAGATCCGGTAGAAAAGAATCTTCCGGGCATCAACCAGACCCAGGTGAACCCGGTGGCGGGACTGACCTTTGATATTGGTCTTCGAGCACTGATGCGCCAGGATCCGGATATTATCATGGTAGGCGAGACCAGGGACGGAGAGACAGCATCTACATCCGTCCGTGCGGCAATCACCGGTCATGTAGTATTGTCCACACTGCACACCAATGATGCGGTATCCAGTATCGTCCGTCTGGAAGATATGGGTGTGGAGACATATCTGGTGGCAAACTCGGTGGTGGGACTGGTGGCTCAGCGACTGCTCCGTAAAGTCTGCCCGGACTGTGCAAAGGAAGTGGAGACCACCGAGCGGGAGCGTATCCTGATCGGGGCAGATATCCGCAGGGTAAAACGTGGTATGGGATGCCAGAAATGCAATAATACAGGGTATCGTGGACGAATCGCTATCCATGAGATCCTTGTGGTGGATAATCATATCCGTCGGATGATCATCGAGCATGCTCCGGTGGAAGATATTAAAAAGTATGCACGGGAAGTGCGTAAGATGCGTACGCTGAGAGAGAGTGCACTACAGCTGGTGGAACAGGGAGTGACCACGCCGGAAGAGATGATGAAGATCAGTTATGAAGTTTAGAGACAACACAACATATTATATAGAACTTGACCGATATTGTAACGGCCCAGATAGCTGCGAAAAGCAGCTATTTGTGTATAAAGAAGATTGTATCAGGAAAGTTTGAAAAAGGAAGAATATATCGACAGAAATCATTAAAATGTACAGGAGGATAACGAATGGATGCAAAGATGGAACAGCTGATTCTTGATGCAAGACGCGTGAAGGCATCGGATATTCATGTTACAGAGGGGATGCCGGTCTGGTATCGTGTGCATGGCAAGCTGGCGAAAAGCCAGCTGCAATTTTCCCAGGAGGAACTGCGGGCACTTTTAATCGGAAGTATGGACGAGAGACAAAAAGAAATCTTTGCTTCCGGACGAGATGTGGACTTCGCGCTGGAGATCAGTGACGGCAGCCGCCAGAGAGTCAATATTTTCCGGCAGCAGCATCAGGTGGCGGCGACCATCCGCCTGTTGAATACGGAGATTCCCACGTTGGAACAGCTGAAGATGCCAACCCGGCTTTACCAGATGGCACAGCAGCCGAGAGGACTGATTCTTGTGACCGGACCGACCGGAAGCGGAAAGTCTACCACACTTGCGGCGATGATCGAGCATATAAACCAGAACAGCGACCGGCATATCATTACTATTGAAGATCCGATCGAGTACAAATATCAATGTAAGAAATCTTTGATTCACCAGAGAGAAGTGGGTGAAGATGTGGGAAGCTTTGCGGATGCGCTGCGAAGTGCTCTGCGCGAAGATCCGGATGTGATCCTGGTAGGAGAGATGAGGGATTATGAGACCATCTCTGCCGCCCTTCTTGCGGCTGAGACCGGTCATCTGGTGCTGTCTACGCTGCATACCACAGGGGCGGCACAGACAGTGGAACGTATTATTGATGCCTGCCCGACCGGCAGTCAGAATCAGATCCGAATCCAGCTGGCCGCTACTTTGAAAGGAATTGTCAGCCAGTGTCTGATCCCCTGTGGAGAAGTGGACGGAGTGGCCCGGATAGCAGGAACAGAACTTCTGGTGGCCACCGATGCGATCCTGAACCTGATCCGGGAAGGAAAAACGCACCAGATCTCTTCCATGATGCAGGCGGGTGGAAACGCCGGTATGCATACCCTGAATATGGATCTGTCCCGGCTGATGCGGCAGGGCTATATCACGAAAGCACGTGCCAGAGAATATACGAACAATCCGGCAGAACTGGAGCAGTATATGATGTAAGCTGCTAGAGCGTGTCTGAAAAATCATTTCCGCAATCTGCAAGCCCCACTTTGCGGAAATGATTTTTCAGACACGCTCTAGGAGTATAAAAGGAAAGTTTTACAGTAAAATTTCCCTGAACGCCTCCAAAAGCCGATCATTCTGCTCCGGCAGCATCAGGCAAAATCTCACAAAATGATCATCCAAAAACGGAAACGTGGAACAATCCCTGATCATCAGTCCCTTACGGATACAATGATCGAACAGATCCTGGGATGTAACTCCAGGTTTCCGGATCTTCATCAGGATAAAATTTGCCGAAGCCTCATACACCGTCACACTGTCCCAGGTCGACAACTCGTTAAACAACCGGTCCCTCTCCCCACAGATCAGTTCTCTCGTATGACGAATATACTCTTCATCCGGAAACATCAGCCGTCCGGCAATCTCTGCCAGCGAATTGATGGTCCAGGGATTTTTTCTTGTATTGATTGCCTTGATCAGATCCTGATTTCCTGTCACCGCATAGCCAAGCCGCAGTCCCGGAGCTGCGAAAAACTTTGAAGTACCACGCAGAATGATCAGATTTGTATAATAATTTGTCAGAGGAATACTGGTTACATCTTTCTCTTCCGGTGCAAATTCCACATACGTTTCATCCACCATCACGAAAATCCCGTACTGCAGACAGGCATCCAGGATCCGGCGCATCTGACTGCAGGTGATTGCGGTAGAAGTAGGATTATTCGGATTGCAGAGTACCAGAAGTTCCAGCTGATCGGAAAGATGGCTGCAAAAATCTTCCACATCCATATGGAACCCATTTTCTTCTTTCAACGGATAATACAGTGTTGTACCGCCACCCAGTGCGATTTCCCGTTCATACTCCGAATACGTAGGACCAAGTACCAGTGCTTTTTTCGGATGCTTCGTCTGAATAAACAGAGAAATCAGTTCTGTGGAGCCATTTCCAACGATTATATTTTCCGGCTGCGTTCCCGCATACGTAGCGATACAGGTGCGAAGAGCCGTATACTCCCGGTCAGGATACGTAGTGATCGCATCCAGATTATCGGCCAGTGTAGAACGGAGCTGATAAGAAATTCCCAGCGGATTGACATTTGCACTGAAACTGATGATATCCTCCTTCTTAATATGATAACATTTCTCAATAGCTTCCAGGTCACTGCCGTGGAAATGATCCTTGTGTTTAATCATAATGTCTCCTCTTTTCTTGCAACAAACTTTTGCGTAGTGTATAATAAAAATAATTATGAGTAAATAGCCATTTTTCGAAGAAAAATGAGCAATCATGTTAGTTTCATTATAATGATAAGAAAAAAATAGTCAAGGTCGATAAAAGAAGAAGCGCAGGTGGATACTTTGAAAAGAAGAATGGAACAGTTACTAAACGGAAGATTTGAATATGAAGTACCAAAGCTGACTCTTTCCGATACACAGATTAACCTTACGACCAATGAAGGGGAGAATGTTCGGGGAGAATTATATGTGGCGGCAGAAGATAACCGCAGAATCAAAGGAATGACCATGTCATCCAATCGCCGGATACTGCTGGCAAAAGAAAAATTTTCGGGAACAACCGTATGTATTCCTTACGGACTGGATGTGAAGGGACTGTCCGCAGGTGAGACGGTAGACGCAGTGATTACGATCAACAGTAACCTGGGAGAATACCGGGTACCGGTACACGCAGAGATCACAGACGATGGGATTCAGACATCCCGCGGAGCAGTGGACAATCTGGAAGCATTTATCAAACTGGCAGAGAGTGATTATCGGGAGGCATTTCGTCTCTATACAAGTGAGAGCTTTCTGAAAGTGCTGCAGGGAGAAAATCCGGGATACGAAAGCCTTTACCGTGGTATGTCCAGAAACCCGGTGACCTATCAGCATATGGAAGAGTTTCTGATCGGAACCGGAAAAAAAGAGCCGGTGACTCTGCGTCTGGAAAAGACAGAACAAACATTGGATCATCTGGATACCACAGTCAAAGACTGTCTGAATCTGTATAAGAGCACCTGGGGGTATACCCGGATGGAAGTGGAGGTTACCGGAGATTTCCTGGAAGTGGAAAAGAAAGTGATCACCAGTGAGGATTTTATCGGAAGTGTTTATGGTCTGGAATATCTGATCCGTAAAGAAAAACTGGGAAGCGGAAGAAAATACGGACAGATCCGTATCAAAACCGTATATGGAACGTATATCTATGAGGTGAAGGCTTCTGGCAATGCTTCCTATGAACTGAGCACCAGGACTTATGAGAAAAAAGGGCAGGCGGCACTGGCTGCGCTGTATGAAAAATATCTGCTGGGCGAGGTGAAACAGCAGGAGTGGAAAGATGCGTCCTTAAAAGAACTGGAAAATCTCCGCAATCTCGGTTGCTACTATCCGAAACAGCAACTGATGGAAGCCTATATTTACGAACAGAGCGGAGATGTGGCAAATGCCATGTCTGTGCTGTGGCCGCTTCGTGAACTGAAATTTACCCGGGAACAGATGGAAGAAGAGGCCTGGTATCTGGTGCTGGCGATGAAAACTTCGGTGGCTACCGATGACCAGCAGATGACGGCACAGACCCGGATCGAGAATCTTTACCGGATGAATCTGGGCAGTTATTCGATTCTGAAAGCACTGATGGAAACTTCCGAAGAATACAGACAGGCACCGGGCAGACAGATGTATATGCTGGAAGAACTGTTTGAACTGGGATGCAGAAGCCCGTTTTTATATCTGGCAGCGTATGAAAAACTGGAAAAAGAAGCCGGTTATCTGAAAAAACTTTCACCGTTTATGGTACAGGTGCTTCATTATGCCGCTCGCCATGGCAAATTAAACGAAGAACTGACCATGCGGATCGGACATCTTTCAGAATATGTAAAGAATTTCCAGTCGGTGATCTACCGTCTGCTGGTAAGATGTTACGAAGCATATCCGGGCAATGATATGGTAGACCATATCTGTAAATATATCATGAAGGGACAGCCGGCGAAGAGCGAGTATTTCCGCTGGTATCAGCTGGCAGTGGAGGCAGATATCCGGATCACCCGCTTATATGAATATTATATCGAAACCATGCCGCAGGGCTTCCAGAGCGTGCTGCCGCAGGTGATCCGTATGTATTTTGTATACAACAATACCCTGAGCAGCAAAAAACGAGCATCGGTATATGCCAATGTGATCCGCAACAAAGAGACAGATAAAACGACGTATCAGAACTACCGCAAAGCGATGGAAGTGTTTGCACAGGAAGCACTGATGGAAGGACGAATCAGTGAAGACTATGCGACGATTTATCAGGAATGCATCGACGAGATCGCGACACCGGCGCTCGGGGAAGCGATGGCAAAAGTGATGTTTTCCTATCGTGTGTACTGTGATGATCCAAAGATTCGAAGCGTGATCGTGTGCCATGGAGAACTGAAAGAAGAACAAAGCTATCCGTGCACAGACGGTGCTGCCTATATTCAGCTGTATACACCGGATGCGAGAATCCTTTTTGAGGATGAGAAGCGGAGACGTTATGCGACAACGGTAGATTACAATATACAGAAACTGATGGATGAAAAACCATATCTGCAGTCCTGTATGAATTTGGATATCGCAACACCCGGATTTTTACTTGCTGTATGTGGCAATGACAGCCGCAGACAGATCGGGCTTTCCACCCTCGGCTGTTACCAGCATGTGGTGGAGATGTCGGAATTTCAGGAGCCGTACCGCCATATGGTATGCAGAAAAATTCTGGAATATTATGCAGAACACGCAGGCGATGATACGCTGGATAGTTATCTGAAGAAAATGGACCTGGTGACATTTGCAAAAGTAGATAAGGTATTACTTTGTGAGATCCTGATTGAAAAAGGAATGTATGCCATGGCATTGGACATGATCAGTCGTTATGGCTATGAAGGCATAAAAACGGAAAGTCTGATGAAACTGACCAGCTATCTGATTCTGGATTATGATTTTGTGGAACAGGAAGAACTGGTATATCTGGCACAGTATGTATTTGAACAGGGTCTCTACAATGAAGTGATTCTGATTTATCTGAGCGATAATCTGCTTGGTTCTGTGGAGCAGATGGCACTTTTATGGGAACGGATGCGCGGATTCCAGCTGGATACTTATGCGCTGGAGGAAGAGATTCTGTTGCTCTCCATGTTCGGACGTGTCTATCTGAGACAGGGAGCTGCGATGCTGGAACAGTATGTGGCACAGAAGGGAAAAGAATCTGTGATCCTGGCATACATCTCTTTCTGGGCATACGGATATTTTCTTGGCAAAAAAGAAACAGATCCATATATTTTCCAGTGCCTGGAACAGTGTTGCAGGAGAAAGCAGGAAGTAGACCGGATCTGTCACCTGGCACTCCTAAAATATTATGCAGAACTAGATACTTATACAGAAGAGCAGGAAAAACTGATCGATGAGATTCTGGAAGAATGTACGGAAAACAGCCTGCGGTTTGCATTTTACCGGAAGTTCCCGGCAAGATTCACAAAACCATACCAGATGGATGACAAACAGTTTATCCAGGTTCAGTATCCGGCCGGAGCGCGAGTGACAATTCATTATCGGCTGATCCGTGACAAAGATACCGGTGAAAACTTTAAAAGTGAACCAATGAAAAATATGTATCAGGGTATTTTTGTAAAGGAATTCCTGCTGTTTTATGATGAGATACTGGAATATTACCTGACAGTGGAGCTGCCGGATGATACCAGACAGACGGAAAAGAAACTCCTGACGATGGAAGAGTCTTTACAGGAAGGAAATACAAAATATCAGCTGATCAATCAGATGCTGGCAGGCCAGAAACTGGGACGGAGAGAGCAGACAGAAAAAGCCATGGAACAGTACCTGCAGAGAGAACATTTTGCAAGAAAAATGTTTCCGGTACTCCATGCGTAATACACAGATGGAGGCAGAAAAATGAACGAAGTCAGAAATATATTGGTAGGATTTGATTTTGGGGAGAAGGTCTCACAGCTGTGTTATTATGACCGTCGTGAGGGAGAACCTGTTTCTATGCCGGTGAAGGTGGGAACCGGTCAGTATACCTTTCCCAATGTGCTCAGCAAGAAACCGGGGGAAGAGGAATGGCACTTCGGCTTGGAAGTGGAGTACTTTGTGGAACAGCAGGATGAGATTCCTGTGGAAAATCTGTATACATTGTGTCTGAAACAGGAGACAGTGGAAGTGGACGGGGCTACATGGAAGGTTGGAGAACTTCTCGGAAAATTTATCGGTAATGCACTTCGCATCCTTGGTGTGCCGGATCTGGTGAAAAGTATCAGCGGACTGATGATCACTACGCCGGTGCTGACACGCCCTATGGTTGAGAACATCCGGGTGGCATGCCAGGAAATGGGATTTCCGAGAAACCGTTGTTTTCTGCAGGATTATGAAGAAAGCTTTTATTATCATACGTTATACCAGAAACCGGAGATCTGGAGCAGAAGTGTAGGATTGTTTGTATTTGACAAGGACGAAGTTTCTTATATAAAACTGGAGATGAACCGCAGCAGCCGTCCGGTACACGTTGGGGTCAGACGGGGTGGCCATATCACACTGCATACGGAATACATGCAACGTGACGTGGATTTTTGCCAGTTTGTGACAGAATCCGTGGGAAGTGAGGTGTATTCAAGTATTTATCTGGTCGGGGAAGGATTTGAACGAGACTGGGCAGAGAAATCTGTGGCTGAGCTTTGTAAACACCAGCGCCGGGTATTTTACGGAAATAATCTGTTTTCCAAGGGGGCCTGCTATGCTGCGAAAGAAAAGACAGAGGAACGGAATCTGAAAGGGTATCTGTATGTGGGCAATGATCTGGTACGGGAAAATGTAGGCATGGAAATGACTGTGTTCGGAACACCCGCCTATCATCCCCTGATCGTATCCGGTGTCAACTGGTACGAAGCAATGGGAGACTGTGAGATTATTCTGGATGATACCAGAGAACTGGAATTTGTTGTGTCTGATATGGAAAATACCAGAAAAGTGCGTTACAGTATGCCTTTGCCTGGTCTTCCGGAACGTCCGGCAAAAGCGACGAGACTGCATGTACATCTGGAATTTACTGCGGCAGACGAGTGCAGGATCGATGTGACGGATATGGGATTTGGAGATCTGTATCCGTCGAGCAACCTTACATGGCATGAGACGATGAAGAGTCGGGGGGCAGAAGAATGAGCGGATATATTTTGTGTCAGGTAAAAAGGGCAAAACTGCCTTACTATATTGAAAACATCAGTACCAATATCTATTCTATCGAAGAACTGTGCTTTTATTTTTATCATAACATATATCTGCTGGACAGTACGATCCTGAACGAAGAACTGTGTTTCTGGATCCGGGATCAGCTGGGATTGAAGAAACTGGCAGAAAATCTGTATAAACATCTGGATGATGATGAGATGAAGGTGGGAGATTTTATTCTTCCGGTGTTCAAAGAGATCAATTATCTGTCTCTGGAAGAGTTCCGCAGACTGAACCAGCAGATTCAACAGCTGGCAAAAGAACCGGAGGTGCTGCGGCAGAAGAGAAAAGGTGATTATCTGATGGAGCATGGAAAATATGTGAACGCCATCAAGGTTTATCAAAGGGCACTTCGCCAGGAAGCGGAAGATGATACCGAAGTGACAGATCTCAGAAAACCGGAAGCGACCGAAACTGCCGCGGACCATACTGTGGGAGTGCAGGAAACAACAGAAAACCCGGCAGGTGCAGAAGCAGAGTCTCCGGTTGCAATCACCATCGATATGATGGAAGATCCACAGGGTGGAGCAGAGGAAGAGACCGACAGTACACCGGAGAATCCGGAAACAGATGCAGCGGAGACGGATAACTCTTCTTCCCGGGAGGAAAAACAGGAAAAAGTGACACCAGACCAGGAACTTCCCCGCCAGGAGATCCTTCTCGGAAAACAGTTTATCGGAGAAATCTACCACAATATGGGCTGCGCCTATGCAAGGCTGTTTCAGATGGAAGAAGCGATTCGTTGCTTTGAGATCGCCTACGGCAAACTGCATACGATGGGAGCGGTAAAGAGTCTTCTGTATGCCGTGTATATGGAACATGGTGTGGACGCTTTTGTGGAAAAGGCGAAACAGCTGGAAGTCGATGAAGAACGCCAGGAAGAAATCTATGTGGAAGTGGAAGAAGCTGTGGAAGACCTCTATGACACACCGGAAGGCCAGGTATATAAGCAGCTGCTGGAAGAAAAACGACAGGGAAAAGAAGATGCTTATGAGCAGGGAATGAAGTTGCTGCTTGAACAGCTGACTGCCGAGTACCATAAGAGTACAGGATACTGATAAAAATTATCGTAACTGTTCAGTACCTTCACAGTTACGTGCCAAAATGCATTTAAAATCACCTTCGGTGATGGCATTTTGGCTTGTATGTCTCGGGATTTTGGCATATTCATGCCAAAACACCTCGCGGTACAGTGGTTACTGAATAGTTACAAATTATCAATAAAAATAATTGAATATCAGGTTAAACAGGAAAAAGCAGAGTAAGGCGGTGAATAAAACCGGCCGCACTGCTTTTTCTTTGGTTGCATTGCACATTGCATATCAATCATTGGTTCCGGGAATCAATTTTGATAAAAATGAATGTTCGGAAAAATATGTTGCAGACACGCTCTAGCGTGTCCACAGTACAAAGACAAATTTTGAAAAATGTCTTGACATTGATACTTTACTATGATAGAGTGTTAGCATATGAAAAACCGGAGGGTAATTGTTATGAAAAAGAAAACAGTAAGTATCATGTTAGCAGCAACAATGACATTGTCCCTGTTTGCAGGATGTGGTTCCAGTAAAGATACAGCGACCGAAGACACAAGCAAGACCGAGAGCACAGAAACAACGGATGAGAGCAGCGAGAATGCTTCCGCAGAAACAACGGATGAAAGCAGCAGAACAACGTTCACGGTAGGTTTCGATGCAGAATATCCGCCATATGGTTACATGGATGATGACGGTGAGTATACTGGATTTGATCTGGAACTGGCACAGGCAGTATGCGACAAAGAAGGCTGGGAACTGGTGAAAAAACCGATCAACTGGGATTCCAAAGATATGGAACTGAACTCCGGTTCCATCGACTGCATCTGGAATGGATTTACCATGAACGGAAGAGAAGATGATTACACGTTCTCTGATCCGTATGTAGATAACAGCCAGGTAATCGTGGTTGCAGAGGATTCCGGCATCGAACAGCTGAGTGATCTGGCAGGAAAGACCGTTGGTGTACAGGCAGCTTCCGCAGCACTGGATCTGTTACAGAGTGAAGACGAAGGCGGACAGAAAGCACTGGCAGATACCTTTGGATCTCTGAATGAATTTGCAGATTACAACACCGCATTTACCGAGTTACAGGCAGGAGCACTGGATGCACTGGCAATCGATGTCGGAGTTGCCAAATATCAGCTGAATTCCAGAGGAGAAGGCTTTAAGATCCTCGATGAGACACTGAATACCGAACAGTATGCAATCGGCTTCAAAAAAGGAAATCAGGAACTGTGTGATATTGTAAATGCAGATCTGCAGGAACTGGCAAACGAAGGAAAAGTTGCAGAACTGGCAGAAAAATATGAGATCGCCGACATGGTGACTTTAAAAGCTGAATAAGAAGACGGAAACAACGTCGGATAAGAAAAATATAACCCCTCGGGAGGCAGAAGCTTCCCGGGGGGCATGTTTTCGCGAGTAATGGAGGATAAGCAATGAGTATTGAGGTAATGGTACGACAGATGACGGCGGGTTTTGGACAGACCTGTCTGATCTTTTTTCTGACACTGATCTTTTCCCTTCCACTGGGAATGATCGTATATTTTGGACGCGTATGCCGGTTTAAGCCACTAAGCTGGCTGGTGAAGATCTATATTTCCATCATGCGTGGAACCCCACTGATGCTGCAGCTGCTGATCTGGTATTTCGGACCGTTTTATCTGTGGGGCATGAATATCGGCGGTTATAAGTTTACAGCCATCATTCTGGGATGTTCTCTGAACTATGCGGCATATTTTGCGGAAATCTACCGTTCCGGTATCGAATCGATCCCGACCGGACAGTATGAGGCAGCACAGCTGCTGGGTTACACCAGAGTACAGACTTTCTTTAAGATCGTTCTGCCACAGGTGGTAAAAATCGTTTTGCCATCTGTCACCAACGAGGTCATCACACTGGTCAAAGATACCTCTCTGGTATATTCCGTATCTTATATCGAGATGTTTGCCGTTGCAAAACAGATTGCAGCTGCACAGACTACTGTAGTACCGTTCTTTATCGCAGGTATTTTCTATTATGTATTTAACTATGTGGTAGCCTGGGTAATGGAACTGTTTGAGAAGAAACTGAACTATTATCGCTAGGAGGTTTGACATGAAACTGTTGGAAATGAATCATATCAAAAAAGAATTTGACGGACTGGGTGTTTTAAAAGATATCTCTCTGGCGGTGGAAGAAGGAGAAATCGTTTCTATCATCGGGCCTTCCGGTTCCGGTAAATCCACGTTGCTTCGCTGTGCGACGATGCTTGAGGAAATCGACGGCGGCGAGATCCTGTATATGGGAAAAAAAGCAGCCTGGGTAGAAAACGGTAAAGTGATGTATCCGGATAAAAAAGAGATGAAAGAGATCCGCTCCTGTTTCGGACTGGTTTTCCAGAACTTTAATCTGTTTCCGCATTATTCCGTACTGAAAAATATCACGGATGCACCGATCCATGTACAGAAAAGAAACAAAGATGAAGTATATAAAGAAGCCATGGAACTGCTGAAAAAAATGGGACTGGAAGATAAGGCAGATGCCTATCCGTTCCAGTTATCCGGCGGACAGTGTCAGCGTGTGGCTATCGCAAGAGCTCTGGCACTGAATCCGAAGATTCTGTTTTTTGATGAGCCGACTTCAGCCCTGGATCCGGAACTGACCGGTGAGGTGCTGAAAGTCATCAAATCCCTGGCGGATTTGGATATCACCATGGTGATCGTGACCCATGAGATGGAATTTGCCAAAAATATCTCCGACCGTGTGATCTTTATGGATAAAGGCGTGGTAGCGCTGGAGGGAACACCGGAGGAGGTATTTGGTGCAGACCATACAAGAATGAAGGAATTTTTAGGAAAATTTCATCAGAACTAAGCTTGCGTTTCCGGGGGCGGTATTATATAATTTTACTGTTATGAGGCGTACAGCCGATAAAAGGTAAGCCGTCCGTAAAGAGGCGGCAAGTACAAGAAAAAGGAGATTATATATGAGTACAGACAGATATGTAAGTCCGTTATCTGAGCGTTATGCAAGCAAAGAAATGCAGTATATCTTTTCCCCGGATATGAAGTTCCGTACCTGGAGACGCCTGTGGATCGCACTGGCAGAGACCGAGAAGGAACTGGGTCTGCCGATCACCCAGGAACAGATCGACGAATTAAAAGCGCACAAAGACGATATTAACTATGATGTGGCAAAAGAGAGAGAACGCCAGGTACGTCATGATGTTATGTCTCATGTATATGCATATGGTGTACAGTGTCCGAAAGCAAAAGGAATCATCCATCTGGGTGCAACTTCCTGTTATGTAGGTGACAACACCGATATTATTGTTATGACCGAAGCTCTGAAACTGGTAAAGAAAAAACTGGTGAACGTGATCGCAGAGCTGGCAAAATTCGCAGAAAAATACAAAGATCTGCCGACACTGGCATTTACCCATTTTCAGCCGGCACAGCCTACAACCGTAGGTAAACGTGCAACCCTGTGGATGCAGGAGTTCATGCTGGATCTGGAAGATCTGAATTATGTCTTAAGCACAATGAAACTGCTGGGTTCTAAGGGAACAACCGGAACACAGGCAAGTTTTCTGGAACTGTTCGACGGAGACCAGGAAACCATCGACAAGATCGATCCGATGATCGCTGAGAAGATGGGATTCAAACAGTGTTATCCGGTATCCGGACAGACCTACTCCAGAAAAGTAGATACCAGAGTGGTCAATATTCTGGCAGGTATCGCAGCGAGCGCACATAAGTTCTCCAACGATATCCGTCTTCTGCAGCATCTGAAAGAAGTAGAAGAACCATTCGAGAAGAGCCAGATCGGATCTTCCGCCATGGCTTATAAGAGAAACCCGATGAGAAGTGAGCGTATCGCTTCCCTGTCCCGTTTCGTGATGGTAGATGCGATGAACCCGGCGATCACATCCGCTACCCAGTGGTTTGAGAGAACCCTGGATGACTCTGCCAACAAGAGACTGTCTGTTCCGGAAGGATTCCTGGCCATCGACGGTATCCTGGATCTGTGCCTGAATGTGGTAGACGGTCTGGTGGTATATCCGAAGGTTATCGAGAAGAGACTGCGTTCCGAACTGCCATTCATGGCTACGGAAAACATCATGATGGATGCTGTAAAAGCAGGCGGTGACCGTCAGGAACTCCATGAGAGAATCCGTGAACTGTCCATGGAAGCAGGAAAAACTGTTAAAGTAGAAGGAAAAGACAACAACCTTCTGGAGTTGATCGCTGCTGACCCGGCCTTCAACCTGACCCTGGAAGAACTGGAAAAAACCATGGATCCTGCAAAATACACAGGACGCGCTTCCGTACAGGTAGACGCCTTCCTGAAAAATGTCATCAACCCGATGCTGGAAGAAAATAAAGACCTGCTGGGTATGACTGCGGAGATCAATGTATAAAAGACTGGAAATAACAAAATATAAAGTATAAAAAACTCCCTCGATTGGAAAATACGATATCGTATATTTCAATCGGGGGAGTTTTTAGTTATGTGGGCAGCGGGAAAAGGTAGTTTAATCGTCTTCTGCCAGCAGATCCCGCTCCGTCGTCTCTCTGCGGATCAGCACCGGTGTGATCATCTTGTGTATCGGTTCGCTGACCGGTGTGTGTTTGCTGTTTTTATGCGCCTCAATCTGCTCCACCAGAAGTTTTACCGCTTCTGTAGCGAGCACATCGATCTGCTGAGCCACGGTGCTGATCGGGAAGATGGCGTTTCGGGAGGCTGGTGAGTCGTCGAAGCCGACGATCAGGTAGTCTTCCGGGAGTTTACCGTGTTTTCGTACCAGCAGATTGACCAGGATGCTGGCGTGGGTATCGTTGGAGACGAAAATGCCCTTTTTCCTGCCGGGAGAGTCCGCCTCGATCTCGGAGAGAATTTCTTTCAGATGCTCCTGGGAAGCTGTCTGATCTTTCATCTCATGGAGAAAGATGCGGTGTGGAATCTGCTGTTCCCTGCAAAAGTCTTCAAACCCTTCGATTCGACCGTATGCCGGGATACTTTTGGCGGTCGGATTGTTGATGTGGAAGAGCACTTCACAGTTGTGACGATAGAGCAGACTGGTTGCCTGGATTGCACCCATGTAGTTGTCGGTATTGATGCTGCTGATATGTGCATCCTCACGCTCGATGGCTACGATCGGAATATGCAGGTTCGCGAGTTCTATGGAAGGAATTGCGTGGCTTAAAATGATCAGTCCTTCGATCTTATAAGCGAGAAGTTCCTGAATATACTGCCGCTCCGTGTCAGCATCTCCGTTGCTTAAAAACACCAGAAACTTATACCCAAACGTCTCATAGGTGGAAAGAATCCGGTCAAGCATCTCGGAATAATAGTGAAGAAACAGGTTCGGGATGATCACCCCGACGAATTCGGTCTGTCCGCTTGCCAGGATCCGTGCCACTTTATTTTCATGATAATTCAGTTTTTCCAGGGCATCGGCGATGATCTTCTGGTTCTTCTCGGTAAGGGAATCCGGGTTATTAAAGTACCGGGAAATGGTTGTTTTGGAAAAATTCGTATATTTTGCAATGTCTGCGAAGGTTACATTCTGTTTTCGTGCCATAATCGTTGCCTCATGCATTCTTTTTTATAGGAATAACGAGTCGAAGCCGTACAAATAAAGCTCCGATGATTGCCGGAAAAGATCTCAGGCATATCGTGGGTTTCAGACCCGTTGTAGGTGAATTGTTGTAACTATTCAGTAGGTAATATGTAACTGTGAAGGTACTGAACAGTTACAAATCGTTTCAAATATATCAACAGTATAGCAAAAAATTCTCAAAAAAACAAGAAAAGAGCGAGTAACCGGTAACATAATTCGGAAAACCGGAAATGAAAAGTCATGGAAAAGATTGACGAAGATACAGGTAAATGATATGATAAAAGAAAAAGTAACCGGTTACTTTAACGACCGAAAGAAAGGAAAGAACGAAGATGAAAGATCTTGTACATGTAAAAGCCCCGGGGAACTGGATCAACGATCCGAACGGTTTTATCTATTATAAAGGCAAATATCACCTGTTTTTCCAGCATTTTCCACATGCACCGGAATGGGGAACCATGCACTGGGGACATGCGGTCAGCGAGGATCTGGTGCACTGGGAGCATCAGGGGATCGCGTTGTTTCCAACAAAAGAATATGATCAGAATGGTGTGTTCTCCGGTACTGCACTGGAGGAAGACGGAAAGCTTAAGATGTATTATTCCGCAGTAAAATATCTGAAACCAAATCCGGAGGATATCCATCGGGTACTGGATGATGCATTTGAGACGAGCCAGGCGATGATCGTATCGGAAGATGGGTTCCATTTTAATAACTGGGACAAAAAGAAGGTGCTGCCGACTGTCCATGATGAAGAGGTCGGAGAGCCGAAGATGAGAGACCCGAAGGTGTGGAAAGACGGAGACAGCTATTATATGATGATGGGAAGTTCGTATCATGACGCCGGAAGAGTTCTCTTTTATACGAGCAAAGACGGAGAAAACTGGACATATGCCAATCAGTGCAGAACCGGATCTTACGGCTGGACGATCGAGTGTCCGGATCTGTTTGTACAGGATGATCAGTGGATCTTCCTCGGCTGCCCGATGCGTCTGACACCGGGAGAAAAGAAATATCCGGATCAGTCCGTCTGGGCCCTGGCAGAATTTAATCCGAAGACCTGTGAACTGAAGCTGCCGGATACCCACAGCTATGTGGATTACGGTCTGGATCTGTATGCACCGCAGACAACGCTGGATGCGGAGGGAAGAAGAGTGATGATCTCCTGGATGCGTATGCCGATGGCAGTGACAGACAGCACGGATCGCCCGGCATGGAACGGTATGATGAGCAGTGCCCGTGTGGTGGAAGAAAAAGAGGGACATCTGTATTTCCACATGCATCCACAGGTGGACGCATACCTCAGCGCGGAAACTACAGCCGAAGAGGCAGCAGAGAGTGGAAAAGTCTTCCGGATCCGGACGGATCTTTCTGAGGGAGAAACCTTAAATATTGGTGGGTATGTGATCAGCCGCAGCGAAGGAAAGATCGTTGGCGACCGGTCAGCCGTTCTTGAAGGATGTGACGAAGTGCGAACTGTTGATGCGACTCCGGTGATCGAGGGTGCGGCACAGCTGGATATTCTGGTGAACGATCATCTGATTGAAATTTTTGTCAACGACGGTCAGTATGTGCTCAGCCATGTGGTTTACGGAAAATCTAAAAAGATTTCCGGAAAATATGAAAAAGTTCTGGTGGGAAAATAAGAAAGATGGTATACTTATTAAGGAAATTTATAATTGACTTTAATTTATAAGTAATAATAAGTTTTACTAATAAGAAAAGTGTTGTATAATCATTTTCGTAAAGGAAATGATGATAACCCGTCAGGAGGTAACCAAATGATTAAAGCTGTTGTTGGAGCAAACTGGGGAGATGAAGGAAAAGGTAAGATTACCGATATGCTGGCTAAAGAAGCGGACATTATCGTTCGTTTCCAGGGTGGAGCCAATGCCGGACATACCATCGTAAATGATTACGGCAAGTTCGCACTGCATACCCTGCCGTCAGGTGTATTTTATAATCATACCACAAGCGTGATCGGAAACGGTGTTGCACTGAATGTGCCACTGGTTTTCAAAGAGATCCAGGATATCGTATCCAAAGGGGTACCGACACCGAAGATCCTGATTTCCGACCGTGCACAGATGGTAATGTCTTATCACATTCTGTTTGATCAGTACGAAGAAGAACGTCTGGGTGGCAAATCCTTCGGATCCACAAAATCAGGTATCGCTCCTTTTTATTCTGATAAATTTGCAAAGATCGGTTTCCAGGTCAGCGAGCTGTTTGACGAGGAAGCACTGAAAGAAAAAGTAGCAGGAATCTGCGAGAAAAAGAACGTTATGCTGGAGCATCTGTATCACAAACCGCTTCTGAAACCGGAAGAGATTTTTGAAGAGCTGATGAGCTATAAGAAGATGTTAGAGCCATATGTATGCGACGTATCTTTATTCCTGTGGAACGCACTGAAAGAAGGAAAAGAGATCCTGTTAGAGGGTCAGCTGGGATCCTTAAAAGACCCGGATCACGGTATTTACCCAATGGTAACTTCTTCCTCCACACTGGCAGGATACGGTGCTGTAGGAGCAGGTGTACCGCCATATGAGATCAAGAAAATCATCACCGTATGTAAAGCATACTCCAGCGCTGTAGGAGCAGGAGCATTCGTATCCGAGATCTTCGGAGACGAGGCAGACGAGCTGAGACGCAGAGGCGGAGACGGCGGCGAGTTTGGTGCAACAACCGGAAGACCGAGACGTATGGGATGGTTCGATGCAGTGGCTTCCAAATACGGATGCCGTATGCAGGGAACTACCGATGTAGCGTTCACCGTACTGGATGTTCTGGGATATCTGGATGAGATTCCGGTATGTGTAGGATACGACATCGACGGCGAAGTAACTACAGACTTCCCGACCACCACACTGCTGGAAAAGGCAAAACCGGTGTATGAAACTCTGCCGGGATGGAAATGCGATATCCGCGGTATCAAGAAATACGAAGATCTGCCGGAAAACTGCAGAAAATACATCGAATTCGTAGAAGAGAAGATTGGTTTCCCGATCACCATGATTTCCAATGGTCCGGGAAGAGATGATATCATCTACAGATAAGCAATCCTCAAAAGCAGAATAGAAAACGGGGAGCTTGCATAAGCAGGCTGAGAGGAGACTGGCAGCGTTTCGACCCATAACCTGATTTGGATAATGCCAACGTAGGGATGATTTACAGAGAAAAAAGACAGGCACACATCCTTTTTGGTGTGCCTGTCTTTTTGGTTTTAGTCTGTCAAAATCGATCCTGTGGATCAATTTTGACACGCGGGCAACGAGGTAAAGTCTGCGCTTGTGCGAGACCTTGCCGACTGCCGCGAAAGCGGCGGATTGGGGGCACCACCTTTCGTCGCTATAAAAAAGTAATGGTGAATTCATATGTAAAGGAGAAAAAAGTATGAGAACAGCATTAACAATCGCAGGAAGTGATTCCAGCGGAGGCGCCGGCATCCAGGCAGATATCAAGACGATGATGGCAAATGGCGTATATGCCATGAGTGCGATCACGGCTCTGACAGCCCAGAATACAACCGGCGTAACAGCAATTATGGAGGCAACTCCGGAATTTTTAGGAGAGGAACTGGACAATATTTTCACAGATATCTTTCCGGATGCAGTGAAGATCGGAATGGTTTCGTCCTCCGGCCTGATTATAAAGATTGCAGAAAAACTGAAAGAATATGATGCAAAAAATATCGTGGTTGATCCGGTTATGGTGGCTACCAGCGGAGCCAGACTGATCAGTGAAGACGCGGTGAGCACCTTAAAAGAATATCTGTTTCCGCTGGCACAGATCCTGACACCGAATATCCCTGAGGCAGAAGTACTTTCCGGTATGACGATCACTTCCGAAGAAGAGATGATGAAGGCGGCTAAAGTAATCGGTGATCAGTACAAATGTGCGGTTCTGTTAAAAGGCGGTCATAAGGTGAATGATGCCAATGACTTACTTTATCATGACGGAATCTGCCGGTGGTTTTATGGAAAACGGATCGATAACCCGAATACCCATGGAACCGGCTGTACGCTTTCCAGCGCGATCGCTTCCAACCTGGCAAAGGGATTTCCTATGGATGTGTCTGTAGAGCGCGCAAAGGCTTATATTTCCGGTGCTCTGGCAGCTATGCTGGATCTCGGCAAGGGCAGTGGTCCGATGAATCACGGATTTGCCATTGACGGAGAATATGCAAAGGAGGTACAGGAGCATGAGTGAAAAACGGACTTCTTTGTTTGAAAACGGGCTGATCTGGTTTGGTGCGGGAGTATCTATCGCAGAGATCCTGACTGGAACGTATCTGGCATCTCTGGGGATGAAAAAAGGTCTGGCAGCTATTTTATTGGGACATCTGATTGGTTGCGTGCTCTTATTTTTAGCTGGTGTGATCGGCGGTAAAGTGCGAAAAAGTGCAATGGAAACCGTAAAAATCAGCTTTGGACAGAAAGGCAGTCTGTTCTTTGCCCTGTTAAATGTGATTCAGCTGGTGGGCTGGACGGCCATCATGATCTATGACGGTGCACTGGCAGCCAACCAGGCAGTAGGTGTGGGTAACTGGGTCTGGTGTCTGGTGATCGGTGGACTGATCATCCTGTGGCTTGTGATCGGTATCACAAATCTTGGAAAATTAAATACAATTGCGATGGCGGCGTTGTTTATTCTGACACTGATCCTCTGTAAAGTTATTTTCTTTGGAGATTACCAGGCAGCGAGTGTGGCAGCGGACGGACTGACCTTTGGAGCTGCCGTGGAACTGGCGGTTGCAATGCCGTTATCCTGGCTGCCGCTGATCAGTGATTACACAAGAGAAGCAAAAGAGCCGGTCAAAGCGACCGCAGTGAGTGCTGTTGTATACGGTGTGATCAGCTGCTGGATGTATCTGATCGGTATGGGTGCTGCCATCTATACCGGCGAGAGTGATATCGCGCAGATCATGGTGAAGGCAGGACTTGGGATCGCAGGTCTGCTGATCATCATTTTCTCCACCGTTACTACAACTTTCCTGGATGCGTATTCCGCAGGAATCTCCAGTGAGACTCTGAGCCATAAACTGAACGGAAAATACATTGCCATTGGTGTGACGATTGTGGGCGCGCTGGCAGCCATTGTGTATCCGATGGATAATATCACGGATTTCTTATACCTGATCGGTTCGGTATTTGCTCCGATGATCGCGATCCAGATCGGGGATTTCTTCTTATTAAAAGAAGATCACAGTGAAAAAGAAATACAGATCTCCAATATGATTCTGTGGGTGATTGGATTTGTTTTGTACCGGATGCTGATGAAGGTAGATCTGCCGGTGGGAAACACACTGCCGGATATGGTGATCACGATGGTACTTTGCCTGATCTGGGGAAAAATCGCAGGAAATAAGAATGAGTAAATAAAATAAATATTACAAATGAAATGTTCAGGAAGAAGTGTTGGCAGAAGAAACTGCTGGCACTTCTTTTTTCTGTATACAAAGGGAAAAGGCGCATACCTTTGGAGAGAGGTATACGCCCTTGCGTAAGAAAAATGTGATGTATGTAATCGGAGAAGTGATACTTCTTCCGCGATTACTGATTTGGAATATCCATCGGATAGTGATTGTCAAAGCAGGCCTTGCACAGTGGCAGATCGCCCACCATTGACTGAAGATCTTCAATCTTCATATATCCTAAGGAATCAGCTCCAATTAACTGCCGGATCTCTTCCGTTGAATGGGAAGAGGCGATCAACAGCTGATTGGACGGTACATCAGTACCGAAATAACATGGGTACAGGAAAGGCGGTGAGCTGACGCGCACATGCACTTCTTTTGCACCTGCATGTTTCAGAAGGTGGATCAGATTGGCGATCGTGGTTCCACGTACAATGGAATCATCTACCAGCACAATATTTTTTCCTTTGACAGCGGATTCCAGAACGCTTAATTTCAGACGTACACTGGATTCTCGTTCCTTCTGAGTAGGCTTGATAAAGGTACGGCCTACATAGCTGTTTTTATAGAATGCCAGTCCAAAAGGAATTCCGGATTCAGCCGCGAATCCCTGTGCGGCAGTAATTCCTGAGTCAGGAACACCGACGACCAGGTCAGCATCTGCGGGATAGGCTTTGGCAAGCGCTGCACCTGCACGAAGTCGGGACTCATATACGGAGATGCCGTCCAGTTTGCTGTCCAGACGGGCAAAGTAAATGTATTCAAAAATGCAATGAGCCTGCCGGGACTGACATAGGGTAAGGTTAGAGGTGATACCTTCCCGGGTGATCGTTACGATCTCACCCGGCTGGATATCACGGAGGAACTGTGCACCGATTGCAGTCAGCGCACAACTTTCAGAGGCGATGATATAAGAATCATCTCTCTTACCAAGACAAAGAGGTTTCAGTCCAAGGGGATCACGGACACCGATCAGCTTGCGAGGGCTGGCGATGACCAGTCCGTAAGCACCTTTGATCTTTTCGGCGGTTTTCATGATCGCTTCCTCGACCGATTTGGTACGGACTCTTTCTCTGGCAATATAATAAGCAATAACCTCTGAATCGGTTGTTGTATGGAAAATGGCTCCGTTTTGTGCAAGTTCATTGCGAAGCTCTTCGGTATTTACCAGATTACCGTTATGAGCGAGAGCCAGAGTTCCCTTAATATAATTCAGAACCAGGGGCTGAGCGTTACTCAATGTAGCCGCCCCTGTTGTGGAATAACGGACATGCCCGATACCGAGATTTCCTTTCATATTTGAAAGAACATCTTCTTTAAAAACTTCACTGACAAGTCCCATCCCTCTTTGTACATTCATATTTCCCTTGGGACCGCTGGTGTCAAACACAGCGATTCCGCAGGATTCCTGTCCACGGTGCTGCAGGGAAGAGAGCCCGTAATAGATGGAAGAGGCTGCATCTTCCCCGTGGGGATTATAAATACCGAATACACCGCAGGCTTCTTTAATCCGTTCATCCTGGCACATAGATTCCACCTCACTACAGGGAGAACAAAAGCTGATCGTAAGTAGGATAGCTCAGGATAGAATCTGGAATTAAAGCTTCAATATCACTGGCAATGGTACGGATGTCTTCCATTTTTGCCAGTACCTGATCATGGAATGCTTCTGCACATTTCTGGGTATCTTCCAGAGCGAAAGAAGTATCAATCAGGGTTTTCAGTTCTGTTACCTCTGCAGTCAGAGTAGTGTAAGCAGTGGACAGTTTTTCAACCAGTGCTTCTTCCGAAGCAGTATCAGCGGCAGCCATAAAGGATTTCTTTGCTGCAGCGTTTTTGGAAACCTCAGCGGCATAGGTGCTGACAGCCGGCAGGAAATCTTTGGTGATCATCTCTGCAAGAGTGCGTGCCTCGATACCGATGGTTTTTACATAGTTTTCCAGTTTGATCTCATAACGGGAAGCCAGTTCTTCTTTTGTAAATACATGATGTTTGGTGAACAGTTCCACGTTTTTATCAACTAACAGCTGTGGCAGACAGTCCGGAGTAGATGGCAGATTGTATAATCCGCGTTTTTCTGCTTCAGCAACCCACTCATCGGTATAACCATTGCCGTTGAAGATGACTTTTTTATGTTTGCGGATGGCACGTTTGATCAGTTCATGTACGGCCTGTTCCATATCTTCCGGTTTGGTTCCTTCCAGTTCGGTATAGAACTGAGCCAGAGCTTCTGCAACAGCAGTGTTCAGTACCACGTTCGGGTTTGCAACAGATGCTGCAGAACCAAGCATACGGAATTCAAATTTATTGCCTGTGAAGGCGAATGGTGAAGTACGGTTACGGTCTGTGGTATCTTTCACAAAGTGTGGAAGTACATGAGCTCCGATATCCAGCTGTACTTTTTTCTGTTTTCCGAAGAAAGTATCATTTTCGATGGATTCCAGAACTGCTGACAGTTCATCGCCAAGGAAGATGGATACGATAGCTGGCGGAGCCTCGTTACCGCCAAGACGGTGATCGTTGCCGGCGCTGGTTGCAGATACACGCATCAGATCTGCATATTCATCTACGGCTTTGATGACAGCCATCAGAAATACCAGGAACTGGATATTCTGTGCCGGTGTGCTTCCCGGATTTAACAGGTTTACTCCATCGTTGGTTATCAGAGACCAGTTGTTATGTTTACCGCTTCCGTTGATGCCCTCGAATGGTTTTTCATGTAACAGGCATACCAGACCATGTTTGTCAGCGACTTTTTTCATGATTTCCATGGTCAGCTGGTTGTGGTCAACGGCTACGTTTGCGGTATCAAAGATCGGAGCCAGCTCATGCTGTGCAGGAGCAACTTCGTTATGTTTTGTTTTTGCCGGGATACCAAGTTTCCACAGCTCTACATCCAGATCATGCATATAAGCGGCAACCTTTGGTTTCAGTGAACCAAAGTAATGATCTTCCATTTCCTGTCCTTTTGGAGCAGGTGCACCAAACAGGGTACGTCCGCAGAATACCAGGTCTTTTCTCTTCTTATACAGATCTTTGTCTACCAAAAAGTATTCCTGTTCCGGTCCGATGGTTGTGGATACGCTGGTAACGGTTTCATTTCCCAGGAGTTTCAGCATTTTTACTGCTTCTGTGTTCAGGGTTTCCATGGAACGGAGCAGTGGGGTTTTTTTATCCAGTGCCTCTCCGCTGTAAGAACAGAAAGCAGTCGGAATATATAAAGTACCATCTTTAATGAAAGCCGGTGATGTAGGATCCCATGCTGTATAACCTCTTGCTTCGAAAGTGGCACGAAGTCCGCCTGACGGGAAACTGGATGCATCCGGTTCACCTTTTACCAGTTCTTTTCCGGAAAAGTCCATGATAACTTCGCCGTCGCCAACCGGTGTGATGAAGCTGTCATGTTTCTCGGCAGTGAAACCGGTCATCGGCTGGAACCAGTGAGTGTAGTGAGTGGCACCGTTTTCTACCGCCCATTCTTTCATGGCAACGGCTACAGAGTTAGCTACGTCCAACTCCAGATGAGTTCCATTTTCGATTGTTTTGCGAAGGGCTTTATACATATCCTTCGGCAGTTTGTTACGCATTACCTTATCGTTAAAAACAAGGCTTCCATATAAAGCAGGAATTTCTTCATGTGTCATGATTTGTTCTCCTTTCTGATTGCCATAGTGTTTTCAGAATGTTTAATCGAGTAGGAGGCGGTGACTAACCGCCGTCCTCTCACACCACCGTGCGTACCGTTCGGTACACGGCGGTTTCA
>CAKRLG010000017.1 GCA_934359255.1 uncultured Ruminococcus sp.
TCAGATAATACCAGGTTCCTCCTAGATTCAGCCAGCCGGTCGCCATCGCTCCGCTTCCGTTCAGATAATACCAGGTTCCTCCTAGATTCAGCCAGCCGGTCGCCATCGCTCCGCTTCCGTCCAGATAATACCAGGTTCCTCCTAGATTCAGCCAGCCGGTCACCATCGCTCCGCTTCCGTTCAGATAATACCAGGTTCCTCCTAGATTCAGCCAGCCGGTCACCATCGCTCCGCTTCCGTTCAGATAATACCAGGTATTTCCAAGTTTCAGCCAGCCGGTCACCATCGCTCCGCTTCCGTTCATGTAGTACCAGGTTCCTCCCACGTTCACCCAGCCGGTCGCCATCCAGCCTGCACCATCAAAATAATACCAGGTTCCGTTGATCTGTTCCCAGCCTGATCTGGTATATCCTCCGTCACTGTGACGATACCACCAACGACCACCACTGCTGATCCACTCATTTTTGGCCTGTGTTTTTCCTTCGATCCAGACGCCATTTTCATCCACATAATAATTGCCGATCCAGGTTTCCTTCGCCTTTTCTCCGGCCTGGTTCAGATAATACCAGTTTCCGTTTTCTTCCTGTACCCAGCCTTCTGCATGAGCTTTTGTCGGAAGAATTCCTACCAGAAACAGCATTACAAATACCATACCGATCATTTTCAGTTTTTTCATCTGGCATTTCCCCTTTCTTTTTTCTGTGTCTTTTTCTTATCCTCAGGACGCAAAGTACTGATCAATTCCATCTGCAATCCCCGTCACCATCTGCTGTTGATATTCTGCTGTCTGCATCCGGGTATCTTCCTCCTGATTGGTCATGTATCCCATCTCAACAATGGTTGCAGGAATACTGCACCAGTTCAGTCCGCTCATCTCATCGGTCTGATACACGCCCTGATTATTTGCTCCTGTGGAAGCACAAAACGCAGTGATAATACACTGTGACAGTTTCTGACATTCAGCAATCAGTTCCTGACTCAAATATGGGTTGGCCGTACTCGGTGCCATTGTCAGAGCTCCTGCCACAGAGGTATTATCCGATCCATTGGCATGGATGCGAATCAGAATATCTGAACCGGATTCTGCTGCAAGCTGTGCCCGCTCCGCATTACTGATATCCACATCATTGTTTTCCCGGATCATATAGACTTCGTATCCTCTTGTTTCCAGTTCATCTCGAAGCTTCAGTGCAACATCCAGATTCAACTGATATTCCGTTACTCCCGTTGTTCTTCCGGTGGTTCCGGATGCAACTTTTGCTTTTGTCTGAGATGCTCCCGGTCCAATTGGCTCCTGTTCACTGTTGCCATGTGCCTGATGTCCTGCATCAATGGCAATTTTCCTGCCATTGCCTTCGGGAGTCGGTGTCGGTGTGACAATCTCCGCCTCTACGGTTTCTGCCGGTTCTTCTGTCCCGGTTATTTTCCTGAGATTTGAATCTGTCAAAAGAAGATACTGTGTTCCCTCTTCTTCTCCCACTGTAACACTCTCATCCTGCAGTTTTTCCACAAAAGCCTGATAATCTTTCTCATTCTTTTTCAGATGCAGCAAAACAGCTGCCACATCTTCCTGCGTATATACTTCTACCTGACCCTCCTGGGATGTATACCGGAGATCTGCGGTCATAATTTTTACATCATTATGTTCTACTGCTTTTTTGATCTCCGTGATCAGATTCTTTTTCTGTACTGCAGGATCTGTCGGGTCATCCGTAGGCTCCGGTGTCACCGTCTGTGTCGGTGTTATCTGCGCTTCTTTTGCCTCCTGTTCCCGTTGTGCCTGTTGCATCTGTTCCATCTGCTTTCTGGCTTTCCCATATCCCAAGATGGCTGCAAGACCCAGGGCAAGCACCACGATCACAATTCCCATGATCATGATATTCACTCTGGTTCCTGAAGGTTTTTTCATAATCGCTCCTCCTTCCGGAAATCACGCTTACATTCTTTCCGGTGCTTCAAATCCCAGCATATCGATACATGCTTCCAAAATATTTTTCACCAGCATCAACAGAGCCAGATAGGATTCTTTCTTCGCCTGATCCTCTTCTGCCAGAATCTTTGTTTCATGATAGAAGCGGTTAAATGCATTTGCAAGTTCATAAATATAAGAACAGATCTTATGCGGTGCTTTCTCTTCATAAGCATTCGTGATCACCTGATTGAATTTGGATGCTTCCAGCATCAGTGCTTTCTCACTGTCGTTTCCTGCTGCCAGAATCTTCAGGGTATCCAGATTACCGCCTTCTTCTTTATATCTGTTCAGGATTGATTTGATACGAACGGTTGTATACAGAATATACGGACCGGTATTTCCTTCAAAAGATGTAAATCTTTCAATATCAAAAATATAATCTTTGGATGCCTGATTGGACAGATCTCCGTATTTGATTGCAGAAAGTCCTACAATTTTTGCAGTCGCTCTTGCATCTTCTTCCCTGATGCTACGATTGTCCACGATCTTTTTATACATTTCTTCGTTGATATCACGAATCAGATTTTCCAGACGCATTACACCGCCTTCTCTTGTCTTGAACGGTTTTCCGTCTTTTCCGTTCATGGTACCAAAACCAAGGAAAGTCAGTTTGGTGTCATCTTTTACCATACCTGCTTTTTTTGCACAGCGGAATACCTGAACAAAATGCATCTCCTGACGTTTGTCTACCACATACATAATCTCATCCGGATTGTATTTTTCCATACGTTCCACGATAGTAGCGAGGTCTGTGGTTGTATACAGAGCAGCACCATCAGATTTTAAAATCATACATGGAGGTACCTCTTTGGTATCCGTCTCTTCTTTTACATCTACGACAACTGCCCCCTGATCTTCATATGCCAGTCCCTGATCCTTCAGTTTCTGTACCATTGGTGCAATGGTATCCTGTACATCAGATTCTCCGTTCCACAGATCAAAGTCTACGTTAAGATTTGCATAGTTTTTCTTCAGGTCAGTAACCGACACCTGTAAAATATGTTTCCATAATGCACGATATCCTCTGTTGCCCATCTGCAACTGATGGGTTGCTTCCAGAGCTTCTGCTTTATACGATTCGTCTTCTTTTGATTTTCCACTGGCTGCCGGATAGATTTCTTCCAGTTCACTGATGGTAAATGGAGCTTCTGTCGGATATTCTCCTTCGTAATCTTCCTGGAAATATACCAGTTCCGGTTTCCTTTTATGCAGTTCTGTGATGATCAGACCCATCTGCAGTCCCCAGTCTCCCAGATGAACATCCCCAATAACTTTATGTCCCAGATATCTTCCCATTCTCTTGATGCTCTCACCGATGATTGCAGAACGCAGATGTCCGACATGCAGCGGTTTTGCAACGTTTGGTCCGCCGTAGTCAAGAATCATTGTCTGTGGATTCTTTGCTTCTTCCACACCCATTTTCTCACTGTTTCTCATCTCCTCCAGATACTGTGCCATATATGCTCCGGATACTTTCAGATTAATGAATCCCGGATTAACAGCTTCTGCCATCTCGAGTACTTTGCTGTCGGCAAGTTTTGCCACTACATCATTGGCAATCATGATCGGGGCTTTATGATATACTTTTGCACCTGCCATAGCACCATTACACTGATATTCACACAGGTCCGGCCGATTCGACAGCGTAACCTTTCCCATATTTTCATCATAACCGGCTTCTTTAAAAGCGGTCATTACTTCATTGGAAATCAATTCGATTATTGTTTTCATACTTTCCTAAAACTCCTTTGTTAGAATCGTTACATTATATCATGATTCGCACCTTCGGTGCTTGACGCTGCTTTCGCAGCTATCATGCTCGCCATTCGCCGCTCCCGATGAACAAACTTCCTTTGTTCCCACTCGCTAACGCTCACTATATCTTATCACGGGCACACAGGCTGGTCAACTAAAAGGAATCCCCTTCCACAAAAAAAGACAGCAGTGATTGTTTGTTTTTATTTCACGGATCACTTCTGTCTTTCTTTCATCTGCTATGCTTCTTCCTGTTTTTGTCTTCCTGCTTTGCTTTGTTTATAACAATATTTCAATATATCACTTCTGCGGACAATACCAATAAAATTATCCGCATCATCCAGTACCGGAACAAAGTTCTGCTTCATGGCCGTATCCACCAGATCCTCCATGTTACAGTTGATATCCACTGTCTGGTACTTCCATCGGAGAGGCACCCTGCTGATGCTGCAATCCTCTGCTTCCCGGATATTCAGGAACCGTTTTTCCTTGATATACCGGAGCAGATCTCCCTCTGTTACAGTTCCCACATATTTTCCGCTCTTATTTAGCATCGGAATAGCAGTATATTTGTGATATTCAATTTTTTCAAGCACCTGACGCAGAGTGTCATCATTTTCCACATAGGCAACTTCGTTTTTTGGTGTTAAGAAAAATAAAATGTTCATTTACTATAAATCCCCCATAGAAATCTTTTTTGAAATGTCCGGACATTCTTTCCTTTCATTTCAGTTTTCTATTACCAGTATAACCCATTTTTGATCCGATGTGGTGAATTTCGCGTGAATAATTTCTAATATTTTTCTTAATTTAATTCTGAACAATCTTATCATTTTTCTATTCGTGCCGAAGTGCATCAATTGGATTCAGATTTGCTGCCTTAATAGATGGAAGCAAACCGAAGATAATACCGATTGCCATAGAAAATACTACAGCCAGCACACTGACAGGCACGCTGATCGCCACCGGAGTCTGAGACATCTTCGATATCACCTGTGACAGGATCACTCCGGCGATCACTCCCAGAACTCCTCCGATGCTGGTCAGTACTGCAGCTTCGGTAAGAAACTGCCACAGGATCCTGTTTTTTCTCGCCCCGATTGCTTTTTTCAGACCGATCTCACTGGTACGTTCCGTAACAGACACAAGCATAATATTCATAACACCGATACCTCCGACCAGAAGAGAGATACTTGCGATCCACAACAGCTGTTTGTTGGTATTTTCACTGACTTTCTGCAGGTTCTTGACTGTTTTCAACAGATCCGCTGCCTTATAAGAGACGTTGCTGCTGTCAGTGCCACTGCTGCCGGCACCATCCAGCATTTCTTCTTCAGAAGCAATCATACCGGAACCGGTCTGCCCGGTCACCGCCTGATTCATAATGTCCTCCACTTTTTTTCCTACAGAACTCATCAGGTCTGTCTCACTTGCCATAACACTGACTTCTTCCGGCTCATCATAATTATAGACAACCGGCCAGGTACTGTCCGGAATCAGCACGATTCCATTGGTATTCTGATTATACGTATAGTAATCTTCCAGACTGTTGATCACCGGTTCGAAAGCATCTGATTTGCGGATACATCCTACCACGGTAAACGGTTCTCCCCGGAGTTCTATGGTTTTTCCCACCGGATTTTCTCCCGGAAATAAGGTCTGTACTGCCACATCGTCAAGCAGCACCACTTTCCGGAACTCTTTAAAGTCACGTTCTACAAAATCCCTTCCATTTTGTATTACATAACCTTTTGTTTTCAGAAACTCTGCATCCACCCCGTACACACTTCCACTGTCCAGGCTGGTGTTCTGATAGGTGATTCCGTCAGCATACCCTCTGCGGTTATAAAAAGTCGCACTCTCAACCCCTTCAAGACTGCGAATCTGTTCTTTCTGTTCATCGGAAATCACGGAAATATTATCCGGCAGACCATTGTCCATCCAGTACTCACTTTCTCCCTGGTAAAGCCGTACATCCACATTATTGTTTCCTGCACCGATCAGATTCTGTTTGATCTGCTCGTTGGTTCCCTGAATTGTAGATGCGATGGAAATGATGGAAGCGATACCTATAATAATCCCCAGCATGGTCAAAAATGACCGCATCTTATGAGACCATATCCCCCGAAAGGCCAATCTGATATTTTCTAGCATTGTTGTTCCTCCCATCTGCCGTTAATAGTTATAAAGGTCATCAAGCGTACCTTCTTCTGTCTTTGCACCCTCTCTGACATCTTTTCCATAAGGAAATGCGATCTTGTCATCCATACTCAGACCAGCTGTGATCTGATAACTGGATCCATACTGGATACCGCCAACCTGTACTATCTGTTTTGTCAGATGTCCGGTTCCATCGTCCTTCATAACGTAATACTGACCGTTTTCTGTCCGCACAAAAGGTTTTTCCAGATAGATTCCTTGTCCCTGTCCGTCTCCCTCATCCAGCAGCGTAAGTTCTGCCCAGCTGTTATTACTAAGTCCGCTTGCATCTGCGATGTATGCGGTAAAGGGATAGGAAGATGCATTGGCTCCGTCCTGTCCGTTATCGGATGGATACGGAGAGATTTCCCGTACTTCTGCGGTAAAGCTGACACCATTGTCATAACTGTATCCGCTCAGTGTAGCTCCCACTTTCAGTTTATTCATTTTAGATTCACTGACCGTTCCCTGCACATAAAGTCCTTCACTGCTGACCACCTGAATCAGCGGTTTTCCATCGTTGCTTTCTTTTTCAGGATCACCGACTGTCTTCACCACACCATTTAATGTACTCTTAATTGTCTGGTTATTCAGCTTTTTCTGGATATCTTTAATCTCAAGATTGGCCTCTTTGATATCCAGCTGATAATCCCTGATTTCTTTTTCTTTATCCTTGATCTGCTGCTGAATCTCTGCAGCTGTTCCTCCATAAGAAGTTCCTGCATCACCGGATCCTGTTGTATCAGAAGCAGTATCGGTAGAAATCACTTTTCTGCTTTCATTTCCCATTACGCTGGTAACGGTCAGATAGCGAATGGTGGCACTGTTTTTCTTTGTGCTCATTCCATCCACGGTATTTCCCTGTTCTGCCGTTTCCTGATGATTACCAGTTTCCGGTGTCGGTTCCGGATTTTCTCCGGGAGTAACTTCCGGAGATACCGATGGCTCGGTTGGCTTTTCTTCAGGATTCGATGGTTCAGGTGGCTCCGGACTTTCTCCCGGCTGTGTTGGCTCACTTGGATCGGTCGGTTCGGCTGGCTCTCCAGGTGTCTCTCCATTTTGCTTTTTACTCAGATCCACCAGGTATTCCCCGTCCTCTTTTACATCTGATGCAAAATTCTCATCAGCTCCGTTCTGTTCCCATGCCTTTATAAGATCACCATTTTCTTCCCGAACCTCAATCCGAAAGTATTTTCCATCTTCTTTTCTTTCCAGAAAAAAGCTGCCTTTTACAATACCATCTTTTTTCACCAGATAGGTCAGTGGTTTTTTCTCTGTTCCATCTCCCTGATAGGCACTGGCTCCTTTTTCAAGAACCGCCGCTGCTTTCAGATCCTCCGGCAGTTGACCATCACTGTCATCTGTTTCTTTTTCAAGGTTTACCTGAAACCGGTCAGTATCCGCTACCTGAAAATCATCTTCCGTAATCTTTTGTCCCCAGATTTTTAACAGTTCTCCATTGCTTACATCGCCCTCCCGGACCTCAATCACAAAGAAACACTGTTCCTCTGCCATTCGGTTTAGAAAGCTTCCCAAAATCACACCATCAGCAGCACACAGGAAATGGTACGGTTCTTCCACCGTTCCCTCTCCCATATACGGTTCTGCCTCCGCTGTAAGCTCCTGATAAGCCTCTGCCGGTTCTTCCGGCTCTATGGACGGGTCCTCCGGTTCTTCTCCCGGATCTTCCGGTATATCAAATCCCGGATCCTCATTACCGTTATCACTGGACGGCTTTGTATTCTTTAATTTTGTAATTTCTCTTTTTGCTTTCTCTATGTTCAGTTCGATTCCCTGTTTTTCCAGTTTTTTCATTTCCAGATCCAGGTTCTCAAGGGTCATATCATACGTGAGCAGATCATCTCCGACCTTTACCGTATCCCCTTCTTTTACATATATTTTCTTTACTGTCTGTGAATCTGCCAGATAAATGTTTTGGGATACATCCGAAGTAATATTTCCTGACAGACTGTTGTCAGACCATCCCCCTCCACCTGACATGTTACTGACAGATACCACTTTTACCGTACTCTGACTGCTTGTTTTCACCGCATATACAGTCACCCCTCCAAGCAGGAGCACTCCTGCAGCAATAAAAGCCGCAATCCATTTTTTCTTCATGGCTACTCCTCCTTTTTCATTATGCCATCGCGGATAATTACTTTTCTCTGTGCTTTCGCTGCAATCTCGCTGTCATGGGTGATCATCAATACGCTTACTCCTTCATCGTTCAGGCTCTGAAACAGTTCCATAACCTGTTCTCCGGAGGTACTGTCCAGTGCGCCGGTCGGCTCATCGGCCAGAAGGATCTTCGGCCGGTTAACCAGTGCTCTGGCAATCGCTACTCTCTGTTTTTGCCCACCGGAAAGCTGATTCGGCTGAAAATTCACTCTGTCTTCCAGTCCTACTCGGGTCAGTGCCTGCAGCGCCCGTTCCCGTCGCTCTTTTTTCGCAACTCCCGCATAAGTCAGTGGCAGTTCCACATTTTCCAGTGCAGTCTGTCTCGACAACAGCTGAAAGTTCTGGAAAACAAACCCGATCTTTTTCAATCTGAGATCTGACATTTCATTTTCCGTACATTTACTGATATCCTGTCCGTCCAGAAAAAACTGACCGGAAGTCGCCTGATCCAGACATCCTACAATATTCATCAGTGTTGTCTTACCGGAACCGGAAGGTCCCATAATGGCCACATATTCTCCCTGTTCCATCTGGAAATCAATATGTTTCAGAACCGGAATCACCATTTTTCCCTGAATATAATCTTTGCAGATATCTTTTAACTCAAGAATCACTGTGCATCCTCCGTTCCTCCGATGACATCTTCGCTGCCATCAGCATTTGATTCATTCTGCTGCATCCCGTCTTCTGTGAGATCTTCCTGATTCATCTCTCCGGAATCCACTCCATCCATATTCTCATCAGAAAGATCGCTGCCGGAACCCTCTTCTTCTGAGTAATCTTCATTTGAAAAGTCCATATCTTCGCCATCCGTCACCGGGTTGCTCTGCCCCATCTGACCGTTGCTTCCCACTGCAGTCTTCATGCCTTCTTTTAATCCGTCTTCCGGATAAGTGATCATATCATCTTTACTCAGTCCATCTGCAATTTCATACTGGAAAAGTTCATCATCATGCTGTCCAAGTGTCACAGAACGTTTCTCCAGTTTGCCTTTTCCATCGTCAACCCAGACATAGGGGTTATCCGTATCTGCATCACAGATGAAAGATTCATCCAGCCAGATACCCGCCTTTTCCTCGCTCTGTCCGTAATCGGCTTCCACATAAACATGCTGTCCAAGCATCAGCCCCTCAGAAGAATCCAGTTCGATATAAAACGGATAGGAATTGGACTGGGTGGATCCGTCACCGCTGCTGAAGTAATAACCATTATTGGAATCGTTACCCGGATTTTCCGTATCTACCGCACCCATCGTTCCTTTCCAGGTGACAGAATCATCTACTCTGGAATGCACGATCACAGCCTGTCCCGGCGTCACAGATGAGATATTCTGTTCGTTTACCTTACATTTGATTCGAAAATCTCCCATCGCAATTATGGACATAAATGCCTGGCTGTCTCCTGAATAAGAATAGCTGTCCTGATTTCCGTTATTGATGGATTTGACTACACCATCAATCTCACTGGTGACCTGACAGTTCTCGATGGAATCCTGTAATTTCTGAATCTCCACCTGTTTGCTTTTCTTTTCATATTCACTCTGCTTCAATTCCATCTGGGCACTCTGAATCTGCATTGTATAGTCAAGCTGTGCATCATTTCCTGCACTCTTTTTTTCCTTTTCCAGTGCAGCAATCTCATTTTGTTTATTTCCGATATTGTTATTGATCCGTTCCAGCTCCAGCTTTGCTTTTTCCAGGTCTTCCTGTGATTTTTCTGTATCATAAGAAAATAACGGATCTCCCTTGGATACTTCCTGTCCGACTTCCACATAAATATCTTTTACTGTTTTATCCTGACTCTGCTGAATATCCACCTGTTTCTGTGTTTCTACCACACCGGCAAAGCGGTTCACTGCCCCGTTACCACTTCCCGGGTTCATCAGATTATCTACACTGTTTACATATACTACATTTTCCGTACTTCCATCCGATGATGTTCTGCCGAACAATGCCCATGCACCGATTCCGATTACCACAACGGCTGCAACAGCTGCCCCGGTAAGAATAATTTTCTTTTTCTTCATGTCTGCCTCCTGTATCTGATAGGTTCTCATGATTTCAGTATATCATAGTGCATTCTGCTCTTCCTTACTTTTTCTTTACATTTCTATGGACATTTCCGGTATTCTTTTCTTACCATTTCTCCCTGCCCCCGGAGTTGACATTTTTCCTGGTTCTGTTATATTAAATCTGTTACCGCGGTTCCGGTATTTTCTGAAAATACATTGATTTATATGCATTAGGAGGTTCTTATGACACTTACCGGTATTCTTTCTTATCTGGCAGTTATCAATCTGACCGGCTTTGCCGCTTTTGGCATCGACAAATACAAGGCTATCCATCACAAATGGCGGATCCGGGAATCCGCACTGTTTGCCATCGCTATCCTTGGTGGAAGTGTCGGTTGTCTCATCGGCATGTACGTATTTCATCACAAAACCCTGCATCCGTCTTTCCGGATCGGAATTCCTCTGATTCTTGTTGTGGAACTGATCGCCGGATGTGTGTTTTTTTATACCATCAGCAATTGTACGCCATACCGGCAGGATCCTGTCAAAGTAGTTCGTCACGAACTTTCCTCTCTGTCACACCAGAAAAAATCTGACATTGCAAAAACACTTAATGTCCATGATGTTTTCCCGTCTGCTGACAATAAACAGACAGTTCCTTCCGATATTACCTCTGTATTTGCTGATTTCTTCCATGATTTTTCATATCATATCAGAGATTTCTCGGAACAGGGGAATTCTGCTTCGGTCACCGTTTCCCTTACCACACCTGGCGGCAAAGCACTGGCAAAAGAATACTCCCGTCAGGTAATGATTAAACAGATTCAGAACTCTGCAAGCCCTGCTTCTGTAGATTTTTCTCTGGAGGACTGCTATCTGCTTCTTGGCAATGTTCTGAAAAACAATGATTATAAAAGTATTACCTCTGACTATACCATCACCCTCACCCGATCCGGAAAAATCTGGAACATCGACTCCCCAAAAAGCCTGTCTGCTGCAGTAACCGGAAACTTTTCCACTTACGTGGCTGATGCTTCCCTGTTTTCCCCCGCTGAGATCATCGCGATCCACCTTGATACTCTGAAAGCCTTCGATACCGAACAATTAAACCGTTATCTGGCACTGGACTCCCTCTTCAATTCCGAAGATACTTCGAGCCGTTCCGTTGTCAAAGCCATCGCCAGTCAGCTTCTGAACTGCCTGGACTACTCCATCACATCGGAACTCCTGTCTGATGACGGAATGGATGCCTCTGTAGATCTGAACCTGACCAGTTGCGATTTTTCATCTGTTGTATACTCCTATCAGGAACAATACACCGCCTACCTGACATCCTCCCAGGCTCTGGAAGACGGAACCGAAGGTCGCCAGTCTCACGCCATCACCCTCCTGACAGACTGTATCACCACCAACACTCAAACACTCACCACCCCTGTAACCATCCACCTGACCAACGACGGCAACAACTGGCGCATCCCCCAAAGCGACGAAATCACCACCGCCCTCCTCGGAAACCTGGAAGAAGCCCTCACCACCATTCTCACCCAGCCGGAAAGCTGATACCCGACATCACCTGCAAAAGCCTGCCACTGGCAGCTTTCTCCGGCTTCATAACACTCAACCTTGAGCCACTGAATCAATTGATACAACACAACAAAAAGCAGATGCAAAGATTATATTCTCCTTCACACCTGCTTTTATTTATCTTTCCCATATTTTCCCTTTTCAACACTGCTTCTTCTGCTCAGCAATTCGCTCTAATCTTTAACATCCACCACTCAGTTTTCTGTCAAAACACAGCGGCAGGCTCCGGGGTTCCTTTGTCGCAACACTTTGTGGGCGCTTAGGGCAAGCTTTAAGATCCGACACTTACGCAGGCTTTCGCGAGGGTCAGCTGACCCTCGTGAACATAGCCGAAGTTAGTGGCTAGCTTAAAGTTGCCCTGCCCACGTTGCGACAAAGGAACCCCGGAGCCTGCCGCGTCCCTCTGCCAAAAATCTGGCAAGAAACTCTATTTAATTATTCCTCACTGCGAATCGCAATCCCCAGCTCCTCCAACTGTTTCTCATCCACCAGATTCGGTGCCTCTGTCATCAGACAGGATGCATCCTTCACCTTCGGGAATGCAATTACATCACGAATACTCTCCTGTTTTGCCATCAGCATAACCAGACGATCCAGACCATAAGCCAGACCGGCATGAGGCGGAACACCATACTTGAATGCTGTCAGCAGGAAACCAAACTGTTCGTAAGCTTTCTCCTTGGCAAATCCAAGAACCTCAAACATTTTCTCCTGAATATCGTCCTGATGGATACGCACACTACCGCCACCGATCTCAGTACCGTTCAGTACGATATCATAAGCTTTTGCACGTACACGGCCAGGATCACTGTCAATATACTGCAGATCCTCTTCCATCGGCATGGTAAATGGATGATGCATCGCTTTGAAACGATTTTCCTCATCAGACCACTCCAGCAGAGGGAATTCTGTGATCCATACAAAACGATATTCACTGCTGTCCAGAAGATTCATCTGACGCGCCAGTTCCAGACGCAGTGCACCCAGTACATCCCAGACAACTTTATTTTTATCAGCGGCAAACAGCAGCAGATCGCCAGCCTGTCCGTCCATAGCTTTTACCAGACGGTCCATCTCGTCTTCTGTCATGAATTTTGCGAAAGAGGATTTTGCAGTTCCGTCTTCATGAATGGCGATATAAGCCAGTCCCTTTGCACCATAGTCTTTTGCAAACTCAACCAGTTTGTCAATTTTCTTTCTCGGCATACTGCCCTGTCCCTTGGCATTGATACCACGGACAGTTCCGCCTGCTTCCAGGGCATTTTTAAATACAGCAAATTCACATCCTCGAACAACCTCAGATACATTCTGCAGTTCCATACCAAAACGCAGATCCGGTTTGTCAGAGCCAAAACGATCCATTGCATCCTGCCAGGTCATTCTCTGGATCGGCAGTTTCACATCCACATCCAGTACCTTTTTGAACAGGTAAGCCAGCAGACGTTCATTTACATCAATCACATCGTCCACATCTACAAAAGACAGCTCCATATCAATCTGCGTAAATTCCGGCTGACGGTCTGCCCGAAGATCCTCATCACGGAAGCAACGTGCAATCTGGATATAACGGTCATAGCCTGAGCACATCAGCAGCTGTTTAAACAGCTGTGGAGACTGTGGAAGTGCGTAAAAGTTTCCCGGATGAATACGGCTCGGAACCAGGTAATCTCTTGCTCCTTCCGGTGTACTCTTTGTCAGCATTGGTGTTTCAATCTCCAGAAATCCTTCATTCGCCATAAACTGACGGGTCAGTGTTGTAACCTGAGAACGCATCATCAGGTTTTTCTGAATATCCGGTCTTCTCAGATCCAGGAAACGGTATTTCAGACGCAGATCTTCTTTGGTCTTGCTGTTTTCTTCAATCGGGAACGGCGGAGTCTCTGCCTCTGCAAGAATACGCAGACTGTTTGCACGCACTTCGATCTCACCTGTCTTTAAGTTACTGTTTACCGCACCGGAACGTGCTTCTACCACACCGGTAACCGCTACAACAAATTCACTTCTCAGTTTCGTTGCTTTTTCAAATCCTTCCGCATCGATGCTGCCGTTTTCAAAAATCAGCTGTACGATACCGGAACGGTCTCTTAAATCTACGAAAATAATGCCGCCTTTATTTCTGCTTTTCTGTACCCATCCCATCAGTGTTACGGTTTCCCCGATATTTGCTGTGGAAATCTCGGTACAACGATGGGTCCGTTTTAACCCTTTCATTGACTCTGCCATTGTTTCTTCCTCCAATATTAACACTCTATTCGTAACAGTGTGTTTTCACACCAATTACATTCTGTCTGCAAAGAATTCTACGATTTCTTCGTATCCTTCTTCCTTCAGCTGTTCCTTCTGGAACTTTTTGTTTTTCTTCATAACCGCAATCGTAACAACAGATCCGTTTTTCCGGTCTTCTTCTGCCTGTTTCAGAACTTTCATCATTCCTTCTGCCGGCATATTTTTCTCGATCAGAAGTGCTTTTTTACTTCCTGTCTGCGGAACCTGGAAACCACGTTCCATCAGAAGCATGATGATACGCTCGAATCCGATGGAAAATCCACATGCACAGGTATTATTTCCTGTGAATTTACCGATCATCTCATCGTAACGTCCGCCACCACCAACACTTCCGCCGAACTCGTCCATGGAGATCTCGAAGATCGGACCGGTGTAATAAGACATACCACGTACCAGAGTCGGGTCAAAAGCGATCTTAAAGTCTGCTGCTTTCACGGCGTCCACACTGTTCATGATCAGTTCCAGACCGTCTGCATATTCCGGATCCAGTACTCCTTCCAGTTTTTCTTTCACATAACGTACACCCTGTACATCGTTGGTGATTTCTTCAAACATAGCAAGATATTTATCCACACATGCTTTGTCAAATCCTTCTTTTTCCAGTTCTTCTCTGACACCTTCCAGACCGATCTTATCCATCTTGTCCAGAATGATAAATACGGTATCATAAGATTCCGGTGCAAAACCGCTGTAAGCAGCCATAGCTTTCAGGATTCTTCTGTCGTTGATACGGATCGTAAAGTTCTTGAAGTCCAGTTTTCCAAGCAGTGTTGTGGTTGCCAGGATCAGTTCGATTTCTGCCAGATTGGTCGGCTCTCCGAGAATATCGATGTCACACTGCATAAACTGACGGTAACGTCCTCTCTGTGGACGATCTGCACGCCATACATTTCCCATCTGCAGGGCCTTGAACGGTGACGGCAGTTCGTTGGCATGGTTGGAATAATATCTGGAAAGAGGAAGGGTCAGATCATAACGAAGTCCTCCGTCCACCAGATCTGCTTCACACTCGGCAGTATCCAGTTTCAGTTTTTCTCCTCTTTTTAAAATCTTGAAGATCAGTTTTTCATTTTCTCCACCCTGTTTGCTGGACAGATTCTCGATGTGCTCCACACATGGAGTCTCGATGGATGAGAATCCGAATGTACCGTAAGTTTCCTTTATCAGGCGAATCACATAATCACGGATTGCCATCTCTGCAGGCAGGATATCTTTCATACCTGTCACAGGTTTTTTCTTTAATGCCATAATGTAATCTCCTTTTCCTTGTTCTTATGAATCATTCTTTGAAAGGCAAGAAATACCTTTACATCAAAATCTTTTATCTCTTCGATCATCAGCTGAACCGCCGACCGCTTATCAAATGCCTGACGGTACGGCCGGTCTGAAGTCAGTGCTGCATATACATCACAGACACGGATGATACGGGCTCCCAGCGGAATCGCCTCTCCCGAGAGATTGTCCGGATACCCGCTGCCATCATAATTTTCATGGTGATGGCGTACGGCAAGAAGGATGGACTCCTTGTACCCTTCCTCCTTCAGAATCTCATAGCTTGCCTGCGCATGAAGTCTGACATAATGAATCTCCTCCACGATCAGTGGTGCATCCATATCATCCAGATTCTCTGAGACTGCTTCTTTTCCAATATCGTGAAGCATCCCCGCCACCGCAAGATCATGACAGAATGCTTCCGGTTCTCCCAGTTCTTTTGCCACCTGATACGCCAGATTGCTGACCCGCATTCCATGTATCAGCTGTTCATCCAGGCTGTATTGTAACAGATGCTGCTGATTGACATACTTATTCACCGCAATCATCCTTTTCCTCCGCATGTTTCTATTTGGTGTCACCCGTTCAGATATTTCTGTATTCCCACTCTTTTGCGTTCCAGCATCTCATCTATCCGAAGAATATAATTATTCACATCTTTTACATTCTCCACCCTTTCAATCCGGGTTCCATGCTCAAATACAAATTTAGTGGACGCTCCCGCCCCCGCCGCAAGAATGGTCTGTTTTTCTTCCATAATCAGTATATTGTATATTCCCGCTTTGTCAACCTCTGCGTAACCTACATTTTCAAAATTTCCCGCAATATTCTTCTGGCGGTACAGATAATATGGACCCATACCCATATTTCCGGCACACTGCTGAGTCATCTCCATGATCTCTTGGCTGTTCTCAAAGGACATTTCTTCATATTTGTCCTTAAACAGATTCAGCCTTGTCGCACGTTTCAATGCCAGGGAATGGATCGTCAGGCTGTCAGGATGCAGATTTTCCACTTCCTGCAGCGTATGTGCCACTTCTTCTTTTCCCTCTCCCGGAAGGCCGATGATCAGATCCATATTTATATTGTCAAATCCAAGTTCCCGTGCCATATGAAAAATATTCACAGTATCTTCCACTGTATGTTTTCTTCCGATCACATCCAGGGTTTTCTGATTCATGGTCTGAGGATTCACGGAGATTCTCGTCACAGGAAATTCTTTCATCACCTGCAGTTTTTCTTTTGTAATACTGTCCGGTCGTCCGGCTTCCACTGTATATTCTTTTACCCAGGTAAAATCAAACGTTTCCTGAATATGGGAAAGCAATCTGCGAAGCTGCTCCGGCTCCAGTGTCGTCGGTGTACCGCCTCCGATATATACCGTTGTCAGCTTTCTTGCTCCCATCTGTTCCCGGATAAAAGTCAGTTCCTTACACAGTGTATCCAGATATTCGTCTACCCGTTTTGTCCACCGTTCCAGCGGATGAGAACCAAAGGAACAGTACAGACAGATGCTCGGGCAAAAAGGAATTCCCACATAGAGACTGTATCCGTTTTCATAGTCCAGATCCTGTAACAGTGCCTTCTCCCTGTTGGCAATCGTGATCGCCAGGGCAGTTTTTTCATTGCTTACCCCATATGTTTCCCTCATATACCGGGCAATCTCTGTATTTTTCCATCCTTCTTCCAGAAGTTTCATGGGAATCTTGGTCGGTCGGATTCCGGTGAGGTCTCCCCAGGGAAGCGTTCTTCCGGTTACCTGACAAAGTGCGCCATACACCAGACGTTTCAGCACATTTTTCGTTTCCGGACGATCCTTTTCATATTCTACAGCCACCTGCTGTCTGAAAATCTCTGTGCCGTCTTTTTCCACAGCCAGACAAATCTCCTGACTGCCATAGGCAACCAGGAGAAACATCCCGTACTCTCCCTCTGCTTCTTCCGCTCCCTCATAAAACATCGTAACCTGTGCCTGAGGATAAAAGGCTTTCACCAGAGAATATACATCATATTCAAAATCTTTTTTATTAAATCGAATTGCAATATTATTAAGCAAAAGGATTATACCTCTTTTCATATCCTATTGTTGTTTCTTCGTTGTGTCCCGGACAGACTCTTGTTGTCTCCGGAAGTTCTTTTAACAGCCGCTTTACACTCGCCTGCATATCTGCGCCGCTTCCTGTGGGAAAATCGGTTCTTCCCACACTCTGTGCAAATAAAGTATCACCGGAAAACAGAACTTCTTCTTCCGGCAGATAATAGCAGCAGCTTCCCGCTGTATGTCCCGGTGTATGGAAAACTTCGATGGAAAATCCGGCAAGTTCCAGTTTTTTTCCATCGCAGACCCACTGATCTGCCAGCAGGACATGTGCACTTGCCCAGCTTCCGGACAGATTCTTCATCGCATCAGTAAGCAGCTGTTGTTCTGCTGCACAGGCGATGATCGGGATACCGTATTCGTCCCGCAGATCATCCGCTGCCAGCATATGATCAAAATGTCCGTGTGTCAGGAGAACCGCCACCGGTATTCCTCCCATTCGGTCAATTTTTTCTTCAATCCGCACACTCTCATCCGCCGGATCGATGATCAGCAGCTCATTGGTTTCTTTATTTTTGATCAGCCAGGTATTGGTTCCTACCATTCCCAGTACCAGCTGTTCGATCATTGCTTTCTTCATATTTCCGGATTACCCCTTCTGTCAGCCGGTAGTACGTTCAATATCAAGTACGCTCTCCACCTGACGGATCTTTTCTACAATACTGTTCAGTTCTTCCGTACTGTGTACATCAAAAGTCATGGATATCGTCGCACGTCCCTGTTTGCTGGTCCGGCTGTTGATCGTTGTCAGATCGATCTTACGTTCTGTAAAGATCTTCGATATATCCACCAGAAGACCTGTTCTGTTATTGGCATATACATTGATTTCTGCCGTATAAAGTCCACTGGTCAGATTACTGCCCTGCCATTCCGCATCGATCAGGCGTACACGTTCTGATTCAGAAAGATTCATGACATTTACACAGTCTGTTCTGTGAATCGTAACTCCACGGCCTCTCGTTACAAAACCGACAATCTCATCCCCTGGAATCGGACTGCAGCATTTTGCAAATCGTACCGCTACATCGTCGATACCTTTTACGACGATGCCACCTTTTTCTTTTTTTACAATCGGCAATTTTTCTTTTGCTTCCGCAGCTGCCTCCAGAACTTTCTCATCGGTAATCTCTTTTTTGTGTTCTTTCTCATATGCTTCAATCAGCTTATTGAGAATCTGTCCCTCTTTTAAGCCTCCATGTCCCAGTGCGGCAAGTACACTTTCCCAGTCACGGAATCCGTATTTTCGCATCACAGCTTCCAGATATTTCGGCTTGGTCAGTTCTCCCAGTGTTCTGCCCTTTAATTTGGCATAATTTGCAAGCATCTCTTTTCCCTTGAGGATATTATCCTCTTTCCGCTCCTGTTTGAACCACTGGTTGATCTTATTTTTCGCCTGTGTACTCTTTACAATTTTTAACCAGTCACGGCTTGGTCCTTTGGAATTCTGGGATGTGATAATTTCCACACGGTCACCATTTTTGATTTCATACTCGATAGGAACCAGTTTTCCGTTGACTCTGGCTCCAACCATTTTATTTCCCACAGCACTGTGCACACTGTATGCAAAATCTACGGTGCTGGAACCACGTGGAAGGGTTTTCACATCTCCCGCCGGGCTGAAACAATAGACATTTTCGTTAAACAGATCCAGGTCGCTCTTTAATAGACTCAGGAACTCTTTATTATCCGACATATCCCGCTGCCATTCAAGGATCTGTCGAAGCCAGCTTAACTTTTCTTCTTCCTGCTGTTCTACCGGTTTCTTGCCATCCGAAGCCTCTTTATACTTCCAGTGAGCAGCGATACCATATTCCGCAGTACGATGCATCTCAAAAGTACGGATCTGAATCTCAAAAGGGCGTCCTTTCGGTCCGATCAGAGTCGTATGAAGTGACTGGTACATATTTGGTTTCGGCATAGCGATATAATCTTTGAATCTTCCCGGAATCGGTGTATACATTTCGTGGATCACACCGAGGGCTGCATAACAGTCTTTTACCGTCTCTACAATGATACGCACCGCAAACAGATCATAAATCTGATCCAGTGTCTTGTCCTGATTGACCATCTTTTTATAGATACTGAAAAAATGTTTTACCCGTCCATTGACTTCTGCTTCGATATCTGCCTCTTCCATGCGGGTTTTGACCTCATCCACAATAGACTGTACAAAGGCTTCCCGTTCTCCCTTTCGGAGATTGATCTTTTCCACAAGATCATAATACACTTCCGGTTTCAGATATTTTAAGGAAAGGTCATCCAGTTCGATCTTAATCTTGGAAATACCAAGACGCTGTGCTATCGGCGCATAAATATCCATGGTTTCTCTGGCTTTTTCTTTCTGCTTTGGTACCGACCAGTACTGTGCGGTACGCATATTATGCAGTCTGTCTGCCAGTTTTACCAGAATAACACGAATATCCTTTGCCATGGCAAGAAACATTTTTCTTAAGTTTTCCGCCTGAACTTCCACCTTATCCGCAGAATAATTCAACTGACCCAGTTTGGTAACTCCGTCTACCAGAAGTGCTACCTCACTGCCAAATTCACGACTGAGGTCTTCTGTCGTCATCACCGTATCTTCCACTACATCATGTAAAAGTCCGGCAACAATTGTTTCTTTATCCAACTCCAGATCTGCCAGAATGATCGCCACGCACAGCGGATGAATAATATAAGGTTCCCCAGATTTTCTTTTTTGACCTTCATGTGCTTTAGAAGCAATCTGATAGGCCTTTTCAATCATAGAAATATCGGTGGACGGATGATATTTGCGAATACTGCGGATTAATTCTTCATACAGCTGTTCCGGGCTCGTAAAATCTTTCATACATTTTACATTGGCCTCTACCGCCTCGATCTCCTGCATCCGTTCCTCTTCCGTTTTTATTTTTCCATCTTCCATAGATTCACCGCCTGTTTTTGTTTATTTACCCTCGTAACAGATGACAGATTCCACGTCATACTCTTTCAGTCGTTCTCTGCCTTTTAAGCCTGCAAGTTCCATCAAAAATACAATTTTAACGACTTCGCCGCCCAGACGTTCTACCATCTTTGCAGCTGCCTCTATGGTGCCGCCGGTAGCAACCAGATCGTCGATCAGAACAACTTTCTGTCCCGGTTTAATAGAATCTTTATGCATCTCGATCGTTGCACTTCCATACTCAAGATCATAATCCTGGGAAATTGTCTCACACGGCAGTTTTCCTTTTTTCCGTATCGGTACAAACGGCTTATGTAAATTATATGCCACCGGCACACCGAAAATAAACCCTCTCGACTCAGTGCCCGCAATCACATCCACGTCCACATCCTTGAGTTTTTCCTGAATGGAATCGATTGCCAGCTGCAGTCCGTCTGCGTCCTGCAAGATACTGGTTACATCACGAAAAATAATTCCAGGCTCCGGAAAATCCGGAATACTTCTCACATATTCTTCAAGCTTTTTCATAACAATCTCCCTTCTTTATATGAACTTTATCCCTGCGGGGAAGCAATATCGACAATTAGCGACTACATTATACCATTAATCATGATTCATCGCAAATTTATTTTACTTGAATCGCTTTGTGCGGACACATTTCCTGACAGCAGAAACACCGGATACATTTATGATAGTTATAAACGGGCGGCTTTCTTCTGCCATTTTTAAATTGCAGAGCTTTTCCCTCCACCGGACAGGCTTCCACACAGACTCCGCATTTTTTGCACTTGTCCGCTTCTATATACGGTTTTTTCTGAAAATATCGCAAAAAACTGTTATTAAACCGGTTCCAAAGATTAGCTCTCTGCTTTTTACGGTCTACATTGAAATCCGGATTGCCGAAACGTTCCACTGCCTCCTGCATGGTGATCTCACCACCGTCCGTTAACAGACGGATATTTTCTTCCCGCCAGGTACCAAGCCCCATCGTCTCTCCGTGTACATTTGTCGGAACCAGCTGTGGATCAAGATGTATCAGATGACAATATACACTGTCGATGGCCACCGGATCATTGCCCAGAAGCAGCACTTTCATCTTCACCGGATCTCCGGAAGTCGGCCCGTTTCCATCCATCGCCACGATTCCGTCCATCACACAAAACCGTGGTTTGATCAGCTGATTCAGATCGATCAGCTGTCTTGCAAAAATATCTGCATTGGTATATTGGGTATGTCCTTTGGCTTTGTGGAGGCCGCTGATACAGCCATACAGATTTTTCACCCCGCCGGTTACCCGTTCAAGAGCATGTGTCTTCATCTTACAGAGATTGATCAGCGCATCCGTCTCCTGCACCGGTTTTGCCAGAAAAAATTCTTTTGCCGTATGTCCCTGCGGATAAGATACAGTACTTCCCTCATTAAAATCAACAATCGCGACACCGTAATCTTCCAGCATCTGATCCATGCCGGTACCTTCCATTACTTTCTTTGCTGACCCCACACCGCAGGAATCCCCGCAGCTCAGTTGCACATATCCTTCTTCTTTCAACAGTCTTACGATACCTTTGACCACTGCCGGATGGGTAATGACTGCCCGCTCCACTTCCGCTTTTCGTACCAGATTTGGCTTCAGCAGAATCTTTTCTTCTTTTTTCAGAAAAGTTTCCCATCCCCCTAACAAAGCTATTCCCTTTTTCAGTGTGTTGTAAACCAGTTCTTCCTCATAACTTTCGCAGGAAAGAATCACAACTTCGCTTTTCATCCTTTTTGTTCTCCTGTATATGTATTCTATCTGATCATTTTTAAGCCCTGTTCCGGTCTCCGGCTGTCTTATTTTCACATATTGTTTCCGCCATCCTTTTCACCGCATACTTTCTCATCAGATCAGTCCCATACTGCGAAGCAGGTACAGCCAGAATGTCAGCGTGAATCCGCTGAAAAATGTCGTCAACATTACAATGCTTGACGCAAGTACCCCTTCATGTCCCATGTTTCTTGCCATGACATAAGAACTTACCGTTGTGGCAGAGCCAAGCATCACAAGAATGGCGATCAGTTCCTCCTGCCGGAATCCAATCATCACAGCGACCGGCAGAAATACCGCACACCAGATTACCAATTTCAATACCGTAGCAGTAACCGCCGGTTTGATCTTTCCGAATGCTTTTTTTGCATCGAACGCAGCGCCCATCGCCATCAATCCCAGTGGAGTTGCCAGTTTTCCCAGATTATCTACTGTCTTAATAAGAATCGGTGGACAGGGAAGTTTACATCCTGACCAGATCACACCTGCAAGGATTCCAAGAATAATCGGATTGGTTGCAATCCCTTTTAAAGTCTTCTTTATCAGTGTTCCGTCAAGTTTCTCGCTCTCCGGTTTCAGGAAAGCCAGTACCACAACGGCCATCACATTATAAATCGGTACCGAAGCAATGATCATCAATGGCGCCATTCCCGATGTTCCATAAATATTCTGGATAAATGCAATACCAAGGATTGCAGCACTGCTCCGGTAAGCTCCCTGAACAAATTCTCCCTGGATACTTTTGTCTTTCCACAGACAGGAAATCAAAATCGAGATCACGATACAGATAATCGTTGTCAGTGCACAGTATGCCACAAAGGTACCGTTCCACACGTCCCGAAAGTTTGCCTGGGAAAGATCAGAAAACAACAGTGCCGGCAGTGCCGCCTGAAAAACAAACTTATTCGCTTTATTGGTAAATTCTTCATCCATCAATCCCACTTTCCGGAAGACAAATCCCAGAATCATCGTAAGAAAGATTGGCACTGTGGCATTCAGACTGAATATCAGATTCTCCATGTTACACTCCTACACCAGACCGAAGCAACGCAGCACATACAGCCAAGCTGTCATAGTAAAAGCACTTCCCAACGTAGTAAGCATGACTACGCTCGAAGTAAGCGTTCCCTCGTGTCCCATATTTTTTGCCATAATAAAACAACTGACTGCGGAAGAAGAACCTGCCACAACAAGTGCTCCTACCATCTGTTCGTTTCGTAATCCGCACAGGGCAGCAAGCGGCAGAGCAATCATGGCAATTCCTGCCAGCCGCAAAAACGTTGCACCAAGTGCCGGCCGGATCTGACCGACTGCTTTCTCTCCCTCAAAGGAGCCACCCATCGCCATAAGGCCAAGCGGTGTGGCCAGACTGGTCAGATTGTGCACTGTCTTGCTGACGATCGACACCTGCGGTACATGACAGACAGACAGAAGCATCCCGCCGGCGATACCGAGAATGATCGGATTAGTCAGAATTCCTTTTACAGTCTCTTTTGCCAGATTTCCTGCTGCCTTCTTTTCCCCATCCGGTTTCATAAACAGCAAAATGATCACAGCCAGAATATTATTAAATGGCACATTTCCGATCAGCATCAGCGAAGCCATATCGGATTTTCCGTAAATATTGCTGATAAATGCGATTCCCAGCAGTGCAGAATTACTTCGAAAAGCCGCTTGAGCAAATTCTCCACGGATATTCTCATCCTTCACCAGTCTGGAACACAGCATACTGACCAGTCCGCCGCCAATCGTGATCGCCGCACAGAAGCCGACAAATCTTCCGTCCCACAGGGTCTGAAAGTCTGCGCCCCATAGATCTTCCAACAGCAGCAGCGGCAACGCCGCCCGGAAGACAAATCGGTTGATTTTCTTTATAAAACTTTCATCCAGAAGTCCGATCTTACGAAATCCATATCCCAGAAGCATTGTAAAAAAGATCGGCAGCGTGGCATTCAAACAAAAAACCAGATTTTCCATAAGTATGTAAAAGGAGCCATAGCACGATCACTCATGCGACAGCTCCTGTCTCCTTATTCAAAAATTTTATTATAAATCGGGAAACAATCCAGTGTTGCAAAATAGTCTCTTGGAGTCTCTGCCCGGCGGATCATCTCAAAACTGCCGTCCTCTTTCAGCAGGATTTCCGCAGATTTCAGTTTGCCGTTATAATTGTAACCCATCGCATAACCATGCGCACCAGTGTCATGGATTACCAGATAATCTCCCAAATCGATCTTCGGCAACATCCGGTCGATGGCAAATTTATCATTATTTTCGCAAAGAGATCCTGTGATATCATACTTATGATCACAGGGCTGATCTTCTTTTCCCATAACCGTAATGTGATGATATGCTCCGTACATTGCCGGACGCATCAGGTTTACTGCACAGGCATCACAGCCAATATACTCTTTGTATGTGTGTTTTTCATGAATCGCTTTTGTAACCAGACAGCCATAAGGTCCTGTCATGAAACGTCCCATCTCCGTATACAGTGCCACATCGCCCATTCCTGCCGGAACCAGCACTTCTTCGTATACTTTCCGTACTCCTTCTCCGATCGCATGAATATCATTCGGTTCCTGATCCGGTTTGTAAGGAATTCCCACACCGCCGGACAGATTGATAAATTCAATATCAGCACCTGTCTCTTTTTCCAGTTTTACAGCGACTTCAAACAATACTTTTGCCAGCATCGGATAATACTCATTGGTTACCGTGTTGCTTGCCAGGAAAGCATGAATACCGAATTTTTTTGCTCCTTTTGCTTTCAGAATCTTAAATGCTTCAAAGAGCTGTTCTGTGGTCATACCGTATTTTGCGTCTCCCGGGTTATCCATGATATCGTTGCTGATTTTAAACAATCCTCCTGGATTGTAACGGCAGCTGATGGTCTCCGGAATATATCCGATGGCTTTTTCCAGAAAATCAATATGGGTAATATCATCCAGGTTGATGATTGCTCCCAGTTTTGCTGCATACTGATATTCCTCTGCCGGTGTGGCATTGGAAGAGAACATAATATCAGCACCCGTGCATCCCATCGCCTTAGAAAGCATCAGTTCTGTCATGGAGGAACAGTCGCATCCACATCCATATTCTTTCATGATCTGAATCAGTGTCGGGTTCGGGCATGCTTTCACTGCAAAGTACTCTCTGTATCCTTTGTTCCATGCGAAAGCTTCTTTTACTGCTTTTGCATTGTCCCGGATACCTTTTTCATCGTACAGATGATAAGGTGTTGGAAACTTTGCGGTAATCTCATCCAGCTGCTTCTTTGTTACAAATGGTTTTTTGTTCATTTTTTCATAATCTCCTCTGTTGTGTTCTGTTACATTATTTTGCCTGAATAACCTGCATGATATTGGTTACTGCGCCTTCCCCGCTTATCATATTGGTAGCCGGATCTCCTGCGGTAAATACCACAATGTCGCCTTTTTTTACCAGATTTTCTCTTCTCACAATATACATGGCATGTGAGATGATATTCTCTGTGGAATCTTCTTCATAACCTGCTACGGAAGTGACTCCCCAGTAGATCTGCATCTTTCTTCTGGCCCACTCATTCGGACTCACGGCATAAATCGGCACTTTCGGTCTGAAGTTTGAGATCAGACGGGCAGTCTGTCCGGAAATCGTAGGTGTTACTATACAGTCTGCCCCCAGATTTTCTGTGGTCTGCACTGCTGCCACACCAACCGCACTGGAAACATTTTTATTGCCCCGCAGTGCACGGTAATCCAGGAAACGTTTGTGTGTCATATACGGCTCGGTAGATTCCGCGATTCTCACCATCATCTGTACCGCCTGCTCCGGATATTTTCCCATTGCAGTCTCACCGGATAACATGATAGCATCCGTTCCATCGTAGATGGCATTTGCAACGTCAGTTACCTCTGCTCTGGTCGGGCGCGGTGCACGCATCATGGAGTCGAGCATCTGTGTGGCAGTGATAACCGGTTTGTAGGATTCGTTACACTTGCGGATGATCATTTTCTGGATATGCGGAACCTTATGTGCCGGAATTTCCACACCCAGATCGCCTCTGGCAACCATCACGCCATCCGCTGCTTTAATGATCTTGTCGATATTATGTACGCCCTCTGCATTTTCAATTTTGGCGATAACATCGATCCGCTCTCCACCGTTTACACGAAGCAGTTCTTTAATCTCTTTGATTGCCTCTGCATTTCTTACGAAAGAAGCGGCAATAAAGTCAATTCCCTGTTCGATACCGAACAGAATATCTTTCTTATCCTGCTCAGTAATCGCCGGAAGTTTCACTTCTACATTAGGAACGTTGATTCCTTTTTTCTGACCCAGTTCTCCACCATTGACAACCCGACAGACCACATCGGTATCTGTTACGTTCTCAACAGTCAGCTGAATCAATCCGTCATCGATCAGGATCGTATCTCCCTCTTTTACATCCTTCGGGAGATTTTTATAGGTCTGACTGCAACGAGTGTTATTTCCCTCTATCTGTTCAGTTGTCAGTGTAAACTGGCTTCCTTCTTCCAGATACACTTTCTGTCCGCCTTCCAGAATACCGGTACGAATCTCCGGTCCCTTGGTGTCCAGTAATATAGCGATAGGCAACTTCAGTTCTTTTCGTACTTTTTTTAACAGATCCATTCTGGTTTTCTGTTCTTCATGATCTCCGTGAGAAAAATTAAATCTGGCGACGTCCATACCTGCTTTAGCCAGTTTTCGCATCATCTCTTCGTCATCTGTGTTCGGTCCCATAGTGCAGATAATTTTCGTTTTTTTCATAAAGTATGTCTCCCTATCTTATGTGCGTATGTGTAAACAAATGGTCCTGGCAATATTCATAATTGCCGTTACACTTGGAACAGAAACGGAATTCCAGATGCTCTCCGTCTTTTTCTGTTCTTCCACAGATTGCACATTTATGTTTCGTGATTCCCTTGTTGTTTACCTGGCTTCGATGAACCGCTTTCTGAAATTCTTTTCTTCTGTGAATTTCTCTCGGATTATACCGGCTCATATTTCGTGTCATGAAAAAAAATATAATAAAGTTCATCAAAGAACAGATAATCGCAACTCTTACCGCCCATCCGGACTGAATCATCTCTGCCAGAATCATCAACACGTAAGCGACACCAAGCCATTTGATTTTTAATGGAATAATCATCATAAACAGCACCTGGTTATCCGGATAGGTTGCCGCATAAGCCAGGAAGATAGACATGCTGATATAATAAGTGCTGAACAGTCCACCAAATAAAACATCGCCGCCCAGTACAAAATTCAGGATAAATGCTCCGATGATTGTCATCAGAATACCTGAGAAGATGTATACATTATAACGAAACGCCCCCCAGGTTCTCTCCAAAGAAGTTCCGATAGAGTAGTAAAACATCAATGTGATCAATATAAAGAAAATATTCTGTGTAGACGGTGGAATCAGCAGCCAGCTGACAATCCGCCATACCTGTCCGCGCAGGATCATGGCCGGTTCCAGTGTCATGTAGGTAAGTACCTGTGGAGTTATCATATACAGCAGATATCCTGCCGCATAAGTCAGCACGATATACAGAGACAAATTGGTCAGGGCATATCGACCGAATTTTCGCTCCATCTTATTCAAAAAATTCATAGTTTTCTCCTTTTTAAGATGTTGGTCAAAAGGTGTTTTTACCTCATTGATATCTGATTATTCCATACTTCGTACTCTCACAATCAGAATAAGTCTTTTTTGCGGAAAACAATAGCTACCAGAATACTGAACACCAGAGAAAGCAGGATCACCATGAGGAATCCCATCGGATTATCCGCAAAAGGCATACCGACAGACTTTAAATTCATACCATATGCACTGAATATCATCGTCGGAATCGACATAACGATGGTCACTGTTGCCAGGAACTTCATAACAATATTCAGATTATTAGAAATAATTGAAGCGAACGCTTCTGTTGTTCCACTTAAGATACCGCTGTAGATATTTGTCATCTCGATAGCCTGTTTATTCTCGATAATAACATCTTCGAGCAGTTCCGTATCTTCCGGATACTGCTTGATATTTTCCACTTTTAACAATTTTTCCAGAACCACTTCATTTGACCTCAGGGATGTAGTAAAGTACACCAGAGATTTCTGCAGCTCCAGCAGTTCTATCAGTTCCTGATTTCTCTGCGATTTGTGCAGTTTCTGTTCTACTTCATCACTCTTTTTGTCGATGATTCGCAGATAATGCAGATACAAAGATGCGTTGCGGTACAGGATCTGCAGGATAAAACGGGTTCTCTTATATGTGAAGAAATTCCGCACCCTTCCATCCATGAAAGAACTTAATACCGGGGTATCTTCCAGACATACTGTAAAGATCTTATCGTCTGTCACCACAATGCCCATAGGGATTGTTCCATACCATTCTTTGTCATTTCGTTCTTCGATCATAGGAATATCTACCAGAATCAGTGTATAATGATCTTCCACTTCGATACGGGAACGTTCTTCCTCATCCAGAGGTGCACGCAGATGATCCACGTCGATATCATATTTTTCTGCTATTTCCACAATCTCGGTGGCTGTCGGATCGATCAGTGCGATCCAGCTTCCCTCCTGTGCCTCATTGATCTGATGTACATTATTATCTATGGTTCTGAAAATCTTAACCATGTTATAAATCTCCCTTCTGTATGTTTGCCACTGCCAGAGCGTGTCTGAAAAAGGCTTTTCGTGAGCTGCGAGTCCCAGTTTGTGGGAGATTTTATCCGAATGAGGGCGGCGTAGCGGGCTACGGCAACCGAATGAGGGTAAAATATACCGCAAAGTGGGGCTTGCAGATTTCGGAAATGATTTTTCAGACACGCTCTAAGACACAGAAAGTACTTCCGGTCCTATGGGCGGCATATCCAGATATTTTGTTTTATCCGCTCGAGGATCAGGCCCGGCTTCCATTTATAACTCTTCCTTTCCTAATTTTACATTTGCTCAAAAAGCAGTTTTCAGAGCACTCACTTTGCCATGATAAAATGCCAAAATTTAAGTTCATTATAAAGCCGCCAACTACTGTTTGTCAATTTCTTTACAAATTTTCTTCCCTGATATATAATAGCGAAAGATTCATATTTTTCTAAGATTCTATTGATAATTTTTTAACCATTATAATAAGGAGAGTTTATGGCTGGATCATCTTTTGGTAGCATTTTTCGTATTACCACCTGGGGCGAATCCCATGGTGCCGGACTGGGTGTCGTAGTAGACGGTTGCCCGGCCGGTCTTCCTTTATGTGAGGAAGATATTCAGATTTTCTTAAACCGCAGGAAACCGGGACAGAGCAAATTTGCCACACCTCGAAAGGAGGACGATACCGTGGAGATTCTGTCCGGTGTTTTTGAAGGAAAAACCACCGGGACACCAATTTCCATGCTGGTAAGAAACACTTCCCAGCGTTCCCGTGATTATTCGGAAATCGCTTCCTATTACCGTCCCGGACATGCCGACTACACTTTTGACGAAAAATACGGTTTCCGCGACTACCGGGGAGGTGGACGTTCCTCCGGTCGAGAAACCATTGGCCGTGTGGCGGCCGGAGCTGTCGCATCCAAACTGCTTGCCACACTTGGCATTTCCCTGACTACCTATACCCGCTCCATCGGACCTGTGACCATTAAGAACTTTGACATGACACAGATTGAGCAGAATAAGCTGTATATGCCTGATGCAGATGCTGCCGCTGAAGCTTCCGAATATCTGCTGCACTGTATGAAAGAACAAAATTCCTCCGGTGGTGTCGTGGAATGTATCGTAAATGGTCTTCCGACCGGCCTTGGTGATCCGGTTTTCGAAAAGCTGGATGCTAATCTCGGAAAAGCGATTCTCTCCATTGGTGCCGTAAAAGCTTTTGAGATCGGTGACGGTATGGCAGTAGCATCCGCTACCGGTCGTTCCAACAACGATCCGTTCCTTCCCGGTGAAAACGGAGCCATCCGGAAGGGCAGCAATCACGCCGGAGGAGTTCTCGGCGGAATCAGTGACGGCAGTCCTCTGATTCTTCGGGCCGCTATCAAACCCACACCGTCCATCGCCTCCTTCCAGGACACCGTAAATAAACAGGGCAAACCAATCTCCGTCTCCATCAAAGGCCGCCACGACCCCATCATTGTCCCCCGTGCCGTAGTAGTCGTAGAATCCATGACTGCCCTCGTCCTCGCCGACGCACTCCTGCTTAATATGACTGCAACGATGGATAACGTAAAAAAAATCTATACCGACAAATAAAAAACATCAAAAAAAGCTGCAACAGCATCAGAAATCCATTTTCTCTTGCCCTTGCAGCTTTTTTCTATTGAAAACTTTCCTCACACACCCACCCCTCTCTCTCCTTTGAAAAACCAGCAACAAGCTCCGGATTTCCTTTGCAGCAAAGAAAATCCGGAGCCTGTTGCGTCCCCCTTTTTCAACCAATCTTACTCTACTTCAATATTTGTCATCAAAATACAGTTCGGTGTCTCCACCTTCATCGGTTTCCCTTTCATCACGATCAATTTCTTCTCATAATCAATTGCAAACGTTGTAATACTGTTGGACTCATGATTCACAACCGCCAGATGCTTTCCGTCCGGGAACAGTGCGATATCCTTCGGATATTCCCCACTGATCGGCAGTGCAAATTCCTTCGTCAGCTTTCCATCCTCCGGATTAATAGAGAACATAGCCACTGAATTATCCCCTGCCGTAGAAGTAAACAGATACTTTCCATCCGGTGACATCGTCATGGCTGCTCCGCAATCATGCATCGGATCAAGCTGATCGGACAGCGGTTCTACTAATTGAATCAGTTCAAACTCCGGTCCCTTATCAGTATCTTTATATGTAAATACGCCCACTTTATTAATCAATTCGAACAGAATATACGCATATTTTCCGTCGTTACTAAACATGATCTCTCTCGGTCCGGATTCTCTCTTGCATCGAAGAATATCCACCAGTTCCATCCGGTTTCTTGTTGTATTGATCCGGTAAATCTTTACCTGATCGATTCCGTTATCTACCGCACATACATATTTTCCTTCCGGTGTTGTCTTCACACAGCTGACATGTGGACGGAAGTTACGTTCTGCAACACTTCCGACTCCTTTGTGGAACACGCCGTCAAAAACCTGACCCAGACGGCCATCCTGGTGTGTATGTACTGCTGTGATCTTGCCATCATGATATCCGGCAACAAACAGATATTTTCCTGTATCGTCCACGCACAGGTAACAACCTCTCATACCATCAATACCCACTTTATTGATCAGTTCCAGATCACCATCCGGTTTGATCTCAAACACTGCCACGCCTTCATCTGCAATCGAATACAGATACTTGCCGTTTTTTGATTTTACCACATAAGATGAATTGTTTACCGGCACTACTTTTCGCTCGCTCAGTGTACCTTCTTCCACATCCACGTCATACAGATGAATTCCAATACTGCTTCCATGTGTATAAGTTCCAACATATGCAATGTATTTTTCTTTTTCCATGATGTTTTTTCCTTTCTCTGCAATATTTGTGTATTTTTCAATATCTGTTGATTATTTTATCATATTTCAGACTATTTCACAATTCTTTCTTGAGAAACTTGCGAATTGTCTTCTTTCTATGATACACTCTCTATATAATTTCGAATACAATATTCAAAAAGGAATCAACATATGAAACGAATATTTTCTTATACAATAACTGCACCGGACAGTGAGCAGCGCATCTATGATTTTCTGTGTCATCACGGCTATTCCCGGCACATCCGCACCTGGCTGAAACAGCATCCCGGTTCTGTCCATCTGAACGGCAAGGAAGCGCTCTTTTATTTTCCGATCAAAACCGGTGATCTGATAGAAATCACACTGGAGGAAGAACAGCCCTCGGAAAATATCGTTCCAGTCTGTCTGCCGCTCCACATTATCTATGAAGACGAAGATCTGATGGTCATCGATAAACCGGCAGATATGCCGGTACATCCTTCCATCGGCAATTATGAAAACACTCTGGCAAATGCAGTTGCCTGGTACTTCCAGCAGCAAAATACCCCCTTTGTCTTCCGCTGTATCAACCGTCTGGACCGCGACACCACCGGACTTCTGATTCTCGCCAAAAATATGCTGAGTGGTGCCATTCTTTCCGATCAGATGAAAAAACGCGAGATTCACCGCATCTATCTTGCCATCACAGAGGGAAAGACCGATCCCTCCGGTACCATCAACAGTCCGATCGGACGCGCAGATCAGTCTCTGATCTTACGGCAGGTGGATCCCGACAATGGAGATCCCGCCTGTACTCATTATCTGCAAAAATGCTGGCATCCGAAAACCTTTTATCCGGAAACCCTCTCCGTTCCGCCGGATGGACTTTCTCTGGTACAGTTGCAGCTGGAAACCGGACGTACCCATCAGATCCGTGTGCATATGACTTCCATCGGACATCCTCTGATCGGAGATACTCTGTACAATCCGGAAACTGCTCTGCTGACTCGTCAGGCACTACACTCCTACCGGCTGGCATTTACCCACCCTGTCACCGGAGTTCCCCTAGAGTTTACTTCATCCCTCCCTGCAGATATGGCAGAATTTTTCCCGGAATATCATGCGTAAGCATTTTTATGATGTCATAGTCAGAAGATACAAAAAAGATCTGAGAAATGTTTTTCCACATTTTTCAGATCTTTTTTATTTTTCACATGATATTTCTGTTTATCCGGCAGAATTTCCTTGTTTACCTACATTGCGCGAATCCGCGGTACCTCTGCCACATGCAGATATTTACTGATACATTTTACCAGAAGATCGTGCTCAGATACATGATCCAGACCGGTAATTGCAACCGTTCCGATCACACCCACTTCTTCCACACGAATCGGGAATCCGCCGCCGCAGGCCGCATACTCTTTCTCATCAAGAAGTCTGTCTGCCAGGGTTTCTCCCCGCTGTCTCAGATCCATATACATCCGCAGACTGCTCTTTTCGGTAAGCCGCACCGTGTTCTCTTTTCTTGTCAGCCACTGTTCATGGTACAGATTTGTTCCATCCATACCATACTGGAATACGGTATAGCCGTTGTTTAAGCGAATCCGTACCAGTACTGCAGCACCTCTTTTTGCTGCCTCTGCCACGATCAGATTGCCCAGTTCCCATGCATCTGCATTGGTAAAACTGGAAAACTGAAGGATTTCTTCCTGCATCTGTAATACACTGCTTAATTCTTCAATCGTCATACCACTACCTCCGGCTTCTTTTTATTTTGCCAATGCCAGCAGAATCTGGTTACTTCTTGCGATGAACTGTGTCATTTCATCCGGACTCAGCTGTTTGTGAGCCATCATTGCCAGATCATACAGCTGCTGACATATTAACGGAACGTTTGTCTCGTCATCTCTGTGTTCTGCCACATATTTTACCAGCGGATGATTTGCATTCAGAACCAGTGTAGCTCCGTTTGCACCGCCAAACATATTGGCATCCATACCATACATCTTCATCATATCCTGCATCCGGCGGCTTTCCTCGGACAGAGTCATCATAGAAGAAATATTTTCATTTTTCAGTTTCTCTACTTTTACATCCAGCTGTTCATTGTTCAGTGCTTTTTTGAATGTTGCTGTCAGCTCTTCGGTCATTTCTTTCAGATCTGTGCCGTCTTCTTTGAAATCTTCCGTCAGATCTGCATCGATACGCTGGAATTTTACATCTTCATGTTTCTGTTCTACATGGGTAATAAAAGCAGTATCAATATTATGTTTCAGGATTACTGCATCCATGCCCTGTTCTTTAAACATATTGATGTACTGGCTCTGCTGTACTTCGTCAGATACATAATAAACGGTTGTTTTTTCTGTCTCTTTCTCTTCTGCCTGTTCTCCGTCTTTTTTCTCTTCTTCCGGTTTCTCAGCCTCTGTTGTTTCAGCTTCCGGTTTTTTATTTTCTTCGATGCAGTCTTTCAGTGTCAGATATTTGCCATCCAGATTTTTAAACAGGATATAATTATCCATCTTATCAGAGAATTTTGCATCTTTGATGCATCCGAATTTGATAAATGGGCTGATGTCATCCCAGTATTTCTCATAATCTTCTCTGGCTGTCTTGCACATACCGGTCAGTTTGTCAGCAACTTTCTTGCTGATATAATCCGAAATCTTCTTGACAAATCCATCGTTCTGCAGTGCGCTTCTTGATACGTTCAATGGCAGATCCGGACAGTCAATGACACCTTTTAACAACATCAGGAATTCCGGAATGACTTCTTTGATATTATCCGCGATAAATACCTGATTGTTATACAGTTTGATGGTTCCTTCGATAGATTCATACTCGGTATTGATTTTCGGGAAATACAGGATACCTTTTAAGTTAAACGGATAATCCATATTCAGATGGATCCAGAACAGCGGCTCCTTGTAATCCATAAATACTTTCCGGTAGAAAGCTTTGTAATCTTCATCGCTGCATTCATTCGGATGTTTCATCCACAGCGGATGAATATCGCTGATGGATACCGGACGTTTGTTGATCTTTACTTTCTCTTTTGCCGGAGAAACTTCTACGATTTCTTTTTCTCCGTTCTCATTCTCTTTTTCCTCTGTTTTTGCATCTTCATGAATATGTTCTACAACTACATCATCGTCACGCAGATCGGCTTCGTCGATCGTCTCATATTCCTGTTCTGCATTCTCGTTGGAAAGGAAAATCTCGGTCGGCATGAAGGAACAGTATTTGTCCAGTACTTCACGCACTCTGTATTCGTTGGCAAATTCCAGACTGTCTTCGTTTAAGAACAGGGTGATTTCCGTACCAACGGTTGTCTTATCGCCGTCCTGCATATCATATTCGGAACCGCCGTCGCACTCCCAGTGTACCGGTGTTGCACCTTCTTTATAAGATAAGGTATCGATATGAACCTCATCCGCTACCATAAATGCAGAATAGAATCCCAGACCGAAATGTCCGATGATCTGGTCATCATTTGTCTTGTCTTTGTACTGCTCCAGAAACTTGGTTGCTCCGGAGAAAGCAATCTGTGTAATATACTCTTCTACTTCATCTGCTGTCATACCAAGACCGGTATCGATAAACTTCAGGGTTTTCTTTTCCGGATTGACGATCACATCGATTTTATTTTTGTAATCATCCGGGAAAGTGTATTCTCCCATCATCTCCAGTTTCTTTAATTTTGTGATCGCATCACAGCCGTTGGATACCAGCTCACGAACAAATATATCGTGGTCGGAATACAGCCATTTCTTTATAATCGGAAAAATATTGTCACTGTTAATTGAAAGATTTCCATGTTTTGCTCCCATGGTTATACACACTCCTTTTCCTGTAGAAAACCGGTCATCCGTCTTTTCTGTGACCCTTGTTCTCTGCTTTTTTCTCTTTGAAAGACCTAATTCTTTCACTGACTTTAATACTAATACCGAATATTCCAAATGTCAAGAAAAAATTAGCACTCATTTTGAATGAGTGCTAATAATGTTACGTATCTCTATTTATCTGTTGTTTAAGCAACATCTATATTGTTTTTTGTCTGATAACCTCATATTTCAGCATCCGCGATTCCTGCTGTCTCGTCTTTTTCTCCATCAGATCCAGCAACAGATCTGCCGCTTCCCTTCCGCTGGTATGATAATGATAATGTACCGTTGTCAGTCTCGGACATAAAAGATCCGCAATAGCTCCATGTCCCATACCGGCAACTTTCATCTCTCCCGGCACTGTGATTCCCCGCTCGGAAAGGCAGGACAATACACCGGCAGCAATCATATCTGTCGCACATAACACGCCATCCGGTCTTTTCCCGTCAGCAAGCATCTCTGACATCGCCTGATATCCACCCTGTGCGGAAAACGCAGCCACCCGATACGGCACTTCATCCATATGCAGGCCTGACTTTTCCAGCGCATGGCAGGCCCCGCGGTAACGGTTTTCTCCAGCTGCCTTATCCCGCCGGTCCACACCAATATATGCCGGCCGCCTGCACCCGCTTTTTAACAGTTCTTCCATCATGGCGCATGCCGCTCCCTCATCATCATGGTAAATACATGGATATTTTTCACTTTTCTGTCCAAGGATCACCACCGGAACTCCCATATGCTCCAGTGCTTTCTCATGTCGTTTTGTAAGTACTGAAGCGACAAAAATCAATCCGTCCACCTGACTTTGTTCAAAGGTTTCCAGAATTCCGATTTCTTTTTCCAGACTCAGATTCGAATTCATCAGCAATACATGATAATTCTTCTGATCCATCCGTTCTGAGATACCTGATAATATCTTCGGCACCGACTCTGAATCGATCTGAGGAACCAGCACACCGATCCGGTTGCTCTTTTTCGTCCTCATCGTTCTGGCATATTCCGACGGCCGGTACTTGGTCTCCCGAATCACTCTTTCGATTCGCTGACGTTTTTCCTGACTGAGACTCCCGTCATTTAAATAACGGGAAACTGCTGCGCTTGAAACACCTGCCAGTTTTGCAATTTCACTGATTGTCATACCGACACCTATTTTTTCAGCAGCCAGTAGCAGCCAAATGCCGGAATCTGTACTCCTCTGGCTTCCATCTGTCTGCCGCTGATCAGATCCTCATACATGCCGTCTTCCTCATTGATCCATGCAACCTTATCATATTCGCTGAAGTTAAACAGAGCTACCAGTTTCTCTCCGTTCTTTTCTTTTATCAGGCCAAGGATAGAATCATCCCAGGTATCTACCGTTCTGCAGTCTGCGGTGCTCTCGAATACCGGATGAGATTTCCGGATCGTCTCCAGCTTTGACAGTCCTTCAAACATTTCTCCCGGAATGGTGCCTTTTGTATGACGAAGTTCCGCTTTGTCCCACTGAAAATCTCCTCTGTGCAGATAACGGGAATCATCCCATTTCTTCGGATCTTCATGGTAGGTATAATCATTTTCCTGACCAATCTCATCGCCGCTGTAGATAACCGGGATACCGGACTGCGTCAGCATATAGGCATGCAGTGTCAGGTCGTAACGGATTGCTCTCTTTGTTGCTTCTTCGTCTTTCTCATATGCCGCTTTCTCGATACCGCACAGAGACGCCGTGGTGCCACACTGACGTGCATCTCCGGAAGCCGGATCTGCATTGTACAATTCTCCTCTTGCAAAAGAATTCTCATAATTACCTGTGAAGAAATCGCTCAGATATTTCTTGTGAGCCACTTCATTGATGCCGAACTGTCCAAGCCATCCATAGTCCAGACCCCAGCCGATATCGTCATGGCAGCGCAGATAATTCAGGAATACATAATCCTTCGGCAGACGGTTGATGATATCCATCTGCTGACGAAGCAGGCGGGCATCTCTCGTTGCTACCGTGTTCCAGGTGGTTGCCATCGTTGTTACATTATACAGCATATGACATTCCGGTTTTTCTACGGTACCAAAATAAGGTACTACTTTTTCCGGTTCCATGACAACTTCCCCGAGAAGCAGTACACCCGGACACACGATCTCACAGATCATACGCATCATACGAACAATATTATGTACCTGCGGAAGATTTCTGCAATTGGTTCCCAGCTGTTTCCAGATATACGGAACCGCATCGATGCGGATCACATCGATACCTTTATTGGTCAGATTCAACATATTATAAACCATTTCGTTCATAACAACCGGGTTCCAGTAATTCAGATCCCATTGATATGGATAGAAGGTGGTCATTACAAATTTTTTCATATCATCCAGCCAGGTAAAATTACCCGGTGCGGTTGTAGGGAATACCTGCGGAACCGTCTGTTCAAACTGAGATGGTACATCATAATTATCGTAGAAATAATATCGATCCATATATTCCCGTTCTCCGGCTCTGGCTCTTTTGGCCCACTCATGCTCTTCTGACGTATGATTCATAACAAAATCCATACACAGACTGATGCCTTTTTTCCGGCACTCGTCTGCCAGACTTTCCAGATCTTCCATAGTACCAAGTTCCGGCTGTACTTTTCGGAAATCACTGACCGCATAACCGCCATCACTCTTTCCTTCCGGAGATTCCAAAAGTGGCATCAGATGCAGATAATTGACATTACTTTCCTGTATATAGTCCAGTTTCTCTTTGACACCTTTTAAGTTTCCTGCAAATGCATTGACATACATCATCATTCCCAGAATATCATTTTTCTTATACCATTCCGGATTCTGTTCTCTGACTCTGTCCTGTTTTTTCAGATCTGCTTTTCTGTCTACATAAATATTTTTCAGATTTTTGCACAGATCTTCAAACATATCCATCCGGTTTTCATAAAGTTCGCAGTACAGCCATTTCAGTTCGTCATAATGACGTGCCATACGTCTTTCAAACTCCTGTTCCAGCACTTTTGTGTCCTCTGTTTTTTCTGTTTCTGTTTTTTTCGGCTCTGCTTTTACTTCCGGCTTTTCCTCCTCTTTTACCGGTTCCGGTTCCGTTTTCACTTCCGCTTTCTTTTCTTCTGTCGGTTCTTCTTTTATTTCCGACATTTTTTCTTCTTTTGCCGGTTCAACCTTTACCTCCGGCATTTTTACTTCTTTTTTTGTAGTGTCTTTCGCAACTTCTGTCTTTTCTGTTGAGTCTACTATTTCTGCCTTTTTATTTTCTGCATTTGTTGCGATTTTTTCTTTCATTTCTGTGGTTCTTTTCGCCGCTCTCTGAGCCGCTTTTTTCTTTCTGGCTTTCATAGACACTTCTCCTAATCATATAATATTTTGTGCAGAACTTTTACCCACACTCATCTCACTTTACATCGATTATAGCATAGGTGTTTTAAAAATCAATAATAAACCCTCCTGAAACTTTTAAAAGATTCCTTTATATATACCAAATTCTTAGAGATACTAATAATTGATATATAAATACTTTGAATAATTTTTAAACTTTTTCTTAAAGTTCCAAATTCTTCTCTATTTCCTTTGCTTTACAAATTCTTCTGTGCTATAATCACAATAGCTTTTTGAAGAGCTGCTACTATCGTAAATTTAGCGCGTAACAAAGAGGAGGCATTTCTCATATGAGCACAAGCACCCGTATCAAACGTGTCATTCCGGTAGCACTTTATACCGTCTTTTATATGCTTTGTTTCTCTTATCTGGAGAACCGACATGTACGGTATCACATTATTGATTCCAGTCTGGACGATAAGATTCCATTCTGCGAATATTTTATTATTCCATATTTGTTATGGTTTCTTTATATCGCTGTTACTGTCGGCTATTTTCTATTTTTCAATGAGAATACAACCGAGTTCTGGAGCCTGATTTTGAATCTTGCCATCGGTATGACATTATTTTTAATTGTCTCTTATGTATATCCAAACGGACTGAATATCCGTCCGACAGAATTTGCCAACGATTCTGTTTTCACTCGTATGGTTCAGTTCCTGTATCGGACAGATACACCAACGAATGTGCTTCCAAGCATTCATGTATATAATTCTGTGGCCGCCTTTTCTGCAATCCATACCTGTAAGAATCTGCAGAAACATAAAGGAATCCGTACAGGTGCATTTATTCTGACCACACTGATCATTCTGTCCACCATGTTCTTAAAACAGCATTCCATAGCTGATGTAGCAACAGGTATTACCTGTGCTGTAGCAATATATGTGCTGTTCTACTCAAGAGCGGCTGAAAAACAGGGAGCAAAAGCAAAACAGCGTTCCCCACTTCATCAACACGATACACATATGTAAATCAAATTTCATTTTTTCTGAAATTTGACCTTTAACTTAAAAAAACCGGTGAGTGAATATGGTTTTCACTCACCGGTTTTTTTCCAAAAATTTCGGATTTCTAGTTGAATCCGTAAATCTTCTGTACCACCTTATATCCCGTTACAGAGACCTGTCTTCCTCCTTTGCCCGGCAGATTGCAAAGACGACCCAGCAGACTCACCCGAATCTTTCCATAATCCGCACGGTCATTGGTTTTCAGATATCTCCACAGTTCTTTCTTCTTCTCAAAACACTCATCCGTCTTCGCCTGAATCAGGAAAATACTGGATACCGTCATGATCATGATCAGCATATGTCTCATATACCCTCTCTGGTTACGGTGAAGGTTCTTTACCTGTCCCATATAATCGATCATCAGCTTATTTACTCGGATCTGCTGATCCACACGACCGATCATCACGCTCTCACTAACGGACTGATCTGCTCTTCCGATAAAGTAGCGGTACAGATTTACATCCAGATAATACATGCTCTGCACACTCGCCAGTGGAATAAATGCCACCAGATTATCCACATAGAATGTATGCTCCGGCAGTTTCAGACCACATTCCCGCAGAAGCTCTGTCCGGTAGATCATCGAATGCATCAGCAGATAATGGCTGGTTCCCAGTGGCTTTACATCATCCCATCCGAAGATTTTATCCTGAGGAAGTGCAGAACGATACCTCATCACGGTCTTTCTCTTTGCTCCTACTTTTTCATAGACATAATTACAGATCAAAAGATCCAGTGTCTTCGGTCCTCTGACGCATAGTTTTAAGACCTCAAGTGCTTTTTTAAGTGCTTCTTCATTCAACCAGTCATCACTGTCCACCACTTTAAAATAAAGTCCTGTAGCATGAGCAAGTCCCGTATTGACCGCTCCGCCATGTCCCTTGTTTTCCTGATGAATTGCCTTTACAATCGTGGGGTATTTTTCTTCATAGTCTTTTGCGATTTTTAACGTATCATCTTTGGATCCGTCATCCACAATCAGAATTTCCACATCTTCTCCACCTTTTAAAAGAGAATCCACACATTTTCTCATGTATTCCTGTGAATTGTAACATGGTACTGCAATACTTAATATTTTCACTTTTGTTCTCCTTTTCTTTATCTGTATTTATCCTGTCCCAGACGCATCTGAATCTGTTCTGCATATGCCTGAAAAGCCGCCGGAATCGGATACTCCTTTTCCACTTCACCGATCTCTGCAAAAATCATCTTCGGATCTGTGCTTTCTTCCAGTGCCGCCACCCGGATCAGATATCCTTTCATATCCCACTCCACATGCGAAAAAATATGCTTTGCATCGATCAAAGGCACAATCTGAATCGGTATAAGATCCTGATTTTTCACCCACGAAAGAATTTCTTCCTCGCTCAGATATCCTTCCAGATTCGGCAGTTCATACATTCCTGCCAGCAGCCCCTTCCCCGGACGCTTTCGAATCGCCACCCGGTCACCATCTCGTAATACCAGAACAGTTTTTTCTTCTTTTCGCCGTTCCTGTCTTTTCTTTTTCACCGGAAGATCCAGTGCCGTTCCATGAACTCTTGCCTGACAGTATTCTGCCACAGGACACACATCACACTTCGGTGCACCATTCGGTACACATACCATAGCTCCGAGTTCCATCAATGCCTGGTTAAATGTGCCGGATCTGCTGCCCGGCATCACTTTCAAAAATTCGTTCTCCACTTTTGTTTTTACTGACTGCTTTAAGATATCACTGTCATCTTCCATGATTCTCGCATACACCCGAAGAACATTTCCATCCACCGCAGGTACCGGAAGATCGTATGCGATGGATGCCACCGCTCCCGCTGTGTAATTTCCGATACCCGGAAGTTCTTTTAATTTTTCATAGTCAGCCGGAAGTCTTCCTCCATATTCTTCCACAATACGAACAGCTGCCTTCTGGATATTCCGTACCCGGTTATAATACCCAAGTCCTTCCCAGAGCTTCAGCAACTGCTCCTCCGGACAGACTGCAACATCCTCTACCTTGGGTAGTACTTTTATAAACCGTTCAAAAAACGGACGAACAGCTTCCACCCTTGTCTGCTGCAGCATAATTTCCGATATCCATATATAATACGGATTTTTGGAAGCTCGCCATGGCAGGATTCTGTGATTTTCTTCATACCATTCTATCAGTGGTTCTACAATTTTCGCTAACATTTTACCTCTTCTCTGTCGTTAGGTCTACCGGTATTTTCCGGTCTATTTTTATTCGTGCCGGCTCTACAATACAATCTCTTGCTTCTATCTGGACACCTGCTCTTTCTGCCTCCCGCAAAGCCTCTGCAAATTCCGGATGTGTTTTTTCATTGGGTTCAAACAAATGGACACCCTTCATCTGAACGACAAAAATGATCCATGCTTCGTAGCCGTCACGAATACACTCCTGCAACTCTTTCAGGTGCTTCACACCACGTTGTGTAGGTGCATCCGGAAAACGTGCCACTCCATCTTTCTCCAGAGTCACACCCTTGACTTCGACAAATGCCTTTTTATTCTGATACTCTACATATAGATCAAACCGGGAATTGCCATAAGTTTTTTCTCGTTGCAGACGGGTGATATTCCGGAAAAGTCCTCCCTGCTTCACCCATTCCTCCACCAGAGCATTTGGCATCTGAGAATCCATATTGACCAGTCTTTCTTCTTTGTAGACCTGCACCAGATCATATTTTGTTTTTCTGTTTGGATTTGAGGATTCCTCTACAAATACTTCTGCACCGGGAATCAGCAGTTCCCGACAACGCCCCGTATTTTTCACATGGCATATTTCCTCTTTCCCGTCGATTTCCACATAAGCGATAAAACGATTGGGTCGCCGGATAAATATTCCCGGCCGTATATGATGATATTGCACGAAAACATCCTTTCTTCTTGCTTTTTTCTCCTTTTCTCTCTACAATATACATTGGTATCTGTTTTGTAAACAGTATGACTGTGTTTTACAGATCCTGCTGTTATCATCAGATTCTACAGATGATTTCTCATTACACTGTATAAAGGAGATTACTATGGACAGTATTATTTTTGATGTTGACGGAACCCTGTGGGATTCCACGGAAATCTGTGCGAAAGCCTGGACTGACGTGATTCATCGGGAAACCAGTCTTTCTCTTACCATTAATGCCTCTACACTGAAAGGACTTTTCGGTCGTTTGCTTCCCGATATTGCAAGCGTACTCTTTGCGGATTATCCAAAAGAAGAACAGCTTCGTCTCATCGATCTGTGCTGTCAGGAAGAACATAAAGCTCTGCTGGCGCAGTGCGCACCGCTGTATTCGGACCTTGAAAAAACACTGCAACAGTTAAAAGAGAAATATCGACTGTTCATTGTAAGTAACTGCCAGGCCGGTTATATCGAAGTCTTTTTGGAAACCAGTGGTCTTGGTTCTTACTTTGAAGGCCATCTTTGTCCGGGAGACACCGGAAATGCCAAAGCCGATAATATCTGCAAGATCATTCAGGACTATCAGCTTAAATTCCCCGTATATGTGGGGGATACCCTTGGTGATTTCAATGCAACAAAAACCGCAGGAATCCCATTTGTCTTTGCGTCCTATGGATTTGGTCAGGTTTCTTCTCCTGATTATACCATCCATTGCCCGGGAGATCTTCTTAATATTTTTTAAATTTTTGAAAAAAATCTTAAAAGATTCGAGGCTGTCCGCAGATTTATGCAGGCAGCCTCTTTTCCTTGCACATATTTTCATTCACAGTCCGGCAGACTCTTCTTATCCATGGAGTTTATACCCATTATTGTACACACACACGATCGGTGTTTTCTTATCAATCATCTCATAGATCTTCGCTGCCTTTTTCCCCGGCAGATTGATGCAGCCATGGGAACCGCTGTAAATATAGATCTTTCCTCCAAAACTTGATCTCCACGAAGCATCGTGCAGCCCGATTCCACCGTTAAACGGCATCCAGTAATTGACATGTGACTGATAACTTGGCTGTCCGCTGGCATTCGGGCGTCCGCGGAGGATTCTGTCTTTCTGCTTGTAAGTCAGGAAATACACTCCCGGCGGAGTAAACCGATCTTTTGTCATTCTTCCGGACACAAACGGGGTGTCCAGCACCACTTTTCCTTTTTGATAATAATACAGATGCTGTTCCGTCAGATTAACTTCTATGTAAGTATCCCCCAGACCATGGTTATCTGTATACAGCTCTTCCTGACTGTACTCCGGCTTTCTCGTTACCTGCTTCTGGTTTTTAATATTCTTTTTCAGAACCTTAATTTCTGCCTTCTGATCAATCTTCCAGCCGTAATTTCCACCGGACACAGTCACATCCAGTCCTGAAGTCGTATGAAATGGTCTTTCTTTTCCAAGGGTATCGACTTCCTCCGCCAGTTTCTTTACATATTTTTTAATTTTCGCATTCATCTTATCCTGATCCAGACTGTAATTGCCGGCTTCATCAAGAACCAGCCATTTTTTTACCGTATTTCCGTTCAGAACTTTCTCTCCCTCGGGAAGCTCATATGTCACCTGTACATTTGCCAGTTCATTTAACTGTTTTTTTTGCTTGGCAAGAAGTTCACTGTCTTTGGTAACTGCAGGCTTTACATATCCGTCTGCCTGTTCCACATCCAGTGTTTCTTCTCCCTCTTTCAATACCTGTTCCACAGCTTTTCCCAGTGCATCCGTATCGATCGTCGTTCCCTGTTTTTCTTTTTTGATCACAAACTGATCTTCTTTATAAACAATTTTCGCATCCACCGGTGCTTCCTGTGATTCTTTGGACAGATGTGTAAGATTGTTCAGCTTTTTTTCCAGTTTGTTTTCATCATAGACGATTCCACTTTTCAGTTCGTACTCTGACTGTTCAAACCAGTATTTCATCCATAAAAACGGATTCTGTTTTTTTAAAAAACTTTCAATTTCTCCATCATCCTGATAGGTATAATCAAAATCCTTTCCCTCTATGGTCTCACTTTCGTCTCCCCGGAATGTCAATGTCAGTTGATAGGTCTCTGTTTCTTTTCTGTATGCATCTTCAGCTTCTTTTGCTGTCATTTTCCCACAGTCCAGCTCGTTGATCCTGGTTCCCGGCAGAAAATGATTCTGATATACCGAAACCTGATATCCGTATGTGCCCGCCAGACCAAGCAGCACCACTCCTGCTGCTATCGCAACCCCTTTTTTCTTTTTACTCCACTGTTTCATTTCTGTGATCCCTTCTTTTTTTCATGGATCCCGTTACCGAGTTCCATATAATATTAACAATAAACATAGCAATCGCGATCATTCCTGCCATCAGTAATGTCTGTTGAAAATAATACGCCGCCTGCTCTCCCTCCGGATATAAAATATGATATACGATCCGATACATTCCCGCACCCGGAACCAGTGTCATATTCGCAGGAATCAATATCATTGTCACCGGTGTCTTAAATACTCTCGCGCACACATTTGCGCCTACAGATATCACCGCTGCTCCGAAAAATGCTCCCAGAAGCTCCGAATGTGTCATTGCTCCCACCAAAAGGTATACAAACCAGCCGATACCTCCATCGATTCCCGCCCATAAAAAGAATTTCTTCGGCACTCCTAATATTCTTGCAAAGCCGTACACAGCAGCAATCCCGCCGATACTTTGTATAATCATGTCTGTCATCGTCTTCTCCCCCTATCTTCCAAGGACTGCTGCCATCACAAACAATCCCATACCGATACCGATTGCAACCGCCAGTGCGATCACAAAAGCTTCAGCCGCCCTTGCAAGCCCGGAAAGATAATCTCCATGCAGCGTATCAAAGACCGCATTTGTGATAGCCGCTCCCGGAACAAAAGGCATGATACAGCTGATGATCAGAAGATCTGTATCATAGGTTCCCGGAAGTACAGCAGTCAAAAGGCCGATGGCAACTGCCACGGAGAGAGAACACACGATATTTTCCACAAACATATGCATATGTCCTTTTTTACATGAAAACTGCACCACGGCTCCGACCAGGCCCACAACTGCTGCCACGATCGCTTCCGCCCAGTTACTGCCGAACATGACGGCAAATCCACCGGTCAGAAAGGCAAATGCCGACAGCCGTATCTTCGGCGGTTCTTTTTCCTTCCACAGTGCCTTCATCTGTTTAAACGCCTGTTCCAGTGTAAGATCATCATTACAAAATTCTCTGGATATCTGATTCACCTGGTCAATTTTTTCCAGATTTGTACCATGACTCTGGATCCTTCGCACAACAGTCAGCGAATCCATAGTCGGATCATCCAGCGTGGCAACAAATCCTGTCATCATCACCAGAACCTGTACTGTCTTCAGATTCGATTTCTTCAGGATCCGGTAGACTGTATCTTCCACCCGATATGTCTCTGCCCCGTTTTGCATCAGGATATCCCCGGCAAACACCGCCATATCCAACAACAACTTGTAATCCATCACATTTTTGCTCACTTTCCCCTGTTTTCTTTTCTTCTTTCATACGAAAAAAGTTCCGGTACAATATTCTTTGTACCGAAACTTCATTATAACCTATAAAAACAGATTTGCAAATAGCACAATCAACGGAATTGCAATTAAAGTTCTTTCCATAAAGATCAGGAATAATTTCCACAGATTTAACGGGATTTCACTCTTGATAATAATGGTTCCAACCTCTGTCAGATATATAATCTGCACCAGAGAAAGTACACCTACGATAAATTTGGTTTTTACCGAACTGATGCTTCCAAGAAGCAGTGCCGGAATAAACATATCGGTAAATCCTACCAGTGTAGCAGGTGCCGCCGCAAAGGCCTCTTTCACCCCGAACAGCTTCATATATAATCCCATCGGGTAAGAAATCCAGTTGAACACCGGTGTGTAAGTTGCAATCACCAGTGCGATCGTTCCCCATGCGATCACAATCGGAATCAGATCAAAGACCATACCCATGACTACTTCCATACCACTTGCCAGCAGACCTTTTACTTTAAATCCTTCTGCACGCTTGCAGCTGATCTCCAGCGCATAATTCAGTATTCCTTTTTCCTGTGGCACTTCCTCATGTAGCTGTTTTCCCGCCTGTTCCTGATAAGTATCCGGGATTGTCCGGATAGGTGGGATTCTCGCAATGATCACTGCCAGGATGATTCCTACCAGGCAGATACACAGATAGAATGCCGGGAACAGATTCGAGATTCCTACGGTATCTGCAACCAGCAGACAGAACGGAATGGATACCAGGGAGAAGTTCGTCATAATATAACCGGCCTCTCTTTTTGTATAGAATCCTTTCATATACTGCTCTCTGGTCAGGATAACTGCAGCATTAGACGCACCGAACCAGGAAGCAATCAGATCGACCGAAGCTCTTCCCGGTACATGAAACAGCGGACGTACTACCGGGCGCAGCAGTACACCGAGAAATTCCATGATTCCACAGTCCGTCAGAAACGGCAGGATAAAGCTGAATCCCAGTACGATACAAAACAATGTACCGCTCAGGCTTACCATACTTGCTCCGGTATCCGCAGACAGGATAAATTCCGGTCCTTTTCCCAGTACCACCATCGCGATCACAATCGCACCAATCACCTTTGATACCAGATACAGCGGTGTCGTCGAAAATGCCTTGCTCAGATAATGATTCTTTCGGATCCAGTCCGGTTTACAGATATAGTCATATACCGTAAGAACCGCCGATCCCACAACGATAACCAGTAAGATATACGGCAGAGAGCCTCCAAAAAGGCTCTTTAAAAAGTTTTTAAGATAATCCAGTAAAGTCGTAAATGATTCCCCCTGCGGAATCGGCACCAGAAACATGGCGATTCCAAATGCGGAACCAAGAATAAACTTCAGCAGATTCTTCGCATTTACATGATTTTCCTTCATTGTTTTTCCTCTCTTTATTTTATTTTCATAATCTGTTATCGACACCGTCTTCTGTTTCTCCAATTCAGATTCACTTTTCTCTTATTGTCCTTGCTTACAGTTCGTAATCCACGCACCATCAGCATTCCAGTGCTTCCACATCTTCCATTGCCTGATAGATCATATCTTCTGTCACCTCATATGGAATATGTTTCATATCCGGTCCATCCACCGTTTCTTTCAATACCGGTGCAAGAATCAGCCGCTCCAGTGGAACCTGCATTTCCCACAGTGTCGTTGCGATCTCAAGTTTCTGCAAAAATCGCTTCAGCTTCCGCGCCTCATCCAACTGACCATCTACCGCCAGCTGCACAAGCACCCCGTAAGCTACCACATTTCCATGCAGATAAGTTTCCTCAAATCCCGGAAGTACATCCAGTCCGTAACATACCGAATGGGCGATCGCACAGTTATATTCATCCAGCACCAGCAGCGATACCAGCCCGGTACTTACGATATTAGCAAGCACCGCCTGTTTGAGTGCTGTCGATACTCTGTCTTCCTGACAGTCTTTCCACGCCTGAACGCCATATTCCATAAGCGGCGTATAACACATATTGCTGATTTCTCTTCCCAGTGCCGAGCTGTGTTCCAGCTGATCTCCCCGCGCTGCAAAATGGCACTCAAAATATTTTCCAAGGGTATCTCCCATTCCTGCCTGCAAATATTTTGCCGGTGCTTTTGCGATTACTTCCAGATCAATAAAACAGTGTCTCGCCGGATGCTCATAAAAATAAAAACTGTCAAATGTTCCATTTTCTTTGTATACAACAGAAAGCGCCGTTGTTGCCGCACAGGTCGCCGCGATCGTCGGCAATGTAAAGACCGGAAGACCTGCCTCATATCCGGCTCCTTTTGCCGTATCCAGCGCTTTTCCGCCACCCATACCAAAGATCATATCCACCTGTTTTTCTTTTGCATATGCCGCCCAGTGATGAATATTTTCATAAGTACAATCTTCCCCAAAAATAACCGTCTCCACAAGTTCCATATCTGTTCCGGCGATTGCCTGCACCAGACGCTCTTTTCCCGCATGCAGTGCTTTTTCCCCACCGATCAGAAGGATCCGTTTTCCGTACAACTTGCACACAGACGGAACTTCTTTCCATGTATCTGTCCCAATAGAATAATTACAAAAGAAAACTTTTTCTCCATTCATTATTTCAACAACTCCTTTAATTTGCCAAGACGTTCCAGCGCCTCATCAATTGTTGCTTCCTCTCTCGCAAAATGCAGACGGATCAGATGGTTTACATCTTCCTTAAAGAAACTGGATCCCGGTACCGCAGCAACACCGATATTTTTGATCATCCACTCACAGAATTCCAGATCCGTATAGCCCACAAACTTCGGCAGATCCAAAAACTCCTGAATATCAATCAGCACAAAATAGGTTCCCTGCGGAACATTGTGTTTCAGTCCGATCCGATCCAGACCAGCCAGGAAATACTCACGTTTCTTTGTATATGTCTCCAGAAGTTTCGTATAATAGCTCTCTGGGAAATTCAGTCCTACCGTAGCGGCTTCCTGTAAAGGTGCAGCTGCTCCAACAGTCAGAAAATCATGAACTTTCTTCGCTGCCTCGATCACTTCTTCCGGTCCGATCAGATATCCCAGTCTCCATCCGGTAATAGAATACGTCTTTGACAGAGAATTGCAGGTGATCGTATGCTCATACATACCCGGCAGAGAGGCCATGCAAGTATGATGATATGGTGCATATACCATATGCTCATACACCTCATCCGTTACCACGAACGCATCATATTTCACTGCAAGTTCACCGATTCCCATCAGTTCCTCTCTGGAAAATACTTTACCACACGGATTTGACGGATTACATACGATGATCGCCTTCGCTCCTTCCTGAAATCCTTTTTCCACCAGACTCATATCAAAATGATATTCCGGTGGAACCAGTGGAATGTAGATCGGATCTGCTCCGGATAAAATCGCATCTGCTCCATAATTTTCATAAAACGGAGAAAATACCATAACCTTATCCCCTGGATTGCAGATGGTCATCATCGCACACATCATCGCTTCCGTACCACCGCAGGTCACAACAATCTCCTTATCCGGATCAATCGTCCGTCCAATCGCCCGTTCCTGCTTTCTTGCAAGTGCCTCCCTGAAGTTCTCTGCTCCAAAGGTAATCGAGTACTGGTGCGGTCCCTCATAAGCTGCCTTCGCCAGCGCATCCATAATCTCCTTCGGCGGATCAAAATCCGGAAATCCCTGAGAAAGATTTATAGCTCCATACTCATCACTGATTCGCGTCATTCTGCGGATCACCGAATCCGTAAATGTCTGTACCCTGTTACTTAATCCTGGCATAGTATGTTCTCCTTTGCTTTTTTTCGGTTACTGTTCGTTCTATTCACAGCAACTTACCTCTTATTTTATTTTTTTGTTCATACATATCATGTTATGTCCTGATACGGACTTGTGTTTCTTTCAAGCCTCGCCTATAATAAAGTATACCGTTACGGTATAGTCAATAGAAAGGATGTATATTTATGCAGAAATTTTCCATTCCATGCATAAAAACAGGTGATTTTGCAAAATTATGCAATACAAACAAGCGTACACTGATCCATTACGATGAAATCGGCCTCTTTTCCCCAGCCTATACCGATGAAAAAGGCTACCGTTATTACAGTGAAAATCAGTGTGATACCTTTTTTACAATCACCTGTCTCAAAGAAATCGGCATGCCCTTAAAAGAGATCAAACAATACATTGACCATAAAAATCCCGAAGATCTGCAGACTCTGCTGTTACAACAACAAAAAAAAGTAGAAGCGGAACTCGAACATCTTCGCCGTATTCGGCAGGTGATCGATACCAAGCTTCAGCTGATCCACACCGGTGAACATCTGCACTTTTCTGATTCAGTTTCAGCCGTAAACCTGGAAGACTTCCCCGAAGAATATCTGATCGTCAGCCCCCCGTTACATACCAGTGACCACGAAAAGATCTTTTCCGCCATTTATCAGCATATCGCATACTGCAACCACAATCTGTTAAATGCCGGTCACCCCTACGGTGCCATGCTCGCCACCGAGGAACTGTTCCGGGGCCATCAGGATGTGTACGCTCACTTTTTCACCAAGGTAATTCAACCACCAACCGGTCACCCTTGGATGCTCAAACCAGCAGGAAGGTATGCTGTCATCTATCTCAAAGGTAACTACTACGAGGCTGATCAGGCTTTTCAAACTCTCCTGGCCTATATTCGTGAAAATAACCTGACACCTGGAACTTACTGTTATAAAGAAGCGGTTCTGGATGAAATGGCAGTAGAGCACGAAACTCAACTTGTAACCCGAATATCCATACCTATATAACACAAAAATCCCCGGAAGATAATCTGGTCTGATTCCAGAAAAATCCTCCGGGGATTTTATATATATTGTTTTTATTTCGTCTCTTTGGTTTCTTCCAGAACCGAAGTACAATGCGGACATCTGGTTGCATCAATGGCAATCTCTGTCTTACAATAAGGACATTTCTTCGTTGTCGGTGCAGCCGGTTTTTCTTCTTTATTATGATTCAGCTTTTCAGCCGCACTATTCATAACTCTCATAATCGTAAAGATCACCAGTGCCATGATCAGGAAATTCAATACAGCTGAGATAAACTTACCATAATTCAAAGTAACTTCGCCTAAAATGTTCCATTTCAGCTGATCAAAATTCATACCACCGAACAGTCCAAGAATCGGATTAATGATATCATCAACCAAAGAAGATACGATACTGGTAAAAGCACCACCAATAATGATACCGACAGCCATATCCATCACATTTCCACGGTTGATAAATTCTCGAAATTCTTTGATAAACTTTTTCACGCTTCCTTCCCCCTTCTTTTGTATTCGCTGTATAGGCTGTTTTTATTATATAATTTCACAGTTAAAATGACAAGATATAACAATACCAATTATTGATATACAATGGCACTACAAAAAAAAAGAACAACAGGTAACTGTTGTTCTTACTATCCAGGGGATGAGGGATTCGAACCCCCATCGACGGTTTTGGAGACCGGTGCTCTACCATTGAACTAATCCCCTATATTTAATTGAAGGTATATACCTTCAAAACTGCATACACTTAACATCCTGTTTCTCTCTTGTTTGCGATCGACCGTTCCAGGTCAAACCCTCGAC